>NZ_JBBHKZ010000007.1:0-1348 GCF_037572315.1 Corynebacterium sp. H113 | reverse complement strand
TTCCGAACCCGGAAGCTAAGTCTGCCTGCGCCGATGGTACTGCACTCGGGAGGGTGTGGGAGAGTAGGTCGCTGCCGGCATTGTTTTTGTGGGGGTCTGGTCCTTGTGGGCTGGGCCCCCTTTTTTTTGTGTGCCCACACTCGAACACACAAGCGAGGATATGTGTGCATAGTCGTCCCACCGTTCGTTGCATGTCGCTTATGCTTGAGGGGTGTCGTCGCAAAGTTCGTTTGAGCTCGTCAGTGAATCCGTTGTGCCACTGGCCAATGCCGATCGAGCCAGCCAAATGGCTGCCTATATGCGAAATCAGTTCGCTTTTCTTGGTATTCAGAGTGTTGCTCGGCGTCAGCGATCGATGCCGATCTTGCGCGCCTTGAAGAAGCAGCGCCGAGCAATCGACTGGGATTTCGTCGAAGAATGCTGGAGCGCCGACGAGCGTGAGTTCCAGTACGTTGCGGTTGATTACATTCGACTGTTCTCGGATGGTCGGTTCCTCAAGGTTGATGAGTTGGCTCATCTGGAGAGGCTGGTAACCGCGAAGTCCTGGTGGGACACCGTTGATCCGTTGGCGAAAGCCTATGGTTCTGTGTTTCGCGGTACGAGTACGGCCGACCATTCAACCGTGGTCTCGGCGGCAACGCATGAGTCTATGTGGATGCGACGCGTCGCGATCCTTCACCAGCTGGGGTTTCGAGCCGATACTTCTGTAGAAATATTGACGTCGGTCATTCAGCCGAATCTGCTTGACGACGAGTTTTTCATCAACAAAGCCATTGGATGGGCACTGCGTGACTACGCGTATACGGATGCCGATTGGGTTCGTAGCTATGTTGGGCGTCATCAGGAATCAATGAGTGCGCTTAGCGTCCGTGAAGCATTGAAGAATGTCGGGGGCCGAAGCGGTGATTGAATGGTGAATGTTCAAACCTCCAAACTTGCTAGTCCACTTTTGAGGCGCGGGCGGGGTTTACGCGCTGTTTACCGGAAGAGTTCGGTCGCGCTATAGAGAGTTCTTGCACATGGCCGATTCTTTAGCCGAGTAGTAGGGCGCTTGGGATCGCTATCAATGAGCTCGTTTGTGCCCCTTGACGTGGTGTTTTGTGTTGTTGTGTGGGGGTGTGTACTGTAGTCCGAGTCAGCGACGCTGTGGCCGCGGGGTGTGTAGCACTTGGTGGTTGGGGTTGTTGTTGGTGTTTGTTAACTGGTTGTTTGGTTCGATTTTGTTTTTCGGGCTGGGTGGCGTAAGGTTAACGTTCGCTGCCAGGGGGCGCGCACGGTTGGTGTGTGGTTGTTGGTGGTGGTGTTGTTTGAGAACTCGATAGTGTGCCGATGTACTTTATTTTGTGAT
>NZ_JBBHKZ010000006.1:0-5589 GCF_037572315.1 Corynebacterium sp. H113 | reverse complement strand
AAAAAAAGGGGGCCCAGCCCACAAGGACCAGACCCCCACAAAAACAATGCCGGCAGCGACCTACTCTCCCACACCCTCCCGAGTGCAGTACCATCGGCGCAGGCAGACTTAGCTTCCGGGTTCGGAATGAGACCGGGCGTGACCCCGCCGCTAACACCACCGACAAAAACACAACACAACACAAACACACCACAACGGGTGCACGGTGTCATGCCAGACACTGAACAACGGACGCGAACAACTCGTTACACCAACAAACCATGACCACAATCACAACATGTGTTGTTATATCGGCACATTAGTACCGGTCACCTCCACACATCACTGTGCTTCCAGATCCGGCCTATCAACCCCATCATCTATAGGGAACCTCAAATGAAACCTAATCTCGAAACAGGCTTCCCGCTTAGATGCTTTCAGCGGTTATCCCTTCCGTACGTAGCCAACCAGCCATGCTCCTGGCGGAACAACTGGCACACCAGAGGTACGTCCATCCCGGTCCTCTCGTACTAGGGACAGCCTTCCTCAAGTTTCAACGCGCGCGGCGGATAGAGACCGAACTGTCTCACGACGTTCTAAACCCAGCTCGCGTGCCGCTTTAAAGGGCGAACAGCCCTACCCTTGGGACCTACTCCAGCCCCAGGATGCGACGAGCCGACATCGAGGTGCCAAACCATCCCGTCGATATGGACTCTTGGGGAAGATCAGCCTGTTATCCCCGGGGTACCTTTTATCCGTTGAGCGACACCGCTTCCACAAGCCAGTGCCGGATCACTAGTCCCTAGTTTCCTACCTGCTCGAGCTGTCACTCTCACAGTCAAGCTCCCTTGTGCACTTACACTCAACACCTGATTGCCAACCAGGCTGAGGGAACCTTTGGGCGCCTCCGTTACTCTTTAGGAGGCAACCGCCCCAGTTAAACTACCCACCAGGCACTGTCCCCAACCCAGATCATGGGCCAAGGTTAGACATCCAATACGATCAGAGTGGTATTTCAACAACGACTCCACAACCACTAGCGTAGCCGCTTCACAGTCTCCCACCTATCCTACACAAACCGAATCGAACACCAATACCAAGCTATAGTGAAGGTCCCGGGGTCTTTTCGTCCTGCCGCGCGTAACGAGCATCTTTACTCGTACTGCAATTTCGCCGGGTCTGTGGTTGAGACAGCAGGGAAGTCGTTACGCCATTCGTGCAGGTCGGAACTTACCCGACAAGGAATTTCGCTACCTTAGGATGGTTATAGTTACCACCGCCGTTTACTGGGGCTTAAATTCTCCGCTTCGGCGTTACCGCCTAACAGGTCCTCTTAACCTTCCAGCACCGGGCAGGCGTCAGTCCGTATACATCGACTTACACGTCTTCGCACGGACCTGTGTTTTTAGTAAACAGTCGCTTCCCTCTATTCTCTGCGGCCACCACCAGCTCAACACGTCGTTCACCAGCAGTGGCCCCCCTTCTCCCGAAGTTACGGGGGCATTTTGCCGAGTTCCTTAACCACAGTTATCCCGATCGCCTTAGTATTCTCTACCTGACCACCTGTGTCGGTTTAGGGTACGGGCCATGTTCCCACATCGCTAGAGGCTTTTCTCGACAGCATAGGATCACCAACTTCCCCACAACGGGTACGCATCACGCCTCACCCACAATGCATGGCGGATTTACCTACCACACGGGCCACACGCTTACACCACGACAATCCATCACGTGGCACGGCTACCTTCCTGCGTCACCCCATCACTTGGCTACTACCAGATCAGGTCCCTTGCATCCACACACCACAACAAAGCCAAAGACTCCATCACAGCACGCTTCAGGAAGGTTAGTATCACTGATTCACCATGGTCGCAAAAACACGGGTACGGGAATATCAACCCGTTATCCATCGACTACGCCTGTCGGCCTCGCCTTAGGTCCCGACTCACCCTGGGAGGATTAACCTGGCCCAGGAACCCTTAGTCATTCGGCGGAGGAGTTTTCCACTCCTCATTCGCTACTCATGCCTGCATTCTCACTCGCACACACTCCACCAACGGTCACCCCCTGGCTTCAACACATGCACGACGCTCCCCTACCCACCCAACAAAAATGTTGAGTGCCGCGGCTTCGGCGGTGTACTTGAGCCCCACTACATTGTCGGCGCAGAACCACTCGACCAGTGAGCTATTACGCACTCTTTCAAGGATGGCTGCTTCTAAGCCAACCTCCTGGTTGTCTTCGCGATCCCACATCCTTTTCCACTTAGTACACCCTTAGGGGCCTTAGCCGGCGATCTGGGCTGTTTCCCTCTCGACTACGAAGCTTATCCCCCGCAGTCTCACTGCCGTGCTCTCACCTCACCGGCATTCGGAGTTTGGCTGATGTCGCTAAGATGATAGTCCCGCTAAACCAACCAGTAGCTCTACCTCCAGGAGGAAACACACGACGCTGCACCTAAATGCATTTCGGGGAGAACCAGCTATCACGGAGTTTGATTGGCCTTTCACCCCTACCCACAACTCATCCCCTCAGTTTTCAACCTAAGTGGGTTCGCGCCTCCACAAAGTCTTACCTCTGCTTCACACTGGCCATGGGTAGATCACCCCGCTTCGGGTCCAGGACATGCCACTACAACGCACATAAATACTCGCTTTCGCTACGACTACCCCACACGGGTTAACCTCGCGACATGCCGCTGACTCGCAGGCTCATTCTTCAAAAGGCACGCCATCACCCACAAGGGCTCTGACGGATTGTAAGCACACGGTTTCAGGTACTATTTCACTCCCCTCCCGGGGTACTTTTCACCATTCCCTCACGGTACTATCCGCTATCGGTCACAGCAGGTATTCAGGCTTACCGGGCGGTCCCGGCAGATTCACAGCAGATTCCACGAGCCCGCTGCTACTTGGGAACACACACAACTGGCAAACAACAATTTTCACGTACCGGGCTATCACCGTCTACGGCAGGCCATTCCAAGCCACTTCCACTAACCATCATTTACACCAGCGCACAGTTGGCAGACCATGCACGCACACGTCCCACAACACCACACACGCAACCACTGCCACGTATCACACGCATGCGGTTTAGCCATCATCCGCGTTCGCTCGCCACTACTAACGGAATCATTATTATTTTCTCTTCCTACGGGTACTAAGATGTTTCACTTCCCCGCGTAACCACCACACAGACTATGAATTCATCTGCAGGCGACCGCACATAACTACGGCCAGGTTTCCCCATTCGGACACCCTCGGATCAACGCTTAGTTGACAACTCCCCGAGGACTATCGCGGTCTCTCACGTCCTTCATCGGCCTACTATGCCAAGGCATCCACCGTGTGCCCTTAAAAAACAACACACAAAGTAACTCACAAAACACTAAGAACAATCACACACACCAACCACCACCAAAGGCAACAGTCAGCACATGCAACAACCTAGAAAAAATCACAGAATAAATTAGAAAAACAAGATGCTCGCGTCCACTATCCAGTTCTCACACAACACCCACCACACACACCCACCCCACAACGAGGCAAGCACACACAGCAGCAGAAACAACACACAAACGTGCCATTCCAGACACCCAACAGCGCACCGACACACAACACTTCGCGACACACACCAACCACTCGCACCCCAACGGCACGCGGCAAGCATCCACCCTAAAAAAATAAAAACAGCCACCATCACCAACACGATGACACCAACTGCTGAAAAAAAACTCCTTAGAAAGGAGGTGATCCAGCCGCACCTTCCGGTACGGCTACCTTGTTACGACTTCGTCCCAATCGCCAATCCCACCTTCGACAGCTCCCTCAAAAGTTAGGCCACTGGCTTCGGGTGTTACCGACTTTCATGACGTGACGGGCGGTGTGTACAAGGCCCGGGAACGTATTCACCGCAGCGTTGCTGATCTGCGATTACTAGCGACTCCGACTTCACGGGGTCGAGTTGCAGACCCCGATCCGAACTGAGACCGGCTTTATGAGATTAGCTCACCCTCACAGGCTCGCAACCCACTGTACCGGCCATTGTAGCATGTGTGAAGCCCTGGACATAAGGGGCATGATGATTTGACGTCATCCCCACCTTCCTCCGAGTTGACCCCGGCAGTTTCTCACGAGTCCCCACCATAACGTGCTGGCAACATAAGACAAGGGTTGCGCTCGTTGCGGGACTTAACCCAACATCTCACGACACGAGCTGACGACAACCATGCACCACCTGTATACGAGCCACAAGGGAAACGACATCTCTGCCGCCGTCCCGTATATGTCAAGCCCAGGTAAGGTTCTTCGCGTTGCATCGAATTAATCCACATGCTCCGCCGCTTGTGCGGGCCCCCGTCAATTCCTTTGAGTTTTAGCCTTGCGGCCGTACTCCCCAGGCGGGGCGCTTAATGCGTTAGCTACGGCACAGAAGTCGTGGAAGACCCCTACACCTAGCGCCCACCGTTTACGGCATGGACTACCAGGGTATCTAATCCTGTTCGCTACCCATGCTTTCGCTCCTCAGCGTCAGTTACTGCCCAGAGACCTGCCTTCGCCATTGGTGTTCCTCCTGATATCTGCGCATTTCACCGCTACACCAGGAATTCCAGTCTCCCCTACAGTACTCAAGTTATGCCCGTATCGCCTGCACGCCCGGAGTTAAGCCCCGGAATTTCACAGACGACGTGACAAACCACCTACGAGCTCTTTACGCCCAGTAATTCCGGACAACGCTCGCACCCTACGTATTACCGCGGCTGCTGGCACGTAGTTAGCCGGTGCTTCTTCTCCATCTACCGTCAGAAAACCTTCGTCGATGGTGAAAGGAGTTTACAACCCGAAGGCCGTCATCCCCCACGCGGCGTCGCTGCATCAGGCTTCCGCCCATTGTGCAATATTCCCCACTGCTGCCTCCCGTAGGAGTCTGGGCCGTGTCTCAGTCCCAATGTGTCCGTCCACCCTCTCAGGCCGGATACCCGTCGACGCCTTGGTAGGCCATTACCCCACCAACAAGCTGATAGGCCGCAGGCCCATCCCACACCGAAAAAACTTTCCACCATGTTCCTACAACATGGTCCTATCCGGTATTAGACCCAGTTTCCCAGGCTTATCCCGAAGTGCAGGGCAGGTCACCCACGTGTTACTCACCCGTTCGCCACTCGTGTACCCCTGCAAGCAGGGGCCTTACCGTTCGACTTGCATGTGTTAAGCACGCCGCCAGCGTTCGTCCTGAGCCAGGATCAAACTCTCCACAAAAACCTTCAATCAGAAAAATCCGCAGAAAGCCAAACCTAGCAAAAAGAACAAACAACAAACCACACAAAAGCATGGCCTGGCATTCATCCAAAATAAAAAATGTCTATCACCACTCACACACCCCGACAGGGATGACACCAACAAAAGCCAGCGCCAAAAAAAGGGCATGCAAGCAAAGCAATACACACAAACAACATCGGTAAAATAAGGGCCACCAAAAAAGACCCAGGTACCCACCAACGCAATCCATGCGCATCACAAAATAAAGTACATCGGCACACTATCGAGTTCTCAAACAACACCACCACCAACAACCACACACCAACCGTGCGCGCCCCCTGGCAGCGAA
>NZ_JBBHKZ010000005.1:0-204778 GCF_037572315.1 Corynebacterium sp. H113 | reverse complement strand
GACCCAGGTACCCACCAACGCAATCCATGCGCATCACAAAATAAAGTACATCGGCACACTATCGAGTTCTCAAACAACACCACCACCAACAACCACACACCAACCGTGCGCGCCCCCTGGCAGCGAAAAGAAACAGTAACAAACCCCGCAGAACAAAGTCAAACCAGACCCGAACCACAACAAGGAACGAAACCATCCCCACCAACACAACAACCACAACCACCGGCCGCAGCCCGTCGCGCTGACTCCGATAACAATACACATACGGCGAATCGGGATACAAATCCCCAGTTCAACCTCGGTATTCGCGGTGCAATACTGACGAGCCGTCGTAAAGCGATGGTCGTGTCAAGACCTAAATTGGCTTGAAATTGAAAAAGTCGAGCAGATGCGACTCTGCCCGACTCGAATGTCAGTGGTGTTATTTAATTCGTCACCGTGACGTTAATGGGAGGAACTCGGTTAGTTCCGATTTACGGTCTGAGAAACCGTCTATCCGCTGACTTAACCCAAAATGCGCGCTGCGGCGAAATTCTTCTTACCGCGACGCAGAACCAGCCAGCTGCCATGCAACAAATCAGAATCCGATGGTGTCCACTCTTCGTCGGAGATGCGCTCGTTGTTCACGTACGCGCCACCTTCCTTAATAGTGCGACGTGCTTCGCCCTTCGACTTAGCCAGCCCTGACGCAACAAGCAGATCCGTGATTGTGCGAGGCTCACCGGCACCAATCTCTGCGACACCCGCTTCTGCAACCGCGCTAGCCAAGGTCGCTTCATCGAGTTCGCTCAACTCAGCCCGTCCGAACAGAGCCTGCGCTGCCAACTCGACAGCCTTCGTGGCATCAGGACCGTGAACCAAGTCAGTCATTTCCTGAGCCAGACGACGCTGAGCTTCACGCTTGAATGGTCGCTCGGTAACCGCGGTCTCGTACTCAGCGATTTCTTCCTTAGATAGGAAAGTGAACCAGCGCAGGTAATCGATCACTACGGAGTCGCCAGCATTAATGAAGTACTGGTACCAGGAGTATGGCGTGGTCATCTCCGGATCGAGCCACAGCTTGCCACCGCCAGTAGACTTACCGAACTTCTTTCCTTCCGCGTCGGTGACCAGCGGAACAGTAATGCCATGCACCTTTTCGGCGTCCAGACGACGGTTGAGATCAACACCAGAAACGATGTTGCCCCACTGATCGTTTCCGCCGATCTGTAGTCGGCAATCGTAGTTGCGTCGCAAGTGCACGAAGTCATTCGCCTGCAGCAGCATGTACGAAAATTCGGTGTAAGAAATGCCGTCAGACTCGAGACGTCGCTTGACCGTGTCACGGTCCAACATGGTATTCAGCGAAAAGTTCTTACCCAGGTCACGGAGGTACTCGATGACATTCATCTGGGAAGTCCAGTCGTAGTTATTGACCAGAAGACCCTTGCCTTCGCCAATCTCAATGAAGCGAGCAAGCTGCTTCTTAATCGACTCAAGATTCTCGGCCACGGTTTCGATGGTCAGCATCGAGCGTTCGCCCACATCTCGTGGATCGCCGATCATGCCAGTAGCGCCACCTGCCAGCGCAATCGGGCGGTGCCCTGCCATTTGGAAACGGCGCAACATTACCAATGGAACAAGGTGGCCTGCGTGCAGAGACGGACCGGTTGGGTCGAAACCTACATAAGCAGTGATTGGCCCCTTTTCCGCTTCTTCGCGGAGAGCGTCCAAATCAGTGGACTGTGAAATCAGTCCGCGCCATTCAAGTTCATCAATAATGTTTTGCATAGTCACCCAACCATCGTAACTGTTCGCATTCCGAGTGTGCTCGTTGGCACACACCTAGGTAGTGACCTGCTCACGAAAATACGTGGGCACGAGAAGCCCAATCTAAAACGTCCCTTCGGCTTGCGCGTGCGCCCGGAACTTCGACACGCTTTCATCCTCAAGCCACAAGCGCCACGGTCGCTCCGACGCTCGGCGCACGCCTACTCGTGGTCCTGCATGCACAACCTGCTTCTGCGTGACGACGGGCTTCTCCAAGCGAATCCGACTTCGTGACGAGAAGACGTCAGTGCCGTAGTCCGCCATTGTGATCCCCAACGCTTGCGCAACATTTCCTGGACCTCGACCGATAATGGAAAGCCGGACTGATGCAGGGCGGAATCCTCGTACTGCGTCCGCGCCTTCGCGGATTGACACTGCGCGAATCAGGACACCTCCACCTTCACCTTCGGGGCCGCAGGTGATGTTTGCACAGTGGTGGATGCCATACGAGCGGTAGACATACAAATGACCTGCAGGGCCGAACATCACGCGATTACGGGGCGTCTGACCTGGCCAAGTGTGAGCGGCGGGGTCTGGCCACTGTGAATCCGCTGGGCCTCCATAGGCTTCTACTTCAGTGATCACAGCGCGAATGCCATGGTCATGAATGACCAATTCTGCACCTAAAATATGCTGCGCAGCTATAAGGGGCGCGTCGGAAAGTAGCGAGCGGGAAAAGTTAATGGTTACTTGTTCCACTCAATCGCTTCGTCGGAAAGCATGACAGGAATGCCATCGTCGATTGTGTAAGCAATCTTGAGTCGAGGATTGACCAGCACTTGCTCACCCTCGAGGTACTCCAGCGGGCCTTTGTCTCGTGGGCACGCAAGAATCTGGAGGAGTTGTGGATCTAAGCTCATGTGTTCATCCTAATGAAGCCCGATTACATGTCGAGTATCGAGCCACCAAATTTCTGTTCCAAGTACCGGTTCTGGTCGCGCAATTCTTGCAACGAATGGTCCAGGGCGGCGTTCTCTACCCGTGTTACTTCCTTTTCGAGCAGGGTCAATGCACGCTGATACGCCTGATTCGCACTTTCTCGGCTTTCGAATTGTCGATCACGATGTCTGGGCGGAACATTGAGATACGCATCAGTCGCTTGAGGCAAATAGGTCAGACAAATCTGCTCCACTGCGATTCTTTGGGCAGGTGCTTCAGAAACTTCATCCCAGTGTTCGAAGATGGTTCGAAGTGACCCCGCAATACCGTTGAGTACCTCTCTGAACTCCGTCGGGAACTCTGGATCCCGACGCACCAAATAGGCAACGTCAGAGACCGACTGCGTCAAGGCTCCTGGCGGTTGATTAGTAGCTGTGAGCGGAGCAACCGGTGCATAGCTAATCTCCGTCTTCTTTGCTGGCGCAGGTACCGCGAATACACCCACGCCATACATGGCAGCTGCTGCGACCCACCACAACGAACCGAGCCCGACCAACAGATGCACGATCACCGTGACCGACAGTAGAACGACACCTACGATGTTCTGCCGGGAAGTCAGGAAGTTTGAAAAGCCGTCACCAGCTCCATTCTCAACGCTATTGGTATCCACGAATCTCCTCGAATACCTGTCCTAGGTTGCCGTCGCGGGCGTCGAACACCTTGCCACCAGTCAGCTCGGCCAGCTCAGTCATCTCCCCTTCATCGGCCTCGCCATACAAAATAACGAATACCGGTGCCTTCTTCTTGTCCTCCGGCAGTCGCTTGTACTCTGCTCGAAACGCTTCAAGATTTAGTCCAGACGTCACTTCGCCATCCGACATCAACACCACTGACGAAATGCTCTCGTCACCGCGTTCCGTTGCATAACCGTTTGCCTTTGCGACGGCGTCGTAAAGCGCAGTTTCACCGGATGCAATCAGCGAGTCGGTGACCTGCTGCAGCGGTGCGTAGGACTCCTGCCGGGCATTGTCGATCGTGGTACTCACCATCTCATGTGCTTCAGTGCTGAACGGTAGATAGGAGACTTCTTCTCGGTCGCGGAAGTGTGTGATTCCATTATCGGCACGACCTTCCAGCCCGCGTAGGGTGTCTTGCAGTGCAGACAAGCGATCCCCTTCCATTGATCCCGAGACATCAAGAGCGAAGACCGTCCGCGCAGGTACGCGCAGCTTATTGGTGTAGGAATCCACCAGCGCGTTAGACACCTGAGTCGTCGCAGGGAATGGCAGCTCAATGAGATTCCGCTCCGCCAACTCAGGTGCCGGCGACACCGCAGAGTTCACTGGACGACGAAACGTTTCGGTGGAAATCTGCTGCTGTGTTTCCTCCGTCAAGAGCCAGTCCTTAAATGCCTTGACGCGTGCAGCAGATTGATCGTCCTTCGGCGCTGCCATCGTGGCGAGCTTGTAATCGGCCGTTACAACTCCATCAGACGGGACGATGACTTCGAGATCGATATTGTCTTTGCGCTTCATCGACTCCAACACGGACTCATAGTTGATCATGGCATCAATGCGGTCCGCTTTATCGAGGTAGGAATCACGCAGCCATCCTGAGGAACCTGAGGTTAGGTTCTGTGCTGAGAAGAACTTCTGCATCTCCGGAGCTACTGCTTCGATATCTGAAGTCTGCAACGCAGCGCCAGTATCTGCGAGAGCCGTTGCTACGGAAACCAGAGCCGAAAAACCGGAGTTCGAGCGATCTGGGGCAGTCATGCCGTATGTAAACTCTTTGGCTCCAGCTGCCTGTGAGATCTCTGCCCACGTTGGCTGCTTCTTATCCCACCCGAGCTCCGCAGCCTTCTGCGGGCGAATACCAAATGCCACCGGAGAAAGAGCTGTCGGTGTCGGATCGACAATCTTGCCAGCCTGACCGTTCTGCAACAGGTAGCGATCTGTGGTGAGCCAGACTCCGTCGACCCGACCATCAAACTCGCCGTACCCGATCAAATTACTTGTTTCGATAGTTCCATCGACGAACTGCAGATCGATCTGCATATCCAGATCAGACTCGGCCTTGTCGATGACGGCTTCCATATCAGCAAGCTCAGTCGATGCGACTAGCGACAGAGTACCTCCAGGACTGTCTATTTCATTAGGTTTCTTGCTCGTACTCGCGATGTCTTCTTCAGAGCACGACACCAACGTAAAACACACTGCCAAGAGCAATGACACAACCATTGCTACCCGATTATGACGAACCGACAACATGATGCTCCCCTAGTTTCTGCGTTCCGCGATGAGTTCCTTTTAGTTCCGCATGATGCCCGCGGAAACAGCGAGTTGTTCTTCAAGAACACCCGCTGTCGCTGACATGGAGTCAGCCGCCGCACTGCGATACGCATTAATGCCGTTGATTGCTGAATAAATATTGCTAAACGACGACTGCAGCGCAGTCATATCAACCGCTGGCTGATTCAGTTGCGATTGAATGTGCACACCGTCGCGATTGAGAAGCTGCGATGTCGACATGACCAAGTTCGAGGTCGTGTCGCGGATGCCGTGAACCTTGTCCAGGACAATCTTCTGGTTGGCAAGACTCTGAGCAGTCATTATTGCCGTTCGCAGCGCTGAGACTGTGGTTGTCGTTGCTTCGTCGACACCTCGAATGAGCGATGCATTATTCTGCCGCACGATATCCAATCCCAGGTACGCATTCGCGCACACTGCGATTTGGATCAGAAGATTCTGCCGCTTCGCTCGGATTTCGTGAAGCAACGTTGCCTTCAATCGTTCGGACCGTTGAAAGTCGACCATCCCCAACTCATCAATTTTGAGCTGCATTTGATGGTCTAGCCGCTCGATGAGTTCCAAATACTCCTGCAGCTTGGCCATAGCATCCCAGAGACGACGACGCTGGCCGTCGATGGTTGCATTCTCTTTGCGGAGCAAGTCCCCGCCAGTGTGTAGCTCACGAATCACCTGATCGAGCTGTACTTGCTTCGTTTCAAACTTCGCGAAGTACGCTGCCAGCGGATTCTTATTGAGTAAGCGCTTCAGCACACTGCGGTCATCTTGCATAGTTATAGGGTCGAGTTCACCTACGACGATCTTCAACTTGTCGATTCCCGCAACCACCACAGACTGTCCACCCGCGCCGCGGCCAGTCTGCATCTCGTTCGACACAGCAATCGGTTTGGCCAGAAGCTCAGCGGCGCTCGCGTTCGCAGCATGCATCTCGCGCATTCCCATTGCCGAAATCGCATCCGTTAGCTGATGCATTTCTGGACCCATCGGATCAGTCTTTTCGATGGCTTCCATAAAATCACTGCACCGCTTTGCGACGATTGCCTTCCGTTCCTTAGACAGCGGAATCACGATGCCGGCGTGTTGAGGCTGCACCGCGGAGATCTCCGGTGGCGGCGTGAGCTGCAGCCCACCACCAGGCGAAGGCTGCATTGCTTGATTAGTCATGGCACTCTCCTCTTACCTGAGTCACTCAATTTCCGCCGGACACCAGAGAATCAGTGCCAGTTCCATCGGGGTCTCTTTGCGGTGAACTGGAGAACCCATAGCGACGCTCAATTCCCACGATCATTTGCTCCAACGTGTCATAATCCGGAACTTCGGTCGTATCGAGAAACTCCGGCGGCGACTGTGCTGCCTTTTCTGCGATAACGTCTGCGAATACTGACGGATCTTGGGTTCTAAACCCATGTTCTGCGGCAATCCGTTGCAGCTCGGGAGCGTCGGCAAGCAGCCGGGTGATATCCGCGCCACGATCGGTAAGAGCGAGTGCCACGTGTTCAGAATTGACGGTTGGCGTTGGGTATGCGAGACGCATCGAGTCGGATACTTGGTTACCCGCTTCGGTTCCCATGAGACGGCCGTAGAACTGGGCTTCGTACACCATCACCATGGGATAGGCGCTCATCCCCTGTGAGAGATAGCCAGCGAACGGACCAGCCGAGGATTGGCCAGAGCCACCCTGGTCAAGGAAAAAGGGCGCGACATCAGTTACAGCCTGTGTCACCTGGTTTTGGCCGTTGACGATGCTGCCACCATTCGTGACCCAACTGACAATGGACAAATACATCGCAGCAGAGTTTGATGTCCGGATATCCGTCGAGCGAATCATCACTTTCTGATTCGACGGATACGAAACATCCGCAGTTGGCAAACTCCGCCACCTGGTGCCACGCTGAAATTCCTCAACGTAGCGCGTCATATCGATGCGCCACGTGCCTTGTTCCTCTGATGCAATCCCTGCAGCTTCTAAAGCCTGCAGTTGTGGCTCGAATGTAGCGATCGCCATGGGCGAGTAAAACGGCCTCTGCTTATCGACGACCGCTCCCCCGACAACAGCTTCGATTTTTTCGGCTGCCGCTACAGATGATGGAAAGACGACCTCGAACTCTGTGAGATCTGGGCGTTGAGCAATTTCACGTGATCCCGCCGTGTGGATGTCCAGTTCGTATCCACGGTCAGCCATGAAGTCGCGCACTCGTTCGTCTTCGAGGAAGCCCCGCTTCTCGGAGCCGATGATGACCCGAACGCTTTCGGTTTTCCCCATTCTGAGTCCGGATCCAAACACGTTTCCCGGTAGGCCACCTCGGCCCCACACAACAGCAACGATGGCGATAACGAACAGTACGGCGGCCAGAACAGCTTTGCGCAAACCCTTCTTGGAAACCTGCGCGCTTGATGCGCTCACTCGCTTTATCCCCCTTGCTGCAACTGGCGTTCCGGTAAGACCGGAGCACACGTCGCTTCATGAGTCTGCACCGGACAGTTATCGCAAGTAAGAATACGAGAGTTCCTTAACTTCAGCCCGCCAACACGCATGTTTTGCGCACAAAAACACCAACCCGAAACCCCTAGTTAATACACTGTTAACCGTAGATTGGGATTTCGAGTTGGTGTCGTCAGGCGGCGGTTGGAAAGCTACTGTCGAACCGACGTTTCCGCCCAATTCCGGGCAGCCACGGAACTCTCCTCAACTCGAGCAAGTTGTTCAGCAACACGTACACCGGCGGTACCGCCACGCGTGTCACGCGATGCCACTGCACCATCGATGGTCAATACCTCACGAACGTCCGCGGTCAGTGCCGGATGGACGGATGCCAGCTCGTCGTCAGTGAGCTCGTCTAGGCCTATACCACCGCGAGATTCAGCGATGCGTACGCACTGACCGGATGCTTCGTGCGCGTCACGGAACGGTACTCCCTGGCGTACCAGCCATTCAGCAAGGTCAGTTGCCAAGGTGTAGCCAGCCGGCGCGAGTTCGCGCAGGCGCTCCTCATGGAACGTCAACGTCGACACCAGGCCAGTCAAAGCAGGAAGCAACAGGGTGAGCTGTTCCACGGAGTCCACCAATGGCTCCTTGTCCTCCTGCAAATCACGGTTATATGCCAGTGGCTGTGCCTTCAAAGTCGCCATCAAGCCGGTGAGATTTCCGATCAGACGACCAGTCTTGCCACGTGTTAGCTCAGCGACGTCAGGGTTCTTCTTCTGCGGCATGATCGACGAACCTGTTGACCAGGCATCGTGCAGAGTGACGTAGCCGTACTCTGGCGTAGCCCAATAGATGATTTCCTCTGCCAAACGCGACATATCAACAGCAATCTGAGCGAGCACAAACGCAGTCTCGGACGCAAAGTCGCGAGAGCTGGTGCCGTCGATCGAGTTGTCAGATGCAGAATCAAAGCCGAGCTCCGCGGCAATAGCTTCCGGATCCAAATGGAGCGATGAACCAGCCAAAGCACCCGAACCGTACGGAGAAACTGCAAGTCGCTTGTCCAAGTCCTGCACACGGTCAAGGTCACGCAACAGTGGCTGCGCATGCGCAAGCAGTTGGTGAGCCAACAACACTGGCTGAGCAGCCTGCGAGTGAGTCTTACCCGGCATGATCGCATCTGGATGCGCCTTTGCCTGACTTACCAGGGCATCAACCAAGTCCGCCACATCAAGCGCAACACCGCGTATCGCATCACGCAGCCACATGCGGAACAACGTTGCGACCTGGTCGTTACGAGACCGGCCTGCGCGCAAACGGCCACCCACCTCAGGGCCAACGCGATCGATCAGGCCGCGCTCCATCGCACCATGGACATCCTCATCGGATGGCTCTGGACCGAACACGCCGGATTTTACATCCGCACCCAACTTATCGAGGCCTTCGAGCATCGTGGCGAAGTCGTCGTCAGACAGAAGGCCACGGGCATGTAACACCCGGGCGTGTGCCTTCGATGCCAGCACGTCATACGGCGCAAGAACCCAGTCAAAATGAGTTGATTTGCTGAGCGCCGCCATGGCCTCGGCGGGACCGCCTGCGAAACGGCCACCCCACAGAGAACCTTCATTCGTACCGTGCTTCTCCACAGATTCCACTGAAAACCTCGATTTCTAGTTCTTACTGGTGAACGCTGCTTCTTACAGGTTGAAGTCGCGTTTCGCAGCCATCTTCGACGATAGGCCGTGCAGTTCGACGAAACCACGTGCAAGGGTCTGGTCGAAGGTGTCACCTTCGTCGTAGGTTGCGAGATTGAAGTCGTACAGCGAGGTGTTCGAGCGACGGCCGTTAACCGAGCAGTGACCCGCGTGCATAACCATGCGGATATCACCGGAAACACCCTTCTGGGATTCCTCGATGAAGGTGTCCAGAGCACGCTTCAGTGGAGAGAACCACAAACCGTCGTAAACCAGCTCAGACCACTTAGCTTCGACGCCACGCTTGTAGCGTGCGAGCTCACGCTCGACAGTGACATCTTCCATAGCAGCGTGTGCTGTCATCAGTGCAATTGCGCCTGGAGCTTCGTAGATTTCGCGGGACTTGATGCCGACGAGGCGGTCCTCAACCATGTCGAGGCGACCAACGCCCTGCGCACCTGCGCGACGGTTCATCTCTTCAACGGCTTCCAACATGGTGACTGGCTTGCCATCAATAGCGACTGGCTTGCCGTCTTCGAAAGAGATGATGACTTCGTCTGGGGAGTTGAAGTTGAGGGTTGGATCCTCGGTGTAGGCGTAGACGTCCTTCGTTGGAGCATTCCAAAGGTCCTCGAGGTAACCAGTCTCAATAGCACGACCCCAAAGGTTCTGGTCGATGGAGAATGGAGACGACTTGGACTGCTCGATTGGAATGTCGTTCTTCTCGGCGAATGCGATGGCCTTGTCGCGGGTCCATGCGTAGTCACGAGCTGGAGCGATGATCTTCAAGTCAGGAGCGGTGTTGGAGAAACCAACTTCGAAACGAACCTGGTCGTTGCCCTTACCGGTGCAACCGTGTGCAACGTGGGTGCCGCCATGGGTCTTTGCAGCCTCAGCCATGTGCTTAACAATGAGCGGACGAGACAACGCGGAAACCAGTGGGTACTGGTTCATGTACAGTGCGTTGGCCTTGATTGCTGGCAGGCAGTACTCGTCTGCGAACTCGTCACGTGCGTCGACAATGACGGATTCCACGGCACCAGCGTCAAGAGCGCGCTGGCGGATGGTCTCCATGTCCTCGCCGCCCTGTCCAACATCGATGGACACAGCGACGACCTCGGCGCCGGTCTCCTGCTTCATCCACTCGATGGCAACGGTGGTGTCGAGGCCACCCGAGTAGGCGAGAATGACGCGATCAGTCATGAGGTAGTGCTCCTTTAATTGGTGCTTCAGAAATACTAGTTACGATGTTACTTCTCATTGGTGTCAGCCAGTACCTTGGCTAGGTCTTCCCCGCTCATCGGCGCCCTGGCCAGGCACATAACAGTGTCATCTCCGGCGATTGTGCCGACGATATCTGGCAGTCCTGCGCGGTCAATGACACTGGCTAGATACTGTGCTGCACCTGGCGGTGTTCTCAGCACTGCGATCGTCCCTGAGTGGTCAATTGACACTAGCAGTTCGTCCAGCACTCTCCGCATTCTGGAGACTGCGCCTTCTGATGTCACTGCGGCTCCTTCCACGATGGCGTATCTGGAGCCTGTTTCTTCGGTCCGCACCTTTCGTGCGCCCAGTTCATCCAAGTCACGCGACAACGTCGCTTGCGTGATGTCGATGCCTTGTTGCGCAAGCAAGTCAACGAGTTGCACTTGACTGGACACAACATGGTGAGCCAACAAGTCGGCAATTCGAGCTTGCCGCGCTGTACGAGACCCTGGATTCGTCATTTGTTATCGAGCTCTTACGCCTTCGTGTTTGCCGACGCAGCAAACGCTTCCACCGTCATGCCCTGAGACTTTGCGACGATCCACGTCAGCAATGCCTTCTGTGCATGCATGCGGTTTTCTGCCTCATCGAAGACAACCGATGCCGGACCATCGATGACATCCGCGGTGACTTCATTGTCTCGGTACGCGGGCAGGCAGTGCAAGAAAATCGCGTTGTCCGTCGCCTTGGCCATCAACTCAGCATTGACCTGGTACGGCAGGAAAGGCGTCCGACGGTCCAGCCCGTCGTTCTCCTGTCCCATTGATACCCACGTGTCCGTGATCACAACATCGGCGCCTGCAATGGCCACGTCAACGTCATCAGTCACCGTCACGGTTGCGCCGGTACGCTTTGCGACGGTCTCTGCGCGAGCGACAAACTTCGCTTCCGGTTGGAAATCTGCTGGTGCACAAATCGTGATGTCCATACCAGCATTAGCGAATCCAACCATGTAGGAATTTGCCATGTTGTTGGCACCGTCACCGAAGTAGACAGCCTTCAGTTTTGAAAGCCCTGCTGGACCTTCCGCTGGGCACTTGTGCTCCACAATGGTCTGCAGATCAGCAAGGATCTGGCATGGGTGGAAGTCATCGGACAGCGCGTTAATGACCGGAACCGTCGATGTTTCTGTCATCGCTTCCAGGCCGGACTGCGCATACGTACGCCACACAATGGCCGAGACGAAGCGCGACAACACTGCTGCAGTATCTTGCAGTGTTTCGCCCTTACCCATCTGGGAGCTACCGGAATCGACGACAATCGGATTTCCGCCCAATGCAGCAACACCAGCGTCGAACGAGAACCGGGTGCGAGTCGAGGTCTTATCAAAAAGAACCGCGACCGACTGTGGACCTGTAAAAGGCTGGTAAGAATACGGATGCTTCTTCAACACAGCAGCCAGCGTCAGAACCTCAGCCTGCTCTTCTGGCGTGAGATCGTCGTCAGCCAGGAGATGTCGAACCATAACTATCTCGCTTTTCTCTAATAATTCGTTGACTAGGAATTCTTCGCCGCATCGTTCAAGCAGGTATTGACCAACTCAACGGCCCGCTCGATTTCTTCATCAGTCAGTACCAGTGGTGGAACGAGGCGAAGCACGTCCGCCTGTGGAGCGTTGAGAATCACACCATGCTCGTAGCCAGCGGCAACTGCACCGCGAGCAAGAGGGCCGTCCAATACGAGGCCCAGCATGAAACCACGACCACGAACGTGATCGACATGCTCCAACGCTGCGAGCTTCCGAGCCAGCACCTTGCCCTTCTCCGCCACGCGGGCGATGATGCCCTCGTTCTCCAGGGTCTCGATAACGGCGAGACCTGCTGCGGCACATACCGGATTGCCACCGAAGGTCGTGCCATGCGAACCAGGTGTAAACAGCGACGCTGCCTTGCCATTCGCCACAACCGCACCGATTGGCAAACCGCCACCGAGGCCCTTGGCCAACGTCATGATGTCTGGGACAACGTCTTCGTGCTGGTGCGCAAACCATTGACCGGTGCGACCGATGCCCGTCTGGACTTCGTCCAGAATGAGCAAAACGCCGTAGCGCTCCGTAAGCTCGCGCACCTTCTTCAGGTAGCCCTCCGGCGGCGCGATGACGCCAGTTTCACCCTGGATTGGCTCCATGATGACTGCTGCAACGCTCATCGGATCAGACTCGATTGCGGTTGTCAGGAAATCAAGGTCGCCATATGGAACAAATTCAACACCGGCTGGCATTGGCTCGAATGGTGCACGCTTGTCAGGCTGCCCCGTCATGGCCAACGCGCCCATCGTGCGACCATGGAAACCATGGTTGGTCGCAATAATGCGACGACGACCAGTCAGGCGAGCAAGCTTGAATGCAGCTTCGTTGGCTTCGGTACCCGAGTTGCAAAACATCACGCGGGTATCGTCAGTGTTCCAATTCGTCAACTCAATGAGCTTCTCGGCGAGCTGCACCGACGGCTGCGTCGCAAAGATATTGGATACGTGCGCAAGCGTACCGATCTGCTTCGATACCGCCTCGACGATGGCTGGATGAGCGTAGCCCAACGCATTGACTGCAATACCGGACAACAAGTCCAGGTACTCTTTGCCCGTGGAATCGGTGAAGGTAGCTCCAGAACCGGACACTACTTCGATCTTTGGGGTTCCGTAGTTGTCCATCATGGAGGACTGCCAGCTAGCTGGGAAATTTGTCATAATTTCCGGGCCTCGTTTCTAAGAAATTAAAGTGGCGTTGAGCGCGGGTTAGCCGACGGCTAGTCCGGCACGACCATTGTGCCGATACCGCCAGAAGTCAACAGTTCCAGAAGTACCGAGTGCGCCTGGCGTCCGTCAATTACGTGCGCGGCCTTCACTCCCGCAGACACTGCATTCAAGCACGACTCCATCTTCGGAATCATGCCGGAATCAAGCGTAGGCAAGACTTCTCGGAGTTCTGACTCAGTAATCTTCGTTACCAACGACGACTTATCTGGCCAATTTGTGTACAGCCCCTCGACATTGGTCAAAATTGCGAGTCGCTCAGCGCCCAGCGCGGCAGCAAGAGCACCCGCTGCGGTATCGGCGTTGATGTTGTACACATCGTCACCTTCGATTGCAGGAGCAATCGTCGACACCACTGGAATACGACCGGCATCGATCAAGTCCAACAAAGCTTCTGGCTTAACCTCAGTGATGTCACCGACCAAACCAATGTCAGTCATCGTGCCATTGACGTTGACTAGTCGCTTCTTCGCTGTGAACAGCCCGGCATCTTCACCGGAAGTACCAACCGCATGCGGACCATAAGCATTGATCATATTGACCAATTCACGACCCACCTGGCCGAATAGCACCATGCGGACAACTTCCATGACTTCTGGAGTTGTCACACGGAATCCGCCCTTGAACTCTCCATCCAAGTTCAACCGGCGCAGCATCGCAGAAATCTGCGGACCACCGCCGTGCACAACAACCGGCTTGATACCAACCGTGCGCAAGAACACCATGTCCTGGGCGAAAGCGCGTTTGAGGTTATCGTCAGTCATCGCGTTACCGCCGTATTTAACGACGACGATCTTGTCACGATGATGCTGCAGCCATGGCAAGGCTTCTGCCAGCACATGTGCGCGCTGTTCGGCAGTGAGATCCTCGGTGAGTTCGTGAACCATTTCTTGAGCTTTCTGAAGGGGCATGGTGTTTAGGTGGAATATGCCGAGTTAATTTCGACGTAATCGTGGGACAAGTCGGTCGTACGAATGGTGGCTTCGTCGGTGTTGCCAGTACCCAAGTCCACTTCTACGTGAATGTCGCTACCCGAGAGGTCAACGTCACGAGCATCTGGAGTACCACCAGTGTCACGGCAGACGACGTGTCCGTTGAACGCCACGGTGATGCGTTCTGGATCCATCGCGACTGGTGCAACACCAACGGCAGCGAGGACTCGGCCCCAGTTCGGATCCGAGCCAAACATGGCGCACTTGAACAGGTTGTCTCGGCCAATGATGCGCGCAGCGACCAGGGCATCTTCTTCCCCACCAGTTCCGCGAACGGTGATGGCAACACGCTTGGTCACGCCTTCGGCGTCCGACTGCATCTGTCGCGCAATTGAGTCACACACGGCATAAACAGCCTTGTTCAGCTCTTCTTGCGACGGGGTCACACCACTAGCACCTGAAGCCATGAGCAGGACAGTGTCATTCGTTGACGTAGAGCCGTCGATGTCTAGACGATTGAACGTCATCTCGGCTGCCTGCGAAATCGCCTCGTGGGCCATTTCTGCTGTGATGTCAGCGTCCGTCGTCAAGATTCCCAGCATTGTCGCCATGGAAGGGCTGATCATGCCTACTCCCTTGCCCATGGCACCGACTGAAAATCCATCTGCGTGGAATGCGGCTTCCTTCGGCACCAAGTCAGTAGTCATGATTGCCGTTGCAGCTGCGGTATCTGATTCATCGTCGCTACCCAGGGCTGCCATCAGCTTTGGCACGCCACCGAGAACGATGTCCATTGGTAAGCGATCGCCGATTAGACCAGTCGAGCACGCAGCAATATCTGTGACCGGAACATCAAGGGCATCTGCGACTGCCTGGCATACCTGCAAAGCATCGTCGAGGCCAGGCTTACCGTTGCACGCATTCGCATTGCCTGAGTTCAGAACCACTGCCGTGATTTCGCCATCAGCAATATGCTGCTTCGTGATCGTCACCGGTGCAGCTTGTACCCGGTTTGTCGTGAATACAGCTGCAGCAGTCTTCTTTGGACCACGATTAACGACGAGAGCCATGTCTGGCTTGCCACTCGCCTTAATGCCTGCGATGACACCAGCAGCTTCGAAGCCAGCAGGAGCGCACACACCTGCAGCGGTGGCGCCGACCTTGACCAAACCTTCTTTTTCTTTTTCCATTACGGTGCAACTCCCACCTGCGGTAGACCCGCGTTTTCTGGCTGGCCAGTAATAATGTTCATGCACTGAACGGCTGCGCCGCCCGTGCCCTTCGTCAAATTGTCAATGGCAGCAGTGATGAGCAGCCGCTTCGACAATTGATCGACCTCTACTTGGATCTGCACCATGTTGGAACCAACGATTGACTTCGTCTGTGGCTGCGCGCCGTTGGTCAGAATCTGTACGAAAGGTTCGTCAGCGTAGTGCTTGAGGTACGCCTCACGTGCGTCCTCTGTGGTGAGATTCTCGTCGACCAGTGGAGCCGTGACCGTGGTCAAAATGCCACGGGCAGTAGGAGCGAGCACTGGCGTAAAGCTGACCTTGAATTCCTTATCGCCGGCGTATGGGCCAAGATTCTGGATAAATTCAGCCGTGTGACGGTGCTTACCAGCAGTGTTGTAGGCCTTGAGGTTACCCATCACCTCGGAACCCAGCATCGGAACAGCTGCCTTCTTACCTGCACCAGACGTGCCGGTAATAGAAACAACTGCCAAGTCTGGTTCAATCAACAAGTTGGCCAGAGCTGGGAGGATGGCGATGGTGCCACCCGTCGGGAAGCAACCCGGTACGGCGATACGCTTCGAGTTCTTAATCTTGACACGCTGGCCTGGCATTTCAGGAATGCCGTAGGTCCAGGTACCAGCATGCTCGGAACCATAAAAGTGCTCCCACTGCGATGCATCTTCCAAACGGAAATCGGCACCACAGTCAATGATGGTGACCTCATCGCCCAATTCACGGGCAATGGCAGCGGAATGGCCATGAGGGAGGCCGAGGAAAACGACATCGTGACCAGCGAGAGTCTCACCATTCGTAGCCTCGATCTGACGGTCCGCCAACGGCGTGAGGTGGGGCATCACATCGCCCACCATAGCGCCGGCATTGGATCCGCCAGTCAAAGCGCCGATGGTCAGTTCGCCAGAAAGGTACGCAGGGTGCGACAACAGTAGACGGAGAATCTCTCCTCCGGCGTAACCTGTCGCTCCTGCAATGGCTACGGAAATACTCATGGGAGCCATTCAACACTTTTATTCATCCAATTGCAAGATATGCATGAATATTCAGCGTGTTGAGTTGACTCCCATATGTTAGTGACCCAGTCTAGCCACGAAGCTCCGCATTATGACGCTGCTTCGCCAATTCAATGGCGGCCAGACGGCCTTCCGATGCCTCTTCCTCAGTCAGCGTGCGATCATTCGCACGGAAACGGAGGGAGAAGGTGAGCGAACGACGACCGTCGCCAAGCTGTTCCGAACGGTACACATCGAAAATGCGGATGGACTCCAGCAACTCCCCTGCACCTTCACGCAGTGTGCGCTCCAGTTCGATAGCAGGTACGTCATCGGAAACGACCATCGCAACGTCCTGGTGAACTGCCGGGAACGGGCTCAGCACAGGTGCCGGCAGGTTCTCGGTCAGTGGCATTGCGTCAAGGTTGAGTTCCATCGCGCAGGTTCGCTCTGGCAAACCGGAATCCTTGCATACCTTTGGATGCAGTTCGCCGGCATAACCGACCACGGTGCCGTCGACGCTGAATTCAGCACAGCGACCTGGGTGCCATGGCAGCTGCTCCGCATTGCGCACATCCAATGTCACACCTGCTGCGGCAGCAACGGTGTGGGCTGCGTCAATGAGATCAACCATGGAATAGTCACGTCCGGCACCCCATGGGGTGTCCAACTCGATACGACCGCAAGCGACAGCTGCAACGTGGAGAGGCTGGTGTGGCAGCGAATCGAGCAGAGCCTTACGTTCTTCCCCACTTGGCAGACCAGAGGTATCCAGCATCGGCGACTTGCCAGTGCCGTGATCAAAAGAAACCTGTTCAATGCCGTACAGTCCCACATCAACCTGGCCACGCGAGACATTGCGCTTCAACGAATCCAGCATCGACGGCAGCAAGGTCGAACCAAGCTGACCGTGATCGGACTCAAGCGGATTGATCACCTTGACAGTGTTGCGACGTGGATCGTCCGCATCGAGACCCCACACATCGAAAACATCGTTGGCAATGAACGGTGTCGGCAGAACCTCTAAGTAGCCGGCATGAGCCAGCGCATGGCCTACGAAACGGCGACGCAGCTGACGTGCAGTGAGGCCACGGCCAGCTGGAGCGACAGGAAGAACAACTGGAATATCTTCCAGTCCCTCCAAACGCAGTACCTCTTCTACAAGATCTGCTGGCATCGTCAGATCTGGGCGCCAGCTCGGTGGGTTAACCGTGAGTGTCTCCCCATCCTCCGACACCTCAACGGTGCAGCCAACTTCTTCCAAACGCGAAACAACAGTGTCTCGACCGTACTCAACACCGGCTACATCGCTTGGGCGCGACGCTGGCATGACGACGGGTGCCAGTTCAGGTGCATCGCCCACCAAGGTTCGAGCAGTGTCGATAGTGCCACCGGCGATCTCTGCCAACAGTCGGCATGCCAGATCCAATGCTGGCTCGACCAACTGCGGGTCAACGTTTCGCTCGTAACGGCGAGATGCTTCAGACGAGAGCTTATGTCGACGACCTGTGCGGAATACGCGCAGTGGCGACCAAATGGCTGCCTCAAAGACGACATCAGTAGTTTCGTCGGCGATCTCCGACGTCACGCCGCCCATGACGCCTGCCAAAGACTGAATGCCGGAATCATCGCAGATCACGACATCTTCTGGGCTGAGCTTGCGCTCGACGTGATCCAGTGTGGTCAAGGTCTCGCCTGCCACAGCGTTACGAACCGTCAGACCACCCTTGATTGCCGCACCATCGAATGCATGCATGGGCTGACCCAACAGCATCATGACGTAGTTTGTGACGTCAGTAGGCACATTGACCGGACGCTGACCCGAAAGCATCAGTCGGCGGCGCATCCACCACGGCGTCTGCGCCTTCGGATCAACACCAGTGACACGACGCAGGCCGAAACGCACTGCGTCCGTTTCTGGGCGCAGGTCGACAGCCAACGACTCGCCGTCAACCGGCAGTGGCTCCACATCAGCAGGGTCTGCAAAAGGCAGGTCGAATGCCGAGCAAATTTCACGTGCCATGCCACGTGCAGACAGCGCATAGCCGCGGTCTGGGGTGACGTTGACTTCAAACTTCTCGTCGTCAAGGCCGAGGAATGGCTTCGCGTCTTCGCCAGGTTCGCCTGTGCCAGCTGGCAAGGTGATAATGCCGGCCGAAGAATCAGTGAAACCAAGCTCAGCCTCGGAGCACATCATGCCCTCGGAAACCTTGCCGTACGTCTCGCGGGCAGAAATGGCGAAACCACCAGGAAGTACTGCACCCGGCAGGGATACAACTACCGTGTCGCCCTCAGCGAAATTGCGAGCGCCACAGATGATTCCCTGCAGTTCACCGGTGCCATTGGCATCGCCAACGTTTACCTTGCAGAAACGGATTGGCTTCTTGAACTCAGTGAGTTCTTCGATGTTCTCGACAACGCCGAATACCAGAGGACCAGTGACACCTTCGAGTGGCTCATGGCCTTCCGTTTCAAATCCGACGCGGACGAAACCTGCATCGAGCTCGTCTGGAGTAACGGACCAACCTGGGGTCTTCGCGGCAACGATGTCGGTGACCCATGACTGAGGAATGAACATTGCTTTTAAGCTCCTAAAAAGTGGGTCGGTGGACTAACCGCGAATACCAAAAGGCTGGGTGAAACGAACGTCGCCTTCGACCATGTCGCGCATATCGGACAAGCCGTTGCGGAACTGGAGCGTACGCTCCAAGCCCATGCCAAATGCGAAGCCGGAGTATTCTTCCGGGTCAATGCCACAGGCACGCAAGACATTCGGGTTGACCATGCCACAGCCACCCCACTCGATCCAGCCTGCGCCACCCTTCTTATTTGGGAACCACACATCGACCTCAGCGGAAGGCTCGGTGAATGGGAAATAGTTGGCGCGCATACGGGTCTTCGTGTCTGGTCCAAAGAGCATCTTGGCCATGTGATCCAAGGTGCCACGCAGGTGGCCCATGGTCAGCCCCTTGTCGATAGCCAAGCCCTCGACCTGGTGGAATACCGGAGTGTGCGTTGCATCGAGCTCATCGGTACGGAACGTACGACCTGGGCAGATGACGTATACCGGCAGATCGCGTTCCTGCATCGTGCGGATCTGCACAGGCGAGGTGTGGGTACGCAGCACCTGAAGCGATCCTTCCGGCGCAATATGGAAAGTATCCTGCAGCGTTCGTGCAGGGTGATCTGGCAGGAAGTTCAGCGCATCAAAGTTGAAGTACTCTGCTTCGACCTCTGGGCCTTCGGCAACCTCCCAGCCCATGCCAACGAAAATATCGCCGATCTGCTCAGACAGGATCGTGATCGGGTGCATCGCGCCCTTTTGCGTACGAGTCGAACTCACGGTGACGTCGATACGCTCTTCCACCAGCTTGCGGGCATTCTCTTCTTCTTCAAGAACAACCAGACGCTCCGCGTACTGCTTTTCGACGGTTCCCCGTGCCACGTTCACACGACGGCCAGCATCCTTGCGTTCAGCCTTGGGAATCGAACCGAGGGCACGACGTGCCTGTGGAATCGGCGCATCATCGCCGAGGTGTGCACGGCGAGCGTCGGCAAGCTGAGCCAAATCGGAAGCCGCTGTAAAGGCATCGAGTGCAGCCTGAGCCGCGGCGTTTAATGCCTCTTCCGAAAGATCAACGGTAATTGGTGAGTCGCTCACGTGTGAACCATTTCCTCTAATGCTCTATCGGCGCTCCGCTCGTGCACAGCGCACGACCACCGAGCAGCCAGTATGGGACGCAACAATCATAGTCTGTTGCAAAACTAATTCAGTGCAACGGGTGGCATGCACGGTACACGCTAGCGAGCGCGCGCGAATTCCCACAGGCACATGGCGGCGGCGGTAGCCAAGTTCAACGACTCGGCGCCGCCACGAATAGGGATAGACACGCTATGGCTGGACTTTGCGACGACCTCGTCACTCAAACCATGCGCCTCATTGCCAAAGAGCCAGGCAATATGCCCAGTCGGGAGCTCGTCCTTTCCAAGAACCACGGCTCCGTCCATGCACGTCGCTAACGTCGCAAAGCCCGCGTCATGGAGGGCAGACAACACAGCATCCACGTCTCGCTCACGCGCAACAGGCACATTGAAGATTGAACCGGCAGAGCTGCGTACTGCCTTACCGCCAAGTGGATCAACGCTGTCGCCTGCGAGCAGCACTCCACCAGCACCGAGTGCATCCGACATTCGAATGATCGTGCCGACGTTGCCAGGGTCCGAACACTCCACCGGCACGACGAGAACTCCAGCATCGACTCCCCGAGCAATGACTTCATCGACAGAGGACAGTGCAGCGTCAGCGTCACACACTGCAAAGAGTCCGGTGCTGGTCACGGTTTCGGCGAGTGCCCTGGCAGCGGAGTCGTCGATAAGTGAGATCGGTGCGCGGGCGCCTTCGAGCAACGAAGAATAACGGTCGATTGCAGTCTCGGTTACGAAAACTTCGTATGCGGCATCAGCGCGCAGCGCAGCGTCAACCGAATTGAATCCCTCAACCAGGAATCGTTCAGACTTGTTGCGTGCTGCCGCCCGATGCAGCTTCGCCGCGTTGACGATGCGCGGAGTGCGACTAGTAAAAGGGTCCGAATCCCAGTTTCCAAGAGAGATATTCATAACATCAAATGTAGTGGGCAATGCCCGAAAGTAGGTCTAACGTTTCCAGCGTGATTAAGACTTCGTCGCCGAAGACTTCAAAATTGCTCATCGTGGCAAGCCTCGGCGTAGTTTTCGGAGACATCGGCACAAGTCCGTTGTACTCACTACAAACGTTATTTTCAGAACATCATCATGCGATCGCCCCTACTCACGACAATGTGCTGGGCATCATCTCGCTGGTTCTGTGGATTGTGACACTCATCGTCACCGTGAAATACGTGACGCTCATTTTGCGTGCGGATCATCACGGCGAAGGTGGAGTGTTGGCGTTGGCAACTCTGACCCGCAAGAGTATGCGGAGGCATCCCCGGCTAACCCGGCTCGTCATGCCGATTGGAGTCGTTGGGGCATGTCTATTCATAGGTGATTCCGTCATTACACCAGCGATCTCGGTACTTTCGGCTGTTGAGGGGTTAACAGTCGCACAACCTGATCTTGCACATTTCGTAGTGCCCATCGCGGTGTCAATTCTGATTGCCCTCTTTGTTGTGCAACGATTCGGCACCAGCAGTATCGCCTCCTGGTTCGGGCCAATTATGGCCAGTTGGTTCGGCGTTCTCGCGGTACTTGGTATTCTGCACATATTGAAGGCACCTGAGATCTTCGCAGCGATTTCGCCAACCTACGCTGTTGCTTTCGCAGTGGCGAACCCTGGAAAGGCATTTCTGGCTTTTGGCGCAGTTGTTCTGACGGTAACTGGTGCTGAAGCGTTGTATGCAGACCTCGGGCACTTTGGTCGTTCACCGATTAGTAGAGCATGGCTGTGGATTGTGTTCCCGTCACTCGCATTGAACTATTTGGGCCAAGGGGCCCTGCTATTGCACTCCCCGACAGCAATTTCGAGCCCGTTTTTCCTGTTGGCTCCACAGTGGTTGGTCATTCCATTGACAGTCCTCGCCACGATTGCCACCATCATCGCTTCCCAGTCGGTCATCTCGGGAACCTTTTCAGTTACGAAGCAAGCGATACGACTCGGCTACTTACCGAACCTGGAAATCCGCAATACCTCTGAACAGTCCTACGGCCAGATTTATGTACCAGTAGTGAATAACGCACTGCTCGTGGCTGTTGTCGCTATCGTCCTGACTTTCCAGTCTTCACTGGCACTCGCCAATGCCTACGGAATGGCAGTTGCAACAACCTTCATCCTCGATTCCGTGCTGTTCCTGATGTACGCACACTTCGGGAAAAAGTGGCCCCTGTGGCACACGGCTACTTTGGGCGCAGTTCTACTCTCCGTTGAATCAACGATCTTCGCTGCAAACACCTCAAAGTTCATCCACGGGGGTTGGCTACCCATTCTCATTGCACTCTCCCTAGTATTCATCATGGAGACGTGGCATTGGGGAACGAAAACCGTTGCCAGCAAACGTCGCAAAGCCGAAGGCTCATTGCGAGAATTCCTCGATGAAACCTATCGAACCCACCCGCTGCGTATCCCGGGAACGGCCATTTATACGCATAATGCTCACCACAGCCCGCCGCTAGCGTTGCTGAAGAATCTGCGACTAAATGGCACTTTGCATGAAACGGTCATCATCGTTCGTGTCCATACGCTCGGTGTCCCGCACATTCCACTGTCCGATCGCGTGAAAGTACAACCACCATCCGCCCCTATTCCGGGCATCCTGCTGGTCGATATTCGCTACGGCTTCTTCGATCGGATCAATGTTCCACTCGCTCTTCTTGGAGCTTCACGACGGCTGCATCACGAGGAACTCAACCCCACGAAGGCGCAGTTCATCTTGTCGAACCTGGAGTTTCATATCGCGCCTCAACCATGGCATCAAAAACTCCGGTCGACGGTTTTCATTGGATTATCGAGCCTGAGTAGCTCGCCAACGGCGCGATTCCATCTACCCGAAGACCGCACGACGGAAATCGGCCAATGGCTGTATATCTGATCCACAGATAGCAAGAACACCGCCTCCTCTCGGAAGGCGGTGTTCTCACGTTGTTCTAGTTAAGTAGAACGGCTGAATTACTGTGCAGCTGGAGCGTTAACGTCCTCTGGCAGCGCAGCCTTAGCAGCCTCGACCAGTGCGGTGAATGCAGCTGCGTCGGTGACGGCGAGCTCAGCGAGGTTCTTACGGTCAACCTCGATGCCAGCCAGAGCCAGACCCTGCATGAAGCGGTTGTAGGTCATGCCGTTGGCACGAGCAGCAGCGTTGATACGCTGGATCCACAGCTTGCGGAACTGCCCCTTGCGAGCGCGACGGTCGCGGAACTCGTAGGTCTTGGAGTGGAGCATCTGCTCCTTTGCCTTGCGGTACAGGCGGGAGCGCTGGCCACGGTAGCCCTTAGCTGAATCAAGTACTTCGCGACGCTTCTTCTTGGCATTTACCGAACGCTTGACACGTGCCACGGTGATACCTTCCTTACGTTATTTCAGAGATATTGAAAAGAGTTTGAGGGAAAAGTGCGGTGCACACTTCATGTGGTGCACTGCAAGGTGTGGGTTGGCTGATTAAGCCTTGCCCAGCAGACGCTTAATACGCTTGGTATCAGCTGGTGCGACATCCTTGTCACCCTTCAGGCGACGGGTGCGGGTAGATGGCTTGCCCTCAAGAAGGTGGCGGCGGTTAGCCTGCTCGCGACGAAGCTTGCCGGTGCCGGTCTGCTTGAATCGCTTTGCGGTGCCCTTGTGGGTCTTCTGCTTCATGATTAATCAAGTGCCTTTCGAATGATGGTGTCCGGGGTCCACTCAAACTGAATTTGAGCGGGCGAGGCCACGGGATTGGCGACGATCAATGACGCCTGGCATCCCTCGTCTTCGTTCCACGGAAGACGAGGCCCCTTAATGCCAACGGTGGTGACTGTGGATCTCGGTTACTTCTTGTTCTTCTGGCGAACCGGACCGAGAACCATGGTCATGTTGCGGCCGTCCTGCTTCGCGCGAGTTTCGACGATGCCAAATTCTTGGACATCCTCAGCCAAACGCTCGAGCAAGCGGAAACCCAGTTCAGGTCGCGACTGTTCGCGTCCACGGAACATGATGGTCACCTTGACCTTGGACCCCTTTTCGAGGAACCGGATGACATTGTTCTTCTTGGTTTCGTAATCGTGGTCATCGATCTTCGGACGGAACTTCTGCTCCTTGACCACAGTCTGCTGCTGGTTCTTTCGAGCTTCTCGAGCCTTCTGAGCCTGCTCATACTTGAACTTGCCGTAGTCCATGATCTTTGCGACCGGCGGCTTTGCGTTCGGAGCAACCTCCACGAGGTCGAGGTCTGCTTCCTCCGCGAGCTTGAGTGCGTCGCCCGTGCGGACGATTCCTACCTGCTCACCGTTTGGTCCCACAAGACGAACTTCGGGAACTCGGATGCGCTCGTTAGTGCGAGCTTCAGCGCTGATGTGGCCTCCTAGGTCGAACCTTAACAATGTCTGTCTCTACTCAAACCGCAACTGCGATGAGGAGGAGGTGACCATGCCACATAGCGATTCATCTACCCAACAAGTCAAAAGCGCCAGGTATCCGGCTCTGCCATACAAAATATGGGCAGACCGTTAAGAAAAGCGATGACCCCGGCACTACCCTAATTCTTTGGCGCGCCAAGGGTGGGATGTTACTCCTCTTCACTGCTGGAATTGCCTGGCCTGTTGCACTTTCGCGAACTCGGCTACGACTTTTCCCAGCGGTTGTGTACGCAACGTTATCACGTCACGTGGTGATTACAAAAACAGTCAAGGATCCTAGACTTATCCACAGCCCTCGATTTTCATGGCAACACTATCTCTAAAGCTTAACTAGTGTTCTCAATATGAACACCGAAGGCTTTTCAACGCCACCAGACCGGGGCTCCCCTGATGGTTTACCGGGTAGCGCTTCTCCCGAGACAGATGCAGCTTCTACAAAGCTATTAGTAGAGGCATTAGGCGAACTGGAAACAGCAGCAACAAAGGTAGCTCGCGTTGCTCACGAAATGCGCGACACGCTTAGTGGCTCCGTTGCACGCAGTTCGGAGTCAGCAGCTGGAGTTGTCACTTCATCTGAGACACCGAAGCCAGCTGCACCTCAGCGTCTTGCGCCTCAGCCTGCAGTCTCGATTCCTACACCAGATCTCGGTGCACGCGAAGAACGCAGCGTTCCAGTCATAGTACCTACGTCGACCACGTCGGGAGGGGGCATCCCCACGACCCCGCATTCACCTCCGCCTCAACCAGTCAGCGGGTACGCACCAGTTACACCCGCTGCAGCAGTTGTGCCGGGTCTCGCCCACACTTCACCGACACCAATCGGCCCATCGCGCCCGCCGCGTCCGCCCGCTGAGCCGTGGTGGACACAAGAGAAGATAGTGCTGCGAGTCATCGCTATCGTCGGTGGCCTTATCACTACAGCAGGCATTTTGTTCTTGGTCGCGTTTGCGATTCAAACCGGCCTGTTGGGTCCTCTCGGTCGTGTCATTCTCGCGTATCTCCTCGCCGCTGTATTGGGTGGCGCGAGTTACTGGGCGCATCGTCGTCAAGCGAATTCCAGTGCAGTCACTGCAACGGCAGTCACTGCGCAATTGACCTCCCACGTGACGACGGCGGCGGTAGTCAACATTCTCGAATGGTGGCATCCGCTCGTCGGTACAGTACTGATCTTTGCGGTCTCATTAGCGGGGCTGGCCACAGCCCGATATCGAGAGAGCGCTTCGCAATCAATAATTTCTGGCGTACTGGGGCTTGGATTCCTCTTTTCCACGGTCAACACAGAAACCATGCGTGCGATGACCGGGTTCAACTATGTGACACTTATCCCGGTTGCTTTCGCAGTGCTGATGTTCTTGTCGTGGAAGCAGAAGGCAGGCGTAGCTGTTTATTACACGTCATTCGCGCTCCTTGCGCTCACTTACATCCTGTTTGGCCAGAACTCAGGAATTGCGACCAAGGAGTCGAGCACTGGAGTCACTGCTGTCACGCTAGCTATTCTCCTCATACTCTTTACTGCAGTAACTGCCCTCATGCTTTTCACAATCTGGTCGGACAAGCGGGATGAGGCAGAATCAGTTCCACTCGTGCGCACCATCTCAGGTGCCTACGCAACAATCCTGGTTATTGCAACGGTATCGCTATTAATCGAAGGTTCAGCTCCGGGTCCCTTGGAGTACTGGGCAATTGCCTTCATCACCATCCTGTCGCTTGGATTCGGTGCACTTGGAGTGCTCCGTGACACCCCATTCCACCACGCACTTCGCCTCGGCGGCTTCATAGGTGCGCTTGTCCCGATGCTGCTGGTGTTTTTCCCGGGCACTCCGCCTCTGACCCTGGCCGTCTCCTCGATTGTTGCGGCGGTCTTCATGTGGATTGCCGTTCTGGGTCGACCCGACCTTGGCCTCATCAAGAAGGCCACCAATGGATCCCCCGCCATCGAACTTGCTGTAGTTCTAGCGGCACTGTGGTTCGCAATGGCACATTTCAACAATCAGGCATACCTCTCGGCCGTATTTAACGAGTACTTCGATGCACCGTGGGCCATTGTCTTTTCCATGGTTTTCTTGGCCATCGCAGACGCGGGTCTCATTCGGTTGGCAATGACACGGAAGATTCCGGTGTGGTTCGGACTCGTCGGGCTTGCCATCATGGTGTTGCCAGCCATGACCATCATGAATGTGCTCGGACTACCATTCATGTTCTCCCACATGCTGGTCAGCATCGCCTGGATGGTATCCGCGTTCATTCTTGTGCTGTCACCTCGATTCTCTGCTATCGACGGCAACCTTGGCGCGGCTCTAGCGGTCGCAAGCATTGCCGTCGGCAAGCTGATCTTTTACGACATGCAGACTCTGGACGGCATTATCCGTGTAGTCGCATTCATCGTTTCCGGTCTCTTGCTTCTGGCAATGGCAATCCTAGGAAGTAAGAAGCAGAACAGTAATAGCAGTAACAGCACGGCAAATTCTGAGTCGTCTACAGAAGATGCGGAATCCAAGGAACCCCAGATTCCTGAAGAAACCTGGGGAACAAGCAGCTAAAGCTACGCGCTGAGATCAAGCAGCGGTCGAAGATACGCCGCGGTGTGTGAGTCTTTCACCACCGCGACTTCTTCTGGAGTGCCCGTGGCAACCACAGTTCCTCCGCCTGCGCCACCTTCTGGCCCCATGTCGATAATCCAGTCCGCAGACTTGATCACATCCAGATTGTGCTCAATCACAATCACTGTGTTTCCCTTATCAACGAGCCCCTGAAGCACCAACATCAGCTTGCGAATGTCCTCGAAATGAAGGCCGGTTGTCGGTTCATCGAGAATATAGACAGTCCGGCCGTTCGAGCGCTTTTGCAGTTCTGCAGCCAGTTTCACACGCTGCGCTTCACCACCAGACAACGTCGTTGCTGCTTGGCCGAGGCGCACGTACCCCAAGCCGACGTCGACAAGCGTGTTCAAATACCGCGCAATTGATTGGATTGGCTCGAAGAACTCGGCAGCTTCGGAAATAGGCATGTTGAGAACTTCGGAAATGTTCTTGCCCTTGTACAGCACTTCGAGCGTTTCCCGGTTGTAGCGAGCGCCTTCGCACACTTCGCAGGGAACGTACACGTCGGGCAGGAAGTTCATTTCGATTTTGATGGTGCCGTCGCCCTTACACGCTTCGCAACGACCGCCCTTGACGTTAAAGCTGAACCGACCTGCTTTGTAGCCACGGACCTTGGCTTCCTGCGTCTCCGCGAAGAGATTACGAATCTTGTCAAAAACGCCTGTGTACGTCGCAGGATTCGACCGCGGGGTACGACCAATCGGCGACTGGTCGACCTGAACAAGCTTGTCCAGGTTGTCCAAACCTTCGACACGACGATGTCGACCTGGAACCTGTCGAGCCTTGTTCAACTCGTTGCCCAAAACCTTGGACAGAATGCCATTCACGAGAGTGGACTTTCCAGATCCCGAAACTCCGGTGATACACGTGAGTACACCCAGTGGGAAGTCAACATCGACATTCTTCAGGTTGTTCTCCTTGGCACCTTTGACCGATATGACGCGCTTCGGGTCAATTGAACGACGCACTTCAGGCACAGTTAGCTGACGACGACCCGACAGATACGCGCCAGTGATCGACTCTTCGCAGTCGACAATGCCATCTGGTTTACCCGCATAGACGATTTCGCCACCGTATTCGCCAGCGCGTGGCCCAATATCCACCAGCCAATCAGCTTCACGAATAGTCTCCTCGTCGTGTTCTACGACGATCAAGGTGTTTCCCAAATCGCGGAGATTCTTCAGCGTTCCAATCAGTTTCTGGTTGTCGCGCTGATGCAAACCAATTGATGGTTCATCGAGGACATACAAGACGCCGGCCAAACCTGATCCGATTTGGGTGGCCAGGCGAATTCGCTGGGCTTCACCACCCGACAGCGTTCCTGCGGACCGAGAGAGCGACAAGTATTCAAGGCCGACGTCGAGAAGAAAACGAAGTCGAGCCTGTGCCTCACGCAAAACACGTCCGGCAATGATGGCTTCCCGGTGACCTAGGGTGAGCGAATCAAGATACCGCGAGCAGTCCGCAACAGACATTTCAGTCAGCGCCGCAATGGAACGGTCACCGTATTCTTCTGAGTTCAGGGTGACCGATAAGATCTCAGGACGAAGTCGTGCACCTTCACAGGCATGGCACGGCACCTCGCGCATGTACCCCTGGAAGCGATCCTTTTGAGCATCGCTCTCGGCAGTTGCAAGCTTGCGGTGCAAATACGGCATGACGCCTTCGAACGGCGCGGTGTACTGCCTGGTTCGCCCATACCGGTTGCGGTAACGCACAGAAATTTTGTGGCTGGAACCATGCAGGACGGCCTTCTGCTGGGCCGCTGTCAGGGAATCAAACGGTGCTGCCGCGTCGAAGTCCATTTCAGCAGCCAGCGCTTCCAACAGCTTCTGGAAGTACTTCTTGTTCATGGTCATCCGCCATGGACTAATTGCTTCCAGCACTGGCAGCGTTGGATCAGGAATAACCAATTCTGGATCGACTTCCAGTTTCGTACCCAGACCATCACATTCTGGGCAGGCACCGTATGGAGAGTTAAAAGAGAAAGCGCGTGGCTCCAATTCATCAATATGAATATGGTGCCCATTCGGGCAGGCCATACGTTCAGAGAAGCGGACGCTTCGTTGCGGATGATCGTCGTCAAGATCGATGGCATCGATCACCACCACACCATCTGCCAGCTGCAAAGCAGTTTCTACAGAGTCAGTGAGGCGACGCTGCTGGGATTCCTTCACCTGCAAACGGTCCACAATCACATCGATATCGTGCTTGACTTGCTTTTTTAGTTGAGGCGGATCGGTCAACCGATGCATTTCCCCATCGACCATGACGCGCGCGTAACCCTGCGCAGCGAGGCTCTCAAACAAATCGACGAACTCGCCCTTTCGGGTACGAACGACCGGCGCCAGCACCTGGAACTTCGTGCCTTCTGGAAGAGCCATCACCTGATCGACGATCTGCTGCGGGGTCTGAGACGAAATTACCTCGTCACACACCGGGCAGTGCGGAGTACCTGCACGTGAGTACAGTAATCGCAGGTAGTCATACACCTCGGTAATAGTCCCCACCGTAGAGCGAGGATTACGGTTTGTGGACTTCTGATCAATCGAAACTGCTGGCGACAAGCCTTCAATCAACTCGACATCTGGCTTCTCCATCTGGCCAAGAAACATACGTGCATAGGAGCTCAGGGATTCCACATACCGCCGCTGTCCTTCAGCGAAAATGGTGTCGAAAGCCAGGGAGGACTTACCGGAACCCGACAGGCCGGTGAACACGACCATTTCGTCGCGCGGTAGATCGATATCCACACCCTTTAGGTTGTGCTCTTTTGCTCCTCGGACGACGAGACGATCAGCCACTACGCGCATACCTCTTTCACTTGGCTACTTTCAGGTAGCCCTGTTTCTACGCAATTACCTCAGCCATCATACCTATTTTGTGGCACAACTGTTCGAATGAATTCTTAGGCATTTTTCAACTGCTATCCGTACCCACTGACTACTATTCCTCGCTACCCTGGCGCCATGGTTGAAAAGTTCACGTCCGGTTCCGTAGATATTTACAAACAGTCCGTCGGCACGATGGACAACAACTGCTATTTGCTCGTTGATCGTCGCAAGCCCCAGAATTCTCTGCTTATCGACGCGGCGAATGATGCAGATACCCTCCGCCAACTCGTCGCAGATGCCGGAGCAACAGTGACAACCATCGTCACCACGCACTCACACTCTGATCATGTGCAGGCGTTAGAACCGTTGGTTTCTGAGTGGGGTGCGCAGCATGTGACGTCGGCATTGGATGCTGACAATATTCCAGTTATGGCGGATGTCGCGCTCGACAACGGTGATGTGCTGTTGTTCGGAGACTGCGTCCAATTGGATGCCTTCATCATGCGCGGACACACCAAGGGCGGGGTCTGCCTCGCCCTTCCTGCTGCCGACGGCGACGATGCGCCAACCCATCTTTTCGTTGGTGATTCACTGTTCCCTGGCGGTGTCGGAAAGACAAACACGCCAGAACAGTTTGATCAACTTCTCCGGGACGCCGAGAACCGAATTTTTGCCATGTACACCGACGAAGCCATCGTCCACCCAGGACATGGCGCAGACACAACGGTCGGCGCTGAACGCTCTCACCTGGAGGAATGGCGCGAACGTGGTTGGTAGCCAGGTTGTCCCGTTCGTTCCAACGCGCGCGGAATAACAGACGTCTCGGTAATGACGCAATAGTGAAGCCCCTTTGTTCGCTGAGAGGTGAACAGTGGAAATTTTTGGGTTTTTGCCCCGCGAGAACCCTGGGTTGCACGTAACCTCGAAGTATCACGTCCGATAAGAACACTCAGGAGTTGAACAACAAATGATTCGTAAGTTTGCTCGCCCGATGCTGGCATCCGTGTTCGTCGCAGATGGTGTTGACACTCTCGTTAACAAGCAGGACCACCTCGATGGAGCACGCGCAGTTCTCGATCGTGTACGTACTCTTACCCCAAATCAGTACCGCAGCTACGTGCCAAATTCCCCAGAAATGACCGTTCAGGCTGTTGCCGGCACCAAGGTTGTTGCAGGCTCTCTGTACGCACTGGGCAAGGCTCCACGTTTCGCCGCTACTGCTCTGGCACTCGCCCAGATCCCAACGGCAGTTGCTCGCCACGCATTCTGGGAGACTCAGGATCCAGAGCAGAAGAAGGCTCGTCGAACCGGCTTTATCACTGATGTCGGTTTGCTTGGTGCACTCTTCCTTGCTGGCGCTGATACCGCTGGCAAGCCAGGTCTGAAGTGGCGTGCAGAGCACGCTGGCAAGCAGGTCAACAAGAAGGTGCAGGCTGCGCTGCCAACGAAGTCTGAAGCAGAAAAGCGCACTGAAGAGCTCAATGAATCTCTGACTAGCGCGGCCGGCACCGCCAAGGAAAAGGTTGGTGTCCTGCAGCAGAAGGCCTCCGAGGTCTACGAGAAGGCTGCTGGCTACGTTGACGAGAACAAGGATGACTGGACTGACCAGATCCGTACCCTCGCCGACGAAGCGTCGACCCGCGCAACCAAGCTCGGTACCGAGGCATCGACTCGCGCTAGCCAGTTCTCGTCCGTCGCTGCAGAGCGTGCAGATAAGGCATCGAAGCAGGTAAAGAGCAATCTCGGTAAGTAAGTTTTGAACGTTGCCACGATAGTGTCTCTGCGCGTCAAACTTTCGGCGCATTAAAGGGAGCCAGCGATAGCGCTGGCTCCTTTTTCAGTTGCTTGTCTCATTGACCTCATCCCCGGTCTACCAACTCCAGTGACATAGAATGGATATTTCTTTTGTCCAAGTCGATTGGAGTTTGTCGTGTCGCATTCCGAGTTGTCTGTCGAGCAATCTGCCCTCGATGACGCATATGCTCACCTCGATGCAGCACGCCAGCGCGACCAAGAGTATTTGCGCCAAGTCATGCTTGACGACGACACGGACCCCCAAGCCCGCGTCGAACGTGAAGTTGAGTACCACCGACTTCACAGCAATTTGGAGCGGTATCGTGCAGCTGAAGTCGGCCTCGTTTTTGGGCGCATCGACATAGCCGATGATGAACCCGACAATCCCCTACCTGGTCAACCGAATGTAGATCGTCGCTATATCGGTCGCATGGGTCTTTCCGACGCGGATAATGACTACCGCAGCATTCTCATGGACTGGCGTGCTCCTCAAGCACGTCCGTTCTACTTAGCGACGACAGCGCACCCAGAAGGTGTTTCTCTTCGTCGTCACCTCCGGACCCACGGTCGCACGCTGAAGAGCATTGATGATGAGTGGTTGACGACGTCGCTTCATGAATCGTCGACAAGCACGAACACCGACGTGGACGATGCAAGTGTGGGTGTCGGTGGCGAAACTGTGCTGCGTGAGGTGCTGAATGCTGCGCGAACTGGCCATATGCGGGGAATCGTGGAGACGATTCAGCGTGAGCAAGACATCATTATCCGCGACAAGACCCGTGGGACGATGGTTGTGCAAGGCGGACCGGGTACCGGTAAGACTGCGGTCGCGCTGCACCGTGTGGCGTGGTTGCTGTACACCCACCGGGATCAGTTGGCGAAGACTGGTGTGCTCATCCTCGGACCGAACGCCACCTTCCTGGATTACATTTCGCGTGTGCTACCGAGCCTTGGCGAAACGGGCGTTGTCCTTCGCACTATTTCGAACCTCTACCCAGGTGTCGATGGCACCGGCGACGAGCCACTTGTGACTCGTGAGGTCAAGGGTTCTGCGGACATGGTGGGCATTCTGACGAATGCAGTTCGCGACCTCCAAGCCATTCCAGAGGAACCGATTACGGTGCCTTTCGACGGGTTGTCCCTCACCATCACCCCAGCGATGGTGAAGGCTGCGCGGACTCGGGCTCGTCGTTCGCGTCGCCCTCATAACCAGGCCCGCCCGCTTTTCCGGGAGCATCTCGTGGAGTCACTTGCGCGTCAATTGGCCGATCGTATCGGCCGAGATCCACTTGGCGGCGAGAATCTGCTATCTGTCACGGATGTTGCCGACCTGCGCGATGAGATTGATGATCACCCGCTAGTAGGTGTTGAACTCGATGAACTCTGGCCGATTCTCACGCCCGAGGAAGTCCTGGACAGTCTTCTCACCTCGGAAGATGCCATCGCCAGTGCAGCGTACGAATATGACGAGCAGACCTGCGCAGCACTGCTCCGCCCGGTAGGCACGCCCTTCTCGCCTACTGACCCACCACTGTTGGATGAGCTTGCTGAGCTATTGGGACCGTCGAAAAGCGAAGAAGAAGATCGCGAGCGGTGGCTGGCGCAGATCGAAGAAGCACAGGGTGCGCTGGATATTCTGACCGGTTCTGCGTCGCAGGAACTTGATGACGGTTTTGACGCCGAGATTCTGATGGCGCATGACGTTATTGACGCGGAAGCGTTGGCAGAGCGTCACCAGGAACGCGATTACCGCTCGACTGCGGATCGCGCTGGAAGCGACCGGACGTGGGCATATGGACATGTGATTGTTGACGAGGCTCAGGAGTTGTCGGCGATGGCATGGCGAATGGTGCGTCGTCGGTCGCCTAATGCATGGATGACGCTCGTCGGAGATGTCGCACAGACAGGATCACCCGCTGGCGCCGAGGCGTGGTCCGATGTTCTCGAACCTGTTGTTGGTTCGCGGTGGCGGCTCCACGAACTCACGGTAAATTACCGAACCCCCGCTGAGATCATGCAGGTAGCGACCCATGTTCTTGCAATGGTCAACCCCGATCTGGAGCCTCCGCAATCGATTCGTTCGACCGGTCGCGAACCTGTTCGCACCACGACCGTAGCCACTGCGCTGCGCAGTATTTCTGAGTATTATGGGGCTGCGGAGACTACTGCTTCACGACGACTCGTCGCCATCATTGTTCCTCGCGAACACCTGGGTTCCGGCCGGGAGGAGCTGAACGACATCATCGCTGACAGCACTATCGATGCTGACACAGTCAGTATTCTGGACGTCGATGAAGCAAAGGGGCTGGAGTTCGATGATGTCATCGTCGTCAATCCAGACGAGATTGTGCAAGAATCGCCACAAGGCCTGCAGGATCTTTATGTTGCGCTGACTCGCGCAACGCAGGGCCTCGTCGTTGTTGCTGACAAACAACCGGAGACGATTCCGCCATGTCGGACCATCACCTAACTTATATGCCGCATCTCGCTGAACTGCGAGCTCGCCGGCTCATTGCCCAAGGGCTTGCGTACAGTGCGGCGCGTCCAATGGTCGCGTCAGCTCCGGTTGATGTCGCTCGGCATATGATTGCGCTCCAAGGTCAGAACTATGACGCTGGTGTTCGGGCATTGGCAGTGCGCGTCAAGGAACCGGCTTCTTCGCGCTCAGATGCAGATACAGATCCGCTGCAGGATGCCACTGAATCCGCGTTGAACTCCATCGCAGATTTCGAGATCGTCCGCTGCTGGCCACAACGTGGCACTTTGCATTTCCTCCCCACTGAGAACGCTCGGTGGATGATGCAGTTGACACACCCACGCATTGAAGCACAGGCGGCACGTCGTCGCGCCGGACTTGGCTTCGAAACTGGCGACTACGAACGCGCGTTAGAGGCATTCGTCGACGCGCTCAACAAGCGTGGAGTTTCGGATCCTGTCTCTCGTCCTGAGGCATACGACGTGTTCGCAGCAGCCGGTGTCGCCCCTTCGCAAGGTCGCGGCCCGCATTTATTGCGTGCATTTGGCGGAGCCGGTGAGATCGTCCAAGGGCCACGAATTGGCAAAGTTGAGACTTTCGTATCCCTCACTGCAATCGAGCAGGAAAAGGGAATCTCTCAACGAGACCTCACCGGCGACGATGCTTTGCAGGTGCTAGGCACGGAGTATTTCCATGCACGTGGACCTGCGACTCTGAAAGATTTGATGTGGTGGACAGGCATCACAAAGAAGCAAGCCGTCACAGCCGTCGAGACTGCCAGCGATCTCATCCCACTCGAATTCCACGGCGATACCTACTGGATGGGTTCGTGGCAAGCCGATGTCACCGCTGCCGAACTCACAGCTGCTCTCGACCACGAGCTTTCGCTTCCCGCGTTCGACGAGTATTTGCTAGGTTATGGTTCCCGCGTTGAGGTACTGTCCGACGAACTCCGCCCAGAGGTGCTCACCAAGAACGGAATCAGCTGGCCATTTGAGGTCCGCAATGGTGTTATCGTAGGACGCTCCAAGAAGTAAAGCCCGCGTGCTGGGCAACCAGCGCGCGGGCCTTAACTAAAAGTACTTGTAGTCAGCTCTAGCTGACAGTGTGCACAATCATGACATCGCAGTCAGACTGACGAGCAACGTCGGCAGGAACAGAACCCAGCAGACGACCGGTCAGCGAGTTGATGCCACGGTTACCAACAACGAGAAGGTCAGCCTTCTTCTCGTTGACCAAGCTCATCAGTGCCTCTACTGGAGAGCCAGCACGAACTTCGGTTTCAACCTTGGTTGCGCCCGCAGCCTCTGCAGTTTCCTTTGCAGCAGCCAAGTTACGCTCTGCTGGGTCATCGCCCAGAACCTGTACAGAGTCCTGGCGAAGGGTCTTCGATGCATCGTCTGGAGTCTCGTAGTATGCGCAACCCACGACCAAAGTCGCGTCAAACGACGCAGCGATCGCAGCCGCACGTTCTACTGCCAACAGCGACGACTTAGATCCATCGGTACCAACGACAATGGTCTTGTATGCGCTCATTAAAGTGCCTCTCAAACTCGCTTAACAACAACGTTTTCGTGAACTGAGACCAAGAGTAGCAAAACTACGGTTGCAGATTGCAGGAATTTAAAATTACTGCAATCCCGCTTCTTTCATACCGTTGAGCTCTTTCTTTAAGTCGACAATCTCATCCCTCAACCTGCCCGCAAGCTCAAACTTCAGCTCCCGTGCGGCAGCTCCCATTTGCTCACTCAAATCAGCAATGAGTTGTTCCAGTTGTGCTCGTGGCATGCCTTCAAAGTCAGCTGTTGACTTACTGCCAAACGTCGCCAAATCAGCATCACTGCCGGTGCGATTGCGCCGACGGTGGTCTGCACTGGCCGCAACATTCGGCCCATCAGCATTGTCTGCATTGTCGTAGACCTGGTCCAAGATGTCCGCGATCTTCTTGCGCAGAGGCTGCGGATCAATGCCATGTTCCGTGTTGTAGGCAATCTGCTTTTCCCTGCGACGTTCCGTCTCGTCGATAGCCCGAGCCATCGAATCCGTGACGGTATCCGCATACATGTGCACTTCACCGTCGACATTTCGAGCAGCACGACCAATAGTCTGAATCAACGAAGTAGTCGAGCGGAGGAAACCTTCCTTATCCGCATCGAGAATCGCGACCAACGACACTTCCGGCAAATCCAGACCCTCACGGAGCAAGTTGATGCCCACAAGAACGTCGTATTCGCCAAGTCGGAGTTGGCGCAGTAACTCAACTCGTCGCAAAGTGTCGACATCAGAGTGCATATAACGAACGCGAATACCGTTTTCGAGCAGATAATCAGTGAGATCTTCGGCCATCTTCTTCGTCAGAGTGGTGACCAAGACGCGCTCGTGGCGTTCCTCGCGCTGGCGGATTTCGCCGATCAAATCATCAATCTGGCCTTCCGTTGGCTTCACGACGATCTTCGGATCCACCAGACCCGTCGGACGAATAACCTGTTCGACAACTTCCCCGCCAGTCTGCCCGAGCTCGTACGGGCCAGGCGTCGCCGACATGTAGACGGTCTGGCCAACACGAGCATCAAACTCATCGAAGGTCAATGGACGGTTATCCAGCGCTGATGGAAGTCGGAAGCCGAAGTCAACGAGGTTACGCTTTCGCGAGGCATCGCCTTCAAACATGCCACCGATCTGAGGAACCGTCACATGCGACTCATCGATAATGGTGAGGAAATCCTCCGGGAAGTAGTCGATCAGCGTTGCTGGAGCAGAACCGGCAGCTCGGCCGTCAATATGACGCGAGTAATTCTCAATGCCCGAGCAGAATCCAACTTGCTGAATCATCTCCAAGTCATACTCCGTACGCATGCGTAGGCGCTGTGCTTCCAGCAGCTTGCCGCGATTTTCCAAATCCGCCAGGCGCTCCGCCAGCTCCTCCTTAATCGCCTCGACCGCCTTTTCCATGCGCTCAGGTCCCGCAACATAGTGAGTTGCTGGGAAGATACGCAGCTCGTCCACTTGCTTGACGACGTCGCCAGTCAGCGGATTGAGATAATAGAGAGAATCAATCTCGTCACCGAAGAACTCGACCCGAACCGCGAGCTCTTCATATGCAGGAATGATGTCGACAACATCGCCTTTGACGCGGAAAGTGCCACGGGTAAAAGCAATATCATTGCGGGCGTATTGAATGTCCACCAACAGTCGTAGGAACTGATCGCGATCAACTTCCTCGCCGGTCTTCAGAAATACCGATCGATCCAGATACGACTGAGGAGTTCCCAAACCGTAGATGCAGGACACCGAACTGACAACCACAACATCTCGACGAGACAGCAGTGCCGACGTTGCCGAGTGACGCAGACGCTCGACATCCTCGTTAATCGAGGAGTCCTTCTCGATATACGTGTCTGTCTGCGCGATGTATGCCTCTGGCTGGTAGTAGTCGTAATACGACACAAAGTACTCCACGGCATTGTTCGGCAGCAGCGACCGAAGCTCGTTTGCCAACTGCGCTGCCAATGTCTTGTTCGGAGCCATCACCAACGTGGGCCGCTGCATCTTCTCAATCAACCATGCAGCAGTCGCAGACTTACCAGTACCCGTCGCACCCATCAGCACAACTTCGCGCTCACCGTTGTTGAGACGCTCCGATAACTCCGCGATAGCTTGTGGCTGGTCACCTGCCGGTTTGAAGTCGCTGATGACCTCAAACTGGCCGTCGGCACGCTCGATATCTCCAACAGGACGAAACTCAGATTGCGCAAGGACCGGATGTTCAGCGGGGAATGCCATAGTCACCAGGTTATCTGGTTGCGCGGATTGGTAAAGCTCCGCTGAAGTCATTGCCGGTGTTCGTCGAGTTTGCTTCACGACGATTCGTCGTCAAGCAAGATCCACATTCTATGCAGCTTCGAGTTCATCTGGCTGCTCGGGGAGCTTGGTAACCTGTGGCTTTTCGTTGCCGTCAAGGTCGATCGCGTGAATTTCATTTCTTGCCGGATCAGTCACATACGCCGTGGAACCGATGACCGTGATAGCAGGACGTGGATCCTGCCATTCTTCGGACTCTTCCCAAGGTGCGAGAACGTCAATGGAGCGAATCACTTCTGCCTTTTCAGCATCAATGAGGTGCACTTTGCCATCAGTACCAAGAACTACTGCCGTGTTGTCGTCGGTCATGGCAAGAGATCGGAATGTGTATGAGGCACCCAGGTCGACGAGTTGCATCTCTCCCGACTCTGCATCAATAATGCTCACCTGCGTTGGCCGTTCCAGCTCATCCTTATCTGCGGCGACCTTATCGGACTTGTAGTCACCAAGCACGTACTTTGAATCAGGCCTTGATGCCTGATTTCCAATACGCCCATATGGATCTGGCGACTTCACCTTTGTGACTTCCCCATCTCGGTACACAAGTCCACCGTCTGCACAGCCAACGAATACGCCAGCTGAGGTTTCTGCTGCGCCGTGCGCACCTGGGCAGTGCTCGAAACGCTTCAGTTCTTTACCCTCGGCATCCACCTGGGCTACACCAATCCGATCGCCTTCCTGATCAGCGATGGTGACCATATAGGTGCCATCTTCTCCCAAAACGGCAATGCCATGGTGCGCTGGCACATGGAAGTGATCAACCATGTCCATCCCCTGCAAGCGGAGAGTTGTGACATCACCAGTCTCGTCGTCGAACAACACGGCCTTGTCCGCATTACCAACCACATGTCCAGGCTTTACCGCCGATACTTCAAAGCCCGTAAACGATGGATCGCCGGCGTAGTAGTGCGAGTGATCGCCATGTGGACGCTCGTACGCACCCAGGTCCAGTGCTTTGAAGGACGAATCCGTCGAGACGAAAACGTGTCGACCATCGCCCGCCCTGTTCAGACGCAAATAGCCCTTGGCATCAAAGGTGTCGAGGACTTCGGGAGCCATTTCCTGCTTGAGGTTGCCACCATCAATCACCATGACACCACCGTCATAGCTCACCGCCAGCCGATCAGACTTCGAGCGAGACTCCGGGAGGTCAGCGACCGTAGTAGCGGTGGTCACCGACGGCGACGGCTGTGCTTGCTCACCAACTCGTGGCGTGTCTTTCACTGATTTGTTCGCTATTTCTTCGCCAGTACCGCATGCAGAAAGCACGAGCGCGGACGAGAGGATAGCGCTGAAAAAATAACGCTTAACTGTCATAGGAGGGACAGTACACGTTATTGCAACTCATTTTCAATTAGGGGGTCTTAGATGCCCCTTTATCAAGGCCATCCAATGGCTGACGATCAATCTCCAACATTTCCTTTGGAGGTGTCAGCGTTACAGGATTACCAGGATCCAGGCTGATCCAGTTTTGGCCAGTAGCCATCCACGGAGCTCCCTCCGTATTTGGCACTCCATCAACCATCAAGATCAGCCGGTTTTCACTGAGCATCGTCCCCTTGACCGAAACACCCAACTGCCGTTCGACACGCTTCTTCTCGCGCTCGACCCGACCACGAGGCTGCACAGGCAAGATATCCAACGGCACGACAGGAGGTCGCACCATCGACTGAGCTATCGGCTGCAAACGCTCACGCCATAGCTTGTCGACGGAATCACGCAATGCATCTTCTGAGCCCGAGTTGTCGAGAATGATGTCAGCAGCAGCAATACGCTCTTCATCGCCGATCTGCGCAGCAATACGTCGCTCAACATCGTCTCGATCCAGACCACGCGAGTTAACTAGCCGATCAATACGCTTCTCCATCGGAGTATTCACCACGATGACAAGATGCTGGTCAGCGACGAGATCATTCTCGATCAGCAACGGCATATCGAAGACCACCACATCGCGGGCGCTCGCTTCGTCGTAAAGTTCGGCCGTACGTTCAGAAATACGCGGGTGGGTGATGGAATTGAGGATCTGCGTCGATTCTTCAGATGCAAAAGCTCGCCGGGCCAGCTCACGCCGATTCAACGTGTCATCGGGGTTGAGGATGTCCGAGCCAAAGTAGTCGACCAATTCGGCAAGTGCAGGCTGACCAGGTTCGACGATTTCACGAGCGATCTGGTCTGCGTCGATGATAACGGCACCGAGAGCACTCAGTTGCCGGGCAACGGTCGACTTGCCGCTACCAATTCCGCCAGTTAGTCCTACTTTCAACATAATGCTTCAAGTATGACAAAACCCCGCCTCTCCTGTGGAGAGACGGGGAATATTGTTAGCCTAGTTACCTAAAGGTAACCGGGACTACCTTTACAGGCTTAGTTGCCGGACAGGCGAGCACGCAGAGCTGCGAGCTGCTCGTCGGAAGCCAAGGTGCCGGAGGTATCCTCTGCTGCTTCTGGAGCTGCTGGAGCTGCTGGTGCTGGCTCGTCAGTCTCGGAAGAGTAGTTAGATGGAGCTTCCTCAGCCTCGGCTGCAGCTGCACGGTGGCGCTCGATCTGAGCTGCGTGCATCTGGTGGTGACGCTCTGCCTCTGCGTAACGGCCTTCCCACTCAGCGCGCTGGGTTTCGAAGCCTTCCATCCACTCGTTGGTCTCCGCGTCGAAGCCCTCTGGGAAGATGTAGTTACCCTGCTCGTCGTAAGAGTCGCCCATGCCGTACTTGGTTGGGTCGAACTCTTCGGTGAAGTCCTCGTCAGCCTGCTTGAGGGAGAGGGAAATACGACGACGCTCGAGGTCGATGTCGATGACCTTGACCATTGCTTCTTCGCCAACGGTGACGATCTGGTCTGGAACATCGACGTGGCGGGAAGCCAGCTCGGAGATGTGGACCAAGCCCTCGATGCCCTCTTCGACGCGAACGAACGCACCGAATGGAACCAGCTTGGTGACCTTGCCCGGAACAATCTGACCGATTGCGTGGGTGCGGGCGAATACGCGCCATGGATCTTCCTGAGTTGCCTTCAGGGAGAGGGACACGCGCTCGCGGTTGAGGTCAACCTCGAGAACCTCGACGGTTACCTCGTCGCCAACCTGAACAACCTCAGATGGGTGATCGATGTGCTTCCAGGACAGCTCGGAAACGTGAACCAGGCCGTCTACGCCGCCCAGGTCGACGAATGCACCGAAGTTGACGATGGAAGAGACGACGCCCTTGCGGACCTGGCCCTTCTGCAGCTGGTGCAGGAACTCGGAGCGAACCTCAGACTGAGTCTGCTCGAGCCATGCGCGACGGGACAGAACGACGTTGTTACGGTTCTTGTCCAGTTCAATGATCTTGGCTTCGATCTCCTGGCCAATGTATGGCTGCAGGTCACGAACGCGACGCATTTCAACGAGGGATGCTGGCAGGAAGCCACGCAGACCGATGTCCAGGATGAGGCCACCCTTGACAACCTCGATGACGGTACCGGTGACTGGCTCGTCCTTTTCCTTGAGCTCCTCGATGGTACCCCAAGCACGCTCGTACTGAGCACGCTTCTTGGACAGGATCAGGCGACCTTCCTTGTCCTCCTTGGTGAGAACCAAAGCGTCGATCTCGTCACCAACTTCGACCACTTCATCAGGGTCGACATCGTGCTTGATGGACAGTTCACGGGAAGGGATGACACCCTCGGTCTTGTAGCCGATGTCGAGCAAGACCTCGTCGCGGTCAACCTTGACGACGGTGCCCTCAACGATGTCACCATCGTTGAAGTACTTCATCGTCGAGTCAACTGCAGCGAGGAAGTCCTCAGCGGTGCCGATGTCGTTGATGGCAACCTGAGGGGTGTTAGAGGTGGACATATATAATGTGCTCCGAAGCGGATAGTAAATCGAAAAAGCGGACAATTTCGGCCTTGCCTGACAAGACGGTAAATCCCCTGGTCAATCCGCTTCCGGCAACGATGCCTTAGCTTTGTTTATGACCGCGGGATGCCAGACTTAGAACACGCAAAGTCGGCATGCGTATGCATACCGCGACAATGATACTCGGCCACCTCCGGCCTTTCAAGTTCCATAACCATCATGTCGCGCCGTTTCGCCTGGCTATCCAACCAGCAGGTTAACCCGATTTGTCACATGTTCACCACTAGTGCGCAGCAGCATCCCAATTCGGCCCAGCACCCACAGATACATCCAACGGCACCAGCAACTCGCACGCTGCATCCATCTCCTTCCGAAGGAGCGCCTCCACCTGCTCGGATTCACCTGGCACCACTTCTAGCACCAGTTCGTCATGGACCTGCAACAGCATTCGCGATTCCAACCCCTGCACCTTAAGGGCATCGTCGACACGCAGCATGGCGACCTTAATGATGTCTGCTGCTGTTCCCTGGATCGGTGAGTTCAGCGCTGCACGTTCGGCGTTCTCACGTGCCATCCGGTTATCCGAGTTGAGATCTGGCAGGTAGCGACGGCGTTCAAACAAGGTCGAGGTGTAACCATCCTTGCGGGCTTGCGCGACGACACCTTCCAAGTAGTCTCGAACGCCACCGAATCGCTCGAAGTAATCTTCACGAAGTCGCTTTGCTTCAGACTGCGGAATATCAAGCTGCTGGGCTAGACCAAACGCGCTCAATCCATATGCCAAACCGTAGCTCATGGCCTTGACTCGACGACGCAACTCAGGAGTCACACCGTCAAGTGGCACATTGAAAACCTTCGAACCCACAAAGTTGTGCAGGTCCTCGCCTGCCCGGTACGCCTCGATCAAACCCGCATCCTGCGAAAGGTGCGCCATTACGCGCATTTCAATCTGCGAGTAGTCAGCCGTCACCAGATTCTCGAAACCATCGCCCACCACGAATGCGGAACGAATCGAGCGGCCAAATTCAGTGCGCACTGGAATGTTCTGCAAATTCGGTTCGGTGGATGACAAACGTCCAGTCGCCGCGACCGTCTGATTAAACGTCGTATGAATACGCCCGTCATCCGCGACAGCCTTGATCAGCCCGTCAACCGTGGAACGCATCTTCTGAGCCTCACGGAAAGCCATCAGATGCTCAAGGAATGGATGCGGATTATTCTTCGCCAGATTTTCCAGCTCTTTGGCCGCCGTCGAATAGCCAGTCTTCGTCTTCTTCGTCTTTGGCATTTCTAGCTGATCAAACAGCACTTCTTGCAGCTGTTTCGGCGATGCCAAATTCAGCTCGGGGCGGTCCACCAGTGCGCGCGCTGCATGTTCAGCTTCATCCGTCGCTGCCTGGGCTTGCTTCCGCAAATCTTCGAGCTTGTCGACGTCGACAGCAATGCCCAGACGCTCCATGCGAGCGAGAACTGGCGCAAGCGGAACTTCCAAATCGGCGTACACCTCATAGAGTCCATTCGCTTCCAGTTCCGAAGACAGTGCTTCAGACAATTCCACAATTGCTGCGACGTGATCCGCGTTAACAGGATCGTCGAGAAGTGAAAGCTGCCCGTCCTGCTGGGACAGCGTTCGATTCAAGTGACGCTGATAGATGTTCTCGAGCGTGTAACTACGTTGACTTGGACGCAGCAAGTAGGAGGCAAGGAAAGTGTCATGGACGATGCCAGCGATCTCTAGGTCATGTCCCCACAGGGAATGCATGAGCGACTTTGCGTCGTGAGTGAGCTTTGGATGCTCGCCAGCGAGCCAGGTGCGCAGGGAGTCATCATCAGTTGGATCGAGATTACCCAACTCAACCTGAAGTGCTTCGATATCATTGTCGCGCGGCGTTGCCAAAGACAGCGAGAACCCATCGACAGCAACCGCCACAGGCTGACTCAGTGAATCTAGCCAGTGTCCGAGTTCACCAGCCTTCTGCTCAACGATGACCACGTCAGTGCCATCGTTCTCGGTGGCTTTCACACCCGCACCTTCAATGGCCAAAGTACGGAATACCCGCTCCCGCAAGCTCCCGCCGAACTCCAACTTGTCAAAGAAGTCTGCAATTCCCTGCGCATCCGCAGGACGCAACTCTAGTTCGTCCGGCCCATACGGCAAGGGCAGATCCTTGACCATCTCGGTGAGTTTGCGGTTCATTTCAACCGCACCAACGCGCTCGCGAAGATTGTCGCCGACTTTTCCACGAACCTCATCAACGCGCTCTAAGAGGTTCGCCAACGAACCAAACTGAAGAATCCACTTCTGCGCAGTCTTCTCCCCAACTCCAGGAACGCCCGGGAGATTATCGGAAGGGTCTCCACGTAAAGCAGCAAAATCTGGGTATTGCTCCGGCGTCAATCCATACTTCTTTTCGACGGCCTCCGGCGTGAAGCGATGCAGCGTCGACACACCACGCATCGGATAGAGAACGGTCGTTGAATCGTTGACGAGCTGAAACGAGTCACGGTCGCCGGTAACGATAAGCGTCTCGAACCCTTCCGGCTTCGCCTGCGTTGCGAGCGTTGCGATAATGTCGTCAGCTTCGTAGTTATCCTTCTCCAAAGTGACGATGCCCATCTCCTGAAGTACCTGCTTCAGAAGCGGAACCTGACCGCGGAACTCTTCAGGGGTTTTGTCGCGCTGTGCCTTATATTCCGGAAATAGCTCGTTTCGGAACGTCTCACGCGCCACGTCGAATGCAACAGCGACGTGCGTGGGCTTCTCGTCGTTAAGCAACGTTGACAGCATGGATAGAAATCCATAGACAGCATTGGTGTATTGACCGCTCGTCGTGGAGAAATTGTCCGTCGGCAGCGCAAAGAATGCGCGAAATGCCATGGAGTGACCGTCGATAAGCATGAGCGTTCGTTTCATAGCACCAGTGTAAAGGTTTGCAGACTCCCCGCCCCACGCCCCCATCCTCGACTTGGCTCTCGCCATTTCCCTCGTCAGGTGTCGACGCCGAGTCAACTTGCTGCCCGAAGAAGGCGGAAATGGATCGTAACTCAATTCAGAATCGCAGAGACAATTAACAATCGTCATCGAATGGGGCATTAAATGTTCTATCCCGAATGGTGATCAAGCGTTGCCTAACCTCATCCTCTCCGGAAAAGTCACGGAGAATGAATATACACATTTCCCAAAACCCCTAAACGTCTCTCACTTCCTTAGTTGAATGAAATTCATGAGGAACTTCACCGAACGCACAGTAGCTACCAACTGTTTCCGAGTCTCCATATCCACACCCCCACGATAGGGGTAATCCATCTCGTTTTCATGGGAGTTTGCATACGCAACGTTTGCTATGCGTTCAACATTTGCGCCTTGCTGCGTTTATGCTGGTCAGCATGACTCTCGACAGTACGCCGACGCGACGTAGAAATTCTGCAGCTACCCGTGCGCGGATTATTGATACGGCAACCACTTATTTCACTCAGAAGCCTTTCGCAAGGGTCTCTCTGAAGGAAATTGCCACCGAGGCAGGCGTCAGCGCTCCCTTGATTATCAAGTATTTCGGCTCCAAAGAAGGCCTACTGGCTGAATTGATCGACTTTGGCGCTATTACTAATGCAATTGCAGAACAGCCGTTCAATGAACTCGGCCGCCTGCTTGCTACCGACGCCATTTCTGGCGAGCATCTCGGCCCCTCATCTGTCGTGTCCCTATTAATGGCGACGTCGGGAAGCGACAATGTAACCGCTGAAATCGAAGAACAGTTTAAGTCCACGGCCCGCTCTACACTCCTTACTCGAGTGCGCAATGAAGCACCGGGCATCACTGATGAGGCTCACGCAGAACGCCGCTGTGATTTCGCGTTGGCTATGTACATGGGCATGACTGCCTTGTTGCTCGGCAACACCACTAACCAGTCGTGTGTCACCGACGTAGCTATCACGTCGTACGGCGAGCAGATTCAGCGCGTGTTGGAAAACGCGTAGCTCAGTTTCTTTTTGCTGCGCCACACCGTTTAGCGCGCCGTGCCACTTCTGCAGACCTGTTTCCTGACTTCCAGGGGACAGGTTTTTGCATTTCTTTAGTCAAGATCACATTGTGACTATGCACTCTCGCGCGTTGATTACCAGCGTTTTTCGCTTTTACCCGTAGAGTTCTTCGTGATGAGTACACACGATGAAACCACCGACTTCCCTCGCCCGACTCCCGGCAATGTCCTTGGCAACACCGTCCGAGGCGGCCTGATCGGGCTCGCGGAAACGATTCCTGGAGTATCCGGGGGAACAGTTGCCCTCGTCACGGGCATCTACGAACGCCTCATTGGCTCTGCGAAAAACATCACTGATGTGCCGACCCACATCGGCAAGCCTTCTATGGGTTCTGCTTTACGACGAATCGACTGGATGCTTCTCATCCCAGTAGCGATCGGAATGTTGGCTGTCGTCTTTACGATGGCCGGCCCGATGGAGAGCTTCGTCACAAACCAACCGGTTGCTTCCCGCGCATTGTTCCTCGGCATGATCGCAGTGTCTGTGCTGATTCCATTTCAGGAGTTGAAGCCAGGTGCCATGAAGAGGCCCGGCATGCAGGGTAAGGCCATCGCGGTGTTCGTCTTCTTCGCCGTGATGACTTTCTGGCTCACCTCGTTGCCATCAGCCGCACCAACTAATCCTTCGTTGTGGATGGTCTTTATCGCTGCATCGATTGCGATCTGCGCGCTGGTGTTGCCTGGTGTGTCTGGTTCGTTCTTTTTGTTGGTCGTCGGCCTGTACGCGCCAACAATGGCCGCCGTTGATCAACGTAACTTTGCGTATCTGGGCACGTTCATGGCTGGTGCTCTGGTGGGCATTGTGTTGTTCGTTCGTGCGCTGGAGTGGATGCTGGAAAAGCACCACACCCTGACGCTCGTTGCAATGGCCGGTCTGTTGCTCGGCTCTCTACGTGCATTGTGGCCATGGCAGTCCGAAACAAACGAAATGCTTCGTGCCGGATCTGACTGGCCAATGGCCGCAGGATTGTTCTTGTTGGGCGGTGCGATTGTCGCCATTGTCGCAGTTGTGCAGCGTTATTTTTCTAAAGACGATGCCATAGACTAATATGATCACAGCTGCTTCGGAGCAACCGATTCGAAGCGAGCGCCCCTGTAGCCCAATTGGCAGAGGCAACGGATTCAAAACCCGTCCAGTGTGAGTTCGAGTCTCACCGGGGGCACAAAATAAAAACCCCGTTTACCAAGTTTTCTTGGTAGGCGGGGTCTTCTCATGCTACATAATCTCGCGCCAATTTCTAGCCCCAAGATTTTGCTGCACGAATCGCCTCGCACGTCTTAAGCGAACCGCCATGAACTGTTCTAGGCTCACCCATGCAACATTATTAAGCGCGTTAACTTGGAGGCGGGCATCATGGTGCATCACCCTTTTGACGATTCGCCTTCGCACCCAGGCGAAGGGCAATCTAGCAATGAACAAGCCTGGGGACAGGCCCCTCTGAACGGTTATAAAACTCATGGGTACGGCGATTTCGCGAGCGCGTCGTCAGGAATCACTTTTAGTTCAGACGATGCGCTTCCGCTTGACGACGTCGCTAGCGAGCAACACGCGTTAACAAATAATGATCTCGCTTTTCCTGAGCCTCAGCACTCGACACCTTTATGGCAGGTCGCGCTAGCGGGTCTTGCCATTGTGGTGGGGATCGCAGTTCTGCCACTGCCCGTGTTGAAGTTGGGCACACTTGGCGTACTTCCGGCCGTCATGTTGTCCGTCGCTCTCCTCGGTCCAGCAACCTGGTGGTTCTACAACGAATATCGCGCCAACCAGGCAGCAAAAGATCCGAATGCACTCCCCGAGATTGTTGATCAACACTGGACACCGATTGCGACGCTATGCGCCGGAGCAGTTTTCGCTGGCACCGCCCTTACCTTCACGTTGCCTGCTGTGACCGCTGACGCCGATGAACAAGTGGCTCTCACTACTTCGTCACTTTCGATTAAGTCGCCAGCGCCGAAGCCGAAAAGTACGACTGCAAGTGTGGAGCCAGTTGCCCCAGTAATTGAAACTGTCGAGGAAACCGTAGAAGAAACTGTCGACGAAACCGTCACAGAAACTACTGAACAAACAACCGCAGAGACCAGCGAAGAGACGACTGAGTCATCGACATCAAGCCCGACGACCACGTCGACTTCCACCCCGTCCATACCTCGAAGCTCCGCGACCAGCATTCCCCGCAATCCAAGCGTCCCTTCGCAGCCAACACATCCGAACAATCCGCCGACCAACCGGTATCCCAAGACCTCGCCCACCCCTCCAGCAAGCTCTAATCTCAACCCAGAATACGGTCGTGGATAAGCATATTTATCTGCAAGTATGCTCCGAGACTGGATTCGCCGAACCCATACGACACGGCACCACACACCTTCATCACGCATCCAGCAAACATAGTTCTCACTGGATAGACTCAACTCACGCAGGGTTGTAACGCTAATTCACTCGGAGGCGAGTCCATGTCGCATGACAATTCCGATCGTTCAGAGTGGGATGCATCGGACAATCACCCCACTGATGAGCAAGCCTGGTCGAATGCCAGCGACAGCGACTTTGCGACAGACAGTGACTTTGCCGCTCATGGCTACGGCGCTTTTGGAAGCACGTCGTTCAATGCTACGGAGAGCAACGACTTCGACGATGCACTTCCGCTTAACGACGATGCCATTCAGCAACACGCATTTAACACGGACAACTTCCAGTTTGAGGATGCTTCACATTCGACCACCTGGTGGAAAGTCGCGTTATCCTGCCTTGCAATCATCGCCGGTATCGCGGTATTGCCCCTTCCAGTGTTGAGGTCAGGATTACTGGGGGTTATTCCCGCAGTTTTGCTGAGCGTCGCTCTGATCGGGCCGGGTGCATGGTGGCTGTACAACGAATTCCGAGCAATCCAGGCGGCCAAGAATCCAAATGCACCAGCAGAGCTGATCGATAAGCACTGGACAGCTGTAGGCGCCTTGTCATTGGCTGCACTCGCTGCAGGTGGCGCACTGGCATTCGCCTTGCCTGAGAAGGACGCGAAGGAGGTTCCAGTAGCAGAAAAGCCTTCATCGTCGTCCAAGACTCCTCCGAAGCCGAAGTCGAAGTCCGCATCGAAAACTGTCACTGAAGATGTAGTCACGGAAACTACTACCGAATCATCGACGACGGAAACCACGACCGTAACGTCAGAATCGTCGACCGAGACCTCATCCACGACTGAAACGTCAACGACGAATGAGTCCACGACATCGGACGAACCAGATTATCCAACTGATCCCGACTATCCGACCGATCCTGACTACCCAACTGAGCCGGACTACCCAACTGAGCCCGATTACCCGACTGAACCCGACTATCCGACCGATCCGGATTACCCTGAGGATCCTCCTTTTGATCCTCCAACCGATGATTACGTGATCGAGTAGCGAGATTTAGCTCCATCATTTAGCTACGTCACCGTAGGTTTCTTCTCTACTTCACTGAGGACTTCCCACCCCTCAGGGAGTTCCCCATGCCAGAACAGTGACTCAGCCCACACCTAACCACACAGGTCAACTAACGTTTTTGGGTGTCAGTGGATTACACTTTTCACCTATAAAACTCAGCAGTAGTCGACTGCAGGCTTCCATAGGATCATCGCGTCACACACCCTTGATGCGATCTCTGCACCAGTAACTCACCGGTCATCGTGCGTACCAAAAAGCCAGTCTGCACGCGCAAGTACATAGGTCATAGGTACCGAAGTGGGTCACGTAAGTATGGGAAACGAAGAGGCACAGTTGCCAAACAATTTTTCGCAAGCACACGTCACTGACGAAGAGATTTTCGCAGCGCACGAGGGTGGCAAGCTTGTCACCACGTCAACGCTTCCTCTCGACAGCATTCGTGACATGTCTATCGCGTACACCCCTGGTGTCGCTCGAGTTTGCGAGGCAATTCACGACGACCCATCAATGGCGCGAAAGTACACCTGGACGGGCAACAACGTCGCAATTATCAGCGACGGCACGGCAGTTCTCGGCCTCGGAGACATCGGGCCAAAGGCAGCACTGCCCGTGATGGAAGGCAAAGCACAGCTTTTCAGCCGTTTCGCCGGCTTGAATGCAGTGCCAATCGTGCTGGACACGAAGGATCCTGATGAGCTCGTCGACACGATTGCTCGGTTGGCTCCGTCGTTCGGGGGCATCAACCTGGAGGACATTTCCGCCCCGCGATGCTTCGAAATCGAGCGTCGTCTTGACGAAGCACTCGACATCCCTGTCTTTCACGATGATCAACACGGCACCGCAATCGTCATCACCGCAGGCCTACGCAATGCATGCAAGTTGACCAATCGCCGGATGGAGGACCTGCGCATTGTTATCTCTGGTGCCGGTTCTGCTGGCGTTGCGGCAACTCGCATGTTGCTCGCCGCTGGTGTCAAGGACATCACCGTCGTTGATTCCCGAGGCATAATTCATTCAGATCGCGAACCGCTCAATGATGTGAAATCGTATCTCGCTCAGTTGACGAACCCACGCGGGCTGCAGGGACCTATCGACGAAGCCCTCAAAGGTGCAAATACCTTCATCGGGGTTTCCGCTGGTCATCTCTCGGAGAACCAGGTTTCACTCATGGGTGACGATCCCATCCTGTTCTCGTTGGCTAATCCGAACCCCGAGATTCCTTACGACATTGCTACCAAGTACGGTGCGATCGTTGCGACGGGTCGTTCGGACTACCCGAACCAGATCAACAACGTGCTCGCGTTCCCCGGCATTTTCCGTGGTGCCCTGAACGCTGGCGCAAAGCGCATTACGAAGTCAATGAAGTTGGCAGCAACTCGCGCTATCGCGGAGGTAGGCGCCGACGAGTTGTCACCGCAGCGCATCATCCCATCTCCGTTGGACCCACGAGTACCGGTGGCCGTCGCAAAGGCCGTGGAAGACGCTGCTCGCAACGACAGCACATCTGGAGCTGACCTGAGCGTTTAAACTGGGGTAACCCTCAACGCTAACTCTTTGGTGAGTAAGATTTTCACCATGAGAAAACCCCTCACCACACTGGCGGTGACAGCGACACTTGCGCTGTCGACGGCGCTGACTTTGGGGTTGACTGGCTGCGTTACCAATAACGAAGGTGGTCATCCTGAAGGCTGGGCTGAAGTTAAGCCAGCTGCCGTCCCGGAATTGGCTGCAAAAGTTCCCGAGGACATCCGTAAGCGCGGGACCATTCGCATCGGTACAAATCCGACGTTCGCGCCAGCCGAGTTCAAAGACTCGCAAGGCAACATCATTGGTTTCGACATTGACCTCGCTAAGGCAACAGCAGCCGTTCTCGGCTTGGATCTTGTTGTTCAAGAGCAGGACTTTGCACTGATTCTGCCGTCAGTGTCGGGCAATGCTGTTGACTTTGGAGCATCGGGATTCACGTCAAATGAAGAACGTCGTAAGACCTACGACTTCGTTGACTACCTGGACACTGGTTTGCAGTGGGCACGGTCCCCTGAATCTGACATCACGCCAGATACCGCATGCGGCAAGACTGTCGCAGTACAGCGCAACACTGTCGCGGATATGGATGACCTTCCGCTCAAAAACCAGGAGTGCTTGGATAAGGGACTTCCTGCGATCGACAAACTCGCGTATCAGGATGCCGGTACTGCAGCTACTGCGGTCGTGCTCGGCCGTGCCGAAGCGCTGGCCGCCGACTCCCCCGTCAGTGCATGGGCTGTCGCTCGTTCCGATGGAAAGCTCGAAATGGCAGGAGACATCTACGACTCTGCGCCGTTCGGTTGGCCAGTACCAAAGGACTCCGAGCTCGGCCCAGTCTTGGCCGAAGCTCTCCAACACCTGATTGATACCGGCGAGTACCAGCGCATTTTTGCCATGTGGGGACTTGAAGATGGCGCTGTCGAACAGGCCACCATTAACGGAGAGGACTATTAATGAGCACGTCGGCAACGCCTGTCGGACGCCATACTGCGTCTAACGAAGAGCTCAACGCTGAAATTAAGGCCCGCCCCCTGCCACGACCTGGCCGGTGGATTGCAGCCATCATCCTGCTTGCCCTCGCTGCCTGGTTTATCATCAGTGCCTCGCAGAACGAGGCATACCACTGGGATACGTACCGCCAGTACCTGTTTGACACGCGCATCGCAGAAGCTGCTGGGTGGACATTGGCGCTGACTATCATTGCGATGCTCATTGGCATCGTCGGTGGTGCACTCATTGCGATTCTCCGCATGTCCGACAACCCAGTGCTCTCCACCGTCGCATGGCTCTACCTTTGGATCTTCCGTGGCACCCCAGTCTACGTTCAGCTCGTCTTCTGGGGCCTGTTGTCCACTATTTACAGCTCCATCAATCTCGGTTTCACTGAGCTGGACTTGACGACGATCCTGTCAAACACCTTCGTCCTCGCATTCTTAGGACTGGGTTTGAACGAGGCCGCGTACATGGCGGAAATTGTCCGTGCTGGTATTCAGGCAGTTCCGGAAGGACAGACCGAAGCGTCGAAGGCTCTGGGTATGAGCTGGCGTCAGACGATTACTCGTACTGTTCTGCCACAAGCCATGCGCATCATCATCCCGCCAACAGGCAATGAGTTCATCTCCCTGCTGAAGACCACGTCGCTGGTCATCGCAGTGCCATTCACCTTGGAGCTGTACGGTCGCTCGACCGATATTGCGAATGCCATCTTCTTGCCAGTACCGATGCTGCTAGTTGCTGCGACCTGGTACTTGGTCATCACCTCGGTATTGATGGTTGGTCAGCACTACCTGGAGCGTTACTTTGCACGTGGCGCGACGCGCCAGCTCACGGCTCGCCAGTTGGCAGCCCTTGCCGATGCAGAAGGCATCCCGCTGGCTAACACCCGCGTGGTCGATCACGAAGAACGTCGCTTCAACCAGGAGGATCCTCAGTAATGACTACCACTGATGCACGACCGGATTTGATGGTCGAAGCTCAACGAGTACGAAAGAATTTCGGTCGTCTCGAAGTCCTCAAAGGCATCGATCTCGAGGTTCCTCGTGGCACGGTGACGTGCCTTATCGGCCCGTCGGGAAGCGGTAAGTCTACCTTCCTACGCTGCGTCAACCATCTGGAAAAGGTCAACGCGGGTCGCCTGTATGTGGACGGTGAGCTCATCGGCTACCGCGAAAAGAAGGGCGTCCTGCACGAGATTTCTGAAGCAGATGCTGCCCGCCAGCGTCGCGATATCGGGATGGTGTTCCAGAACTTCAACCTGTTCCCGCACCGCACAGTGATGGGCAATATCATCGAGGCACCAATCCAGGTCAAGGGTGTTAGTCCAGACCAAGCGCGTGCCAAGGCTGAGGAACTGCTCAACATCGTGGGACTATCCCACAAGGCTGATGCCTACCCTGCTCAGTTGTCCGGCGGTCAGCAGCAGCGCGTCGCTATTGCCCGCGCACTCGCGATGGAACCAAAGCTCATGCTTTTCGACGAGCCGACATCCGCCCTCGACCCTGAACTCGTGGGCGAGGTCCTGAACGTGATGCGTGAACTGGCGAATCGTGGCATGACGATGATCGTCGTCACGCATGAGATGGGTTTCGCGCGCGAAGTAGCCGATCAGGTTGTTTTCATGGCTGATGGTGTTGTGGTGGAAGCCGGCGCACCGGAGCAGGTACTGGGTGAGCCACGAGAAGAGCGCACCCGCGAGTTCCTGTCTTCCCTATTGAAATAGCAGTCCGCGCACGAGGATGATGAAAGCGCCCGTTGCAGCGATGATCAACGCTAAGCGACGGGCCTTTTTCGTTGGTACTTTCGCCGAGACGCGGGTGCCTACCCATAGGCCAGTTAGCATCCCGACGAAACACAGCGGCCACAACAGCCATGGAGTCATGGTGAAGATGCTGTGATCTGCGCTCAACTCTTTAGTCAGCAGTGAAAGCGCGCCTGAGACGAAGAACAATGGTTGCAGCGTCGGCGCAAAGGTCTGCTGCGGCCATCTGCTGAGCTGCGCGTACACAGTGATCGACGGTCCCGCGATTCCGGCAAGTGTATTCATGAAGCCTCCCGCCACACCGGCGGTTGAGGCGTACTGGGGACCGTCGACACGCATGTGGTCGGGCATGTACGTCGTCACAAGCAAACCGATCAGCACGAGTCCGCCCACCGCAACTTGAAGTGGTCCGGTCGGCGTGTTGTGCACCACCCACGCTCCTGGGATCGCGCCGAGCACCATAAACGGGCCGATCAGCCAGAATTTTCGCCAATCGATGTTCTCCCGCACCGATACCGCCTGCATGATTGCGTTGACGGCTGCGAGGACGTTGATGATTAGTACACCTGCGACGGGGCCGACTAAGAGGCTCAACACAGGTGCGCCGATAAGGCCTAGTCCCATACCTGACACTCGTTGCATACCCGAGCCAACGAATACGACAAGCACGACAATGACAAAAGCCCACACCGATACGTCCACGTCGGGAAGTGTATCGGTGTGGGCCTACGTGCCACACGTTAGGTATCTACTAGGTGAAACTAGATAACACCCTGTGCGAGCATTGCGTCGGCAACCTTCTTGAAGCCAGCGATGTTAGAGCCGATAACGTAGTCGTGCTCATGGTCGTACTCAGCCGCGGTGTTTTCACACGTACGGAAGATGTTCTTCATAATGCCCTTGAGACGCTCATCGGTGTAGTCGAAGGACCAAGAGTCACGGGTAGCATTCTGCTGCATTTCCAGAGCGGACGTTGCAACGCCACCAGCGTTAGCAGCCTTGCCTGGTGCGTACATGATCTTCGACTCACGGAACACTGCAATAGCTTCTGGGGTCGATGGCATGTTTGCGCCTTCAGCGACGTAACGGCAGCCATTAGCGACGAGCATGCGGGCAGATTCGCCGTCGAGCTCGTTCTGAGTTGCACATGGAAGTGCGACATCGCACTCCAACTCCCAGATGTTTCCACCTGCGTGGAAGGTAGCACCTTCAGACTCTGCTACATAGTCAGAGACACGACCGCGACGTACTTCCTTGATGCTCTTCAGAAGTTCTACATTGACACCCTTAGGCGTAGAAACGTAGCCGGAGGAGTCAGAGAAGCCGACGACCGTTGCGCCAAGCTGCTGCGCCTTCTGGATAGCGTAGATTGCCACGTTGCCGGAACCGGAAACGATGACCTTTGCGCCAGACAGCGACTCATTGTGCGATGCCATCATCTCTTCAGTGAAGTAGACAACGCCATAGCCCGTAGCTTCGGTACGGACCAGCGAACCGCCCCAGGTCAAGCCCTTACCGGTCAAGACACCGGACTCGTGCTGGTTGGTCAGACGTCGGTACTGACCGAAGAGGTAACCGATCTCACGGCCACCGACGCCGATGTCGCCTGCAGGGACATCGCGGTACTCGCCCATGTGGCGGTGCAGCTCAGTCATGAATGACTGGCAGAATCGCATGATCTCCAGGTCCGTCTTGCCCTTAGGGTCGAAGTCCGAGCCACCCTTGCCGCCACCAATTGGCAGGCCAGTCAGGGAGTTCTTGAAGATCTGCTCGAAACCAAGGAACTTAATAATGCCGAGGTTTACGCTTGGGTGGAAACGAAGGCCACCCTTGTATGGTCCCAGAACCGAGTTGAACTGGACGCGGAAGCCACGGTTCACGTGAACATTACCCTGATCATCGATCCATGGCACACGGAAGATCAGCTGACGCTCAGGCTCGCACAAACGCTGAACCAGGCCCAATTCACCGTAATGAGGATCCTTTTCCAGGACGATCTTCAGGGATTCGAGAACCTCAGCAACTGCCTGGTGAAACTCAGGTTCACCAGCATTGCGGCGGAGAATCTCCTCATAAAAGTTCGCAACAGAACCGTCGATGCTCAACTTTTCACCTCTCTACACAACCGCCGGAAACACCACCTACGGTTTTCTTTCTCCTTATACGAAGGAGGAAGATCTCGCAGCGCGCCATCGTGAAGCAAGCTTCAACTCCGCTACTCTGCGAGTCCCGAAAGCGCCGACCTGAACGGTGAAGACGATTGGAACAATGGGATATTCTTCCACGTTCCCTGGCGGGCGCTACAAGAGGGGCGGGTAATTTTTCTCAATAATTACCCCCAACGTCTCACTTGGTGAAAAAGTCGGGCGACTTTTAGTTATCTAAACATGTTCGGTAAGAACGGCTTATTTAACTTAATAGGGATAGGCCGGAGATTATTCACCCCGACTTATCGGGTGTGCCCCAGTCATCGAACTATCCGTACAGGCTCAATTTTCGAGCGTCCACACACGCGTCAAACGCTACGGACGGATGCGAACCATCCATGGGTAGGTCGCCACTTCCTCAAAGAGTTCCTCAAACTCACGCAGAACTGGATCCGCTGGCAACTCCGCCTCCGGCGTCAGCAGCTTCGACAGATCCATTGCCAATGCGTTGAGCGAGCCAGACTCCTTGGTGAACTCGAGCTCATAACGCTCCACCGCACGCTCCCCCAGCGGCTCATCTGGATTCTGCTCTTCCCACTGCTCGATCAACTGCTTCTCGACGGGTGCCGGTTGATGTGTCACCGTCACACCACTAATGCGTCCCCCGTTTTCAAACTCCTGCAGTTGAGCAGCAAAAGCATTCGCGAGCGAGTCGACGTCAGATGGAAGGACCAGGCAATCAAAGTAGATAGCAGACATAACAGTAAGGCTAACCTAACTAACCGGGGTGAGCAAGGAATTTCGCAGAGTATTGGTGAGATGCTTCACCATACTGCGCGGGGTTATGCGCTGAGCTAGAAGGTGGCACAAGTAGTGGCGAGAGCGGAGCCATGAGCCATAATGACACCGCACGCAGCGTCTGGGCTTTCCAATCAGCCCTAGCTCCACGCCTGCGTCCAGTAGCGTGAACAGTGTGAAAACTTCGCTCGTCAACATCGGCCCGACACTTATCGTCGTACTCGTTCTCCTTGTCATCATCGCGATGGCCGTGACCGCTATAGCGAAGCAAGAACAGTGGAAGTCAATGCCATGGGCAGCAATTCGTGCGACGCTCCAATTACTGGCAATCGCAGGCATTTTGACACTGATCGTCGATAACCTGTGGCTCGTCACCCTGTTCGTTTCGGTAATGGCATGGATTGCGGCGTGGACATCGTCGGGGCGAGTAGCACCTCACCGCTTTAAGCCAGGAACGAATGATCGCCTATCCCGGATTCGTTCGGCAACCTGGAGTTTGCTGCCCGTCGCAGGATTCCCCATCATGCTCGTCGTGTGCCTAGTTCTTGTCGGCGTTGTCCCCGCTAACGGCATTGCCATCATTCCGGTCGCCGGCATTTTCATTGGCAACGGCATGACGCTGACCACGCTAACGGCGCGACGTTGCCACGATGAACTTTCGTTGCGACACGGTGAAGTTGATGCCGCACTTGCTCTCGGATTTGCCAGATCACAAGCTCGTCTCATCGTGATCCGCAATGCCGCGGTGACAGCGCTGACACCGTCGATCGACTCCACGCGCACCGTTGGTGTGGTGACCATCCCCGGCGCTTTCGTCGGCATGATTCTTGGTGGTGCTTCGCTTATCGACGCCGCTGTCATGCAGCTTTTCGTCATGCTTGGCATTTTGGCTGTTGCAGCGGTGGCCAACTACATCACCACCATGTTGATTGCGCAGAACAAGCTATAAGGAAGCTTCACCATGAACCGTGACCTGATTGTTTGTTGCCCTGATTCCTTTAAAGGCACTGCCACGGCACAGCAGGCTGCTCGTGCATTGGCAAACGGAGCACGGTCGTTAAGGCCTCGCGATTCCGACGGGACGTGGGACGTTGTCGAAGCACCCATGGCCGACGGCGGCGAAGGAACAGCCGAGCTGCTCGCAGGACCAACCGGCACTCCTCATGAGGTTGCCACCGTCGATGCCATTGGCCGCCCCACAACAGCAGTGTGGTGGTCTGATCCGCAAGGAACCACTTGCTACCTCGACCTGGCTGCGGCCTCTGGGCTTCCCACCGTCTCCGACGCGAAAGACCCGCTGAACGCATCTACAGTCGGCACCGGCCTAGTCATCCGCGACTGTTTGCTGAACGCCCCAGGTATCACCACCGTCGTCCTGTGTCTGGGTGGCTCCGCGACCACCGACGGAGGCGCAGGCATCGTCGAGGCTCTGCTAAACCCCACCGATCTTGCCGCCGACGCTGCCGACCGACTGCACGAACGACTGAGCACTATCAACTGGGTACTGGCACACGACGTGATGACTCCCCCACGCGAAGCCGCACAAGTCTTCGGCCCACAAAAGGGAGCCTCCCCAGAGCAGGTCGACATACTCACTGCCCGACTGCTTGCCTGGTGCGACCACTGCAGAGTCGATCCCGACACCCCCGCCTATGGCGCAGCCGGTGCCACCGCTGTCGGCATTGCTCACCTCTGCCGAGCACTAGGCTCCACAATGACCATGCGCATCGGCGCCGACCTCGTCGCCCGCACCACTGGCCTCCTCGAACTCCTCCCCCGCTGCGCACTGCTCATCACTGGCGAGGGGCGTATCGACGACCAAAGCCACTCAGGCAAAGTCGCCGGCTACCTCATCGACGCTGCCAAAGAACACAACGTGCCTGTTCACCTCGTAGCGGGCGAGGTTGACCGGGAGGCGATCGTCGTAAAGCAAGCAACGGCGTGGACGCAACTGACTGGGCCAATGAGCAATACGCTGGCTGACTTGGAAACAGCGGGTGCGGAGGCGGTCCAGCGACTGTGCGATTCGCAGGCACAGGAGGGGTAAGAGTTCGCGCTGCCAACACGCCAGCACCCGCCGTAATGTGGGAAGCATGCAGGCTAATGGAAATCCAATTGTCACTTTGGCTGATGGCACGGTCAAGCAGCTCAATCCGTTCTCGGGCACACAGGTGTGGACGGTTCCGGGGCGCGGAAATCGCCCACTAGGGGTTAAGAACGAGCAGCCGAAACCGCTCACCGAGGATGACTTCACGAAGCGCGACGCGTTTGGTTCGGACAATCCGCTGTTGACGCCCCCGGAGAAAGCTCGTGTTGTCCGCGATGAGCAGTCGCCGACGGGTTTCCGCACAATCACAGGCGTATTACCTGGCCAGGTACACGACACGGTCGCCGAGTTCCGTCGCGTGCCCAACCTCTTCGAGATTGTCACCTACGACTACTGGACCAAGAACTACGGCTTCGTCCCAGATGCCGAAACTAAGCACCGCATGGCGACGTACCTCGCAGACGAACAAGGTCGCGAGCATGTATTGAATATCGTGCGTACCAGGCTCAAGGCGTCCGGCAAGCCAGCAGCGGACGTCGACGCCATGGCTGACGACGAACTTCTACAACGCGCACCCGACTACTTTGCGGGCGGCCACGATGTGATCATTGCTCGTCGGCACTTCATCGATGGGGCGACGCATGACGACCAGTTGGCATCGTCGGGAACGCTCACCGTCGATGAGCACCGCGCGCTGACCGCGTTCACTGTGGAGTCTATCGCTGACCTGTACCGACGCAACCGCTATGTGCGCTACGTCGTTGCGTTCCAAAACTGGCTCAAACCAGCCGGCGCCAGCTTCGACCACCTGCACAAGCAGTTGGTAGCTATCGACGAACATGCGGAAAGCCTGAAACGAGAAGTCACCAAACTCCGCAACGAGCCAAACATGTACAACGAACTGGCCGTCGACTATGCCGCACGCCAAAACCTCATCCTGGCGGAAAACGACCACGCCATCGCGTTCGCTGGTTTCGGGCACCGCTACCCGACGTTGGAAATCTACTCCAAATCCGCAGTATGCGAACCATGGCTACAAAGCGACGAAGAAGTCGCAGCCATGTCCGACCTCATCCACGCCTGCCATGCGGCAGCAGGTGCCTCCATTCCTTGCAACGAAGAATGGCACCACCGCCCAGTCGACCTCGCAGAACGGATGCCGTGGCGCATCATGATCAAATGGCGCGTCTCCAACCTCGCCGGCTTCGAAGGTGGCACCAAGATCTACTTGAACACCATCTCCCCGTGGGACATGCGCGATCGCGTCGTCCCACGCCTCTATGAGCTTCGCGACGCCGGATACATCTCACGCAATATCCGCATTGCGACGGAATGCTCGTGCAGGCCAAACTCCCTGCGATACAACCCACATGTCGAGGACTCGCCACGTATTTAAGTTGAGGACTCTCCACGTATTTAACAAGTATTCAACTCACGTTGGTCCAGGATGTGACTAGGTAAACGTGGCCGGGGTTACAGTAGTCGAGAACACCATGAATTGACTACCGCCCAAGGAGCCCTGGTGCAGACCACCTCTGCCGTCGACATCCTGTCGAATCACACTGCCGATTTGAGCTGGCAACGCGATGTTTATACACATCTGCACGCCAATCCAGAACTGTCCGAAGAGGAACGCGAAACGTCCTCTTTTATCGCGGACAAGCTGCGTGCCATGGGTGATTTCGAGGTTCACGAAAACATCGGTGGCTACGGCCTGGTGGGAATTCTGCGCAATGGCGACGGCCCCGTCGTTCTGTTCCGTGCCGATATGGATGCACTTCCTGTCGACGAACAAACCGGAGTCGACTTCGCTTCCACAAAGGTCAGCGTCGCCCGTGATGGCTCCCGCACAAAAGTCATGCACGCATGTGGGCACGACATGCATATGACGGCCGGGCTCGGGGCTGCTGCGATCATCCATAACACGAGAGAACACTGGTCTGGCACCTATATCGCGTTGTTCCAGCCATCAGAAGAAAAGGCTAGTGGCGCGTCAGCCATGATCCATGACGGACTGGGGCGCATTATCCCCAAACCTGATGCATGCTTCGGGCAGCACGTTGTCCCGGGCGCTGCAGGCACCGTCATGACCATGCCAGGACCTGCACTGGCCGGCTGCGACACCATCACGATCGAGCTCACTGGCCGCTCAGCACATGGCTCGATGCCACACAATTCGATTGATGCAACATATCTTGCTGCATCTATTGTGCTGCGTCTACAAGGTCTTGTCGGTCGCGAGGTCCCACCACATGAGTTTGGTGTCGTCAGTGTAGGAACGCTCCAGTCCGGCAATTCCAACAACACCATCCCCGGCACAGCCCGGATCGTGCTGAATCTGCGCTTCTACTCCAACGATGTCCGCACTACGCTCATCGACGGAATCGAGCGAATCGTTCGAGGCGAATGCATCGCTTCCGGCTGTGACATCGAACCAGTCATCACCTACTCGGACCACGGAGAAGTCACGGACAACTCAACCGAGCTCTTCCAGACCATTCGGCCAGTGTTCGATGCGATCCTCGGCGATGACTCGATTGACGCCACGGCCTGGACCGCCTCAGAAGATTTCGCCGACATCCCCCGTGGTCTCGGCTCCCCTTACGTCTATTGGACCGTCGGAGCCACCCCCCGAGAACAATGGGACAACGCAGTAAAGGCCGACCGCGTAGTGGAAGACATCCCTTCCAACCACATGTCGACGTTCATCCCTGACTACGAACCTACCGTCGCAGCCGCCACCACGGCAGCCGCCGCAGCTGTGCTGGCTACGTTGGATAGTCGCTCGTCGTCGTAAAGCAAAAACTCCCGCAGCTCAGAAGGAACTGTGGGAGTTTCAGCTTTTCTAACGGGTTTACGCGTTCTCGTTTGCGTAAGTGATCAGACCCGTCTCCGCTGGGTTTGCCAGCAGCAGGTTATTTGGTACCGCACGCACGGTGTAACCGTAGCCACCTGGAACATCGATGTTCACGGTCGCGGTGTAGCGGCCTTCCTCAGCGTGGGTCATCTCGTAGACCTCAGGGTCTTCGATCTCACCGTTCGCGTCAAGCTTGCCGACGATCGCCTGAACCGTGATGTCGTCAGGAGCAAGGGTGCCGAGCTCAAGATCGACACAAATGGTGGCGTCTTGGCCTGCAAGCTGGCCATTCTCGATTGGAGTGCCCTCACAGGTAGCGTGCGTGAGCGACAAGTTCGGCCATGCCTGGTGAACATGCTCAGTCCAATTCACGAACTGACGAGCCGTGTCGCCGTCAGCCGTGATGAGACGGATAGCGTGATCTGCAGGACGGTAGTAGCCCTCCGTGTAGTCACGAACCATGCGGGTCGACGTAACCTTTGGCGACAACGTCGCGAAGGACTCACGAACACGGTCCATCCACTTCTGTGGCACGCCGCTTTCGTCGCGGTCGTAGAACAGTGGAGCAATCTCGTTCTCGAGCAGGTCGTACATTGCCTGAGATTCAAGCTGGTCACGGTAGCCGAAATCTGGGGAATCGACGGTTGGGATGGTCCAGCCCGTCTCGTCCTTTGGCATTTCGTCCCACCAGCCATCAGAGATAGACAAGGTCATGCAGCCGTTCATGACTGCCTTCATGCCCGAGGTACCCGATGCTTCCTGTGGGCGAACTGGGTTGTTCAGCCAGATGTCGGAGCCGGAAATCAGGTAGCTTGCCAACTCGATGTCGTAGTCCGGCAGGAACAAGAAACGATCACGGACGCCAGCTTCATCTGCGAAGCGGATGATCTCCTGCATGAGCTGCTTGCCACCCATGTCGTGTGGGTGAGCCTTACCAGCGATGACGAACTGAACTGGACGCTCTTCGTTCAGCAAAATGGAACGCAGACGCTGTGGGTCCTTGAGCATCAGTGTCAGTCGCTTGTAGGTGGAAACACGGCGAGCGAAACCAACGGTCAGCACATTTGGATCCAGCACGCGGCGGGTCCACGACAACTGTGCTTCGTCCAAACCACGGTTCAGCCACGACTTGTGAGTTGCTTCACGAGCAACCTCAACCAGATCCGCGCGCATCTCGTTACGAACAGCCCAGAATTCTTCATTCGTCACTGCATCCGGCTTGTTCCACTCATTCACAACCGTGATGTCCTTATGCTCGGACACACGCGCCACAATGTCTTCCATCTTGGAGTTAACCCACGTTGGCAGGTGCACACCATTGGTGACAGAGCCGATTGGCACTTCAGCTGGCTCGTAGCCTGGGTACAGAGACTGGAACATGTCACGCGACACCACACCGTGGAGCTTTGCGACGCCGTTTGCACGCTGCGACAGACGCAGACCCATGTGCGCCATGTTGAAACGGTGCGGATCCTGCTCGCGGCCGAGATCCAACGCGCGGTCCACAGGAACACCTGGGCACAGCTTCGAGGTGCCATTGCCACCAGCATCGACATAGCGACGTACCAGTTCCATGTCGAAGCGGTCGATACCAGCTGGCACTGGGGTGTGCGTGGTGAAGATGTTGCCGGCACGGACAATTGCCAGCGATTCTTCGTAGGAGTTGCCCTCGTCCATGCGCTCGCGGATACGCTCCAAGCCAAGGAAACCAGCGTGGCCTTCGTTGAGGTGCGCAACGCGTGGACGAGCCAAGCCACGGGAGTCACAGAAAGCATTTACTGCACGAACACCACCCACGCCGAGGACGAGCTCCTGGCGGATACGGTGCTCGTTGTCGCCACCGTACAGGCGGTCAGTGATGCCACGCAGGTCATCTGGGTTCTGTGGAATGTTGGTGTCCAGCAGGAGCAACGGAACGCGACCAACCTGAGCAACCCACAGAGCGATAGCAACCGTGCGATCGTCTGGGAAATCAACGTTCACGATGATCTGTTCGCCGGACTCATCGGTAACCTTCAGAACTGGCAGGTCGACTGGAGGGTGCTCGAAGTAGGACTCCTCCTGCCAACCCTCAGTCGACAGCGACTGGGTGAAGTAGCCGAAGGTGTACAGCAAGCCGATACCAATCAGCGGAACACCCAAATCTGACGCGGACTTCATGTGGTCGCCGGCAAGAACACCGAGACCACCAGAGTAGATCGGCAGTGATGGGTCAATACCGAACTCCATGGAGAAGTACGCAGCAACTGGATCCGTGGACGTGCGGTTGGTTGCACCAGTGGTTGCGCGGTCCGCTACCTGGTGAACTTCGTGAGTGGACTGGAACCACATTGTGTCCTGCAGGTACTTGTCCAGATTGTCTGCCTGAATGCGGACATTAGCCAAGTACTGCTCATCTGCAGCAAGCTCAGCCAGACGGCTCTGCGAGCACTTGTGCAGAACTTCCATTGGGTTTCGGGTTGATGCCCACAGTTCCTGATCGATGTTCTCGAACAACTCGCGCGTTGGTCGGTGCCACGACCAACGCAAGTTCATTGCGAGACGAACCAAAGGTTCGAGTGCTGATGGGATGTTATAAGAGACCTCAAGGGTGCCAGTTGCCTTCATACTCTGAAAGCTATCCCAAGGATAGTGAGCCTGCCACACGGGGGATAATTTTCCCTATAAAACGGGCAGCACTTCTGCGTTTTAACGCAAAAATGCGGAGCGGGGGTATACCCCGCTCCGCATTCTCGACCCCTCGGATACGCCTCTGACGACTACTAATTCGAGTTCGTCGTGTCCTCACCAAGGAGATGCACGTGAATCAAGTTAGTATTGCCTTCATTTCCTGGAGGTGTTCCCGCGACAACCACCATGGTGTCGCCACGAGAGTAGTCCGGCATCGCTACCAAAATCTCATCAATAACCTGCATGATCTCGTCGGTAGTTTTCACCATGCGCGTCAGGAAGGTCTCGGCACCCCAGGTCAGCGCAAGCTGCGAGCGCACCGACTGGTTTGGAGTAAACACCAACAGTGGCAAGTGGGAGTGCAAGCGCGCTACGCGACGAGCGGTATCACCTGAAGACGTAAACGCGACCAGCGCACGTGCATTTAAACGTTCGCCAATGTCGCGCGCCGCGTAAGAAATAACACCACGCTTGGTACGAGGCACATGCGTTAGTGCTGGTACTTCACCGTCACGCTCTGCTGCGGTGACAATTCGCGCCATGGTACGCACGGTCTGCTGCGGGTACTTACCAATCGACGTTTCGCCCGACAACATAACAGCGTCCGCACCGTCGAGCACTGCGTTGGCCACATCCGATGCCTCCGCACGCGTTGGGCGCGAGTTCACGATCATGGAATCAAGCATCTGCGTTGCGACGATAACTGGCTTCGCATTCTCACGCGCAATCTGAATTGCCCGCTTCTGCACCAAAGGCACGTCTTCCAGCGGAACTTCAACACCAAGGTCACCACGGGCAACCATGACTGCGTCGAACGCCAGAATAATAGCCTCAAGCGCGTCAACGGCCTCAGGCTTTTCCAGCTTCGCAATCACTGGAACTCGACGTCCCTCTTCGTCCATTACAGCGTGGACCAGCTCAATGTCAGCTGGCGAACGAACGAAGGACAGAGCGATAAAGTCAACGCCAAGACGCAGCGCGAAACGCAAGTCTCGGATGTCCTTCTCGCTCAATGCAGGAACGGAAATATCCATTCCTGGCAGCGAAACGCCCTTATTGTTGGATACTGGGCCACCTTCGATGACCTTACAAACAACGTCGTTTCCATCAACCTCGATGCACTCGAGGCCGACCTTGCCATCGTCGACAAGAAGGCGGTCCCCCGGCTTCGCGTCTTTCGCTAGGTTCTTGTACGTCGTGGAGACACGATCGTGCGTGCCTTCACAATCTTCAACGGTAATACGGACGATCTCACCGTCCGCCCAGTACGTGGAGTCTTCCTTGAAACGTCCGAGGCGAATCTTCGGTCCCTGCAAGTCAGCGAGAATACCCACTGCACGACCGGTTGCATCGGATGCTTCACGGACCCATCGGTAATTCTGTTCATGGTCAGCGTGCTCACCATGAGAGAAGTTCAGACGGGCTACATCCATGCCGGATTCTACGAGGCCATTAATGCCCTCCAGTGAGGCTACAGCCGGACCGAGGGTACATACGATCTTTGTTCGTCTTTGCACGTTTCCTACCCTATCCCGTTCAGTTCATAGCTGCAGGAGCCTCGCCCCTGACATAGGCTTCAGATTCTCTAGTCTTCTTGCGCAGCAACCACAGCACAACGCATGCGCCAACAAAGACCACTGCAGAGGTGATCGTGTTGATACGCAGCCCCATCACCATCGTTGCAGTATCCGTGCGCATAAGTTCGATCCAGAATCGACCCAAGGTATAACCAGCTACATACAACGCGAATACCCGGCCGGCTCCCAACTTGAAACGACGATCAGCCCACAGCAGCACGGCACAAATCAACAAGTTCCACAACAACTCATACAGGAACGTCGGATGCACAACATCCATGACAACCCCAGTCGAGGTACCTGTTACCGGCGCAAAGTTACCGGCTTCGTCGACCCGCTCGTAGATCTCCAAACCCCACGGCAGCGTCGTCGATGCACCGTACAACTCCTGGTTGAACCAGTTTCCGAGCCTACCCACAGCCTGACCGAGAATGATGGCCGGCGCCGCGGCGTCGAGAAGCGGAGCAACTGGAACCTTCCGGTACTTTGCGACGGCGACCGCCGCCAACGCGCCAAACACCACTGCACCCCAAATGCCCAGGCCGCCATTGGTGATCTTGAGGGCATCGACAGGGTTGGCACCCTCGCCAAAATACTTCGGCCAATCGGTGAGGACATGGTAAATGCGACCGCCAATAATGCCCGCAGGAACGACCGCGATAGCAACATCGAGAACAAGCTCAGGGTCGCCACCGCGATCTTTGTAGCGCTTGCGCATCAACAGAATGCCGAGAATGACACCAGCCAAGATTGACATGGCATAGCCCCGAACCGGCAGCGGACCTAACTCCCACACGCCTTGTGGCGGTGAGGGAATATTCGCAAGATAGTCGACAGTGGCAGTCGCAGACAGAAGAGTGTTCACGTCATGCGACGCTACCGCACTCCAGCTGCCAATTCTGCACCGAGCTGGCGCAAGTCGTCAGTGCTGCGCATAGCAGCTTTAATTAGTGCTGAGCCGACGATGATGCCGTCGGCAAATGCAGCGATTTCCCGAGCCTGCTCCCCATTGGATACGCCCAAACCAACGCACACTGGTTCATCGGTCACCTCTCGCGTACGGCGCACGAGAATTGCCGCAGCTGAGTCCACCGAGTCTTTTGCACCGGTGATTCCCATATGACTGGTGGCGTACACGAAGCCACTGGACTGGCCGGCGGTCAGAGCAAGACGTTCATTGGTAGACGATGGCGCAACCAGCATGATGGTGTCGAGGCCATGTGCCTCCGCAGCAGCCTTCCAACGTCCAGCTTCCTCAGGAATCAGATCTGGAATGATCGTGCCGAGGCCACCAGCCGCTGCTAGATCGGCAGCGAACTTCTCGGGACCGTACTGCAAAACCGGGTTCCAGTACGTCATAACAACGCAGTTAGCACCCTTGGCAGTGACCTCTCGAATGACATGGAAAATGTCCTTCGTTCGGAATCCATTATCCAACGCGATATCAGCAGCATCCTGGATCGTTGGACCATCCATCATCGGATCCGAGAAAGGCAAACCCACTTCTACAATGTCCGCGCCGGACTCTACGACGGCGTCGATAAGTTCAATCGAACCAGCTACCGTGGGGAACCCCGCCGGCAAGTAGGCAATGAACGCAGATCGGTTTTCTTCCTTAATCTGTGCAAAGATGTCCTGCAAGCTCATTTATTTCTTCCCCTTTGCGCCAGCAACGGCTTCTGGCTGCGCTGCGTTTTCTGCAGAGTTGTCGGCAGCACCCTCGTCCGTGACAAGGCCGAACCACTTAGCGGCCGTCGTCACGTCCTTGTCTCCACGACCAGAAATGTTCACGATGACAACTGGCTCACGACCCAAGTCTGCAGCCAGTTCCGCTGCAACCTTGCGTGCGCCTGCCACTGCGTGCGAAGACTCGATCGCCGGCATAATGCCTTCCATTCGCGACAGGTCAAGGAACGCATCCATCGCTTCCGAATCAGTCACCGGCACGTACTGCGCACGGCCAATGTCTGCCAGATAGGAATGCTCCGGCCCCACACCTGGGTAATCAAGACCCGCCGAAATCGACTGCGATTCGATGATCTGCCCATCTTGGTTCTGCATCAACGCAGCGAAAGAGCCTTGGAACACACCAGGATTACCGCCAGCAGAAATTGGAGCTGCATGACGACCCGTCTCCAGTCCATCACCGCCAGCTTCGGCGCCGATGAGCCGCACGGATTCGTCGTCAATGAAATGGTGAAACAAGCCAATCGCGTTCGAGCCACCGCCAACACATGCGATAACCGCATCTGGTAGCTCTCCTGTCGCCGACAGAATCTGTTGGCGAGCCTCAGCACCAATAACACGCTGGAAGTCGCGAACCATCGTTGGGAATGGGTGCGGACCAGCGGCCGTGCCGAAGCAGTAGTACGTGTCATCGGCGTGGGACACCCAGTAGCGCATGGCCTCGTTGATGGCATCCTTCAGAGTCTTCGATCCGAGTTCAACCTCAATGACCTCTGCACCCAGAAGACGCATTCGGGCAATATTCAGGGCTTGACGCTCGGCATCGACAGCACCCATGTACACGCGACATTCGATGTCTAACAGCGCGCACGCAGTTGCAGTTGCCACACCATGCTGGCCTGCGCCCGTTTCAGCAATGACCTTGGTCTTGCCCATGCGCTTAGCCAGCAAGACCTGGCCCAATACATTGTTGATCTTGTGCGAACCAGTGTGATTCAGGTCTTCGCGCTTCAGCCAGACCTGAGCACCGATTGCCTTTGAAAACTTCGGCGCAAAATACAGCGGGGATGGACGACCCGTGTAATCGCGCTGCAAACGGTCCAGTTCGTTCCGGAAATCTTCGTCTACGCGTGCTTTGGCGTAACCATCGGACACTTCACCGATCACGGCCATCAGTGCTTCAGGAACGAACTGTCCGCCCCAGTTGCCCCAATGCCCGATCTCGTTTGGCTCGTGGGTAGTTGGGGTCGCGATGAGTTCACCTACGGTTGGTAAACGGTCACCGCGAACATCATGGTTCTTGAAATCCTGATCGCTCACAGTTAGCCATTCTGTCTTATAGAAACGTGCCTCGAAGTAATTGGGTGGGAATTCCCCCAATTACCCCTTTGTCATTGGGTGCTGGCCAGCAGCAACAAGTCGCTTACAAGCCAAGAAAGGGTCACCTGCGGTGACGAGTCCCTCTCCTACCAACACGGCGTCTGCGCCTTCGCTGGCATAGGCGCGGAGATCCTCTGGTCCCTTCACTCCGGATTCGGCCACCTTGACGACGTCGTCAGGTAGCAGCGGAGCGAGCTTGGCATACACGCCCATGTCGACTTCGAGGGTCTTCAAATTGCGAGCATTAACGCCAACGATGGACGCGCCTGCTTCGAGTGCTCGATCGACTTCCTCAGCGGTATGAGCTTCGACCAAAGCATTCATACCCAGCGATTCCGTGCGATCAAGCAAAGACACCAAGGTGTTCTGGTCCAGTGCTGACACCATAAGCAAAACCAGGTCCGCGCCATGGGCACGAGCCTCGTGCACCTGGTACGGCGTGACGATGAAGTCCTTCCGCAACACGGGGATACTCACAGCTTTACGGACTGCATCAAGGTCAGCGAGTGAACCACGGAAGCGACGCTCCTCGGTCAAGCACGAAATAATTGCCGCGCCACCCTGCTGGTACTGAGCGGCCAACACATGTGGTTCGGCAATCTCAGCTAGGTCGCCCTTCGATGGCGATGCACGCTTAACTTCAGCAATGACCTGCACGCCTTCGCTACGCAGTGCCGCAGCTGCATCGAGTGGAGCTGGAGCCTTCTGGGACAGTTCCTTGATTTCCGCATAAGGAACGGCAGCTTCTCGAACTGCGAGATCTTCCCGTACACCTGCAATAATCTGGTCTAGAACGGTCGCCATCATCGGCCCCTTTCAGTAGTGATGTTTTGGGCAAACATCTATCTGACTTGTTTCTAGGCTAATGGCTGCCAGAAGTCTTTGTTCCCTCGGGGTCTGTATTCTTCGGCGAAGTATGAACATCGCTCACCGTCGATTCTGCACTGACGCTGGTCGAATCCATATCCGTCGGATCCACACCGGCATCCAAGGCATCCCACAGGACACGACCAGACGTTGGCTCCGCAGCCAAGTCTTCCCGCACCCGCTCGCGACGAACTTCTGGATTCTCATATGCCGACGACTTGCGATTGTTCACCCCACCCGGACGAACCAACAGCAGCATGCCACCAAGCACGCCCACCGCTGCTGCGATGATCGACACGATGGGACCACCATTGTGGATGACCAGTTCTTCGACTTGTGCCCAATCCGACACGGTCACAGGCGCATTTGCGCGTTGCGTGGCTGACCCCGTCGTCAAGAGTTCGAGAGCTCGCTGGTGATCCGCACCAGCTGTCAGCAACTGGATCGGAGGCCACGCCGCGCCCGCAGCAACGACCGCTGCGACAGCACCGACGATGCGGCGCCCAAGGCCAGCCATGATCAGCGTTGCAGCGACACCGGCAAGCAGCGTCAACGCAAGCGCCGCTATCTCGGGTGCCCAAATCGCGCCGACGAGTTCATTGGTGGCGCTACCGGACTTGTCGTCCATGGTTGTGACGGTGAGCCAGCTGAACCGACCCGCTAACCACATCCCGAGCGCAGAGAGCGCAATAAGAAGCTGAGCGATACCGGGTCGACGGTCCTTCTTCGGAGATGTCTCGGCTGTTGCCTTGTCGGTAACTGCCACATCGTCCGCCGCTGCAGTAGTGTCCATCGCGTCGCCATTAGTCATGGCCATTACCTTCCGCACCTGTCAGAGTCTCGGCTGCTGCCACTGCGCGGAGCACGGCTGCTGCCTTATTCCGAGTTTCCTCATCTTCCGCCACTGGATCAGAATCTGCCACGATTCCGCCACCGGCCTGGACATATACTGTGCCATTCTTTACAACACCAGTGCGAATTGCGATGGCCTGATCAGTGTTGCCACGGAAGTCGAAATAACCGACTGTGCCGCCATAGACACCACGCCGGGTGTCTTCGAGCTGATCGATAATCGACAACGCCGACGGCTTGGGAGCTCCGGACAGCGTTCCTGCAGGAAACGTTGCAGCAAACGCATCCACTGCGGTCTTTCCCGGTGCCAGCTCTCCGGTCACAGTCGAGACCAGGTGCATGACGTGGCTGTAGCGCTCGATATGACGGAAATCATGGACCTTTACTGTGCCCGGCGCGCACACTCGGCCGAGGTCATTGCGACCAAGATCTACCAGCATGAGGTGCTCACTGTTCTCTTTTTCATCGGCGAGCAGTTCCTTCTCCAACGCGACATCCGCGTCCACGGTTGCTCCCCGTGGCCGGGTGCCAGCAATTGGATTGGTTACTACCTGACCATTTTCCACTGCTACCAGCGATTCAGGCGATGAGCCAACGATCTGAAACGCCGTCTGCTCCATCGTTTCGTCAGGAACATTGACGAGGAACATGTACGGGCTTGGATTCGTGGTTCGCAGCATTCGGTAGATGTTGAATGCGCTGGCTTCGGTGTCCATTTCGAAACGCTGCGACAGCACAATCTGAAATGCATCGCCCGCTCGAATGTGCTCCTTACACACTTCAATCCGGCGCATGTGTTCATTTTGCGTCCGTTGCCTGCGGATCTGTGGTTCCGGGAAATCCACGACGCTTGGACTGCTTGACGACGGCGCTGCTAACCGCACAACCATGTCTTCGACTCGCGCGCATGCTCGGTCATAGGCTTCGTCCACGCGATCAGCAGAGCCATCCCAGTTAATGGCGTTAGAAATCAGCCACACCACTCCCTGGTGGTGGTCGATAACTGCGAGATCTTCGACCAGTAGTTGCACCATTTCTGGTACCTGCAGATCATTGACGCAGGTATCCGGCAATTTGCGTTCAATGAACCGAATGATGTCGTGGCCGAAGTACCCCACCAGTCCCGACGTCAGTTTCGGGATTGCTGAGTTATCCGCGACGTCGACAAGTTCGGGCAATTCCGTGTGCAGCAGCTCCAATGTTGCCTGCAAATCTGCCAGTGGATCGCCACCTTCTGGAGCACCTTCCGGGGCAGTACCGATCCACGTCGACCGACCGTCTGCCCCCACGGTCAACGCAGCGCGCGCACCACAACCAATGAACGACCATCGTGACCAGGACTGTCCGACATCCACGGATTCCAGCAGAAATGTACCCGGGCGATCTGCAGCAAGCTTGCGGTAGGCGGACAGCGCAGTGTCGCTATCAGCCAGGACGCGCTTGATTACAGGAACTACCCGGTGGTCCTGAGCCAGCGTGCGAAAATGCTCGCGGCTTGTCATCGAGGTACGAGTCATAGGCGCTATTGTGCCATGCACCACTGACCCAGCTCGCGATTAGTTTCCAGTTCCGATGCCCAACTCCATGCGCAGAGCGCCAACAGCTTCGTCCAATGCCCGGCGAGCACCAGCCCACACACCCATTGAGTTCACAAACGGATGAACAAGTCCGGTGTGATTACGCACGGTCACACGCACACCTGCCTTGGCAAGTGCCTCTGCAAAAGCAAGCCCTTCGTCGCGCAGCGGGTCGAATCCTGCGACGGCAATGTAGGCGGGTGGGACATCGGAAAAGTCATCAGAAAGCAACGGCGACACATACGGATGCGTGCGATCAGCGGGCTCGGGCACATAGTGATCGGCGTACCACGACATGTGCTTACCGGTCAGGAAATACCCGTCTGCAAACTCGCGCCCACTGGCCGTTTGGCAACCCTCTTCATTGATATTCGCCAGATCCACCGCGGGCACAAACAGCATCTGCAGCTGTGGCTGTGCTGCTCCTTCATCGCGCAGGTACATGCACACTGCTGCCGCCAAGTTTCCGCCCGCGCTGTCACCACCAACCGCCACGCGGTTAGCATCGACGCCCTGAATCTCCCCCGCCAGAGCTAGCTTGACGACGGCCACGCAATCCATCAGCCCAGCCGGGAAGGGATGTTCTGGGGCCAATCGATAATCAACGCTGATCACCATAACTTCGCCACGCTGGCAGAAGTACCGGCAGGTGTTGTCATGGGAGTCTAGTGATCCGAGCGTCCACCCACCGCCATGGAAATACACCAGAGTCGGTAGCTCAGCTGTGGGTACTGCCCCGTCTGGCCGGTACACACGAACGCGAACGCTGTCGGCACCGGTGTCAAAATCCACCGGAGTCACCACATCTTCTTCGTAGACGGTGCCTACGGGGATGGATGGACCCGCGCCAAGATAAGCTTCTTCGTCGATGATCTCGCGTCCAATCGGCACTCGCACATCTGCAAAGTCACGGGACTCGATGACAGCGAGAGCGCGCAGAGTCGCAGCGACATCAGCATCAAGGGTGTTGCCAGCTGAATTCTTCGTCGCACCGAACACGCGAAGCACAGCCGATGGCAGCGCAGTCATTGACCGGGCAGCTACCGCTGCTACACGGGTGCTGAGGGAGTACGTCGGGGCGGTGGGAAATACGCGATGCACAGGCATGCTCTTACCCAACCATGATGGAACTCACCGCGCCCGACTTTCTGCAAACTAAAAGACCGGGAAAACGTCAAAACAACTGTGCGCACCGGTATGGCACGCAGCGCCAGACTGTTCGACCCGCATGAGGACTGTATCGCCGTCACAGTCCAAGGCCAGTGACACGACCTTTTGGAAGTGCCCGCTGGTCAACCCTTTAATCCAATACTCTTGGCGGGACCGCGACCAATAAGTACCGCGCTTCGTCTCAATGGTGTAGGCCAAGGCATGCTTGTCCATCCACGCCAGCATCAAGACGTCTCCGGTATCGGCTTCCTGAACAATTGCCGGAATCAAACCATCCGCGTTGAACTTTGCGAACTGCTCGACCTTATCTGGCAGTGAGTACTCCGCAGGATTATCGCCAGCGCCGTGGTTTTCTGCGCCAGCAGCGAGGTTCGTCGTCACGCGTGATTCAGCAGAGTTGCTCACAGGCGAACCTCGATTCCAGCAGCAGCCATTGCTTCCTTGACCTCGCGGATAGAAACTTCGCCGAAGTGGAAAATCGAAGCAGCGAGCACTGCATCGGCACCAGCTTCAACGGCTGGTGGGAAATGCTCCGCAGCGCCAGCACCACCGGAGGCGATGACAGGAACAGAAACTGCAGCTCGCACCTTCTGTAACAGTTGCAGGTCGAAGCCATCCTTCGTGCCATCACCGTCCATGGAGTTCAACAAGATTTCCCCCACACCCAACTCTTCGCCACGACGAGCCCACTCAACTGCATCCAGCTCAGCGGACTTCGAACCACCATGTGTGGTGACCTCAAAGCCAGACGGCTGTGGCTTCCCGCCTTCTGGAACGCGACGGGCATCAACAGACAATACGATGCACTGCGCACCAAAACGACGAGACAATTCACTGAGCAGCTCCGGACGAGCAATCGCTGAAGTATTCACACTCACCTTGTCCGCACCAGCGCGAAGCAACTGGTCGACATCTTCGACACTTCGGACACCACCGCCGACGGTCAGAGGAATGAACACCTGCTCCGCTGTACGACGAACCACGTCGAGCATGGTGCCACGACCATCCTTGGACGCAGTGACGTCGAGGAAGGTCAGTTCGTCAGCGCCTTCCTCTCCATAGCGACGAGCGAGTTCAACTGGATCACCGGCATCGCGAAGGTTTTCAAAATTCACGCCTTTGACGACACGACCGTTGTTGACATCCAGGCATGGAATAACGCGAATTGCGACTGACATGGAGTTTCCTATTCTGCTTTGTGTAGTGAGTTCGGTGGATGACGCGCGTTCCGAGCTACGCACGGAAGTCCTCAGGTGGCTGCAAGTCTTGGATGATCGAGAGCAACGTCGCATGCACATCGTTGGTACCTGCAAGCACGCCGACCGAATCTCTGGTCCATGGATCTCCGGCAATATCAGTCACGATGCCGCCGGCTTCACGGATTTGGAGAACACCTGCCGCGTTATCCCAAATATGAGGCGAAAACGTGACCGTGCCACCAAAAGCACCCATAGCTGTCGAAGCCAGATCCACGCCTACGGAACCAGAAATTCGAATCGTTGGGTATCGCTCGCCCACGCGTGCCAACAGCAACTGCCGCCATGATCGTGGGAAGGTGCCATCGTGCCGAGCGATCACTGACCCGAAGGCAATCGAAATGGGCCGGCCAGCTTCGGGGTCAAGGTGGACTTCCCTGCCATTCATGAAGGTGCCACCGCCCTTCGTTGCGGTAACGCGACGCCCCAACATTGGCATCGACGTCACTGACACAATGGGCTCGCCCTTGTGCAGCAAGGACAACAACATCGCGCACATGGGAAACCCAGCTGCGTAATTGGTGGTCCCGTCGATGGGGTCAATCACCCATACAGTGTCACTTGTTGGACGCTTGCCACCGAATTCCTCGCCATAGACCGGAAACCCCGTGAGCTGTGCCAACACTTCCCGCAGCCGTTGCTCAATTGCGAAATCAGCCTCGGTGGCAAAATCCCCGCGCGCCTTCGTTACTAGTGGAGCCGCACCAACATTGGCGGCAAACATTTCCTCGACTTCGTCGAGTGCGGCCTCCGCCATCGCCAATAGTGAACGGGGATCGAGCTCTGTCATCAGACTGCATCCATCTGCATGATAAGTACGCCGTCACGCCCACAAACTCAGGCGTGACACGTAGAACTTACTTAGAAATTGCGAGCGCTTCTTCCAGTGTGAAACGCCCTGCATACAGCGCCTTACCGACGATAGCCGAGTCAACACCATCGTCAACCAAAGTCTTAATAGCTTCGAGGTCTGCCAACGAAGAGACACCGCCCGATGCCACGATTGGCGCGCTGGTGGCTGCCGCGACGTCGCGAAGCAGATCAATATTAGGACCCTGCAATGTGCCGTCCTTGCTGACATCGGTAACCACGAAGCGGGAGCAGCCTTCCGAATCGAGGCGCTCCAGGACTTCCCACAGATCTCCACCGTCAGTCACCCATCCGCGACCACGCAGACGCCACTCACCATCAACGTTGCGGACATCCAGGCCGATTGCCACACGATCGCCGTAATTTTCAATGACCGTCTTGCACCACTCCGGGTTCTCCAGCGCAGCAGTACCGATGTTGACGCGACGGCAACCCGTAGCCAGTGCGGATTCGAGGGAGTCGTTATCGCGGATACCGCCAGACAACTCGACATCGACATCGAGCTTGCCGACGACGTCCTTCAGCAGCTCGTAATTCGAACCACGACCAAACGCCGCGTCTAGGTCAACCAAGTGGATCCACTCAGCGCCAGCATTTTGCCAATTCATTGCAGCTTCCAGTGGAGAGCCGTAGGACGTTTCCGTACCTGCGGCACCTTGAACGAGGCGTACTGCCTGGCCGTCTGCAACGTCGACAGCAGGAAGAAGGGTCAAGCTCATAGCGTGGATCGCTCCCTAGTTAGTTATTCAAGTGACGCAGAGAAATCGCACTGCCAGGACATGGCGCGCAACATGCGTCACGGTTCCCCCAAAGTATAGGTCGCGGACTACCGCGCCAAGGTAGCAACCCAGTTTCTGAGCAGTGCAAGTCCTGCGTCGCCCGACTTCTCTGGGTGGAATTGCGTTGCCCATAGTGGCCCGTTCTCGACGGCTGCGACGAAGGAATCGTTCTCGTGTTGCGTCCACGACACTTGTGGCGCTGCAATGTAGGAGTCATCCTCCATCGCCCAGTTTCGGACACCATACGAGTGCACAAAGTAGAAGCGCTCATTCTCGATGCCCGCGAACATTGCTGAGTTGTCAGCGACATCGACCGTGTTCCAGCCCATGTGAGGCAAGGTTTTCGCCTGCAGCCTCTCGACGGTCCCATTCCATTCGCCACAGCCAGGAGTACCGATCGCCCGGGAGCTTGGGTTGAATTCGTCAGCGTGGATGCCGTCCGCAAATTCGACGCCCCGCTCGAACAGGACCTGCATGCCGACGCAGATGCCAAAGACTGCGCGCCCACCTGCCAGTCGCGATCCGATCAATCGGGGTCCTTGCACCCGTTGGAGCCCTTCCATGCACGCCGCGTACGCGCCGACACCTGGTACTAACAAGCCATCTGCAGCCATCACAATTTTCGGATCAGCAGTGACGACAGTTTTTACACCAGTAGATGCGATAGCCCGTTCAGCGGAACGTAAATTTCCAGAACCGTAGTCAAGGATGGCAACGGTGAGGTGCGAAAAGTCTTCAGTCGTCATGTGTGGGAATTTTACGCTAGGGCTCGCGATCCACTGAAAGCACCTGTCACCTAGTCCAACACCTAATGCACATAAAAAATGTGCGCACATGTCGCGCGCATTTGTATGTCGGAAATCACCACACGCCGAACCATCACGGTTTAGCGGATGACCACGTGATGCAGTAAGGTTAACTGTAGGTTAACAAAAGGTTAAGCGGTAGTTCACCAGGAAGTAACTTACTTATTTCTTAGAACTTGAGCTTACGCACATACGTGTTTCTTACGAAGATACTCGGTAACGCGGTCGGTTTCTCAATCATCGCAGGCTGAGAGGAAGGGAAAGTCTTCATCATGCTCAACGACACTCTACTCAATCGCCAGTTCGCTATTATCCGCGAAGATATTCACCGTCGCTACGACCAGCTTCACGACGCTACGTTCATCGACGAAACACTCGACGCAGTCATCGCCGAGCTGAAGGAGACTGCAAAGGTCGAGACTTTCCTCCCTGTTCTCGCTGAACGGGAAACGGCAGAACGCCTCGAAGAGATCGCTGAAGCAGAGGGCAGGGAAGCTAGCTCCCGCAAGGAAATTCTCTTCGCATGTGAGAAGAATGCTGGGCGCTCTCAGCTCGCTTCGGCTATCACCCGCCATTTGGTTGGCGATGCAGTATTCGTACGCTCAGTTGGCATCGATCCAACCGGAGAGATTAACCCGACTGTTTTGCAGGTCCTCGAAGGTCGTGGCATCGATACCAGTGATCTGTACGCCAAGTCCATTACGCCACGACTATCGCACCGCGCAGATGTCGTCGTACTGATGGGTATCGACGAAATTCCTGGAGTGCCAGGCATGCAGTACGTCTCGTGGGATATCGACGACCCAGAAGGCAAGACCGAAGTCGAAGTCAACACCATCGCTGCTGACATCGAAGCGCACGTTCGCGAACTGCTCACCGACATGGGCGTTCTCGACGAATCAGCAGCATAAGTTAAGCAACATAAGCCCTGAAACGTTCAGAGCACATTTAGAAAGGGCGCACCAGATTACTGGTCGCGCCCTTAATCGTGCCCTTATTCTTGTGCTGCGGTCTTAGGTGCCACAGCGGTAGCCAGCAGAACGACGATGACTCCTGATACCGGGAGTATCAACAATGCCGTGCTCAAATTGGTCACGCTTGCGATGGAGCCGATGAGAGGGCTCGTCCCCATAAACCCAATCCGCATCAACCAACTGACCATCGTCAAACCGCCACCATCAGATACGCCGGGCAGCCGCGTAGCCATCCAATACGCCGACGGAACCAAAGTGGCACAGCCGAACCCCGCCAACATGAAACCGGCGTACATCACCACCACATTCGGCGCGAGCAGCACTAACACACCACCACACGCGATGAAGATCCCTCCCATTCGCGCGATTGCGACCCGACCGAAGGCGTCGATAAGCATGTCCCCTGTAAAGCGTCCTAGCATCTGCGCACCCACAATGAAGACGAATGCTGAGCCAGCCGAGGCGACATCAATCCCCTGCAATTCCACGGCGCTAAGCCCTGCCCAGTTCGATGCGATGTCTTCAATAACCACCGCGGCAATAGCAATGAGCACAAGAGGCAGTACGGCTTTAAAGACAGGCAGAGTCCACAATTTTTCGGTGCTGGAATGATGCTCGTGCGTGTGGCTGTCGGTGGCATCGTCGGGGTGCCGGGCTGCACTGCCCACCATGCGCACGGCGACCACGGACAGCAACGCAATCACAACAGCAGCTGTCACCATAAACACCGTGTAATTGATACCCGCCACGGCGGCTGTTGTAGCTAGCGCGCCACCTCCGGCTGCACCCAGACTCCAGCACGCATGCAAGCTGGACATGATCGATTTACCGCGACGATGTTCAACGCGAACTCCAATCAGGTTCTGCCCCACATCAGCCACCGCATCTGCTGCACCAAACAGAAGCAAAAGTGCGGCGAGCATCCATGCATTGGTCAGCCAACCAGCTGCTGCGACGACGAGGGCCATCGAGATTGTTCCACCAAGCACGGCACCGTTGGGACCGAACTTTCTCATCACCCAGGCCGGCAACACCGATGACAACAATGACCCGAACGGCATACATGCCACCACGAGACCGAATGCTGCCTCTGGCAATCCCCATTCCTTGATGAACGTCGGATACCACGGCACCAGTGATGCCATCATTGCGCCGTTGGTCGCAAACATCAGCGCTACGCCCAACGAATGTCGCGCTGCGTGGTCGGGTTGTCTTGATGAACCGTGGCCTGCCGATGCCGTTTCCGCTGTCATCGCCACCTACTTTTTTCTGCGTCGGGTGCGCACAGCATCCGTGGCTGCATCTCCCAGCTTCCGTAGCGATGCACGAGTGTTTTGATACTCGGCCACCCTGTGCTTGCCGACGACCCGGTCCATGAAAGCAACCAGCGCACCGCCAGCGACAAGACAGGAGGCAACTGCGAACACCGCTGGATATGGATGCAGCGCAACACCGGCTACAAACCCAAGCAAGAAGGACCCGACACCGGTTCCAGAGTCGAAGGAGATATTCCAGAATGCACTTGCTTCGGCATTCCGCTCTCGAGGCAGGCGGGCGAACATCAGCAGCAGTGCTTCGTTTTGGACAACACCAAAGCCTGCACCATATACAGCTGCCGCAACCAGGATGAGCCAGGCCGACCATTCCGCGACTGCCACGCCGGAAATAGCGATCAGACCCACAACACCAGCGAGCAACGCTGGCACCAGCAACAACCCAGCTCTGCTCTGCCGATCTGCATACACACCTGCCAGGTACCGGAACACCATTTGGGCGCCACCTAGTACTGATAAAGCGAGGCCGCCGACAATCGCACCGGCAGCTGGGTCGATCTCGCGTGCAGCTGGCGCCAGGAACGATGAGATTCCGCCGAAACCCATAGCAATCGAGCTCATGGCAATGGCGGGAACCAGAACAAGCTTCCACGTAGGAACTGTCGCGACAGCTGCGTCGCCCTTGGCAGTGGAGGCGGATTTTGTCGCCTTGGGCGACGCCTTGATTCGTGGGATCAGCAAAGCCATGGCTGAGCCAACGAGAGACACAATGGTGCCCACGACATATACCGCCGAGTAACTACCCAAGTAATCCGCCATCACGAGGCCCAATGGCAAAAAGACCAGTTGGGCAATACCGACTGCCAAACCCAATGTGCCAGACGCTTTGCCCAGGAATTTCAAAGGCACGAGTTCGGCAATCAATGCCGATTCCGCGACCGTGAGAGCACCAAATCCCATGCCACGGAGAACTGCGATGACCAACACCAGCCACATGTCAGTGCCGAATAGATGCAGTAGCGTCGGCAAGCCCAAGAAAAGCCCAGAAATGAACATGGTTGTGCCGTAACCAAGTGAGCGCAGCAACCGTGGCGTCTGGGTTTGGGTAAGAACGGTCGCGGCCATAAAGACACCGGTATATGCGCCTGCAAGACCGTTAGATCCGCCACCATCGAGAATGGCCTGTGGGATCGTTGGAAGAAGCAATGACCACCCACCGAATGCTGCGAGAACCGCGACCAGGGTGGGTTTCAATCCGGGTGCTTCCCACATGCTGCCAAGCTGATCGAGCTCGGACCGGTTTAGCACCCGTTTTGCCATTTAGTTTGCTGCTCCTAGATACCAGTAGATTGCTGCCGCAGTGGCCAGTACTGCCAGCAGTCCCATGACGATGGTTAACTTCATTGAACCAGACTTGTATGCCGACCAGGTACCGCCAACCAACAGGCCGGCGATAGCCATCAACATGTACGTAGCAAGTTCCATTACAGCGTGCCCTTCGTGGACGGAACGCCGTCTACACGTGGATCGGATTCAACGGCAGCGCGCAGCGCCCGGGCAACAGCCTTGTACTCTGCTTCAGTGATGTGGTGTGGATCGCGACCGTATAGGCAACGAACATGCAAAGCAATGCGAGCATTGTATGCAAACGACTCGAAGAAGTGCTGGTTGATCACCGTTGCATAATGTCCACCAATCATGGCTGTGACCATTTGCTCTGGTTCACCAGTGGCAACGAAGTATGGACGACCCGAGACATCGACGACAGCATGCGCCAGGGTCTCGTCCATAGGAATGAAGCAATCGCCAAAACGACGAATGCCCTTCTTGTCTCCCAGCGCCTCTGCAAAGGCCTGACCCAAGACAATGCCGGTGTCTTCCACAGTGTGGTGCGCATCGACGTCAGTGTCGCCCTTCGCATGCAGCTTCAGGTCGAAGCTGCCGTGCGAGGCAAATGCGGTCAACATGTGGTCGAAGAATGGTAGTCCCGTGTCGATGTCGCACGTACCGGTGCCGTCGAGGTTGACGGTGCACACGATGGAGGATTCGTGCGTTGCGCGATCAACAGAACCGATGCGATCCTCTGTGGTGTCTGGCAAAGAGTGCGTCATCTCTAATTCTTTCCCTTCAGGCTGGTTGCATCTGTTGCAATAGCAGCCGCTGCATCCAAGAATGCATCGTTTTCCGCTGGTAGGCCAATGGTTACCCGCAAGCGATGTGGCACACCGACATCTCGAATGAGCACACCATTGTCCAAGAACTGCTGCCACGCTGTTGCAGCATCAGTGAACTTACCGAAGAACACGAAGTTTGAATGCGACTCGATCACGTCGTAGCCGAACTCTTTAAGTTTTGCGACGACCCGGTCACGCTCCTTTGCCAACGTGGCAACTGTGCCCAGAGTTTCGTCTGCGTGTCGAAGAGCGACTGTAGCGGCGACCTGAGTCAGTGTGGACAGGTGGTACGGCAGGCGCACCAACATCACCGCATCAATGAACGCCGGCGCTGCAACAAAGTAACCCAATCGACCACCTGCGAAGTCAAAAGCCTTACTCATCGTTCTGCTGACAACCAGTTTGTTTGGGAACTCAGAAATCAAATGCACTGCCGACGGTTCATCGGTGAATTCGGCATACGCTTCGTCGACAATGACGATGCCCGGCGCGGCAGCCACAATGTCGCGCAGAAGTTCAGTGCTGGCAAGGTTACCGGTGGGATTGTTCGGCGAGGTCACGAAGATGACATCAGGCTGGTGTTCCTTGATAGCTGCAAGCGCGACGTCCTTGTCGATATCAAACGTGTCAGGATTACGCTCTACTCCAATAAACTCCGTCTGCGTTCCCGACGACAAGATTGGGTGCATGGAGTAGCTAGGGACGAATCCCATGGCTTTGCGGCCCGGTCCACCAAATGTCTGCAACAGCTGTTGCAAGATCTCGTTGGAACCATTGGCTGCCCACAAGTTCTCGACGCCGAGGGCAACACCCGTGCGTTCCGTCATGTACTTCGCGAGGGCAGTACGAAGCTCAACCGAGTCGCGTTCTGGATAGCGATTGAGGTCGCTAGCTGACTTTTCTACTTGCTGTACGAGCTCAGCGATCAGAGCATCGGACGGTGGAAATGGGTTCTCGTTGGTGTTCAGGCGAACATCAACATCCAGCTGTGGTGCGCCATACGCTTCCTCACCACGCAGTTCATCCCGCAATGGCAGATCCGCGAGGGTGACCTTTTCTAGCTTTTCCATGAATCTCTTTCAGTCCAGGTTTCCTTGATAGCGACTAGTTCGCGGAATCTTCAGCAGCGGAGTCGTATTCTTGAGCTGCCAGGAGGTCTTCAAAACGAGCACGAATAGCTTCACCGTGCGCTGGCAGTCGCTCGGCATCTGCCAACGCAACCACAGTGTCTGCGACACCCTTCAACGCAGCTTCGTCGTACTCAACAACGTGCATAGCCTTTAAGAAGGTGTGCGTAGACAAGCCCGACGAATGTCGAGCAGTACCCGACGTTGGCAAAACGTGGTTGGATCCTGCCGAATAATCCCCGAGTGGTACTGGTGAAAAACGACCAACGAAAATGGCACCAGCATTGCGAATCTGCTGAGCATCTGCAGCAGATTGAGCAGTGTGTACTTCCAAGTGTTCCGCAGCATATGCATCCGCGACCTGGATGCCAATCTCCATGTTGTCCACCAACACGACACCCGATTGCTGGCCTTCCAGTGCCTCGCGAACGCGGTCGGCATTCAATGTCACGTCGTAACGGTTTTCGATTTCCCGATCAACTGCCGCCGCAAGCTCTTCAGAATCAGTGATGAGCACCGACGCTGCCATGACATCGTGCTCTGCCTGCGAGATCAGGTCGTATGCCACCGACACCGGATCAGCAGTGGAGTCCGCCAAAATGGCAATTTCAGTGGGGCCGGCTTCCGAATCAATGCCGACAACGCTTCGGCACAAGCGCTTCGATGCCGTGACGAAGATATTTCCTGGGCCAGTAATCATGTCCACCGGTTCCAACGCCTGCGAGCCATCTGCAGGAGCATCATCGCCGTACGCCAGCAATGCCACAGCCTGGCCGCCACCAACTGCCCACACTTCCGTGACACCAAGCAGCGCACACGCAGCCAGAATTGTTGGGTGAGGCCACCCGCCGAAGTCAGCCTGCGGTGGCGATGCCACAACCAACGACTCCACGCCAGCTTCTTGAGCTGGAATCACGTTCATCAACACACTGGACGGGTACACCGCATTACCGCCAGGTACGTACAGACCAACGCGACGTACCGGCACCCACTTTTCCTTCACGATGCCGCCTGGCACTACCTCGACCGTCACATCCGATGGGCGCTGAGCAGCATGGAACTTCCGGATGCGCTGAATAGATTCCTCCAACGCAGCACGAACGCTGTCGTCCAAGTTCTCCAGTGCCTCCGCAATAACCTCAGCCGGAACCAGCAAAGACTGGGGACGAACCTTATCGAACTTCTCCGAATACTCCATAGCAGCAGCGACACCACGGGCTGCGACATCCTCAACAACAGGACGAACCGTTGGAATCATCGACTCCACGTCAGCTGCACCACGAGGCAACGCTCGGCGCAGCTCGGCGGTTGTTGGGGTCTGGCCACGCAAATCAATTGTGGAGAGCATTGGTGCGGGAAGCCACCTTCCGGAGTTGATCGAATTTCGTACACGGATAAGCATAGATTGCCCCGCGGATTGTCCTCGATTCACGGTGTCATTCGTGGCCATTTTCCAGGAAAAATACACCCGTTTCATACGAGTAACACTGTGAACTTCGGCGTAAACGGAAATCATTTCGTAATGGAACTAGTATCTAAGCGTAATATTGCTTACTCTTAGCTGTGATTCCAACAGGATTCCGCAGTTGACACGCAGGCGCAAAAGCAGGCGCGTGCGGGTAAGCGCACACCCAAGTGCGTTCCTAAAGGTAGGAGTGAAGCAGCATCGTGGAAGCGAATTCAGCTCTGGCAGATGCCATTAAGAACAACACGGTATTGCCAGCCGAACAGTTGATTCGGATTCATGCTGATGCCATTGATCACGTACACCCGCTCGCAGAGCGTCGCGCGGAATCAATGTTTGCACGCCACCACTGGGACACGTCGGAAAGCGAGCTGCCAGTAGACCTCCACGGCGCGTTTTTCCGCATGAAACGCACTATTGCCCGAGGTCTCGGCCTGGATGAGCTCGCTCATCACACCGCGTTGCAGTGGGCTGCGTGGGCTTCGGACCGTCGTGAAGCTGCCGAAATTTGGCAAGCACGTGCACGACTCGCGGAGGATGAAGCCACCCGCTACCTCACCTTCTTGTCCGACGATTTTTCGGCAAGCGCAGATGAGTCCGAAGTCCCGCTTCTCGCCCGCATGGTGAAGGAACTCCCCGAGTTGCGGGATCTCATCACAGGCGACGCGTCGGCTGAGTTCAAGGACTTCTCGTTTGATGGCCGGCAGGCCTCCGAGTCATTGCAACCAACAATTCAGCACGCCCAGGATCTGTCTGGTCGCGAACGTCTCGAAGCCGTCGCTTCTGACGAGAACCGTCGCATTGGTCGTGCGCTTCTCGACGCTCTCTTGCGGGTAGAAGCGTGTTGCATTCGTGTTGGCCGCCAGGATTTGGCAGCGCCGTTGCAGGACGTGCTCCGGGATCTTGCTCAACGACCGGAAGAAGATGACCTGCGTGACGCCGTCGCATTGATGGACGCTCGCCAGTTACATGATGACGGCGACCTGATGAAGGCAGCACGTACGTGCGCTGCCGGACTGAAGTCGCCAGCGGGGGAACCTATCACCGCCTCCCTGGCCTACCGCCAGAACTTGGCCATGTACTCAATGGAAACCGAACACTTCGACACTGCATTGCGCATGTTACGTGCCAACGTGCAGGCCACGGAGGCTCAGGGGCTTGATCTCGACCACATCGTGTCAACCCGACTGCTCGGTCAAGTCATGATCGAATCCGGCGACACCAGCAATCTCCTCGCCGTCACATCGTCGGCTCTGGACGCAACGGAAGGAATGCCGGACTCCCCTATCGTCATGGATGTCCGCCTCCACCACGCCACTGAATTGCTTGGTGCCGGACGCACTGAAGAAGCCCAGCCTCTGGCGGAAGAAATTGCCGCGTGGTCGGACAACACGTCGAATCACGCCCGCACGGCACACGCATGTCGAATCGCTGCCATAGCTGCTTTCAAGTCTGGAAACTACGCACACTCGGCCGTTCTTTACGACGCACTGGCAGAGGTTCGGTCCCGCTTTGAGTCACGTACGTCTCCGGCGGCAACTCTCGAACAAGCTGCGACAGAGATGAACGATGCCGCTGCTGATCCAGAGATCGTCGAAAACCTCATGTCTCGGGCCGCCGAATATCTGGACACTCCGGAAGAAACTGCACATTGGTATCGCCAGTTTGCTGCGCTGAAGTGGGCCAACTGGGACGATGTCCCCGCTCGTACCAACGCCGAAAAAGCCGCGGAGATTTTCACCAGCATTGACATGCCTCTGGAGGCCGCCGATGCACTTACATACGCCCTGCGTTCTGCACTCAGCTCCAACGATGACCGAGCTTCGTTGGAATACCTCCGACGGATCCACGAGCTCGCGCCGGGCGATACCGATATTCAAGCAACCGTCGCACAGATTATGGCTGACGCTGAGACCAAGAAATCAGCGCCGGCGGACTAACCAGCATCGATTTAGGTTCTCCACGCTATCTCCGCAGTCCCGTCAAAACTAATGTTGTTTTGTCTTTACGCCACATTCGCCCCACAATGGTGAGATGACGTGGTGGATGACAGAGCCGGAAGATCAGTTTGCTTCGGCGCAAAACGAAGGATCGGACGATGCTGATCCGATTCCTCCTCGCTATGCAGAAACTGAGCCACCAGAGGTACCGGTCGAGCTAGAAGCGTTGCTTGATTTTTCACGTGAAGCTGCCCGCTCGCTTGATCATGTGTCCAGTTGGCGCGCTGTTTCTACCTTCGCGCGGACCTTTTGGCTCGACGATAGCGCGTCCAAAGATCTCGCTGAGGACAAGCGTGGAGAATTCTTCGCGCTCCGGCATGCGGTTGCCGATCAGCTCGAGCTTGTCGACGAAGCCGAAGAAGCCCGCACTCAATGGCTCGATTGGGCGATTCGCACCAACCGCCCAGCTGCGGCTTTCCATGCTCGTTCATTCGGTGCGTTTGCCGAAGCCGAGAAATTCGTTGACAGCCATCCGGGAGATCTCTTCTCCGGTGCCCGTCCAACAGACCACGATGTGCCACAGCTAACCAGCTTGGCCCGAGACATCTTAGATCTCGAGTTGGAAGATGGCTCGCCACTTGCCTATCAATACGCGCTGTCTGCCGCCGTAGCCGGTGCTTCTGCATCACTAGCCCGTCGCCCCGATATCGCCGAGGCACTCGCGAATTGGGCGCGCACCTACGCACCGAAACGAGCTGGCGACGATGACCGTCGACTGCTTGATGCCCAGCTTGCGCATGGTCGAGGCGAGCTCCGCAAGGCAGCTCACATTTGCGCAGAAGTCGCGGCTTCTCCGAAGTCGGAACCCGTCACCAGCACAATTGAAGCTCGTCAGATGCTGGCCTTCTTGTCGCTGGAAGCCGAGGAGGAATCCGAGGCCATTCGGCAGCTGCGCCCCGTGGTCACAGTGGGGCTGCACCACGACTTAACCGTCGGCACGCTTCGTTCTGCACGACTACTCGCGGCGTTGCTCAACTCTAACGGCCAGTACGACGATGCCCAATCAGTGTCCGCCGAAGCTTTGCGACGGGCAGCCGGCATGCCCATCAATCCACTGTCGATGGATATTCAACTGATTTATGCCCGTTCTCTTTTCGACGCCGGCGACGATGACGGCGCACTTCGATACGCAGAACCGGTGGCACATTGGTCAACGTTTACGTCCGACGAAGAACGTACCGATGCCGCATTCACCATCGCAGCCTCAGCTGCTGGACGCAGTGGCGATATTGAGCATGCGGTCAGCCTTTTCGAGCAGCTCGCTGATAACGCTCGCTCACTTGGCGACGATAACCGTGCCTCACGTGCGCTTCGCCAAGCAGCACGATCTGTGGCTTCGGTGGATCTCAATCAAGCAGAGGATCTGATGATAAGGGCTAGAGACTTGATTTCAGATGGCTGGTCTATTGCGGACTGGCACGATGACCTCGCCTTTGTGTACTGGATGGCCGGCAACGAAGACTTGGCGCTCGGCCATGTCGATACCGCTGCTGCGGGGTACCTCGAAGCCGGCGACGGCGAGGAGGCAGCGCGCGCCTTGCTGACTGGTGTGCGCTGTTGTGTCGATAGAGGACAACCGGACGACGCTCGTCGTTATGCAGCGCGCATTGAGAAATTACTACCGGAACCAACGTGGTCAGGGCATCCTGTGCTTGACGCACTGCAAGAGATTTTGAACATGTAGTCCCGGGTAGTCTTGTCGGTTATGGATGCGTCTTCTAAGAACTTGAATCCGCAACAGCTGTTCGCCGATGCCCAGGCCCTCGCCGAGCAGCAGCGCCTGTGGGGTGCTGCCGATGTGCTAATGAGTGGTTTTGCGCAGCTCGGCGACGCCGCTGATGCGCCACAAACGGACTCGTTGGGGCGCCCCATCCGTGGCTCCGCACCGCGACTCATGGATAAAGCTGCAGACTGGCTAGATTTCCTGGACAATCTCGAAGCCGATGGCCAAGAGTCTCCGGAGGGAACACCACCCAGGGATTTGCGCTGGGCACAGTGGCATACCTTGACGGGGCAAGCGGAAGTTCGTCGTCAGCATCCTGGCCGTGCCGTCGATCATTTGGAGCTCGCTGCGGGGCTTTTCGAGTCGGAAGAACTCTATCTACAAGCAGTTCCGCTGCTCGCACAAGTTGCACAGTGCCAACTCGCTGTTGACGATGTGCCACGCGCTGAAGATGCGCTACACCGTGCACGTACCCTCACGACGCGCGACCACACAACTGCACAGCAGGCACGCGATCGCTTTGGCGAAGCGCTCGACGAGATTGCCGCCGACATCGCGTCGCGACTCTAGCTAGAAATCCAAGCCCAAGTCCAGCACATGGACGGAGTGGGTCAGGCCACCGATGGCCATGAAGTCCACTCCACATGTTGCGTATTCCCGAGCCACATCAATGGTCAATCCACCAGACGATTCAAGCTGCGTTGCTGGGGAGACCTGTGCACGACGCTGCACTGCAATCTGGGTTTGCCACACTTCGAAGTTGTCGAGCATGACCAGTTCCGGCTTCAGTGGCAAGATCTCATCAAGCTGCTCGAGCGTATCCACCTCAATTTCGCACTTCAATTCAGGGTACGCACGACGCACTCGTTCCAGGGTTTCCCGCACGTCGCCAACAGCTGCGACGTGGTTGTCCTTGATCAATGCCTCGTCGCCAAGTCCGAAGCGGTGGTTTACGCCACCTCCACAGCACACGGCGTACTTCTGCAAATTGCGCATACCTGGCAATGTCTTGCGGGAGTCTCGAACGCGAGTGCCAGTACCAGCAATCTCGTCAACCCAGTCTCGGGTCTGCGTCGCGATGCCCGATGCATGCGTCACGATATTCAACAGCGTGCGCTCAGCGGTCAACAATCCTCGGGTTGGCGCCTCAATCTCAGCAACGACGGTTCCTGGGTGAACGCGCTCGCCATCTGAGACCAGAATTTCGACGGAGAAATCGTCTGCAATGACTTCTTCCAGGGTCCACTGAATTGCAGCCGCGCCAGCAATGATGCCTTCTACACGGGACACCACACGCCCTGTCGCGCGTTGCGAAGCCGGAACCGTCGCCAATGATGTCACATCCGGGCCGTAACGCAGGTCTTCCTGCAGAGCCGTGCGAATTAGTCCACGGGTAATGTGCTCGTCCAGCTGACCAGCATCCGGCCCAACATTGCTGCCGAAAGTTCCACTCATGTTTGTCTTGCTTTCTTCTTTATTCCAACCAGGTATGACATCCGAGCGTATACGGACGTTGCGCCGCAGCGGCGACAATCGCCTTCGCAACCACGACTTGAGGAGCAGCAGGCAACGTCGCCAGCACCGCCGCAACGGACGCTAGGGACTCGGCATTGCGCGTTACCCCAGCACCACGTGTCATGGCCTGTTGCAATTTATCCAGATTCCGGGCGCTTAACCGTGGGCGCCGTCGCCCCGTTGCGCTGCGTGCAGGTCGCCCCGCACGCTTCACGCACGCTTCCGCTGGCCATGGCAACGCGGCGGGGTTCTTGTCGGCGCCTTGTACTTCTATCACCCATGCTGCATCTTCTGCGACTCGCTTGCCGACGACTAAGCCCTCAAGCAACGAATTCGATGCCAGGCGATTAGCGCCATGCAGACCAGTTCGCGAACACTCTCCCCCTGCGTACAGCTGTGGCACACAGGTCCGACCATGCACATCCACATCAATGCCACCACAGGTGTAATGCACCGCTGGCGCGACTGGTAACAAGTCAGTCGCCGGATTCAATCCGGCTGTGGCAACCCCTGCGGTGACCGTCGGAAAGCGTTCACATACGTCTGGAATATGACGTGCGTCGAGGTAAACGCAGTCGTCGCCGAGTTCGCTCATGCGTGTAGCGACGGCACGCGAGACGATGTCGCGTGGTGCCAAGTCCCCGCGTGGATCGACACCATCGGTGACGCTCTTTCCTCGGGAATCGACAAGTCGTGCTCCTTCACCTCGAACAGCTTCAGAGATGAGTGGGCGACGTCCACGGCGATCGCGGTCAAAAAGAACAGTTGGGTGAAACTGAATGAACTCCATGTCGGCTAGAGTTGCGCCGGCGTCCAGGGCCAGGCACAGGCCGTCGCCGAAAGCGCCTTCTGGCGCCGTCGTAGAGCGGTAGAGATGACCTACTCCGCCGGTCGCAATGAGTGTGGCAGTCGATGTCACACAACCCAAACCACGGGGATCTCGAATGAGCGCGCCTGTCGCCCGGCGAGAATCGTCAACGACGATATCCTCGGCGGCGGCATTCTGCAGAACTCGAATTCCTGACACAGACGCTTCCAGAGCGCGTTGGATCTCGGCTCCAGTTGCATCACCGCCAGCGTGAATGATGCGCCGAGCGCTATGCCCACCTTCGCGAGTTCGCGACAGCACTTCTGGATGCGTCGGATCAGGATCAAATTCAGCGCCGAGGCCGATCAACCACTCCACTGCTTCGCCAGCTCCGCCAATGATGCTGCGTACTGCATCTTCATCGCAGTGACCGGCACCGGCGTCGAGGGTATCGGCGACATGCGATTCGACGGAATCATCGATGCCGTTGGCGAGGTGGCCCGTCGGGTCGTCGGCAAGGCCGACAACCGCTAGGCCGCCTTGTGCCAGATTCGTGGCTGCCGTGTCGAAGCGTAGGTGTGAGCGAGCGCCAGTACGCCACTCCCCTTTGTCAACGAGCAGGACATCAAGACCTAGTTCGCGACCACGACGGGCAGCTGACAACCCTGCCACGCCCGCACCGATAATGAGCAGGTCGCAGGACAGATCCCAGTCGTAGCCGGAGGGTGACGGGATCATTCACCGCCACCAGGATTGCCGATAGCAATCATGCGTTCGACCGACTTGCGAGCACGCTCAGCGATGTCGGCATCAACATCAACTTCGTCGACTCCTTCGGCCAAACAACGCAGCAGCGCCGCTGGCGTAATCAGCTTCATGTACTTGCAGGATGCGCGATCGTTCACTGGCTCGAATTCAACACCTGGCGCGGCCTTCTTCAGCTGGTGCAACATGCCCACTTCGGTAGCCACCAGAACTTTGGCGCCTGGCTTGTGCGCGTCTTCAACCTTCTTGGCCTCCGTCAACATTGCGCCAGTTGAAAGCATGTGCACACGCTCTGGAGCAATCGTGCCTTCGCCTGCCAGGTAGATAGCAGAGTTAGCGCAACCGCATTCTGGGTGAATGAACAAGTCAGCTTCTGGGTCTTCAGCTGCACGACGCGCCAACTCGTCACCGTTGATGTTCGCGTGCACGTGGCACTCGCCCGCCCAAATATGCATGTTCTCGCGGCCAGTTTCCCGCTTGACGTGTGCGCCGAGGAACTGGTCAGGGTTAAACAGGATTTCCTTATCTGCAGGCAGCGACGCAACAACATCGACAGCATTCGACGACGTACAGCAGACATCGGTTTCAGCCTTAACGTCGGCCGTCGTGTTGACGTAGCTGACAACCAATGCGTCCGGATGCTCCGCCTTCCACTCTCGCAGTTCATCTGCGGTGATGGAGTCAGCCAACGAGCAGCCTGCACGCTCATCTGGAATAAGCACCGTCTTGTCCGGGCTCAGGATCTTCGCGGTCTCGGCCATGAAGTGCACACCGCAGAACACAATCACGTCCGCTTCCGTCTCTGCTGCGATACGGGACAACCCCAGCGAATCGCCTGTGTAGTCGGCGATATCCTGGATCTCGGGCAACTCGTAGTTGTGGGCCAAGATGACGGCGTTGCGTTCCTTCGCCAGTCGCTTTACTTCAGCAGCCCATTCAGGGGTGGCTTCGACACCTTCGTAGTTAGTGCCGTTGTCGACAACCTTCTTTGCCAATTCAGACTCGATTGGCTGCAACGTAGTAGCTTGCTGGCTGGTCACGTGACTCTTCCTTACAAGTTTTCAAGGGTGTCACAGTCGGCCTGCAGCCCTCGCGGGCATCAAAGACGCACCCAACCGTGACATCAGGGGGTAGCTGGCCACAATCTTAGTCCGATGGCAGCGCAATTCTGCACTTGGAGCCACGAAACTACGTTTGTGAGACAATCTGTTCGCTTTCCGACGAGTCGTCGTCAAGCACCACGAGCCCAAGCCAATACACAATCATCGCCACGAGCGGCAGTACTAAACCGGCAATATACGTGGAGAATTCAGGGATTATCGTCGCTGTCTCCCACACTTTGAGGTGCGCAACGTCCGTGGTGCGAAACGATCCCACGAACTGACCGGCGAGAGTAAATGCGCCCGCGCCTACGAGCCCCGAGAGGCCAACCCAGTTCTGCATAACGAGCCCGCGCCGCTGCGGAAGGCGACGGTACGTCACTGCTCCGAGAATCAAGCCCGCGACCGCAATCACGGCAACATAGGTGAGGACGGTGGCAAAACTGGCATCGAGGGATTCTTGGGGAATCATCAATTGTCCATTGCCTGCTCCCACGACTTCCTGTGTTGGTCGCAAAACACCCCAGACAATGCCGGCACCGGCAGACAAGATGATGGCCTGCAGCACGACGCTAGAAAAATCTTTCACAAGTGACTTCTTCAGCTTCTTGATTTCTGCAGCTGACATAGTTTCCGGCGAACTGGCGTCGTCCGTATTACCGCTGTGCGACGACGGCCCACCGAGGGCAGCAGTAGGAAGAGAATTGGCCATGCCAAGAATCTACTAGAGTCTCGACATGGCCGAACAGTGTTGCCCAATTGTGTTACTAATGAGCGTGACTAAATACGGTCAGCGACGCTCAAGCATTTCTGAATCGACCTCGCCATGGCGAGAACACTTGGCCGTCCACCCGTCGGGGCGCACCTGTACCACCATGCGACGCCCGCACAGCTGGCAGTAACGAGGAGCTTCGAGGCCTGCACGAGCGCTATGGCTCCGCTGCTTGAACTCCCCTGCGGCGAGATGCGCCCCGGTGAATGGATCATAAATGGGTTCGTCTTGCACGACGATTGCCTGCAGGAGATCCGTGTTCGCTGTCTTCATCATGTGCGCACCTTGCCGGTTGACAGTTCTACGTTTGGTCTTTGTTTGAACAGCTCTTAGACGGTGGCGTTCAGAGCCTTGATTGGCAGGCGAATCTTGCCCAACATATCCAGATCCTGCTCAGCTGGGCGTCCCAGGGTGGTCAGGTAGTTGCCGACGATAACTGCGTTAATGCCACCGAGCAGACCCTGCTCAGCACCCAGGTCGCCCAAGGTCAACTCACGTCCACCAGCGAAGCGCAGAATGGTCTTTGGCAACGCCAGTCGGAACGCACCAATTGCGCGCAATGCATCCTTTGCTGGCAGTGGCTCACGGTTTTCGAATGGGGTGCCCGGACGAGGGTCAAGGAAGTTCATTGGCACCTCAGTTGGGTTGAGCTTCTGCAAATCCTGAGCGAACTCTGCACGCTGTTCAACGGTTTCGCCCATACCCAAAATGCCGCCACAACATACTTCCATGCCTGCTTCGCCAACCATTCGGAGGGTTTCCGCACGTTCCTCCCACGTGTGGGTAGTAACAACCTGCGGGAAGTAGGACTTTGCGGTTTCCAAGTTGTGGTTGTAGCGGTGAATGCCTGCAGCAGCCAAGCGGTCGACCTGCTCCTGAGACAAGATGCCAAGCGACGCAGCGACGTTGATGTCAACTTCCGCCTGGATAGCCTTTACTGCGTTTTCCATCTGGCTAATCAGTGCGTCGTCTGGACTCTTTACTGCTGCAACAATGCAGAACTCGGTAGCGCCCGTCTTCTGGGTTTGCTTCGCTGCTTCCACGAGAGAAGGAATGTCGAGGCGCGCCGCACGAACTGGGGACTCGAACAGACCGGACTGGGAGCAGAAGTGGCAATCCTCTGGGCAGCCACCAGTCTTCAGCGAAATGATGCCTTCGACCTCAATTTCTTCACCACACCACTTCAGACGAACTTCATGGGCTAGCTGCAGGAGCTCTTCGATGCGATCTTCATCAATGTTCAGAGCAGCAACGGTCTCTTCATAGTTCAGACCTTCACCACGACCCAAGACCTTCTCGCGGGCGATCTCGATGATGTCGCGATCCAGGGTTGCTGCTTCAGGGGTGGCTGCCATTGATGTCTCCAGTTCTCGGAAAAGGGGGTCAAGCACAACAGAGTCAAACAGAATTGAACAGTGCTCGAGTTAGTTTAACTGCAATACTAGAACACTGTTCAACCCGGGTGGTGATTTGGCCATCCCCCGGTGTTTTCATCACCATCTCGGTTTTTTCAGCTACGGTTGACCACTGTGCAACTGACCAAAGAAATCATCTTGGATGCCGCGCTTGAAATCCTCGACGAATACGGTCTCCAAGACCTCACCATTCGCCGACTAGCTCGCCATCTCGATGTCGCAGCAGGCGCCATGTACTGGCACTACCCATCGAAGCAAGCACTCTTGGGCGCAGTTGCTGACCGCACCCTCACTCCGCTCACCACTCGCGAATTCACCGGAGGGTGGCGCGACAATGTCAGCAAGTTCATCACTGCATTCCACGAATGCTTGACCCATCATCGCGATGGTGCTGAGATCGTCGCCGCAGCCATGGCCACGGGCACTGCGCAGCTTTCACCGCTGTCACTGCTAGCACCGCTTCTCGACGACGCTCCAAGCAACTTTTCAGCTACCGATTTGGCATCGACATTGGTGCACTTCACAATTGGTACGACCCTGGACGAGCAAACTACTGAGCGAATGGCAGAGCTGGCGAAGGACGACCCGTCGTTAAGCGTGGACGAGATCCGGCAGCAGGGTTTGCGGCGCATCAGCTTAGGCTGCGAGATCATCCTTGCAGGCATTGAAGCAGCAGGTTAAGTAGTGGTTGCATGAGAAAAGCCAGGACGGTGATGCCATCCCGGCTTAGTTCTTATGCGGAAGTCAAAGGCGAAAGCACTATGCCGGCGACAACACAGCCGAGGAACACTGCCGCGCCAGTCCACCATCGGGCACTGGCAACAAGCCAGCCCCCGAGACCTAAACCAGCTCCGATGAAGCCGAGAGCAATCGCCCCTTGCACATTTGACGCCGTGAGTGCAGCTGCAGCTACAACAAATGCGAGGATGCCGATGCAGATCATGAAGAATCCGAGCAGCTTACGAAAAGACCCCTCTGGAAACTCGAAATCCAGGTCATCAATGTCCACTATCGACGAACCTCCTTGACGTGATTGTTAGCTCAACACTGCCACACGGATCTGACGCACCACAATGAACGAGGCGCGGTCAGAACCCGATTGTGCCTCGCGGTTAGAGGACCATGGCTGCAATCCAACCGGATACCAGCAACGGCAGGTTGTAGTGGATGAAGGTTGGAATCACTGAGTCGCGAATGTGGTCATGCTGGCCGTCTGCGTTCAAACCAGCCGTTGGTCCCAGAGTCGAGTCAGATGCTGGCGAACCGGCGTCACCAAGCGCACCTGCAGCACCGATAATGGCAACAGTGGCCGCCGGTGAAAAGCCCATCGTTGTACACAGTGGAACGTAGATGGTGGCGATGATAGGCAACGTTGAGAACGAAGAGCCAATACCCATCGTGACGATGAGGCCGACGACCAGCATCGCTGCTGCAGCAGCGCCCGTGTTGCCAGCGAACATGTCCGCAGAGGCGGTGACGAGATTTTCTACTTCGCCAGTTTCGCTCATCACTGCGGCGAAGCCCTGTGCCGTGATCATGATGAAGCCGATGAGTGCCATCATCTTCATACCTGCGGTGAATACATCGTCCGCTTCACGCCACTTCACGGCACCCGTAACCATAAAGATCGCCAGGCCTACCAGAGCACCGACGAGAAGCGAATCAGCTTCGAAGTCCATAGACTGCATGACGACCTGAACTGCGAAGGTTGCAATAATCGCAATCACTGCAACGATGACCCGGTATCGAGAAATTGGCTCGTCTTCAGTGTCTTTTGCGCCAACAATAGGCAGATCTTCGTAGTCACGAGGCTTACGGTAGGAGAAGAATACTGCGATCAATAGACCGGCGATCATACCCATTGCAGGAATTGCCATGGTCGTGAAGACGTTGATGCCATTCGTATTCATGCCGGCCTTTTCAATATTGCCCAGCAGAATTTCGTTCAAGAAGATGTTGCCGAAGCCCAGTGGAATCCACATGTAGGTGGTGACCAAACCGAACGTCAACACGCTTGCTACCAGTCGGCGGTCAAGGCGTAGTCGGTTCATGATCTTCAACAGTGGAGGGATGATCAGCGGAATGAACGCGATGTGAACCGGGATCAGGTTTTGCGACATGATGGCCATCGCCAAAATGCCGGCAATCATGCCAAACTTGGTGAGAGCAATCGTGGCACTCTTCGCTGTCTCACTTTCAGTGCCCAGTTTCGAAATGATCCACTCTGCCAGCAGACGTGGAAGTCCGGAACTAGCCACTGCCATAGCAAAAGCGCCGAGCAAGGCGTAGCTCAGCGCGATTTTTGCGCCACCGGACAGGCCGTCCTGGAACGCAACCATGGTGCCATCGATGCCAAGCCCACCGGCAAGGCCACCCACAAGGGCACCAACAAAGAGTGAAATAACGACGTGGACCCTGCTCACTGCGAGGATCAGCATCACCAAAACGGCGAGAAGAACGGCATTCATAGTAAAAATTCTAAGTTATTACTTATGCCGTTATGAAACTCAACCGTTCTTCATCACCGCAAATGTGACGCAACAAGCAATGCTCTTTACCGACCAGGGCCCGTGGCCGTTTTTCGGTTACTCTACCGATACGAGTGGCTGTCCACCCTGCACCGATTCGCCGACCTCAACGTTGATGCTGCCGACGGTGCCGTCGTGAGGTGCAGTGATCTCGGTTTCCATCTTCATCGCTTCCAGGATGAGCAGAACCTCGCCGGAGGTAATCTGCTGCCCTTCCTCCACCAGAATGCGACTGACGGAGCCAGCGAGTGGCGCGACGACCGAGTTCGACGACACACCCGACAGCTTCGCAGTAGCTGGTTCGGAGGTGTTGGTGACGGTTGCACCGCCTCCCATCACGATGGTCGACAGGCGCTTCTGTTCTTCTTCAACTTCAACTTCGACGTCATAGGCAATGCCGTTGACGGTGACTTTCAACTTCATGGTTGTCCTCGATTCACACGGTGTTTGCTAGCGCAGTCGGAGCTGCTGAACTTGACGCCCCTGCATAGCCCAGGTGCGGTGACGGTTGTAGCGGATTGCCTTCACGGTGCCGCGGTTACCCAAGTACGCCGATACCGCCGCCGAAATAGCGATGACTGCTTCTTCCGGAATGTCGGCGTCGACGCGCTTTCGTAGCTCGACCAGCTCGGCTTCCGCCTTCTTCAGTCGCGCGGTCGCAGTGCTCAAGCTTTGCGACGTCGCATCCAAGCGACGCCCCATCTCGGCGACGAGTTCGCGGAGTTCGGCAACATCGCCGGCTCCAGCGCCGGTCATGTTTTCGGTGGTCATGGCTTACATCGGCCCCAATCCATGCTTCTTGCCTGGGCGTACAACGCGCTTGTTGGCCAGCACTTCTAGAGCATCTGCGATCTGCATACGCGTCTCTGCTGGATCAATGACATCGTCGACAAGTCCGCGGGAGGCGGCTACGTACGGCGTCGAGAATCGAGACTTGTATTCGGCAATGCGTTCATTACGAACCTTCGCCTGCTCTTCTTCCGAACCAGCTGCTGCGATGTCCTTGCGGAAGACAACGTTGACAGCACCTTCGGCACCCATCACTGCGATCTCAGCGGTTGGCCATGCAAAGACACGGTCGGCGCCCATGTCCTTCGAGCACATTGCGAGGTAGGCGCCACCGTATGCCTTACGCAGCACGATAGTGATCTTCTGCACTGTTGCAGCGGAGTATGCGTACAGCATCTTTGCGCCGTGGCGAATGATGCCGCCATGTTCCTGCGCGACGCCTGGCATGAAGCCCGGGACATCCACAAAAGTAACCAGCGGGATATTGAACGCGTTACAGAAACGAATGAACTTAGCGCCCTTGTCGGAAGCATTGATGTCGAGAACACCAGACATGACTGCTGGCTGGTTTGCAACGATGCCCACCGTACGACCGGCGATACGTCCGAAACCGACGACCAGGTTCTGTGCGAAACCTGCCTGAGACTCGAGGAAGTCTGCATTGTCCACGACGCGAGTAATGACGTCGCGGACGTCGTAGCCCTTCTTGCCGTCTACTGGCACGACATCGCGCAGCGAATTGTCCGGGGTCACATCCAATACCGGGTCCACGACTGGCGCTTCCTCAGTGTTGTTCTGTGGCAGGAAGCTCAGTAGTTTCTGGGCGATGAGAATTGCCTGCTCATCGTCGTCAGCAACGAAGTCAATGTTGCCGGCCTTCGCCATGTGCGCATCAGCTCCACCGAGCTGATCTGCGGTGACATCTTCGCCGGTGACAGCCTTGATCACGCCTGGGCCAGTGATGAACATCTGTGCCTTGCGCGTCTGAATGATGAAGTCAGTCAATGCTGGCGAGTACGCAGCACCACCAGCGCACGGGCCGGAGATAATGGAAATCTGCGGAACCAAGCCGGATAGCAGCACGTTGTTGTAGAACACCTGGCCGTAGCCGGACAGTGAGTCGATGCCTTCCTGAATTCGAGCTCCGCCGGAATCGTTGATGAACACGAATGGGGTGCCCGTATCTGCGGATGCCTTCATCATGGCCGCAACCTTCTTGGACTGTGCTTCGCCGGCAGAGCCACCCATCACGGTGAAGTCCTGCGATGCGATATGCAAAGGGCGACCAAGCACTGCGCCGGTACCCGTGACGACGCCATCAGCCGGGGCATCAGCCTTGTCCATGCCGAAGTCAGTCGTGCGGTGGGTGATGAACATTCCGGTTTCGTGGAACGTACCTTCATCCAAGAGCGCTTCCAGGCGTTCGCGGGCGGTCATCTTGCCACGCTCGCGCTGCTTTTCCTGACGAGCTTCGCCACCACCAGCTGCGACGCGTGCGCGCTGCTCGTAGAGCACTTCGAGGCGTTCGTCCATAGAGGCGTCAGCAACAGCTGCAGGAGCGTTGTTAGAGGATTCGTTAGACATATAAATCAGCTCTTCACAATCTTTTACGTGTTGTAGTTCTGCCGTTGCTTAGGCCGGTTCGACCTGGACGGTTTGCGAGCGGCCACCCACGGTGACCTTGTACTTGATTGGCTCGCGGATAGCGTTCGCTGCGCCGGTCGCCTGATCCTGTTCGCGCTTCATCTGCTCGGCCGTCTTACCAACATTCTTTGGCCCTTCAGCACGCGACTCGAAGAAGCCCGGCGCGACAGATGGGAACAGTGCGTTGGTCAGGACGTCCTCGTCGGTGCCGTTGTAACCCGGGAGTGCAGCTGCCTGGGAAACCAAGTCATCCCACTCAGGATTAAGCAAGTCTGCTGGGCGACACGTAATGGCTTCCTTCTTGGTCTGCTCCGCGGCTTGCTTAATCAGCTCTGGATTTCGTTCGCCAGGGCATTCGCCGTAGTAACCCAACATCAAGTCAGCGAACTCGGCAGTCATGACCTTGTAGCGCCCCATCAGGACGTTGAACACAGCCTGCGTGCCGACGATCTGTGAGCTCGGTGTGACCAGTGGCGGGTAGCCCGCATCCTTGCGGACGATTGGAACCTCGCGCATTACTTCTTCCACGCGGTCGCCAGCGCCCTGCGCCTTGAGCTGGTTCTCCATGTTCGACAACATGCCACCAGGAATCTGAGACATGAAGATGTCGGTGTTGACCAACGTCTTGGACTCAAACTCTGCGTACTTCGGGCGTACGGTGCGGAAGTGGTCACGAATGTTGATGAGGTTGTTCATGTCCAAGCCGGTGTCATAGCCGGTTCCTTCGAGCATCTCAACGAGAGACTCTGTTGGATTGTGGCCAGGCCCCAAGGAGAGCGACGAGATCGCGGTATCGACGACATCCGCTCCAGCTTCGATAGCCTTCATCAACGTGACCAAGGTGACACCCGTGGTCGAGTGGCAGTGCACATTGATCTGCGTGTCTTCGCCGTAGGTTTCCTTGATACCACGGACGATGTCGTATGCAGGCTGTGGCTTCAGCAACGCAGCCATATCCTTCAGCGCGATGGAATCCGCGCCCATGTCAAGCAAACGACCTGCAAGCTTGATGTATCCGTCGATGTCGTGCAATGGCGACGTCGTATAGCAGATCGTGCCTTGTGCATGCTTGCCCACGTTCTTCACTGCGGTCATCGCATGCTCGAGGTTGCGAGGGTCGTTCAACGCATCGAATACACGGAACACGTCCATGCCATTTTCCGCGGACTTCTCCACGAACTTATCGACGACCATGTCCTCGTAGTGGCGGTAGCCCAAGAGGTTCTGTCCACGCAGCAGCATTTGCAGGCGGCTATTTGGCATGAGTTCACGGAAGGTGCGTAGACGCTCCCATGGATCCTCATTCAGGAATCGAATGCAGGAGTCGAACGTTGCTCCGCCCCAGCACTCGACACTCCAGAAGCCTGCTTTGTCCATGTCTTCGCAGACATCGACCATGTCTTCCATTGCCATGCGCGTTGCCATTAAGCTCTGATGAGCATCACGCAAGGCGACTTCGGTTACTCCAATGGTTCGCTGACTCATAATTACGAATCTAAACCGGTTCAGTAAGTTTCGCGCGTCGACAACCACGAAACACAGCATGCGAGCGTTGAAGAAACACCGTTTGACACGATTGGCTCCCCCACAGTTCGGGTTAATTCGACGTACCTGCGGGCAATAACTGGTCGCCAACATTCACGACGGGAATCCACCGGCATGTCGAAAAGCTGATCGACGACGACGTCGACACGCGAAAACGACCGGCAGTGAATGCATTTCAACTGAGGTAGGCGCGCCAATTCGACATAATTTGATGAGTGTCTGATTGTTTAATTCCACCTATTCTCGCGCCTTAGCACTAAGGTATTCACCATGAATCAAGCTAATACTGTCGGCGGATACCAAGTCTGGCCAGGAGAACCGTATCCTTTGGGCTCGACATACGACGGTGCGGGCACGAATTTCGCTCTGTTTTCGGACATTGCAGAGAAGGTTGAACTTTGCCTTATTGACAAAGAAGGCACGGAAACCCGCATCCCGCTCGAAGAAGTAGATGCTCACATCTGGCACTGCTACCTGCCGGGAATCGTGCCGGGACAGCGCTACGCGTACCGAGTGCATGGCCCCTACGATCCGGCGCACGGTCACCGTTGCGACCCAAACAAGCTCCTGGTCGACCCATATGCCAAGGCATTTGACGGCGAGTTCGATGGCCACTCTTCGCTTTTCAGCTACGACTTGAATGACCCGTCGAAGCGCAACGAGGAAGACAGCCTTGGGCATACGATGACGTCGGTCGTCATTAACCCCTTCTTCGACTGGGCTGCAGATCGCTCCCCGCGCACTCCGTACAACGAAACAGTTATCTACGAGGCGCATGTCAAGGGCATGACCATGCAGCACCCGGATATTCCGGAGACGTTGCGTGGCACGTACGCAGGTTTGGCCCACCCGGCCATCATCAATTACCTGAAAGACTTGGGCGTTACTGCCATTGAGCTGATGCCAGTACATCAGTTCCTCCAGGACGATCGCCTTCGCGACCTGGGTTTGCGTAACTACTGGGGCTACAACACATTCGGCTTCCTGGCTCCGCACCAGGATTACGCAGCTTCATCCAAACCTGGTGGTGCCGTCAGCGAGTTCAAGGGAATGGTTCGCGCATTCCACGATGCCGGCATCGAAGTAATCCTCGACGTGGTGTACAACCACACCGCCGAGGGCAATCACATGGGTCCAACCATCTGCTTCCGTGGCATTGACAACGCGGCATACTACCGTCTTGTCGATGGCGATAAGCAGCACTACATGGACTACACCGGCACCGGTAATTCCCTGAACGTACGCCACCCACACTCGCTGCAGCTCATCATGGACTCGCTGCGCTACTGGGTCTCCGAGATGCATGTCGACGGCTTCCGCTTCGACCTCGCCTCCACCCTTGCCCGCGAGTTCCACGACGTCGACCGATTGGCTGCATTCTTCGACTTGGTTCAGCAGGACCCAATTGTCAGCCAGGTCAAGCTCATTGCCGAGCCGTGGGATGTCGGCGAAGGTGGCTACCAGGTCGGCAACTTCCCACCTCAGTGGACCGAGTGGAACGGTAAGTACCGCGACACCATCCGCGACTTCTGGCGTGGCGAACCATCAACCCTGGGCGAGTTCGCATCTCGAATCACCGGTTCCTCCGACTTGTACGCCAACAATGATCGACGCCCGACCGCATCGATCAACTTCGTTACCGCTCACGATGGCTTTACGCTGAACGACTTGGTCAGCTACAACGAGAAGCACAACTCAGCGAATGGTGAAGACAACCGCGATGGCGAATCACACAATCGCTCGTGGAACTGTGGTGTCGAAGGCTCTACCGACGACGAGCGCATTCTGCAACTCCGCGCACGTCAGCGCCGCAATTTCTTGACGACGCTGCTACTTTCGCAAGGAACGCCAATGTTGAGCCACGGCGACGAGATGGGACGCAGCCAGAAGGGTAATAACAACGTCTATTGCCAGGACAATCCTCTGGCATGGATCGACTGGAATCAGACCCGTACGAACTCTGAGTTGGTGGACTTCACTCGCTTCCTCATCGAGATGCGCGCCGATCATCCAGTGTTCCGTCGTCGTCGCTTCTTGCGTGGCGGACCTCTTGGCGCAGAGACAGACGATCGCGATATCACGTGGCTAACGTACAAGGGCCGCGTGATGACTCAGGAAGACTGGGGCTTCGACTTCGGTAAGTCACTAATGGTCTGGCTGAACGGCGAGGCTATCACGGAGCCGGACCTGCGTGGCCTGCGCATCAAGGACGATTCTTTCCTGATGTGTTTTAACGCCCACCACGAAGATATTCAGTTCCAGATTCCAGGTACCGAATACGCATCCAAGTGGGAAATCATTGTGGATACGTCTGAAATAACAGGACGCCCAGCCAAGGAGCGCATTGTCGAGCCTGAAGGCGAGCTTCGAGTGCCAGCCCGATCAGTCATTATCTTGATCGAAAAGCACTAACCAGAAGCGCACTGCGCGAAGGCATGAGAAAAGCCCAACAACCACGATGGTTGTTGGGCTTTCTTGTTGGTGCCGACTCTTTACATTGTCCTACGAATCGACAACAGGGATTAGGCCGCGCTGCTATTGAAGTCGCGCTGGTAATTCATCCAGTACTCAGGGTCGGTGTCAAAATAGTCGGCCAGGCGCTGCGCAAGATCTTCGGTGACAGCGGTGTCACCGTTACGGAAACGCTCGAGCGTTGAGCTTGGCACTCCAATGCCTACTGCGAGGCGGTAGATGGACACCTTACGTGGCGTCAGAAACTCGTCATTGAGGATGGAACCAGGGTGTACAGGAATAGCACTGGTCAAGCGGATGCTCCTTATTTCCTTGATGTCCTAGGGGCAGTCGGTAGAAAACACAACAGGTTTACGTGGGTTTTGCATGTTTTCGATGCAGGTTATGCACGAATTCATGTTGCTTCCCACAGGTATTATTACCCAACAAACTGTCTCAGGGGGCCAAAACATGAGACGCGTGTCACATTTTTACGTGCTCCTCGCGCCCCTGCACGAGCTTCCGGTCACAGAACATTGTCCGCTCAGCGAAATATATTTCTGTTCCCATCATCTTTAGCAGGCGACTGAATTATAGGTAATGTCCGATCAAAAATCATACGGACGCCAATCGCGTGTCGAATGTGGTTTTCCACTTCCGCTTACTCCCCCAAAAGGGCGTGTCGATCAGCCAATCCGCACCGACCGCTACCCTGGTTTCCATGATGGTCGCCTTCCAGCTTTCCGGTTTCATCGTGCACGTTTCCGAATCATTCGTGACCGTTGATCGACGGGCTCGTATTCACAGCTCCGATAATGGCCCCGTCCGCGTTCCGCTTGACGACGTCGCGGTGGAAGCTCCATCCTTCATTTTCACTGCTCCAACAGCGCTTTTACCAGGATTCGTGAAGTTTGGACCTCACGCTCCAGCGATTCGCGTGACACCAGCTGCAGTGGACACCGCCAACCGACTTGTTGTGCTCGTGACGGCGGCAAAAGCTGGTGACTTTGCGGCTGAAGCACAAGCCCTCGTAGACACAGACACCCACGGCGTTGACGTCATCATCGATACCCCTGCCCCAATGTCTGCAGTTGCTCCCACACCAGAATTCACGCAGATTGCAGAATCTGGTGCGCTTCCGTTCATGTCTGAGCAAAAGGAAGACACATCAGGTTCAGACGATCGTAGCTTGGAGGATTTCGTTGCGTTCGATGTCGAGACTGCAAACGCTGCGTTCGGCTCCGTGATCCAAATGGGTCTGGCCGTCGTAAAGAACGGTGTAATCGACAGCACGTACTCGTGGTTGTGTCGACCTCCTGCAGGATTGGAAGAGTTTTCGGAGGACAACATCGCAGTGCATGGCATCCAGCCAGCAGATGTTGCAGACCAACCTTCGTTTACCCAACGAGTGCAGGAGTTCACCGAAGTCGTTGGAACCATGCCCATCGTCGCGCATAACGCGAAGTTCGATTTCACTGCGATGTATGAAGGCTGCCAGGCTGCGGGCATCGAAGCCCCTGAAGTTAAGTTCGGCTGCACGTATAGGTGGGCTCGGCAAGCAGAGCTTGGATTGCGGAATTTGAAGCTGCCGACCTTAGCTGCCGCTGCTGGTTACGACTTGACCGAACACCACGATGCCACGGCGGATGCCATTGCCTGTGCTCATATCGCCACATGGCTGATGCACAAGCAGGACTCCACCAGCGTCCAAGAGTTGTCTGAAACTCTGAGTCTGAGTCTCGGCGAGATTAGTGGAGGCAAGCTGCGCCAGGTCAGGTATAAATCAGGCACCACTTCTGGAGTTGCTGGTCGTGGCGGGAATTGGAATCAAGGGGCTCGTCGGCACGCAAAGTGGGATGCGGCGAAGACACCGACAACTATCCCCAAGCCGAATCCACATGCTGATCCCCAGGGATTGCTTTTCGGCCAGCGAGTGACGCTGACTGGAGACTTCGACCCGTTCGACAAAGGCCAGTTGTGGGAAAAGATCGCTGATGCGGGAGCGGACATTAATAAGGGAGTCACCAAGAAAACCACCATTCTTGTGGCCGGACCGTGGGATTCGGTGACATCAAAAGAAAGGCGTGCCCGAGAGCTGCAGGAGCAGGGACAGGATATCGAAATCTGGACAAAAGAGCAGCTCTTCGCTGCACTTGGGCTGGATGAAGCCGAGGCGCGCGAATCCCACGCTCAAGTCTTCGGAAGCGGCGCGTATGCACAAGGCTCATTCGATGACAATGCTGCAGCCGGCTTCCCTCTTGACGACGAACCACCGTTCTAAAACACCTCATCACGCGAATATGCGTGCTCTCGTGCCCCTCTGCGAAAACCTCGGGAACCAATGCCATTCCTGGAGCGTCAGTGTAGGTAAGGGAGGCTGTTGGTAGAGCCTCCTGCTGCACTAGGGCTGCAGTAGAACTGCTTCATCAAAATTGCATTGACTGAACGTGGGGGGACTTAGCAATGCTTCGACCAGTACCGGAATTGCGTCCGGCAGAGTGGTTACGTGATGCGCCATCAGATATAGATTGGCGCGACGTGGGGGCCGGGCTGATAGGTGTGGTCACTGGACCGGGGTTTTCAATGGAAACAGCTGGGCAGGAATTGATCGACCGTCATACCTCAACGGGGCAACTGCATGTAGTCGCACGCCCCGCGGCAGCTGCAACGGGAGTACAAGCTACTCGGCTATGTACGGCTCGCCAGCAGGATGTGGTGCGTAAGGCCATAGGCCATTGCCCCGCTCGCCGCGACCTTGTGCATGGATTGGAACTGGGTAGCCCCGTGCACCACGTCACTGGTTGGCTTGCTGCAACGGCTGCGCTGTTAGAGCTGGATGGGCACTTGTGCCGGCTTTTTGGTGACACTCCGGTGTACTTTCCAGCAACGGTAGATTCACTTTTGGTTTTTCCTCACAACGTCGACCTTCGACGTGGTTACGCATGGGCAGCACAGAGATGGAAACGCTCCGCCGAACGGGTATCGCCACTTGCTTTCATGCGAGAGGGCGATCGACTAGCTCTATTCACTCCGGCGGGCAGCCGTCCGGACTATCGCGCCCACGTTGAGGCTTGCGCGCTCGCTACTGGCGAAGTTTTATATCCAACTTTCTGGGCGTACGCCCACTAAGGTGGAGGTGAACTAGTCGTACCTTGACAGAAAGGCGAGTGATCTCGTTTCCATGGATCGACGACCAATTACGTCCACCTACCGTGTTCAGCTGCGCGGTCCAAAGGCGGATCCAAACGGCCGCGCATTCACTTTCGCGGATGCCGAGAAACAGATCTCTTACCTTGCCGAGCTCGGTGTTTCCCACATTTACCTATCGCCAGTTCTCTCGTCGGTTCCCGAGTCAAACCATGGCTACGACGTCATCGATCCCACCACCATAAACCCTGAGTTGGGTGGCATGAAGGGACTGCAGTCGCTCGCTGCAACTGCGCACGAGGCTGGCATCGGCATCATCATCGATATCGTCCCTAACCACCTTGGTGTCGAGCAGCCAGAGCTCAATAAGTGGTGGTGGGATGTCCTTACATACGGACAAGATTCCGATTTCGAACCGTACTTCGATATCGATTGGCACGAGGACAACGGCGCTGACGGCAAAATGGGCCTGCCCGTTTTGGGCTCTGAGGACGACGTCGAAAAGCTTGAGGTTGATCTCAGCGGTGATGAGCCACTGCTCAAGTACTACGATCATGCGTTTCCGATCCGCCCTGGCACCGAGGAGGGTACGCCGCAAGAAGTGCATGCTCGCCAGTCGTACCGATTGATGTTCTGGCGCGATGGCATTATCGGTTACCGTCGATTCTTTAGTGTGAACGGGCTCGCGGGTATTCGCCAGGAAAACCCGGTTGTCTTCGAGCACACTCATCGGATCGTTCGCGAGCTCATTGCTGCCGATATCATCGATGGTGTCCGAGTTGACCATCCCGATGGTTTGTCGGATCCTTTCGGTTACTTGTCGCAGCTGCGTCGCTTGCTTGGCGACGACAAGTGGTTGGTCATCGAGAAGATTCTCGGTGCTACCGAGCCACTCGATCCTCGCTTGCAGGTGGATGGCACGACCGGCTACGACGCACTGCGTGAGTTCGACAACGTTTTCATGAACCGCGAATCACGCGACACTATGAGCATGCTTGCGCTACAGGAATCGGGCTCTACGTGGGACAAGCAGGCAGTTAAGGCGACGGAACGAGAGCTGAAGCGAGAAATTGCAAAGAGCGAATTGACGGCGGAGGTACGTCGTCTAGCCCGCGCACTTCGCCGCGATAACTGGTCGACCTACGGTGGCAATGTCACCGAGGAAGAGTTGATGGACACCATCAGCGAGCTCGTCGCAGCTATGCCTGTCTATCGCTCGGACTATGTGTCGCTGTCTCGCGTGGCATCGTCGGTCATCCAGGAAATGGCCGCACGCTTCCCATCGCGTGTGTTTGCCCTGGACTTGATTGCCGCTGGGCTGATCGCACAGGGGGAAGCCGCCACTCGCTTTGCGCAGGTCTGTGGTGCTGTGATGGCAAAGGGAGTCGAAGACACGACGTTCTACAGGGCAAGCCGACTGGTCAGCTTGAACGAAGTCGGTGGCGATCCAAGCCGCTATGGTGTCTCAGCTGCCGAGTACCATCTCCTGCAGTCGGAGCGTGCCCGTCTATGGCCAGGAACGATGACGGCATTGTCCACGCACGACACCAAGCGAGGCGAAGATGTCCGTGCTCGCATTATCCAACTTTCGGATATCGCTGGTGACTGGGCCGAGAACATTCGCGATTGGAATGCCATTACCCCAGCTCCAGACGCTGCAACTGGCTATTTCTTGATCCAGAACATCGTTGGCGTATGGCCCGCAGATGGGGTTATCACGGACGAACTCCGCGACCGTCTCCACGCATACGCGCAAAAAGCAATGCGCGAGGCTAGTTCCATCACCACGTGGACCGAACCGGACGAGGAGATGGAACTCCGTGTAATGCGCTGGATCGACCGCCTCCTCGACGGCCCGCTCACCGACCGCATTACTGAATTTGTGCAGTCCATCGCTCCAGCAGGCATGACGACGAGTTGGTCGCGAAAGCTGCTTCAGCTCGTAGGACCAGGTATTCCTGACACCTACCAGGGCACGGAGTTCCTCGAAGACTCGTTGGTGGACCCAGACAATCGTCGTTTCGTAGATTACGATGCCCGTCGCGTAGCACTCGACCAGGTACGCCGAGGTGAGGTTCCAACTGCGGTGAGCTCCGCAGAGACTCCGGCGACATTGCCTGAAGGCTTTACTGCGGCGGATGCAAGCATGGTCAAGCTGATGGTCACCCACCATGGTTTGGCTTTGCGTGCTGAACGACCTGACTCGTTCGTCGGCGGCACCTACCAGCCAGTTTTTGCCGAAGGTGTCGGCGAACGCTACCTGGTCGGTGCTGCACGTGGCCCACAGGGCGAAGACCAAGACATCATCGCTTTGGTTACCCGCCGTCCAATCGGTCTGGAGCGCGATGGAGGTTGGGGCGACACCACAGTAACTTTGCCTGATGGATTCTGGACAGACCGCTTCACTGGTCGCACCTGGTCAGGAACCGTCGTCGTTTCTAGCATGTTTGATACCTACCCTGTGGCTCTGCTCGTTGCAGAAGAAGTAGATGTCTAAGCAACAAGACCAACCAGCTCGTCCACAGACGAGAAAGAAGCGTCGCAAAATTAGCGAACGGATGCGCACGCTGCAGTCACAGTACGACTCGTGGCTAGCGGCGCACCCGACGGCTGCTGCTGACTTCGCAGACGGAATCAGTGAAATTCTCGCTGACTCCGGCCTCGCATTCGATCAGGTCACAGCGCGAGTGAAGACATGGCGCTCGCTTCGAATGAAAGCGATGCGTCGCCGCGACGATGGCTCGTTCGTTTACGCCGACCCGTGGGCCGATATTCATGATCTCGTCGGTGCTCGTATCACCACGTACCACTCTACCGAGATCCCCAGTGTGCTTGAAGTCCTGGCTGATGACCTCGACATCCTCCGCACAACGGACAAAACGTTAGAAACGCGAATCAGCGGGCAGCTAGGGTACGGCTCGCATCATTTGGTCTGCCGAATCGGCGAGAACGCGCCGAATATCCTCGAGCCTTATAAAGGTCTTGAATTCGAGATTCAAGTGCGCACGGTACTCCAACATGCGTGGGCAGAATTCGAGCACGATATTCGATACAAGTCAGCCGAGGGTGTAGTCGATCCACGCATCGACCGTGCTTTTGCTCTCGCAGCCGGTCTGATTGAACTTGCCGACCAACAGTTCGACCAGATCGCCTCCATCATTGACGAGCAAGAACAAGAAGCGGCATCTGCCCAAGACTCAGACAGCACGACGTCCGATGCAACAGGGAGAGACAGCTCTCCTAATCGTGCCGACGACGTCGAAATCAATGCAGAAACTCTGCCGGGCGTGCTCACCCTGTTCCTGCCACGCATCCCTCGATCCAAGTCTGAACACTACGCATGGTTAGAAGACATCCTTGATGCCAATGGAGTCGACACCGTGGGAGAGTTGCGCAAACTGCTAGAGCCTCGTCGCGTAGACCAGGTGTCCAAAGCGATGCGCTATCGTTTCACCCCAGGTCACGCCCGAATTATCGACGATTGTCTCCTCGCCGAGTTCGGTGAAGATCACATCACGCAAACCCAGCACCTCGGTCTGCACCCAGAAGCGCGAGTGAAGCGAATGAAAGTGCGCCTCGCAATTTTGGACAAGGCCGAAGCCGTCACCGAAACAGGGGTTATCGACCGCGAAGTCGATCAATCTGCCGACGTTCCTTCTTTGTCGGACGCCCTGCTCCCCGATCTCGCATCGGAATAGACGCCAAGATTTCCCTTGGCGGCGGTGGCGGCGACTTATCGATGTAACACGTTTTCGCAATCGGTGCGCCAACTCGCTTGGCGATTGTCCGCGTGACCTCAACAATTGTTTCGCGGTGATTCGCCCACACACGAATCTCGTCGCCAGGCGCGACGATCGTCGCAGGCTTGACGGCGTTACCATTCAGCTTGACGTGACCACCCCGGCACGCCTCCGCAGCCTGAGAGCGCGTCTTGAGTAACCGCACTGCCCACAGCCAGGCGTCGATGCGGACTGGCTTATCGTCATCTAGATGCTGCGTCATGAACTACCTGCACCACATGGTTGCGCGGGCACATCTGCCGCGCCAACCCGTGGGTGAACTACTGATTGTCCTTATGATTGACGATCTTTTGAACCTTCTGCCAGTTCACCAGACCGCCGATGATGCCAATACCAATGATCATGGCCATCAAGACAAAGCTCTGTGCCATCAAACCAATGGCCACACCGCCGATAATGCCACCGGTGCTCCACAACACTGCATTGCGCGAGTGCTTACGAACCGCTTGTTTGCGCAGTTCAATCGGGTTTTGCTGATAAGGCTGCAGGTAACTCATGCTTTCATCTTATTCATCTTCAGCACATCGCGGAAAGCGTAGTGCACCTTGTTCGCTGATAGCGGAACGCCCAACAACTAGCAAACGACTACTTTCCAGAATAGGAACCCGGCCGCTTTTCCATGAATGCGTTCAGAGCTTCGCGATGATCCTCAGTCGTGTGCGCCAACGCCTGCATTGCCGCCGACAACTCCAACAGGCTAGCCAAAGACTGATGCTGCGACTCGCGAAGCAACTTCTTTGCCATTCGCACTGCATGTGGAGGATTCTTTGCGACGCGACCCGCTAGCTTCTTCGCCGCATCGAGCAGTTCGTCCGGCTCGACGACCTCGTTAACCATGCCCCATTCTGCGGCCTTGTCCGCAGTAATTCGGTCGCCGGTCAGCGCCATTTCTGCCGCCCGCGCTGGGCCAATGGTCTTGGTCAACAGCCATGCGCCACCATCGCCAGGAATGATCCCGAGACCAACGAAGCTCTCTGCGAACCACGCCTTCGTTGATGCCACTCGCAGGTCACACATCAGTGACAAGTCACACCCGGCTCCGACCGCGGGACCGTTGACCGCAGCGATAACAGGGACTTGACAGTGGTACAACGCCATTGGGATGCGCTGGATGCCGTTGCGGTAGCCGTCGCGAAGTTCGTATGGGGTGCCACTGAACATGCCCGTCTTGTCAACCATGTCCTTGACATTGCCACCAGCAGAGAATGCGGACCCGGCGCCGGTGAGGATAACAGCGCGAACATCGTGGTCCATGTTGACCCGAGCGACGTTATCGACAATCGCGTCAATGACATCCGGTGCAGAAATCGGATTGCGACTATCCGCTCGATTGATAGTCCATGTCTCAATGTACCCCTCGCGGTCGACGAGAAGTGCTGGCTGCTGGGAAGAATCAGGCTGCTGTGTCATGCACTTAGAGTTACCAGTGACTAACTGACGACGCGGGTGTTTCTGCGATTTCGCCTAGGCTATCGCAGTGGCAGCTCGACCCAACGTGTCCCCGCCTTGGCTGACAAGAGCTCGCCGTGAGAGAGGGCCTGCAGGGCTCCATCGAGAAGCTCAGTTGTTCCCGGTTCGATTGCCACAGTATGAGTCACCTGTGCCGACCACGCGGTATCTACAACATCGAAGCCTCGATTGCGCAATTCCGACTCGACCCGCCCGGCGTCACCTGGATTGACCTCGATACTGCGCAGCTCGCGACGCACCCGTGTGTTCTTTGAAACCTTTGGCAAGCACCCAGATACTGCATCCGAATATGCTCGAACAAGTCCTCCTGTGCCGAGTTTGATCCCGCCGAAATACCTGACGACGACCGCCACGACATTCGTCATCCCCGACCCAATGAGGACATCGAGCATTGGCCTGCCAGCTGTTCCGGAGGGTTCACCGTCGTCAGAGGAGCGTTCAACGCGATTCGAGCCCTCCACTTCATGAATGTATGCAGAACAATGATGGCGAGCATCTGAATACTCCGCGCGAGCGAGTGCGAGAATGTCGCGGGCTTCTTCTTCGGAGTCGGCACGCGTGATCCACGTGATGAATCGAGATCGTTTGATTTCGTATTCATCAGTAGCGATTTCGCCTGGCGAGGGCACAATCAGGGGCGCGCTGGGATCAGACATGTCTCCTATTGTTCCCTATTCCCTCCTTGTGTAATCCAACAGAGTCGCTATTAGGCCTTTACCATGGAAAACATGAGTAACTATCGAGTCTGGGCACCATACGCAACTGAAGTTGAACTCCTCCTTGGCGATCCGGAAGCACCACAGGTCTTTCCAATGCTTCCAGATAGCGCTCTTGAGGGATGGTTCGAAGCGGACGTAGCACGGGCACCTGGCGATCGATACGCATTTCAAATACGGGCACATTCGGGCTACGGCGCTTCCGAAGACGACACTCCAGAGAACCCGAGCGACTGGACTATCCCGCTTCCGGATCCGCGTTCACAGTCGCAACCGGACGGCCCACATGGCTTTTCCGAGATTGTCGACCTTTCCGATTACGCCTGGAAAGACGCACAGTGGACCGGCCGGATCCTGCCGGGTGGTGTGATTTACGAACTGCATGTCGGCACATTTTCCGAGTCTGGCGACTTCGAAGGCCTGGTTGAACACCTGGATCACCTTATTTCCCTCGGCGTTACCCATATTGAGCTCATGCCCGTGCAGCCATTCGGAGGCGATCGCAACTGGGGTTACGACGGTGTCAGCTGGCACGCAGTCCACGAAGGTTACGGTGGCCCGCGCGGCCTCCAAAAGCTCGTTGATACGTGCCACAACAAGGGCCTAGCAGTCATTATGGACGTAGTGTTCAACCACTTTGGTCCCGATGGAAACTACGTTGGGTTCTTCGGCCCGTACACCTCTGGTGGTTCAACCGGCTGGGGTGAAGTCGTCAATCTGATGGGCGATCACTCCGATGAGATTCGCGCCTATATTCTGGATGCGATTCGTCAGTGGTTCGTTGATTACCACATTGACGGCCTGCGCCTCGATGCGGTTCATGCACTTCACGACGAAGGCGCGTTCCACATCCTCGAACAAATGCAGGTTGTCGCCGAGTCCGTTTCCGCTGAAACGGGCATTCCTCGTTCACTCATCGCTGAGTCCGATCAGAATGATCCAAAGATTGTGCGACCTCGTGCCGCGGGTGGATTCGGACTTACAGCACAGTGGGATGACGATGTTCACCACGCAATTCATACGCTCGTCTCCGGCGAAGAGCACTCTTACTACGGCGATTTCGGCACTGTCGATGTTCTCGCACAGACATTGAACGAAGCGTTTTTCCACCTGAACCGTATGTCCACATTCCGAGGTCGTACCCATGGCCGTGGCTTCAACCTCGATGTCCAGCCACTGAGCTCCTTCGTCACGTATACGACGACGCATGACCAGACCGGCAATCGCGCTACGGGCGACCGCCCATCGATGAATCTCACTCCTGCTCAGCAAGCGTTGAAACTCGCAGTCGTCGCCGCGTCCCCGTTTACTCCGATGCTCTTCCAGGGCGAAGAGTGGGGCGCATCGACTCCATTTGCCTTCTTCTGCTCGCACGAAAATCCAGAACTGCAGCGACTAACCCGAGAAGGTCGACTCCGTGAGTTCGCTCGGGCAGGCTGGGATCCAGACGAAGTCGCCGACCCGATCGCCATCGACACGTTCACCAACTCCAAGTTGAACTGGTCGGAACTGGATTCTGCTCCACACGCAGAAATTCTGTCTGCCTACCAAGAACTGCTTGCTCTTCGCCGATCCCTCCCACAGCTTCGCAGCCCCTGGGCAGTGTCCGTGGCAACAGAAACCGACGCTGACGGACGGTGGCTCAAGCTCACCCGCACAAACACGGCTGCGGGAGCATTCTCAACGACAACACCATCTCCTGTCATGCTTGTGGCCAACTTCTCGGACGAGGAAGTCACAGTCCCGCTGTCACCGCAAAACTCCCACGTAATGTATGACGCAGCAGTCGCTCGTTTCGGCGACACCACCCACGGCTCGCCAACTGTACTCAGCACGTTCCCCTCTGCGGCGGCAACACTTGACGACGGCGTCGTCACGCTTCCTGCATGGGGATACGCGCTGGTCGGAGAAAAGTAGCTCTACTGCTGGTGACTAATTAGTCGCTAGCGTCTGCAGAGCCACCGAGGATTGCGTCAGCCAGTGCCTCATCGGCGCTGGCTTCGGCTGCACTCGCCTCGTCACCGTTGGTATCCGAACTTGTTTCCGCGGCGGGATCGTCGTCATCGGTAGCTGCGACTTCAATCGGCAGGGTACGGTCGCCGTGCAGAGCGAAAGTCACCAACGCATCGGCGATGAGAAGGTCACTCATGACGAGCGTTGGCACCAGATCCGCGAGCTGCGCCCACAGTGGCAGGAGCTCAGCCAAAACGGAGTCATCGACATCAGGGGTCTCTGCCTTCGCCCTCGCCAACGCTCGAGCTGCAACGGCAATGAGCAGTGAGGTTCCAGGCACAAGAGTCCAGTGCAACGACGGCTCATAGGCATCGATGCCGTCAAGCTTGTGGAAGCGCACGTTCACGGCTTTCCTCAGCTTTGGCGAGGTGCGAGAGACAATCTGGAAGAGTTTGCGGGACGCAGCAGCCAAACCAGTCATGATGCCCGAATCCACAATCTCATTGCGATGCTGCACCACTTCGTAAATGGCGGTGAAGCGAGCATCGTCGTCAGTAAGTGGACCCGGAACCATCCGGTGCACATCGAAGAACTGCCCCAGAATCGCGTTTGCCTGTGCTTCGGGCAATGCCGTGATCTGGACGGATGACTGGTCAATGCAGGCGGACTCCAAAGTCGCATCCTGACCTGTAGCCATCGCACGCAGCAGCGCTTCACCACCGGTAGCGCGAAGATACTCAAGCTGTTCGCTGTGTGTAACCGCATCATCGGTGACGACATCACTCATCGCAGCCAGTGCGCCCAGCCATGGCACGCGACGACGACCTGGAGTCGGTTCCGACATGGAAAAATCACGCAGCACGAGGCCGGAAGAAATGAGCATGCCCGGTTGATCGTCAAGCTTGATAGACGTCGAATTCAGCGCCGACAGATTCTTTCGTGGCACCGCCGTCAGCACAGTCCGCAGATTGTCTGGCGTTAACTCGTCGTTTGCCTGCGCCATTATCGTGCCACTACCCGACCGCATGGCAGCGAACAACGACCACAATTGAGCCAACTGGTCAACCTTCAAGTCACCAACGACATCGGCAAGGCTGGAACTCGCCTCCTCGCCCTCCACTTCCGGCAGAATGACCGATTCTAGTGCTGGCCACACCGGGCGACGATCCTTCTCGACGCCGAAGGTCACCTGCACCACAAACGGGCCATGTGGCAGCAGTTCCTCTGGCAATTCGCACTCACTATCGATGACGCGCAAACCAACTGGCTTCAGCCACGGTGCTCGGGCACACCACACCCACAGTGTCATTGGCACATGTGCAACCGATGCGCTGTGCTCAACCTCGATAATTCCTGGTGCATCCTCTGCCCAGGCAATAGACTGCACTGGATCAACCTGGGGAGCTGACACCAACGGAACGGACAACCGGCGACGACCCGTCACTCGCGTCCAGTCCAAGTTGACTGAGACCGACTTCAGCAGCGCAATACGATCAGCATAAGACCCAAAGTCCGCGACACCTTCGTCGCCATTGCGAGAAATCGGTACTCGACAAATGTCACGCTCACCGGACGCAACAGCTAGGTGCGCATGGCGCAACTCGCCGGGTGCCATGACCTTGAAGCGACCGTGAACATCGAGTCGTCCCGGGCGAGTCAACAGGGTGAACTTACGTCGCGCTACAGTTTCGTCGGACAGGGGAACCTCAAACTCGAGGAATCCTGGCTTCACCAATAGTTCTAGCCAAGCGCCCTCTTCGGTGGATAGTTCTATGGTGCCCTTCGTTTCATCTTCACCAAGACGCAACACTGCTGGGTCGGCTTCCAACGGCTTCTCGCCGGAAACAACCCGCACTTCAGCAGGGCTCAAGCCTTCTTCAGTTGGGATACGGAACCCATCGCCACCATTGCGGTACGTGACCGACAGCTCGGCTTGCTCCGCGACAGCAAAGTGCTTCTGGAAGCTCCGTCCGCGTGGGTTCGTCAAGCGTACGACGAACTCACCGAGCCATGGGTAATCATCGTCAGTCAGAATGTCGACGTTACCGCCAGCTGCAGGGATTTCAAGGTCGTAGACCATGATCATTTCTTCAGCGAAATTGCCATAACCCGAGAATTCAGCAATCTGCGCTCGCCATGTCTCCGCATTTCCAGACAACGTCGGCGGGAACACTGCCACCGGCCCACCTGCATAGACGGGCGTGCCAAATTGCGTAACCGCTCCATCGAGACGCGCGTGTGGCAATGTCAGCTGCGGTCGACGCACCGGAGAGGCAGAACGCACTTCGCCAGCGATACCACCGCGACGAATCTGGACTGCATGCACATCACGTAAATCAACTTCCGCGACGTGCCACAACTGCCATTCAGCAGGACGTGGCTCTGTGAGCAGTGGAATATCCTCACCAGTAACCGGATCCACCAGACGAGCATCGTTGGGGTAAACAACCGTCACGGCATCCGAATGAAGCGACACTTTGTCAGTGATCGACTGCCCATCGGCACCGAAAATCAGCACCGGGTCATCCGTATCAATGGCGGGCACCCGCCAATGCTGATCTTCGCCCAGCTCAACCAGCACCGAACGCACTGGTTCAGTTACCGGCACGACAGGGCGTGACGACGAATCTTCCAAACCAACAGCCTGCTTCGACACAACGGTGCCACCATAGGTAACAAGCCAGTCGCGATTCGCGGGCGCTGCAGGAGTTGGCAGCTGGATGCCGATGCGCTGCGTGATCTCGTCGAAGTACAACTGTGGCCGGCCAGTGGTAGCTACAACGCCAACCGCGGTTCGTCGTGACTGCGTACCCACTGGACGCAATCGCAATTCTTCGCGAGCTGCATCGAGCAAAATTGGTGGGATACCTGTGGTGTCAGGTCCGAGATCATCGCGCGATTCCCAGTTCGCAGGATCCGCTGCCGTTGCCATCGCATAGCCAAGCGTTGCGTTAACCAGAGCGACCGCCGTTTTCGGCGCAGACTGAGCCAACAGCCGCAGCGCCCGTGGCACATCACCACCCGCATCCGTTCCGAACCCGCTCACCATCGCTTCCACCGAGTTCTTGACGGTGGCCAGCGTCTGCACGACATCGCTTGGCGACGGATCAGTTATGTCACCAAGCCCTGCTTCGTCTTCTAGGCGTTCGATAAGCAGCGGCATGACCGACTGCTGCATGCCAGCGTGGAGCAATGCCAATCGAGCGGAATCCTCCGAGGTTCCTGCCTCAGCTGCGGCGCCGTCGAGAACTGCGACGTCGACAAGCCCGAAGTCCGTAACGAACTCTGGGAGCTTTTCGATGAGGTGCTCCACCACAGCCTTAGTCTCATCGGCGCGTGGATCGAGCTGCATACCTGCCGGCCAATCGAGCCAGATGTCCTGAGGACCAGCAATACGAGCAGCGCGACCAACAACCGAAGCGAACACTACGGCTGGGAAAGAATCTATAACGCTCTTTGCTTCCTCGACGGCGGAGTCTGCCAAATGATGGGCAAGCAAAGTGCCAAGGAAGGTATCGATCCGCTCAACCTCATCCATGCGTAGTCCTGACCACGCAAGTAGAGCTTCCAGATCAGATTCCGTGGCTGATGCGACCAACGATTGCATTCGTTCGCGCATCTCGCTGTCAGCAGCCTGAAGCCACAATCCAACCATGGTGGCATCGTTCAATCGCTGCGAACTACGTTTTTGCGACACGTCGGCCATAACTGGTTTGCCATCTCCCCTAGTAAACGGAACTTTTTGCCTTGCAACCGCCACGAGCTCTAAGGGCAGTTTGTCATCCGATTTTCCATCCTAGACGGTATGCCTAATGACGCTCTGATTCGGCCATCTCGTGCACGCCGAGATTCGGCAGCACCAGGCGCACACCAACTGCCGCGACCACGCATAATGCGGCAGCAACGGCTGCCGTCACGCCCATTCCTGTGACGAAGGCATCATTCGCTGCGGAGACAACCTGGGTTGCTGCTTCCGGGGTCAGCGACTCAGCAAAAGCATGAGCATTATTCACATTGCTGGAAATCGCGCTGAGCTCGCTGGCATCCACACCAAAGTCATGCTTCACCACGTTAAAGCTGTACACCGAAATCAAGACAGCACCTAGCACAGCTGCACCAAAGGCCGCGCCGAGCTCGTAGCCAGTTTCAGACAATGCTGATGCTGCTCCTGATTGTTCAGGGGGCGCTGCGCCCAAAATGATGGTGTTGGTTACCGGATCCAGCATGCCCACGCCAGCTCCAATAATCATGAATGAGGCGCCAAACCACCAGTTCACCAGCGGCCCGCTAGGAATAGCTTCCCATTGACCGAAAGCCTCTATGACGTGCATGCTGAGGCCACAAGCTGTTAGCAAAAGGGCAATCACCAGCAAGCGGCGTGCAGGAACGCGGCTGACCAACTCACCGGTTACCACGGTGAAGACCATCGACACGATCATTCCTGGCATCAGTAACAAACCTGCATGCACTGGGCTGAGTTCCAGAACTACTTGGAGATACTGCGTGAGATAGAACATCACGCCCACAAGTAAAAACGAGCTCACCAAATTGACGATGACTGCAGTCGAGTACGCGGAGCTGCGCAACAGGCGGACGTCGACAAGCGGAAACTGCGTGTTATTAAGATGTGCGACAAATAGCACCCCCAGGCCAATTGCCACAACTAGCAAACCAAGCGAAACCCACAGTGCCAACCCTGCAGTCACTGCTTTCAACGCTCCGACGAGCCCGAATAGCGCGGTGATCGAGAGAACCGCACCAACAACATCGAAACGGCCCGGCGCGCGAGATACGGATTCAGGAATAATGAACACGCCGCCGATGAAAATGATCGCTGCCACCGGAACATTAATGAGAAAGACTGAACCCCAGTGAAAGTGTTCTAGCAACCAGCCACCGAGCACCGGGCCAATGATGGCACCAAGTGAATAGCAGGAAATCCATGCAGCAATCGCGCGCGACAGTTCCTTTGGATCTGTGAACATCGCCTTGATGATCGACAATGTCGACGGCATCAACGTTGCACCAAAAATGCCCTGTAAAGCGCGCGCAATGATGAGCATGAGCGATGAAGTCGCCATAGCCGCGATGACGCTGGCCACCGCGAAACCAGCAATACCGATGAGCAACAATTTCCGGCGACCAATACGGTCGCCAAGTGTGCCCATCGTGATCAAAAGCGACGCCAACGCAAACGCATAGATATCAATGATCCACAGCAACTGAGTACCGCTAGGTTGCAGATCCCGAGAAATCGCCGGGAGCGCAAAATTCAGGACCGTCATGTCGACTGCAAGAATGACGATTCCGCATGCCAACACTGCCAAGGCCCACCAACGATGTGGATGCGGTGCCTGAACTGACTGAGTAGATCCGCCTTCTACACCCTGAGCAGCTGACTCTTGCGCCGACGAGAAACTTGCAGACATGCACTCACTTTCCTGCGCTTCACGACACGCCACCACCCAAGGTGACTACGGTTTCCTACGTAAGGAAATCGTACTCCGGAGTACCCGGAACGAGGCGACGGCAGTCGAGTGGCGATGATTTCATTCGTTCAAGCAGAGCGTTGAGATCCGAAGCACGACGCAACTCGATACCAACAAGGGCAGCGCCGGTCTCGCGGTTATTGCGCTTGAGGTATTCGAACTGGGAAATGTCATCATCTGGACCTAGGACATCCGACAAGAACATTCGGAGCTGTCCTGGCTTTTGCGGGAAATTCACCAAGAAGTAATGCTTCAAACCACGGTAGACAAGGGAGCGTTCCATGATCTCCGCATAACGCAGAACATCATTGTTGCCACCAGAGATGATGCACACCACGACTTCGTCTTTCGCGAAGTTGAGTTGTTCGAGAGCAGCTACTGACAATGCACCCGCAGGTTCCGCAATGATGCCTTCGTCCTGGTACAAGTCCAGGAGTGCTTCACAGACAGCACCTTCTGGCGCAATAAGTGGATGAATCCGGCTCCTATTTGCCTCAATGATGTGGAACGGTAGATCTCCAAGACGCTTGACTGCAGCGCCGTCGACAAATGGATCCACAGTTGGCAGTGTCACTGGCTCATTCGCGTCCAGAGCTGCCTGCATGCATGGTGCGCCCTGCGGCTCGACCGCGATGACAGCAGTGTGTGGGGACATATCTGCGAAGTAGCTGACGACGCCCGACAGCAATCCTCCACCGCCGACTGGGACGCACACGGTATCCGGAGTCAGCCCCTGAGCCGAAAGCTGGGCCACTACTTCCGCAGCAACAGTGCCTTGGCCGACGATGGTATTGAACGAGTCGAAAGGCTCAACCATCGTTGCGCCTGACTTCTGTGCATCCGCACGAGCAGCAGCTGCTGCTTCATCAAAGCTGTCACCAGTAACGATGATTTCTACCGCATCCCGTCCGTGGTACGCGATGCGATCGCGCTTCTGCTTTGGCGTCTGGCTCGGCACGAAAATGCGCCCCTTGACCCCGAGTGTACGACACGCATATGCAACGCCCTGGGCATGATTGCCTGCCGACGCGGCAACGACACCCGCTGCGCGCTCCTCTTCGGAAAGCTGCACCATCGCGTTGTACGCGCCACGGATCTTGTACGAGCGCACGTCCTGCAAATCTTCGCGCTTGAGAAATACCTTCGCGCCGGTCTTTTCCGACAGCCGAGCGCAGTACTGCAGTGGTGTTGCCGCAATGACTGCCGAAATTCGAGCCTGAGCGACCTGAATATCAGCCGCGTGGACGAGGCGGCGGGCAGTATCTGTGGAGGGAGCGGCAAAGTCGGTCATGTTGATTTACATTACCGCCACCAACCCAAACAATGACATTGGGACGGCAACTCCCCCTCAGCTACGGCGCATAACCGCGCCGTCATCCCAGTTCAGGACGACATTCGGGCAAACCACAACCTCCGCCAATGTCCCACCCTTTAGGATTGCTGTCCCAAAATGCCTGGGCCGAGGGTGGCTTTCAAATCTCCGAAAAGACTTGCTGCACGGTTGACTCGCAAGTGTTCGCCCAGCACCATCATCGTGGAATTATTGCCATCGACGAGATTCAGGTACACGTCGGATTCACCTGGATTGTCTTGCAGAACGCGCTTGAGTTTGGCAATGAACTCCGGCGTGCACTGTTCGGTGCGCAACTGCAGCCGAAGCGGAATTCCGGATGCACCGTTCAGCCCGAGATCTGGCACCTTAATGTCATCGCACACAATGCTCAGGCGATCATCCCGGTACTGCACGCGCGCCTTCACCAGCACGATTGCATCTTCCGCCACCATCGTCGACACCATTGCGTACGTGCGCGGGAACGCAAGCACTTCCACCGAGGCTCCGTTATGGTCTTCCAAACCAATGATGGCCCACGGCAAGCCGTCCTTATTCACTCGGCGATCCACGCTCGAGACGATGCCACCAATGACGACTTCGGTACGGTCAGGGACTTCGCCACCAACGATCGTCGTAATTGCCGTATCCGTTTGCTGCGCCAACGATTCTTCATAGCCGTCCAGCGGGTGACCAGACACGTACAGACCCAGCATCTCTCGCTCGAGTGCGAGTTCGTGCTTCCGCTCCCACGACTCGTCCGGGATCTCTACCTGGAAAACATTGACAGCATCTTCGTCTTCTTCACCACCGAATCCTGAGAACAAGTCGAATTGTCCCTTGTCAGCGGCCTTCTTCGTTGGCAGGACTGCATCGACGGCATCCTCATGGATGAGTGCCAATCCCTTACGCGGGTGGCCAAGCGAGTCGAACGCACCGCCCTTGATCAAGGATTCTGTCACTCGCTTCGAACACGGCAGAGTATCGATCTTGTCCAGGTAGTCCGAGAAGTCCTTGAACTTCCCCTTTTCCTTTCGCGTCGCGACGATCGAGTCCACAACATCATGGCCCACGTTACGAATAGCGCCAAGACCAAAACGGATATCCTTGCCCACCGACTGGAAGTTCATTGCAGACTCGTTGACATCCGGGGACAACACATGAATACCAAGATGGCGACAGTCGGAAAGATAGATTGCAGACTTATCCTTATTGTCCGACACCGATGTCAACAAAGCAGCCATGTATTCAGCCGTGTAGTTCGCCTTGAGGTACGCCGTCCAGTACGACACCAGTCCGTAACCTGCAGCGTGGGACTTGTTAAACGCGTACGACGCGAATGGTTCGATGGTTCCCCACAGCGCATCGAGTGCTTCCTTTGAGTAACCATTTTCCTTCATGCCCGCTTCGAAGGTTGCGTACTGGCGAGCAAGTTCCTCCGGCTTCTTCTTACCCATTGCTTTACGGAAGCCATCTGCTTGACCAGCGGTGTAGTTTGCGACCTTCTGCGAGATCCTCATGATCTGCTCCTGGTACACAATCAGACCGTATGTCTCGCCCAAGATGTCCTTGAGTGGCTCTTCCAACTCAGGGTGGATTGGTTCGATGGGCTTGCGTCCATTCTTACGGTCGGCATAAGCCAAGTGCGCGCCAACACCCATCGGTCCTGGTCGATACAGCGCGAGAGCGGCCACGATGTCGTTAAACTCTGTCGGCTGCATGCGCTTCAACAGCTCACGCATACCACCTGAGTCCAGCTGGAACACACCCAGCGAATCGGCACGAGCAAGCAGCTCGTAGGCGTTCTTGTCGTCGGTCTGCAGCTCGTCGAGAAGAATCTTTTCTCCTCGATTCGCTTCGATATTTTCCAGGCAGTCACCAATAACCGTCAGGTTTCGCAGGCCTAGGAAGTCCATCTTCAACAGACCGATGGCTTCACATGCCGGATAGTCCCAGCCCGTGATGAGCGCACCGTCAGCCTGGCGCTTCCACATTGGCACGTGATCCAGCAACGGCACCGAAGCCATAATCACCGCACACGCATGTACACCAGTCTGGCGAATTACGCCTTCCAGACCGCGGGCAGTCTCGTAAATCTTGGCTACGTCAGGATCTGTTTCGATCAACTGACGCACCTCGGCAGCCTCGCCGTAACGAGGATGCTGAGGGTCCATGATGCCACCCAGCGGAATATCCTTCGCCATAATGGCTGGTGGCAGCGCCTTCGTGATGCGGTCACCAATTTGGTAGCCCGGCTGCCCGAACTGCACGCGCGCAGAGTCTTTCAGTGCCTGCTTCGTCTTCACCGTACCGAAGGTCACCACCTGCGCGACCTTGTCCTCGCCCCAGCGATCAGCAGCGTAGCGGATCATTTCGTCACGACGACGGTCGTCAAAGTCGATATCGATATCAGGTGCCGATGGGCGCTCTGGGTTGAGGAATCGCTCGAACAACAGGCCATGTTCAATCGGGTCGATGTTGGTAATCCATGTTGCGTACGCAACCAAGGAACCAGCAGCCGAACCACGACCTGGGCCCACCTTGATGCCAATTTCACGCGCATGCGCGATCAACTCGGCAACGATGAGGAAGTACGACGGGTACCCCTTGCCATCGATAACTTCAATTTCATAGTCGGCGCGCTGGATGTATTCTTCTGGGACTTCACGCCCATCGAATCGCTTTTCTAGCCCCTCCATCACCTTGTGGCGCAGCCAAGTGGTGGGGGTTTCGCCCTCCGGCACGTCGGCAAGTGGCATTCGATCGTGGGTGTGTTCCTCCCACAGTTCGTCGTACGACTCGACGCGCTCGGCAATGAGCAAAGTGTTGTCGCACGCTTCAGGAACCAGGTGATCCCAGGTCGCACGCATTTCTTCGGCAGACTTGATGTAGTAGCCGTCGCCATCGAACTTGAAGCGATCTGGATCGTGCAGAGTTTTGCCGGTCTGCACACACAACATCGCTTCGTGGGCTTTAGCTTGATCCCTGGTTACGTAGTGGCAGTCATTCGTGACGACGGGCGGCAGATTCAGCTTCTTGCCAATTTCCAGCAACTCGCTGCGAACCCGGGTTTCGATATCCAACCCGTGGTCCATCAATTCAAGGTAGTAGTTCTCCTTGCCATAGATGTCCTGCCACATGCCGGCAGCCTTCAAGGCCTCATCAAACTGGCCGAGGCGAAGGCGCGTCTGAACGTCACCGGACGGGCAACCCGTGGTGGCCAAAATGCCTTCGGAGCGCTCGGCAATCAGCTCTGCGTCCATTCGCGGGTACTTACCCAGTTGCCCTTCGTACGATGCCATCGAGGACAAGTAGAAGAGATTTCGCAGGCCCTGTGAATTTAGAGCCAGCATCGTCTGATGCAAGTAGGAACCACGACCCGAGACGTCATCGCCCTTCTGGTGTGGCTCGCCCCACTGAATACGCTTTTTGTTGAATCGACTTTCGGGAGCCATGTACGCCTCAATGCCGATGATGGGCTTAATGCCCTTCTTGGTCATCTGCCGATAAAAGGCGTTTGAACCAAACATATTGCCGTGGTCGGTCACGCCGACCGCCGGCATACCTTGTCGATTCACCTCATCAGCCAGAAGATCGATCTTCGCCATGCCGTCGAGCATTGAATACTCGGTGTGATTATGAAGGTGCACGAACGAAGAGTTAGCCATGATCCCAGATTGTAGGCTGACAGCCGGATCGAAGGCCAAGCCCCTGGTCAGAGATGATGAGATATCGATACTTACAGACGTGTTGAATTTCACTCACCAGTGTCTTTACTTTCGCCCACCCTCTACCTAATACTTGAGGACATTCTCACGTTTTCCATAGCGAAAGGAACGTACCTATGTTCTCTCCACTCCCAGAGGGCGTCTACTCGATGTTCAACACCGACAAGCTCGATCAGGTTTTGGAGTCCATGGAACGTCGCCCAGTAGCAGCTGGCTACCTGGTTGACGGCGATGTCATCGAATTCGAGTCCTCCGAAGCTCGTTACAGCTGGCTCGTCTAGCGCCGCTTGCCCCGATGAACTTCGGCGACAGTACTCGCCAGCGATAGAAGTCAGCATCTGGGCTTTCGCCTACGGGTTTTCTTTCTAAAACCACAACGAACCGTAGTTAATCTCGTTATATTTGCGACATGTTTTCCCCAGCAGTCCCCGACGCAGTTCGGTCTGCGATCGCACACGAGCAACTGCCCGCTCTCGTTGTGGATCTCGAAGCCATCGACGCCAACGCACAGTCACTGCTTGACCGCGCCCATGGCATGCCTATTCGGGTGGCCTCCAAGTCGGTACGTATCCCCGAACTCTTACGCTATGTACTAAACAAGCCTGGTTTTCAAGGCATTCTCGCGTACACACTCCCCGAGGCACTGGCCCTCTTTCGGGACGACATCTCCGACGACATTCTCGTCGCGTACCCCAGCGTTAACACGACCGCGCTCACTGAGCTTGCCGACGACCCCGCTGCCCGAGCAGCAATCTGCCTCATGGTGGATTCCCCTGAACACATCGCTCTCATCGCACGACACGCCACAGATGCGACACCTATCCGCGTGTGCCTAGATATCGATGCGTCCTGGCGACCTGCACCTGGCGTCCATATTGGCACTCGCCGCTCTCCTGCTCACTCATCTGCAGACGCTGTCCGCCTTGCGAAGCTTGTCGCCGACACTCCGGGGCTCGCGCTGTCCGGCATCATGATGTACGAAGGCCACATCGCAGGTGTCGGAGACAAAGGCCGTTCCGCGCGTTCCCGCCTTATCCGAGTGATGCAGCGTCGCTCGCGTGCGGAATTGGCGAAGCGTCGAGAAGCTATAGTGACAGCCGTCGAAAAGCACAGTGGCCCGCTGGAGTTCGTTAACGGCGGTGGCACCGGTTCGCTTGAGTCAACGTGTGTTGAATCTGCGGTGACGGAAGTGGCTGCGGGATCTGGCTTCCTGGCCCCCACACTTTTCGACGGCTACCGTGCGTTCACCCTGACCCCTGCAGCATGGTTTGTCGTGCCAGTGGTGCGAAAGCCTCATCGTTCGATTGCGACGGTAGCTGGTGGAGGCCGAATCGCCTCTGGCCCCGCGGGAGCCGATCGATTGCCAACGCCGGTGTATCCGGCGGGACTCAAGTACGTGCCGGATGAGGGCCCAGGCGAAGTACAGACGCCTCTGACTGGACAGGCAGCGAAGTCGCTTGGCATCGGTGATGCCGTTTGGTTCCGACACGCAAAAGCCGGAGAGATCGCTGAACATGCCAATGAGACACTAATCGTTGCAGGTGGCGAGATTATTCATCGCTGGCCAACGTACCGAGGAAAGGGACTGTTGTTCACATGAGTTCGCTACACAATCCGTTTGCCACGAAGCACGAGGGGCACGACACAGAAAGTCGGCTGTGGAGTAACTGGTCTCGTACCCAGACGTGTGAACCAGCGCGCGTGCATAGTCCGGAATCGACGCACGACATTGCCGAGGTAATTCGGGCAGCTGCAGCTCAGCGCAGCCAGGTGCGACCGCTCGGTGCAGGCCATTCGTTTACTCCTGTGGCAACAACATCTGGGCATCGGGTGCAGCTGGACAACATGTCGGGGTTGCTCCATGTTGACCGGGAGGCCATGACAGTTACGCTTCGTGCAGGCACGCGCCTTCGCGACGTCCCTGCTCTTTTGCGTCCGTTGGGTTTGTCTTTGGCTAACCAAGGCGATGTTGACCCGCAATCAGTGGCGGGGGCTGTATCGACGGGTACTCACGGCACTGGTCTGAATTTCACTGGTTTCGCGGGCATGCTCCGAGGATTCCGCATCATCTGTGCCGATGCAGTCGAATACGACTGTTACGAAGGAGCTGAAGGTCGTGCCGGGGAGTTGTTCCGCCTCGCACGCCTCGGTCTAGGGGTCTTTGGAGTTCTCACAGAACTGACCCTCGACTGCGTACCTGCTTTTCATCTTGCTGCCGACGAACACCCAGAAGACTTCGATGATGTCCGCATCAACTTCACCGAGCGGGTGAAAGCTGTCGACCACATGGAGTTCTACTGGTTCCCCGGGACTTCGACCGCCTTGGTGAAAGAGAACACCCGCATCCCCGATACAGAGTTGAACACCGCCCTGCCAGAATTGCGTGCCACGCATTCCCTGCCGAGTGACTCTCCTACCAGCCAGTCTTCGGGTGCAGCACGGATGGCTGCGTCGACAAGTTCCTTTTTCTCAGAGGAAGTCCTGAACAACGGCGGATTGCTCGGAATCTGTGAACTATCACGTGCAATGCCGCGGAGCACCCGAGCGCTGAACCGCTTTGCTGCCAGTACTGTGAGCCGACGGAAGTATGTGGACGAATCGCATCGAGTGTTTGTTTCGCCACGCCGTGTTCGTTTTTCCGAGATGGAGTACGCCATCGCTCTTGACGATCTCCCCGAGGTGCTCGGTGAGATCCGTTCGGTCATTGACCGTCATCGGGCTTGGGTGTCATTCCCACTAGAGATTCGCGCAGCAAAGAGCGACGATGTCGCTTTATCGACCGCGTACCAACGCGATAGCGCCTACATTGCAGTTCATCGCTACTGGAAGGAACCGTACGCGCGCTACTTCTTCGATCTCATCGAACCTATTTTCAAGGAAGCAGGTGGACGCCCGCATTGGGGCAAACTGCACACTCTGAATAGTGCTGACCTGCGTGAGCGTTACCCGCTTTTCGACGACGTCGCAAAGCTTCGCTCCCAACTGGATCCGCAGGGCCTATTCCTCAACTCGCACTTGCGTGAGCTCTTCGGTGCGTAGTTTGCGCCTTTTCCGCATCGAGATCAGAATGTCTGCGACGAACAGGACTACTGCTACCCAAATGATGATGTAGCCCGCCCATCGCGCTGGCTCCAACTGCTCCTTGTTAATTACCACTGCGATAATCATCTGCATACATGGAGTGATGTACTGAATCAGCCCGATGGTAGACAACGGAATCTTTTTCGCGCCGATGCCAAACAACAGCAATGGCAATGCCGTGGCAACGCCAGCAAACATCAGCAGCCCCATGTGCGATGGCCCCTCACTGAGGAAGGTGCTAGTTCCCTTCGTCTGCAGCCATACGAGGTAGGCAATGGCCAACGGCGTGATGATCGCCGATTCTGCCATCAACGACTCAGCAGAACTGAGGTTTACCTGCTTTTTGAGCAAACCATAGAACCCGAAGCTAAACGCCAAAGACAGCGCGATAATCGGCGGAGTACCAATAGAAATGGTCAGGATGATGACGGCGATCGTCGCAAGGAGAACCGAGACGGTCTGCAATCGCGTCAGCGTTTCCTTGAGGAACACCACGCCTAATGCGACGCTGACCAGCGGGTTAATGAAATAGCCCAAAGCGGCTTCTGCCACTTGGTTGGTGTTAACTGCGTAAACGTACACGCCCCAGTTCACTGAGATAAACACTGCCGCAGCCGCAACAACGAGAAACGTTTTCCTGCTCATGGCACGAATGCGTCGCCACCCACCAATGATGGTCACGACGATCGCCATGAGCACGCAGGTCCAGACGAAGCGATGCGCCAAAATCTCGACGGGTCCGGCAGGTTTCAAAAGTGGGAAATAGAACGGGAACAGTCCCCACAGCAGATAAGCACCAATTGCTTGTAGCACGCGTCAAGAACTCCTAATTCTCCATAGCTGGGCCGTTGGTTGGGCCAGTTGCGGGGCTGTTGGTAGTGCTGGTGGTTTCGCCGTCTTCTTGCGAGGGAAGCATTGGTCGGATGCCAAACCGGCCTCGCGCAGCATCGGCAGGTAGTGCCTCGACTGCAGAGACACCCTTGTTGTCCCGAATATCGCGAAGTGTTGCCAAATCTGCATGCACAATGAGCCCATTGACCGTGACATTCGGATCGTCCTTGGCCAAGCCCGAAGACTCATACACGATCTCCATTTCCCGGTTCAGCACATCCAGCCGTTGCTCCTTGCCGACGGGCTCCGGAAGGTCCCGTGTCATCATTGGCCCCACCACCATGGATGCAACACGAAGATCCTCGATTCCCTTGACTGATGCCGCGGCGGTGCGAGTAGTCCCAGGAGTGTCAAACGACACCAGTGCCCAATACTTGGGGTGTACCCCAGCTGCCCCCGGGTCACGAAGCTCTGCTTCTTCTTTTTCTCTGTTGTTCAGGGAGTCGTCGGCACGCTTGACATAGGCAGGTGCAGACTCCGTGACCTCAGGTCCCAGCATGTCGCCATTGATGTTCTGTGGCTTGCTCATGCGGTCCGAGTTGGACAAGTAAACGAAGAGAATGGCCATGCCGATGACGCACAGAAAGGCAATCGCTGCCAGCAGCGGAGACACCGTCGATGAGCGGTTGGAAGAAGCAGACATGAAAACTAGGTCCTCAAAACATCAAGTGCGTGCGACAAGTCATCAGGGTATGGACATTCAATGGTCATCCAACGACCATCTGCCGGGTGATGGAAGCCCAGTTCCACGGCGTGTAGCCACTGGCGGTTCAGTCCGACTCGCTTCGCCAACGCCGGGTCGCTACCGTACATCGGATCACCAACACATGGATGATTCAGCGCGGAGAAGTGCACACGAATCTGGTGTGTGCGTCCCGTTTCTAGTCGGATCTTCACAAGCGACGCGGGCGCAAACGCCTCAATTGTTTCGTAGTGTGTCACCGCATGCTTGCCATCCTGGCGCACCGCGAACCGCCACCCCGCCGAAGGATGCCGTCCAATCGGAGCGTCGATAGTGCCTGACGACGGATCAGGATGTCCTTGCACCAATGCGTGATATGTCTTCTGTACATCGCGGTTCTTGAAAGCCCGCTTGAGCGTTGAGTAACCACGTTCCGAGCACGCCACCACCATGACGCCTGAGGTACCGACATCGAGACGCTGCACAATTCCCTGGCGTTCTGGCGGGCCCGAGGTAGAAATACGGAAGCCTGCTGCTGCCAAACCGCCAACAACCGTTGGCCCTTCCCACCCCACCGATGGATGCGCAGCTACCCCAACAGGCTTGTGCACAGCTACCAAGTCTGAGTCGTGATACAGGACATCCATGCCCTCTACCAGCTCTTCCTTAGGCATCAAGGTGTTTTTCACTTCCGGCAAAAGCACTGCCAACCATGCTTCTTCGGGTAACCGATCCGACTTACCTACGACTGCCCCGTCAACCGTAATATCTCCAGCTTGCGCGAGCTCGGCGACAACTGTGCGCGATAAACCGAGCAACTTTGCGACACCAGCATCAACGCGCATCCCGGCAAGCCCAGGTGGAACTGGCATTTGTCGAGTCTCACGCATTGGCAGCCTCCGCGTCATCTGCGTCTTCTGCCTCTTTTTCAAACGCGGTATCCAGATCCTTGGAGAATACGATCCACGTTGCCAACACGATGACGCCCACCGTAATCGCTGCATCGGCAACATTGAACACTGCGAAATGCTTCACCGAGAAGAAATCCACCACATGGCCGACGTAAAAACTGGGATCCCGGAAAAGTCGATCAATCAGGTTTCCCAGCGCACCGCCCGCGACCATACCGGCAGCAATGGCTCCAGTACGAGTCACCAGATACTTCGAGAAAACACCGACGAGCACGATAAACACGATCTGAATGCTGGTGAAAATCCACGTTGATTCTGCACCCATGGAAAACGCAGCTCCAGGATTACGCAGCAGCGTGAGTTGGAACCAATCCCCGATCACATCGATCGGTGGTTTTCCTTCTAACTGCCCCACCGCCACGATCTTGCTTATTTGATCGATCACCGCCACCACCACAATGGTGGCGATCAAAAGACCAATCAAGGGCTTTAATCGTGCATTCTGAGTTGTGTCGGCGGGTTTAGTCACCCCGCCATCTTAGGTCTTTTCCTCATTCGCCGGTAGCCTGGTGGCCGTGAAGCGTCGAATCATCACTTTATGCGCCGGGATTCCCGTCGTAGCCGGACTTTCGTTAAGCAGCTGTAGCTCTGATACCGCGGTCCCTGAGACCATGCCAATCGAGATCTCCTCGCCTAAGGTCACTCTGCTTGACGACGGCGACGGCGAAACCGCCAAAGTCCGTTGGCACGATGACGGCGCCGAGCAAACCAACAGCGTGATTATCACCCAGGGGTTTGTGCAAAAGGGCGCCGATGAGCAATCGGATTCGACGTTCCCTGATACTCGACTAGAAATGCCACTGACGACGAAGGCGACCGCTGGAGAGTCTCGTGCCGTTACTGCGACCGTCGGCAAGCCGTTTGGTTCCAACGCTGAGCTCAACGAAGATATCGGGACAGCCGAGGGTTTCGTCATGGAGTGGACAGCGAAAGACACTGGGCTCATTGAGGAAATGAAGGTCGGTGCGCCGGACAAGGCATCGGAGACTGCACGTGCGGGCATCGAGGCTGCGCTGCATCAGCTCAATGATGTGCCTGTTGTGTTCCCAGATGAGGCAATTGGTAAGGGCGCGTCATGGACTGTCGAGAACGAAGTTTCCAGCAGCACCGCGATGCAACAAAAAATCACCTACACGTTAAAAGAACGCGAAGGAGATGTGTTGACTCTCAACGTCGCAGTGGAGCAGGCGCCAGCTGTGACGGAGCTTGATGCTGGTGAGGGCGCGAAGCTGACTGTCGTTGACGCGAAGACAGAAACCCGCGAGGGAAGGCTCGTCATCGATGTGACGAAACCACTGCCCGTTGAAGGCACCATCGACTACGTCACCGAAGTGATTTACGGCGACGGTGCCAGCGATACCCGAATTGTGCAACAAGCCCACCGAGCGTTGCAGTTCCAGTAAAGCTGGCTAGCTGTTGGCAACCAGCTAGCCGCTAATCACGACTGCTCACTACAGCAGTGGGGCGTCAGCCGGAGGTGCTGGTGGCGCTTCCGGAGCAGGTGCCTCTGGAGCTGGTGGAGCTGGTGGCGCCTCAGGCGCTGGCGCTTCCGGCGCTGGTGGTGCAGGTGGTGCTTCTGGCGCAGGCTCCTCCGGAGCTGGTGGCGCCTCTGGAGCCGGAGCTTCCACAGGTGGCACCTCAGCAGGTGGCTGTTCCTCAGCTGGTGGAGCTGGAACTTCGCCCTCTGGGGCACATACCGGCGGAACACTGTCTGGAGACATGGTCTGCGCCAAAGTACACGCCCAGACCTTGGACAAACGCCACTTACCGTCGACCCTCATGAACTCAACGCCTTCAATGCGCTGTGGTTCCTGATCGGGGTAGTTCACATCCACACCAGCGAGTGCCGAATCTGCAGTGAATCCCGGCATGACTGGCTCAATGACGTTGAAGCTTGGTCCGCCTTCAGGTGGACGTACGATTGCCGGAAATAGATCTGGCATTTCTTCGCCAGTTTCCACCAATGCAGTGCGTTCCTCAATTGGAGCAGCACCATCAGTGACCTTCATCAGTAGGTCGTTGAGCTCCTTGGCAGAAGGCAATACGGCAACTTCACTGGTTGAAGTCTTCTCTTTAGAAGTCTCCTTTGACGATTCTGGTGTCGCCGGCTCATCATCGCCACATGCTGCCAACGTCAAAGCAGTCATTCCGGCGATGACAAGTGCAGTCATGCTTCGCAAATTCTTCATTTCATACCTCGTCATGTGGGTCGAATGGATTCGGCCTAACATGACCAACATTACACAGAATCCCTATCACTGCAGGTGGGAAACTAGAAACGCCATCAAGGTGCATCCATGAGTTAGTCCGATCGGACCATCACCGTAAGGTATGAGACATGACAAACAGCGCGGATAGCACGCAAAACCAGGCCACCACTGACCAGGCACAGCAGCAGTCTGAGGAGCAGACTCGGACCGCTCATCTCGTTGTCATTACAACTGGTGGCACTATTGCTTGCACCACGGACAAGCAGGGACAGCTCATTCCTACTATTAGTGGTGAGGAGCTGCTACGTCCCATCGCTGCTCGATTTGAAGCCGGAGTCGTCGATATCGAGGTTCGCGAACTCATGAACATCGATTCATCGGCAGTGACTTTTTCCGATATCGACGCGATTATCGAGGCTGTCCATGATGCATTGGACGATCCCGAGGTTGATGGCGTCGTCGTCACGCATGGAACGGACACGATGGAAGAGTCGGCAATGGCAGTCGATGTTTTTCATTCGGATCATCGACCGGTTGTGTTTACTGGGGCGCAGTGTGCAGCAGATCATCCAGAAGCTGATGGTCCGGGCAATTTGTTCGAGTCTTGTGTTATCGCCATCGATGCGTCTGCGCGTGGCATTGGCACTCTGATCGTGTTTGGCCATGCTGTTTTGCCTGTTCGTGGCGCAACGAAATGGCACACTACTGACGCGCTCGCATTTGCGACAAATGCGCCGGAGGAACCGCTTCGTCCGGAAGCGTTGCCAGTGCACCCTTTGGCTGACGTCCGAGTCGATATTGTCCCTGCCTATGCAGGTGCGGATGGTTCGATGGTGGATGCAGCAATCACTGCGGGTGCCCGTGGTTTGGTCATCGAGGGTCTCGGCGCAGGTAATGTCCCCACCCAGTTTGCAGAAGCGGTTGCTCGTGCAGTGCAGGCCGACATTCCTGTGGTGATGTGTACTCGCGTTCCACGAGGAGATGTCTTCGCAGCGTATGGCGGTCTTGGCGGTGGCGCATCGCTGCAACAGCAGGGTGTAATCAGCGCGGGCTGCGTTCATGCACCACAGGCGCGAGTAATCCTGGCGGCCGCAATTGCGACTGGCACTCACCCGCAGACTCTGTTTTAAACCAACAGTCGTGCTCGAACGTTCAGGGCACTAATCGACGTACTTGATAATTTTCGCCGGGTTCCCGCCCACAATCGCGTTGGCGGGAACATCCTTCGTCACCACTGCCCCAGCCGCAATGACTGCGTTGTCACCAACCTTCACACCGGACAGCACAATGGCTCCACCACCGATCCACACGTTGTTGCCAATAGCGATGGGATCGCCGGCTTCAATGTACTTCTTTCGAGCGACCGGGTCCAAGGGGTGGACTGCACCCAGCAGCTGCACATTCGGACCGATTTGTACGTCATCACCAATGTCGATGCGACAAATATCAAGTACTACCAAACCAAAGTTGATAAACGTCCGTTTTCCCAGGTGAATGTTCACGCCATAGTCAACAGTGAACGGCGGGCGCACCACGGTGCCTTCTCCGCAACTTCCCACAAGCTTTGCGACGATCTCCTGTGCCGCAACCTGGTCCCTAACATAGGCATCTGCGAATTCTCGGCCAAGTTGCATCGCCCGAGCATGCAGCGTAGTCAGTTCTTCGCTATCCGCGATATACCAATCGCCTGAGACCATGTGCTCGAAGGGCGTGCGGCCGTCGTCAAGTTCTTCGATGGTGGGCGCATATGTTCGCCCGGTGTTGCGTAGCGATGCAGTGAGCTTCGGGGTTGCTGTGGAGGCGTGGTCGCTAGCGTGTGAGTCCGTCATGAATCTAAGGGTACGGGTGACCAGTCGTTCCAGTCGAGGCTGCAGATTGGTGTGCACGGTTGAAGATTGGGGTCGTCTTCTTTGAGGCTTCGCATCCGCCCGGGGCCTGTGCTGCGGCTTTCGAATCGGACACTGACGATGCCGTGTCCTGCGCCTTGCACCCATCCATGTCCATACTCCGCGTGATGAACATCCGAAGTGGGCAGCCACGTCGAGTCCGTGGCGCGGAATGTGGGTAGTTCGCTGCTGCCGGTGAGCTCGACAAGTCCGGCGGGTTCGTCTGCCAAGGAGGTGTCGATCGTGTTGGAATCTTCTGTCACAACACTCCCGGCGCCCTGTTGCTCCAGTTCCGGGAAGAGAACCGATTGCATGTTCTCGTCCAAACCGGAAAAGCCGACACCTACAAGTCGCACTGGGCCGATAACGGTTGGCGAAAAACCAAGTCGATGAGCAACGGCAGACAGCACAGCTTTGTCTTGCGTTGCATACAGAAGCGTTTCCGAACGGGTATGGATATTCAAATCCGCCAATCGGACCTTAACGGTAACTGTTCGAGCACCACGACCGTCTTTCAACAATCGCTCGAAGGATTTGTCGAGGGCTCGATTGATGGCCGCATCCATTTGGGCCTGCGAATGCAAATCTTCGGGGTACGTGTACTCGGAAGAAATAGACTTCGCGACATCTCGTTCTTTCACCGGACGCTCATCAATGCCCTGCGCAATTGACCACAATGCGGGACCGACAGTTTTCCCCAATGAAATCTCGACATCGCGCAACGGTAGCGAGGCAAACTCACCGATCGTTGAAATCCCCATCGCATTCAGTTTCGCTGCGGTCACCGGCCCCACACCCCACAGCTTTCCGACGGGCAGCGGATCCAGCAGCTCAGCCTTCTTATCGGCTGGCATCGCGAAGACACCGTTGGGTTTTGCCAGGCCGGAACCTATTTTCGCAAACTGCTTCCCCGGCCCTGCACCTATCGACGACGGTAGCCCTGTTTGTTCACGGATATCTGCGCGGAGTTGCTCCGCCCAAGCTATAACAGCATCGGTGGTTGCCCCAGCCAGTTCGGGTGGCTCCATAAATGCTTCGTCGACGGATAGCTGCTCGACGACATCAACCCGTTCACGGATGATTGAAAACACCCGCTTGGAGACATGCCCGTAGATGCCCTTTCGAGGTGCAACAACGACCGCACCGGGTGGCATGAGTCGACGCGCCCGCATCATCGGCATTGCGGAATGAGCCCCGTAGGCTCTGGCCTCATACGAGCAACCAGCAACGACGCCACGACCGCCCAGTCCTCCCACTAGCACTGGACGACCTTGCAATGTTGGCCGGGTGAGCTGTTCGACCGACGCAAAAAATGCGTCCATATCGATGTGTAAGACCCAGCGTTGCATAAGGCATAAGTGTAGCCAGATTTACGGCGATTCGCCTATTTGTGCGAAAGAGTGAGATTTCACAAGTACGGCAATACGTGTCCTTTAGGCGACCGACTTCCGAGCATTGGCAATCATTGACAACCCGTACTCTGCCACAACTGCCGAGACCCCAAGCTCTTGTGCAACCCCATTCAGCACGCCTTCGACTTCTTCGATTGGCGCATCTGATACACAACCCAACTGCCGCCGGACAGCGGGCGACACATCAACCACGTCGCACCCGGAGATCAAGCGCAGCTGATTCCAGCTGCCAACCCCCAATCCCTTCACGCCTAGCCACAAGTGACGCACCGTTGCGCAATCGCGCCGAACCGCGTCACGAAAGTCAGCGATGTCCTCAATACCTTCTTGTGACAGCTTTCCGGCAATGTCAGCAACAACGTCAGTTTTTAATCGCCCGGCGACGCGATTCCTCGGCAGAATCCCGTCAAGGATCTCCGGCAGCTCTGCAGACGCAGGACCTTCCACACCGTGGACGTCGCAAAGCACAGACGCACATTTCGCCATCGGCATGTCTCGCCCCGAAGCCCACGCATTCCAGCGCTCAATAATTCCGTCAACCACACTATGTCGCATACGAATCGAAAAAACGACATCCAATACACATTCAGCCAAAGTATTCCGGCGTAATGTCGCCCATTCCCATTCAGAAACGGGCCCCAACAATTCCGTCATCTTATGCACACACTCGTCGATAACCATGAGATTTTCCAGCTCTCCAGCTTCGTAGCTCATTACTGGAAACGACAGTTCTTGCATGAAAACATCCCCCAATGCTCCATTGACGCTAATAACTTCACAACAGAACGACACTTAACAATTTCCACTGGCAGTTTTAGCAAGATAGGCAGAGTTCAAGAGGGGCAATGGCATCAATCAATACAGCAATTGTGGATAGAAACGCGCCTGTGAGCTAATTTTCTAACGGATTTTTGGTATTTAAAACCGATGAAACACGACTGTTTCTCGGCTATATATTCATATTCAGGCACAGCCATCGCTACTCCACAATGCGCTTTCTTTCGCTTGCTTTTCGACGTTGCCAAATAGATGTTCGAAACCTCCACATCTCCAATCCGCGTCATGCGTCACTATGTGGACCATCAGCAAGTGATGCTGAGCTCTTCGAAATTCGACGAGCCCCTTCTTTCCGAAATATTGGAGTCAGAAAAATGTCGGAGTTGAATTCAACCGGAGACTTCCAGGCACAGCAATTCCCGAATGGAAACCAGCCTCAATACGGTCAGCAGAATCCGTATGCGCAGCAGCCAGGGCAATTTGCGGGTCAGCCAATGCAGCCACAACCGCCAGCAAAGAAGAAGGGTGGTTGCTTCAAATGGGGCGGCATCGCGGCGGGCATCATCGTGTTGGCTGCCATTGGCTCTGCGATGGGTGGAGGTAGCGATAGCACGGATTCCGCGTCGAGCAATACGGACAGTGCAGGCATCGTAGCTACGGCCCCAGCACTCGACGGCGCTGAAGACACCACAGAAGCGGCCACAGACAGCGATGAATCCGCTAACAAGGCTGATCAGAACGTTCCTACCGAGTACACATCTGCGCTGAAGAAGGCAGATACGTATGCAAACATGATGCATATGTCTAAGGCTGGCCTTTATGACCAGCTCACTTCCGAGTACGGCGAGAAGTTCTCACCGGATGCTGCGCAGTATGCCGTGGATAACGTCCAAGCAGATTGGAATAGGAACGCTCTCGAAAAGGCTCGTAGCTACCAAGACACAATGGCAATGTCTCCAGATGCCATCTACGACCAGCTCATTTCTGACTACGGCGAGCAGTTCACTACAGAAGAAGCTGACTACGCACTAGCGAATCTCTAAAACCCGCGATTGCCATAAGTCTGATTCTTCGACCTTCCCAGAAAACAAACGACCCGCTGCTCCCCTTTCTACAAAGGAGAGTTAGCGGGCCGTCGTGAAGCGAACCGAAACCGATTTTATGCCTTCGCTACCTCAGCAGTGCATGCGTCGCCCAAGTCGTAGGTCAACGCATCTTCACCAACGGTGACATTGAATGACGTTGCCAAGACCTCACCAGCAATGGTCTGAGCGTGCTCGTTAGCCCACGCCTCGTACTTCGCAGGTACCTGCATGGTCACCGAGATACGGTCGCTGATGTCCAAACCAGCCTGCTTACGTGCATCCTGCAAACCACGCACGCGGTCCGCTGCCCAACCACGAGCTTCATGAGACTCATCGAAGTCAATATCCAACACAACCAGACCATCGACATCGTCGATTTCGGCGGTCGTTTCCGGATGCGTTGCGACGAGGTTGCGAGTGTACTCACCCTCCTGCAACTCAATACCGTCAGCAACGACAACGCCATCGACCACTTCGTAGTTGCCCGACTTCACAGCCTTGATAACCCGCTGCACGTCACGGCCCAACCGAGGTCCGGCCGCACGAGCATTCACAGACACCTCGAAGGTACCGACAGCAGCGACGTCAGACGTCAGCTCGACTTCATCGACATTGACCTCGTCGCGGATAATGTCCACGAATGCGGACAGCTGCTCTGATTCAGGCACCGCAACGGTGAGCTTCGGCAGTGGCAAACGGTTACGCAGCTTCTTCGACTTACGTACACGCGACGTTGCCGAGCACACGTTGCGAACGATGTCCATTGCAGACACCAGCGCATCGTCCTGTGGGAGGGAATCAGCATCTGGCCAATCGGTCAGGTGTACCGAACGGCCACCCGTCAGCGACTTCCAAATGACTTCGGTCGCCATTGGCAGCAGGGGCGCTGCGATACGGGTCAGCGTCTCCAAGACGGTGTACAGCGTGTTGAATGCCTCTGGGTGCTCGACATCGCCAGCCCAGAAACGGTCACGCGAACGGCGCACGTACCAGTTCGTCAATGCATCACAGAACCAACGAATATCGTCGGTTGCACCAGCGATGTCCGTCTCGTTCAACTTATCCGTGACCGAACGAACCGTCGCAGCCAACTTCGCCAGAATGTACCGATCCAAGACATGCTCGGAATCCGTGGACCACTCCGCTGGCTTTGAAGCATAGAGCTGCAAGAACGAGTAGGCATTCCACATTGGCAGCAGTGCCTGACGGACGCCTTCACGAATGCCCTGCTCAGTGACAATGAGGTTGCCACCACGCAAGATAGGCGAGCTCATGAGGAACCAACGCATCGCGTCAGCACCATCGCGATCGAAGACTTCCTTGACGTTCGGGTAGTTGCCCTTCGACTTCGACATTTTCAGACCGTCATTGCCCAGCACAATGCCGTGCGCCACAACTGTCTTGAAGGCTGGTCGATCGAACAGCGCCGTCGACAAGACATGGAGGGTGTAGAACCAACCACGAGACTGACCCGAGTACTCGACGATGAAGTCAGCTGGCGAGTGCTCGTCGAACCATTCCTTGTTCTCGAATGGGTAGTGCTTCTGTGCAAACGGCATGGAACCAGATTCGAACCAACAGTCCAACACCTCAGGAACACGACGCATCATGGACTCGCCCGTTGGGTCATCCGGGTTCGGACGAACCAATTCATCGATGTATGGACGGTGCAGAGACTCAGGGCGGACGCCAAAATCGCGCTCCAGCTCGTCCAACGAACCGTACACATCGGTGCGAGGGTATTCAGGATTGTCCGACACCCACACAGGAATTGGCGCACCCCAGTATCGGTTACGCGAAATATTCCAGTCGCGTGCACCTTCAAGCCATTTACCAAACTGGCCATCCCGGATGTGCTCTGGGATCCAATTGATCTGTTCCCGGTTCAACTCGACCATACGGTCACGGAACTTCGTGACCTCAACAAACCAGCTAGGCAACGCCATGTAGATGAGAGGCTCACCCGAGCGCCACGAGTGTGGGTACGAGTGCTCAATGGTCTGGTGGCGAACAACCCGCTGCTTCGCCTTCAAATCCTTGATGATGTTCTTGTTTGCATCAAACACCAACTGGCCCTCGTACTCAGGAACCTGAGAGGTGAACTTGCCATCCATATCGACAGGAATGACAACGCCGATTCCGTTGGCCTTACAGACCTCCATATCGTCCTCACCGAAGGCCGGAGCTTGGTGAACAATACCGGTACCGTCTTCGACCGAAACGTAGTCGGCAGCAACGATGCGGAAAGCGTTTGGTTCATCAGCGAAGTAGTCGAAGATTGGCGTGTACTGCAGGCCGACAAGCGCAGCACCAGGCATGGTGGCCACGACCTCAAAGTCCTTGCCCAGTTCCTTGGCGTACTGGCCGACAAGAGCTTCAGCCAACAAGAACCTGCTGCCACGGAACTCTTCGAGCCCCTCCTCGCCTACCTTGACCACGGCGTACGTGATCTCAGGGTGAACAGCCAAGGCCAGGTTGGATGGAAGAGTCCACGGGGTCGTCGTCCACGCGAGAGCAGCAGCACCGGTCAGCGCTTCCGCTACCTCACCGCCGTCGGCAAGCGTTTCTTCTGCAGCAGAACCAGCTGCGGCGCCGGTGATTGGCAGCGTCACGGTCAGAGTTGGATCTTGACGCATCTTGTAGGAGTCGTCGAGGCGAGTCTCCTGGTTCGACAGTGGTGTGTGCTCCGCCCACGAGTATGGCAAGACACGGAAGCCCTGGTAGATCAGGCCCTTGTCGTAGAGCGCCTTGAAAGCCCAGATGACCGACTCCATGAAATCGAGATCCATGGTCTTGTAGCCACCATCAAAGTCAACCCAACGAGCCTGACACGTGACGTAGTCCTTCCACTCTTCGGTGTATCGAAGAACGGAAGATGCACAGTAGTCGTTGAACTTGGCCAGACCCATGTCCTCGATCTCGCCCTTGTCCTTGATGCCGAGCTGCTTCTCAGCCTCCAGCTCCGCTGGCAAACCGTGGCAGTCCCAACCAAAGACACGCTGTACCTGCTTGCCCTGCATGGTCTGGTAGCGAGGGACGATGTCCTTTACGTAACCGGTCAGGAGGTGACCGTAGTGTGGCAGACCGTTAGCGAACGGAGGACCATCGTAGAAGACGTATTCATCTGCGCCATCACGAGCAGAAACAGACTCCTGGAAAGTCTGATCTTTGGCCCAGAAGTCGAGAACAGAACTTTCCAATTGCGGAAAACTTGGGCTACCAGAAATTGTTCCAAACTCAGTTGAGCGTGGGTATGCGCCACCAGCAGGAGTCGGCTTATTCACAGTGGTTCTCTTCTTTCCCATGGTTTGCTTCTTTAAGTTCAACCACGGGGACGCCAATCGGCGCGGTACCACCCCGCTTGATATGCCCGAAGACACATCCGCTCATCGCTGGAGTTACCTGCCGGACTCCACCCGCCCAGTTCTACTGAGCCACACTCGCGCTGGCATTACATCCGTCCGCGTAATGTGACCGTTCTTCCGGGACGCTCCCCGGTGATAGCCGGATCAACACGTGTATGACGCTTGATTATAGCCCGCTTCTGCAACTTTTCCATAAATGCAACAAACCGCACGTGTACTCCGAAAGGAGTACCACGTGCGGTAAGGAAAGCTATTCGCCGAAAACGCAAAATTGCGTCCGTACTATTGCCGAGTCGCCATCGCTTTACGACGCCCCTCGGCAATCAGCACCTTAGTTGTTGTAGCCCTCTGCTGGTGCAGCGGATTCGCGAGTGTGGAGATCCTCCAGCTGCGATTCCAGGAAGGTCTTCAAACGAGTGCGGTACTCGCGCTCGAAGGTGTGCAGTTCGTCGATACGACCCTCGAGTGCGGACTGCTGAGACTTGACCGTAGTCATGATCTCGGTGTGCTTGCGCTCTGCATCTTCCTGCAGTGCGATAGCCTTTTCTTCCGCAGACTTGATGGTTGCGTTCGAGCGGTTGTCCGCGTCGGTGACCATCTGATCTGCACGCTGGCGAGCGTCAGTGAGGGTGTTCTCCGCCTCGATCTGAGCGTCGGTGACCAGCTTGTTAGCGGTCTCGCGAGCGTTGGTCAGGGTCTCGTCAGCTTCCTGGCGAGCGCTGGTCAGAGTTTCCTCTGCCTCGTTGCGAGCGCTGGTCAGAGTCTCTTCAGCTTCCTTGCGAGCGCTGGTGAGGGTCTGCTCTGCTTCGTTGTTCGCGTCGGTGACGGTGGTGTCCGCCAGGGTGCGTGCCTCAGTCAGCATGGAGTCCGACTGGTTCTTCGCATCAGAAGTCAGGCGATCCGCCATCTCCTGTGCGAGACCAAGCACGCGTGCAGCCTGCATGTGGGTTTCTGGGGTTGCTGGCTCACCTGGTGCAGCAGCTGGCATTGCGACAGCAGCCATTGGCTGTGCGGACTCGCCTGCAGATGCTTCCTCAGCACGCTTCTCTGCCTCTTCCACACGCTCCTGTGCGGAACGAACGCGCTCGTCAGCGTCAGCCTTGATGCGCTCAGTGTCCTCTGCCAAGCGAGCTTCGTATTCCTCGCGCAGCTGTGCCTCAATCTCCTCGCGGAGCTTGTCTTCGTCAACAGCGTCAGTGTCGGAAACAGCACCGGTGGAGTCAGAATCGGAAGAATCAGCAACAGCGCCGCTCTTGACCTGATCCTTCAGCTCTTCGACCTCGGCGCGGAGCTCTTCATTCTCATCCTGAAGATTTGCGAGAGCTTCTTCAACCAAGTCGAGGAACTGATCTACCTCGTCCTCGTTGTAACCGCGCTTGCCAATTGGTGGCTTACTAAAGGCCACGTTATGCACATCAGCTGGAGTCAGCCGCATGGAGAGTTCCCCTTCACTTCAAGTGGAGCGTTTTCAGCGATAATAGCTATTACCGAGTCCATGTTACCTATAACCTGTGAAAACTCTCAGGCTGACGTACAGATTGAACACCGGCGTTAGCTACGTTCAATCTACGTGAACGTCTGGGAACCCCTCAACCTTTGCATTACCCTGCGGGTTTAGAAAGCTGCGCCCAACAAAAAAGGGACCCCGACCACATTTGGTCAGGATCCCTTGCCGTCTATGCCCCCGGATTACCCCCGGCGCTTAGAAAGGTGCGCCTTGAAGTGCGACGCTCTGCAACACCATCTGAAGAATCATCAGAATGAAGAACAAAACGAGCACAGACATATCCACCGAAACACCACCCATTGGCAACGGCGGAATGAGCCGACGCAGCAATTTGACCGGCGGGTCAGTGATCACAAAAATGATCTCACCAATGCTAGAGAACAACCTGCCAGGTCGCCACGCTTTAGAAAAGGATTGAATCATTTCAATCACAATTCGCATCAGCAGCAGGTAGGTAAATACCTGCACGAGAATTAGTAGAACGCCAAGAATTAATTGCACGGTAGCTAGTTTAGACAGACATCCGGTCGCGCTCGATATCGGCTGGCGACACGCCTTCTGGCAGCAGAGAGATCACTGGGCCGTCAGCCTTAATGCGACCACGCAAAGCAAATGCCAAGCCTGCAGCGAAGTCCAGGTAACGCTTCTGCTGTGCTGGATCCAGCTCACTCAGATCGAAAGTGACAATATCGCCATCACGGAAGTGACGACCAATCTCTGGAGCATTGGAGTAACGATCCTGGAAGTCGCTCTTTGGCTCAACGAAAATGTGCTGTGGCTCAACTGGCGTGTCCATCGGACGCAGATCTACTGGGCGACGGGACTCGTAACGGCTTTCACGCTCTTCACGACGTGGCATGTCCTCACGATCACGCAGGTCACGATCGCTGCGGTACTCGTCAGCGTAGGTATCTACTTCACGACGATCGTAGTCATCGTATCCTTCAGCCTCGTAACGCTCGTTGTCACTTGGGGTCAGACCAAAGTAGTCAGATACCTTGCGCATCATGTTGGCCATGTTGACGTCCTTCTTTTCGTTGTAGGGCTTACGTGGGTGGTGTCATCTGATCGGCTCAATCAGTACTGCCACCCAACGTACCGTTTAGGTATGCCTTTCACGGTGCAGACACGCCCAGGACAGAATTTTCTCCGCCAGTTTCCTCTTAGCTGGTGAGCACAATAACCCCAGCTTGACGGCCAGTTTTTCCTTCACGGCGGTACGAGAAAAAGCTGTGGTCATCAATCGTGCACCGCGGGTCGGCATTAATGTTGCTAACCCCGATGCCGACGAGTTGATGAATGATCCCAGCACGGACATCAATACCGTGGCTTCCCTTTTTAGTCCGGGTGCGCGAACCGGGCAGGCGATTTTCTACATCGATCGCCATCGACTCGGGAACCTCGTAATGCGCTCCCGAAGCCGCTGGCCCCAGGAGACAATGAATATTGGCTGGCTTACTACCCAGCTCGATCATCTTCTCCACTGTCTTGCGGACGACTCCATTTCGCGCACCCATCCGCCCTGCATGGACAGCGGCAACAATGCCGGCATCGTCGTCGGAAAGCAGTACCGGAACGCAGTCCGCGACCAGAACCACCAACGCCAGCCCTGGGGTTGCGGTGATGAGAGCATCTGTGGTTTCCACGGGCTCGTTAACAGGGCCGTCGATCACAGTGACATTGTTCGAATGGACTTGCTCCATGTAGACGAAGTTTTCAGGCGCAATTCCCAACCCCTCTGCTAGACGACGCCGATTCTTAGCAACGTTTTCCGGATCGTCACCAACATGGTCGCCGAGGTTGAAGGAATCGAATGGGGCCGTCGAATAACCGCCGTGCCGGGTTGTAAAGATTTTGCGGTGCCGGCGATCATCAGAATGAGAGGTCATAGCTGAAATATACAGAAAAAGAGCCCACCGTCTCCCCTTCAGGAGCTGGCGGGCTCTTCAAGCAAGGTCGCAGCTAGGAATGCCTAGCGCCGCTGAAGCTTAGAAGCCCCACTGTGGCAGATCGCTGCTTGGGTCGTAGCCACCGCGACGGTCATCACGATCATCACGGCGGTCATCGCGACGATCGTCACGACGGTCATCACGGCGGTCGTCGTAACGGCGGTCGTCGCGAGAATCATCCATACGATGCGCACCGCGGTAGTTCTCGTCGCGGTCACGCAGGCCGTTATCGGTGAACAGGCCACCGGAACGGGAGCTTACGTTCGTGCGCGGGGTGAAACGATCCTGGTCGTAGCGGTCCTCGTTGCGGTCGCCACGTGGCTCGCGCTCACGCTCATCGCGGTAATCCGCTGGAGCTGGCTCATTGCGCTCTGGGCGTGCAGCTGGGCGTTCGGTGGAGCGAAGGTTGTCTCCACCAGGGATCTCGTTGCTAACTCGTGTCGGCTGCTCCTGTGGAGCGGACTGTGCTGGACGTGCAGTCTGCGCTGGCTTAGCTGGCTTCGCCTGGTCGCCGTGCAGGTCTTCGAAACCGGTCGCGATGACTGTGGCGCGAATTTCGTCGCCCAAGTTGTCGTCGATGATGGTACCGAAAATGATGTTCGCATCTGGGTCTGCGAGCTCTTCAACGATGGTTGCAGCTTCATTGACTTCGTGGATACCCAAGTCCGAGCCAGAAGCAAACGACAGCAGCACGCCACGAGCGCCGGACATGGTGTTTTCCAACAGTGGCGAGTTGATTGCCAACTCGACAGCTTCACGCGCACGGTTCTCACCGCGAGACGAGCCAATGCCCATCAGTGCCGAACCCGCATCAGCCATGACTGAGCGGACGTCTGCGAAGTCAAGGTTAATGACGCCTGGGGTGGTGATCAGGTTGGTTACACCCTGGACGCCGTTAAACAGCACCTCATCAGCAGCGCGGAAGGCTTCCATGATGCCAATGTTTGGGTCACCGATCTGCAGCAGGCGATCGTTAGGAATAACGATCAGCGTGTCACAAGCTTCCTTGAGAGCCTCGATACCCTCGAGTGCCTGCTTGGTGCGACGACGTCCCTCAAAGGAGAATGGGCGGGTAACAACGCCAACGGTCAGCGCGCCGGACTTCTTAGCGATATTCGCGACAACAGGAGCAGCGCCGGTACCGGTTCCACCACCCTCACCAGCAGTAACGAACACCATGTCCGCACCCTTGATGGTTTCCTCAATTTCATCCTTGTGATCTTCCGCAGAGGTACGGCCGACCTCTGGGTTAGCGCCAGCGCCAAGACCACGGGTTGCTTCACGACCGATATCAAGCTTGACGTCTGCGTCGGAGAACATCAAAGCCTGCGAGTCGGTATTGACGGCGATAAACTCGACGCCCTTTAGCCCCTCCTCGATCATTCGGTTGACGGCGTTGACACCGCCACCGCCGACTCCGACGACCTTAATTACGGCGAGGTAGTTATTCGGGGAGGTCATTGCGTTGTTCTCGCCCTTTCTTCATTGTTTACGATCCCTGCTTGCTGTTGCGTCCATCTTCGTTGATTCAACCCGAAAATGTCTGTCACTCACACTCCCGGCGTGTCGCTAGCCTCAAGTCAAACTTGAGGGCTAATCTCATCAATACGCTGCGATTTTCACATGAGTAACGCTGGCAACACGATTGCGGGCAAACAGCCACGGTTAGTCTGAATTACGACACCGAAAAATATTTCAAGAAAATCCTCCACAAACTTTTCGACGACTCCCGTTATCGCAAACGAGAGTCGTCGAAGTTTTTGTACTAGAGGCGAACCGTCGGTTCATGTGGATTCGAGACATTCCACTTCTGCTCTTCACGAGGCAGGAGTAGTTCCACAGCTCTACCCTTTTCCTTTGCCATATCCGATGAACCCAGGAAGAATTCTCGTCCGTCCTTCATTTGCAAAGTGACTTCAGCTGCACCGGGAGCTTCCACTCGTGCCAATTGCTCGCGAACAACCTGTGGCATCGCGTTGACAACGCCCAATACCGATTCCAGCACGCCTGGGTCGATTCCAACTTTTCCTGGCTCTGGTGCATCTACCTGAGGAGCTCCAGTCAACTCCACTGCGCCAACCGGCGCAGGTGCTGCAAAGTCGATCGTCGTAAATTCCACGCCGTTAGTATCGATGATGTGGGCGCCATCGGAAGCCCGAATCATCAGGGCTGGTGTGAACTCGGTGACTTTCACGGTGATCGCGGATGGCCACTTTCGTCCAACAGTCACAGCGTCAACCCACGGTTGCGAGGCGACATTGCGCGCAGCAGACACTGTATCTACGCGAGCTACTGGTGTCCCTTCAGAGATCCCCGAGGCAATACGAATTTCTTCAGCATTGCCATTGACGACACCTTCCACGTTGATCTGCTTCACTGTCGCAACCGGTGTGAACCACAGCACGGCCCATACAGCCGCGATGATCACGATGAGTGCAACGACAGCGGCTCCGATCGCCCGTACGCGGCTACCACCACGAGTGCCAGATCGCTTTACTCGCTTGGCGCTGCGAGCACGCGACGAAGTGTCATCTGCATCGTCTGCTGCAGTGTCATCGGTTGCTGGATCCAACAGCTGCTCATCGTTATCAGTGGGATCAGACACCAGCGTTGTCCTCCTTCACGGATCCAAGCTCAGCGAGGATCTCGTCGGCAAGCATTGTGACGCTACCAGCACCGATGGTGAGAATGACATCCCGACTTGCGGCAATCTCCGCTACCCGCTCCGGTGCGGATGCGAAGTGTGGCTCGAAAATAGCCGGTACGGTGACATCCTTGGCGATTAGGTTGCCGTCAACACCTGGGATTGGCTGTTCACGTGCGCCAAAAACATCCAGCACAATGACCTTGTCTGCCAACGACAGTGCCTCAGCGAATTCCTGGGAGAAATTCTGGGTACGCGAGTACAAGTGTGGCTGGAAAACTGCGATGACGTTGCCGGCCTTCGCATCGTCCACAATCTCACGGGCCGCACCCAGCACAGCACGCACCTCAGTTGGATGGTGTGCGTAATCGTCATATACACGAGCGCCTTCGAACTGACCGCTTGCCACTGCGCCGTGGTAATCGAAGCGACGACGAACACCCGTGAACTCACCCAAGCCACGAGCCATGCGCGCCAAATCGGCATCGACGCAGTTACCGGCAACCAACGCGGCAAGAGCATTGAGCGCCATATGTCGGCCAGGCTGCTGCAATTCAAAGGACACTGGAGTGTCCATCACGGTTGCTTCAATCTTTGCGCCACCTCCGATAGACGTCCAGCCATGCAATTCCGCGCCTACTGGCAAGGAAGAATGCGCCTTGAGAGCTTCCGGGCCACCGTAGGCCAGCACATTGAGCCCCTCGGCAACCGCACGCTCACCCAACGCGGCAGCGTGCTCGTCTTCAGCGCAAACGACCAATGTGCCACCGTCGACAAGACGCTTAGCGAACTCATCGAAAACTTGGAAGTACTTCTCTTCAGTTCCGAAGAAGTCGAGGTGGTCTGGCTCAATATTCGTGACGACGGCGACCTGAGGCGCATACGTCAACAGAGAGGCATCGGATTCGTCGGCTTCTGCAACGAACACGTCGCCGGTGCCCTGATGCGCGTTGACGCCGGCCTTCGACATCAGACCACCCACTGCGAATGAAGGATCGATGCCCGCTGCCTGCAATGCAGCAACAGTCATAGAGGTGGTGGATGTCTTTCCGTGGGTACCGGCAATCAGCAACGCACGGTTGTCACGCATCAGCATTGCGAGTACGTCGGAGCGCTTGAGCACTGGAATCCCCAGTTCCTTGGCACGAGCCAACTCCGGGTTATCCTGCGGAATCGCAGCAAAGGACACAACAATTGCGTCCGGCAACGAACCGCTGATCTCCAAATTATCGACAGCGTGGCCGATCTCAATCGATGCACCCATAGCGCGGAGTCCGATGACTGCGCGTGATTCCTTCATATCGGAACCAGACACCCGGACTCCACGAGCGAGAAGAATTCGAGCAACACCCGACATACCCGCGCCACCAATACCAATCATGTGAACGCTTGCCGGCAACGGTTCCGTCACTGGCTGGAATGCGTCAAAATTCAGGTCAGACATGTGTGTGAAATCCCTTTTATGTGGTGAGTCGAAATGATGTCGAAATAGTTGTGAAAGTTCGTGATGTTACTTGCACGCCGCGCTGAGGACACGAGCAGCGATAACCTCAGCTGCCGAGCTGTGCCCGTGAGCTTTTGTTGCGGCAGCCATGCCATTGAGACGATCTTCGTCGCGAAGCAAAGGAATAACAGTGTCCTTAACCGTTGCCGGAGTCAGCGTCGCATCTGCGATGAGCAAACCGCCGCCAGCTTCGACAATGTCAGTGGCATTCAGTGCTTGCTCACCATTGCCGTGAGGCAAAGGAACATACACCGCTGGCAATCCCACTGCGGAAATCTCCGCGACGCTCATGGCACCGGAGCGACACAAAATCAGGTCAGCTGCTGAGTACGCGAGATCCATCCGGTCGATGTACGGCACCGCAACATATGGGGCTTTCTCGTTTGTGGATTCGACCTCAACTGAGTTCTTTTTGCCGTATGCGTGCAAAACGGAAATGCCGGCTTCGGCAAGTGCAGCAGCTGCACCCGTCAGTGCCTTGTTAATCGACTGCGCGCCCTGCGAACCGCCGGTAACAAACAAAACCAAGCCATCCTGAGGCAAGCCAAAGAACTCGCGAGCCTCAGCGCGTAGAGCTTCCCTGTCCAGGTTTGCTAGCGCTGCGCGAACTGGAATGCCGACGACCTCTGCATCCAAACCGGAACCCGAAACCGCAGCCAAGCCCTCACCGCCTAAACGCACACCCAGCTTGTTTGCCATGCCGGCACGTGCATTTGCCTCATGAACAAGGAACGGAATCTTTCGTCCCTTCCTGCACGCCAAGTACGCAGGCGCTGATACGTAGCCACCAAAGCCAATGACAGCATCTGCCTGTACTTCGTCCAGTACCTTCCGGGTCTGGCGCACTGAATCAGCTACCCGGAACGGCAGCTTCAACAAGTCCACATTCGGCTTGCGTGGAACCGGCACAGGGGGAATCAACTTCAACTCATACCCGCGAGCCGGTACCAACGTCGATTCCAAACCACGGGACGTGCCAAGTGCCGTCACCGTTGCTTCGGGACAGAGTTCGCGAATCGCATCGGCAACAGCCAAGGCAGGTTCAATATGACCCGCGGTACCTCCACCAGCAACAACGATGGATGGTGCCGAGCCATCCGCCTTGGTGTAGACGGCCTTATCGTTGCCTGTAGTCACGGTTCTCTCTCCTCATTGAGCTAGTTCGTTGGTCTCTCACCGGACGACGTTCGCCAATCGGCCGCACCGACCGACCATCACGTTGCTTCTGACGGTACATATCTCCGCCACGAGCGCGCGTGTTGCTCTCAAACATCGGGGCGTCACGTCGATCAACGCCACGACGATCTACGTTACGACGATTCTCATCACGCCGATCTCGTCGTTGGCGGCGTTCCACCCGCTCCGTTCTGGATTGTCGATTCAGGTTCGCCCGATTCGAGTGTCCGCCAGAGCCAGAGCTGCGACGTGGGCCCGTGGGGTCGTCGTCACGTTCTTGCACGCCCGCCACCGAAACCGGGGCGCCGAAGCGCTGGGTCTCGCGGTGAGTGCGAACTGGCCGTGGATCGCGTGCGGACGGGTCGTAGGCAATCGGCTCTGGGATTCCAAGTAGGCGATCGATAGCTGGACGCCCGGATGTTTGCATTGCAGAAATGGCCTCAGGCTCGTGACGTGCACACGTCAAAAGCAGGCCCATCGACGCGAGGGTGACGAAAGCCGACGTACCGCCTGCGGAAATCAGCGGTAGCTGCAAGCCAGTGACGGGAAGTACGCCAACGACATAACCGATATTGATGAACGCCTGTACCACCGTAGCAGCGGTAACAGTCGCCGCCATCAAACGAAGAAATGGGTCCACCTGCTTCGCTGAAATACGAAGTCCAACCCAGCCGAGAGCGGCGTACAACAGAATGACAATTCCGGCGCCGATGAAGCCCAGTTCTTCACCAATGATGGCGAAGATGAAGTCGTTGTTGGCTTCAGGCAGGTAGAACCATTTTGCATTCGACTGGCCGAGGCCAACGCCCGTCATAGAGCCATCAGCCAGAGACAGGAAGCCTTGGTAAGACTGGTACGCGTCGCCACGCACGTCATTGAAGTTCCCCAGCAGCGAATCGAAGTAGACACGGAAACGCGCAGAACGGAAGCTCTCCAAGACAGAGAACACCACCATCAACACGACGCCGGATACACCGATGGCAGCAACAATCCAGCGAGGCAAACCAGCAAACCACGCTAGAGCGAGCACGACGAAAGACATCGAACCCACCATGCCGAGGTCGCGCTGCAGCAACACCAACATCAAAATTACGGCAGAAACGACACCAAAGACGCCGAACAATTCCTTCGTTGTCGTTGCAGTTCGAGTGCGATCAGCCAGGATCTTGGAGCCCCACATAGCCATAGCGATCTTCGCGATCTCCGATGGCTGTACTGACATGCCACCGATGTTCAGCCACGACTGCGCACCCGTTTCTTCCATACCGACACCGATGCCGGGAATGATGACGAGGATAAGCAAGACAAGTGACCCCAAAAGCGCAACGATCGAAAACCGCCGAATGATTTCCACGCGCATTCTCACGACAAACCACATGGCCACCAAACCGAAAATGACCATGCCAGTCTGGCGGATAAACACGCTCCAGACGTTGCCGGATTCGGTACCAGCCTTTGCCATTGATGCAGATAGCACCATGACGAGACCAATACCGGTGAGAAGACCGACGATAATCAGCAGCAAGTTGTAGTCCGACAGTGGCCGTGACTTCCAATCCTCGATTGCATCACGCCACACCATGCGACCACCGCCTCGGCTGGAAGGGCCCGCTGACTTTACTGGCCGTTCTGCCTTCGCAGCCGTTGCACGCGATGAAGAGGCGCCGGCCGGTCGGGACGGGCGCTTCGAACCTGAAGTGTGAGTGCGATCTGTCACTGCTTACGTCTCTCGTGCGTATTGGGCAAACATGTCTCCTCGCTGAGCCATACCTGTGTACATGTCCAGGCTGGCTGCAGCGGGTGCGAGTAGTACGACATCACCGGAATGTGCTGCCGCAGCTGCCGCCGCGCAGGATTGCTGCATAGCGACCGCCGGGTCTTTCTCTGAAATTAACGTCACTGGGATTGCAGCATCAATCGCCTTTACCGCATCGGCGATGATCTGAGCATCCACACCTAACGCCACGACGGCACGGAACCTGTGGGCGTGCTTTTCGACGAGCTCCCCCACATCAGCACCCTTCAACTGACCACCCGCGACCCAAACCACAGAGTCATGTCCAGAAAGCGCGGCATTGGCGGCATGAGGGTTCGTAGCCTTGGAGTCGTCAATCCACGACACTCCACGAGCGTTATGAACTTCTTGGCCACGATGCGCATTGACTGTGAAGACCGCCAGTGCTGCTGCAATATCAGATGCCGGAACGCCGATTGCTCGAGCTAGCGATGTCGCCGCAAGCGCATCCAACACGCCTGCTCGCCCCGGAGGAGAAATCCCGTCGATCGGAGCGATCTTTTCCCCGTCAGAAAAAGCCCTGTCAACGATGTAACCGTCAACGACACCAATATCGCCCGCTGCTGGTTCCCTTTCGGTAAACCCGACCACTGTTGCCCCAAGCTCACCGCTGGCCCGCAGGCGAGCGACATGCTTTACGACGTCGTCGTCATCTGCACCGTATACAGCAATCGAACCTGTCAAGGCTCGCGCCTTGTCCTCAGCGTAGTTTTGATAGGAGCCGTGCCAATCAATATGGTCTTCTGCCAGGTTAAGCAGCACCCCTGCATCAGGCTTGAGATTCGGTGCCCAATGCAACTGGAAGCTCGACAGCTCGGCTGCGAGAACCTCGATCCGCTCTGGTGCGCTCAGCGCGTCGTGAAGAGCGACTCCGATGTTTCCGACTGCGGATCCCCGATCACCAATCATGGCAGCCAGCATGGCAGTGGTCGTCGTTTTGCCATTTGTACCGGTAACCACGAGCCAGGTACGAGGCTCTCCCCAAACCCCCGAACGATCACCAGCGTAGGCGATGGCAACATCACCGACGACGGGCACTCCAGCAGCTGCGGCTGCAGCAAACAATGGAGCCGATGGTGGCCATCCAGGAGACGTAACAACTGCTGCGGCATCTGCAAGCAGCTCCTGGGCAGTATTCGTGTCAGACCACTGAATCCCATGCGCGGTTGCCAGCTCCGTGCCTCGCTGTTCGGAATCATCAACGAGATAAATCTCCGGGCAACCAAGGTCAGCCAGCATCTTCACAGCACCTGCACCAGACACTCCCGCGCCCGCAACCAGGACCCGGCCGGATCGAACCAGAGCCGTCAGATCTGCATGGTCAGTGGAATGTGTCATTGCAAAACGCCTACCTGTAGGAGCCAATCACTGTAGAAGATGGCCGAACCCAAAATGTTGAAGATTGCAGCAAGGAGCCAAAAGCGAATGACGACGGTCGTTTCAGCCCACCCACCGTTTTCAAAGTGGTGGTGAATTGGAGCCATACGGAAGACTCGCTTGCCCGTGGTCTGGAAGACCGCAATCTGAATAGCAACCGAGGCAACTTCCATGACGAACAGGAAGCCGATGATCACCATCAGCAGCTCGGTCTTCGTGACGAACGACAATGCTGCAACGAGTCCACCTAGCGCGAGCGAACCAGTATCGCCCATGAAGATCTTTGCTGGTGCTGCATTCCACCAGAGGAAGCCGAGGCATGCACCAAGGCCTGCAACGGCGATAACCGACACATCTAGAGGATCACGAACGTCGTAGCAACCAGGGCCCACCGATGTCTCACAAGAATTGCGGAACTGCCAGAACGTAATCATGGTGTACGTTCCCATCAGCAAAGCGGTGGCACCGGCAGCCAAGCCGTCCAGGCCGTCGGTGAGGTTCACAGCATTCGTCCACGCTGCAATCACGATGTAGACGAAAACCAAGAACACGATCATCCCGAGCCATACCGGACCTGGCGCTAAATTCCACGGTGCAATATCGCGGATGAATGACAACTGAGTCGAACCTGGAGTCAAGCCGTTCGCGTCCGGGAACTGCAGCAGCAATACACCGAAGATCAATGCCGCTGCGAGCTGACCTACCAACTTCGCAGTTTTGTTCAGGCCTAGGTTGCGACCTTTGTATAGCTTGATGAAGTCATCAGCGAATCCCAACGCACCCATCGACAGCGTCAGGAACATGACAAGCAAGCCGGATGCCGTTGGACCTGCTCCGGTCTGGATAAAGCTAATGACACTGGAAATCGCGTAGCCAGCGACGATACCGGCGATAATCGCGATTCCGCCCATCGTGGGCGTACCGCGCTTCTTCAAGTGGCTCTTGGGGCCGTCTTCACGGATTTCCTGACCGATGCCCTCAGCGGAGAACTTACGAATAAGTACGGGGGTCAGAAAAACCGACACAATGAATGCGATTGCCCCGCTGACAATGAGTTGAGTCACTTAATTCGCCTCTTTATCTGAGAGATTCTGTCCAACGTGTTCATCCGCAAGTAGCGCATCTGCCACTCGCCACAGGCCATCTGCATACGATGCCTTCACTAAGACGACATCATCACTCGAAATACTTTCCGAAACAGCGTTCGCTGCTTCGTCGGTATTTGCGACCCGTACAGTATTTAACCCCAACTGACGTGCTTTCTCTGCCAAGGCACACACGTTGGCGCTGGTTCCCACGGCAACCAGCACTTTGACGCCTTGTTCCGCGAGATTCTCGGCGAGTTTCTCATGCTCTTGCGTTGCACTGTCGCCCAGCTCCCCCATCTGTCCAAGCACTGCCCACGAACGAACGTCGTCACGCGCATTGGCACACCGAACTAACGCGTCAATTCCTGCTCGCATTGAATCAGGATTCGCGTTGTACGAATCGTTGATGACAGTCACCCCGTCAGCGCGGGTTTGCACGTCCATCCGGCGCTCCGATGCAGCGACATGGCTACTCAGGGCATCTGCGACCTGCTTTGTTGGAAGTCCGGCTTCTACGCCAACAGCCGCAGCAGCCAAGGCATTCGACACCTGATGAGCACCCGAGACCTGCAGCACTACCGGATGTTCCTCCCGGTTCGGGAACACCAGAGTGAACCGGGCACGGGCGAGTTCATCAAGCTCGATGTCCTTCGCCACATAATCGGCGCTGTCGGCCTTGGTAGGGTCCGTCGAGAAGTACACCACCTTTGCGGTGGTACGAGGTGCCATTCCGGCGACGTAGTCGTCGTCAGCATTCAGAATTGCCACACCACCGTCTTCCGCAGCAGGAAGCGATTCGACGAGTTCTCCCTTGGCCTGCGCGATGACGTCGCGGGAACCGAACTCGCCCAGGTGCGCGGTACCAACATTCAGCACAGCGCCAAACTTCGGCGGAGCAACCTCAGCCAAATGCGCAATGTGGCCGACACCGCGAGCACTCATTTCAGCGACGAGATACTTCGTATCTTCGGTGCAGGTCATCACCGTATAAGGGTGACCAATTTCGTTGTTAAACGATCCCTTCGGTGCAACCGTTTCACCTGCGGTACGCAGGACGGTCGCCATCATGTCCTTCGTCGAGGTCTTACCTGCCGACCCCGTTACTCCAACTACCGTCAAGTTCTCACCCGGAAGACCAGACTGCTCGCGATCCGCCAGTGCATCCACCGTATGTCGCGCCAACTTACCCAGCGCCTCCAGCACAGCCGCACCTGATCCATCCGGATCATGCGCAAACGCATCAGCATTGGAGTCTTGTTTACCCAACGGCTTTACGACGATCGCCCCTGCAGCAACCGGCCGTGCGGCCAACGAACACGCTGCTCCTGCTTCAGCGGCAGTCTGAGCGAAATCATGGCCGTCCACTCGAGCACCGGGAAGGCATAAGAATACAGAGCCGGGGGTTACTTTCCGAGAGTCAAACTCCACTGGACCAGTAACTGGGGTCGCAGCGTCAAGATTCGACAATTGCCCGCCAACGATGGTGGCAATCTCACCTGCAGTAGTTGGAATCATGATCTAGTCCACTCTCTTCTTTCGCTCCAGCGACTTAGCAACCTCTTCGCGGTCATCAAACGGATGCATCACGCCGTTGATTTCTTGACCCGTCTCGTGTCCCTTTCCAGCTACGACGACTGCGTCGCCGGTCGTCGCCAAGTTGATCGCCGCGGAAATGGCTTCGGCGCGATCGCCGATGACCTCGACTGGGACATCGCGACCTGCATCCTTTTCGATCTTCTGCTGGTCGTAGGCGCCACTTGCGACAGCCTCGCGGATCAGGGCAGGTTCTTCGCTACGCGGATTGTCGTCGGTGACGAACACTGCATCAGCAACCTTGACAGCCTCTGCTCCCATGAGTGGGCGCTTCGTAGCATCCCGGTCGCCACCTGCACCAACAACCGCAATGACTTTGCCGCTGGTCTGTGCACGAAGGGTACGTAATACTTCGCCAACTGCAGCAGGCTTGTGTGCATAGTCAACAACGGCCAAGAAGTCTTGCCCCTTGTCAATTCGCTGCATTCGGCCCGGCACCGCGACCTTTGCCAAACCGCGCTGTGCGGCGTCGTTAGCCATTCCGACTGCTGCCAACGCGCCCCACGCGACGGTTGCGTTTGCAACGTTGAACTCACCTGGCAGTGGTACGTCGAGAGTCACCTGCTCAGCTCCGACGAGCGTTACCTGCTGCATGCCGTTCGGTGCCACCGTGACGTCTTGGGCTTTCCAGGCAAGCTCGCTGCCTGCTGGCAGCGCGTCGTTGGTCCGTGCGTCGTCCAGCTGCATGCGGTGTGTGGCCACTTTGTCCACGGTGACAGCGCTATCTTCGCCCGCAATCTCTGCCATCTGACGCCCCCATGCATCATCCACGCAAACAACTGCATGGCGCGCATGTACTGGGGAGTCCCCGTGGAACAGCAATGCCTTCGCTTCGAAGTACTCTTCCAGCGTGTGGTGGAAATCCAAGTGATCCTGCGACAAGTTCAGGAAGCAACCTACATCGAAAGTCACGCCTGCTACGCGACCGAGTGACAGGGCGTGCGACGACACTTCCATCACAACATGGGTCACGCCTTCGTCGACCATTTCAGAAAACAACCGCTGCAACGAGGGTGCTTCCGGAGTCGTCAAGCTACTTGGCACGGTTCGCTGATTAATCCGGGTGCCGGTGGTACCAATAATGCCGGTCGCGCATCCCGCTTCAAGCAGCGCGGATTCCAGCATGTACGTTGTCGTCGTCTTGCCGGACGTACCAGTCACACCAATGATTGTCAGCTTGTCGACGGGACGGCCATAGATCTCCGCCGCAACGGAACCCATTACCGCGCGCACATCGTCGACGACGATGACTGGCCGCTTTTCTCCTGCTTCGTTCAGGAGTGCCAGCCCTGCCTCATCGGTGAGTACTGCAGCTGCTGCGGATTGATTGGCATACGTTGCCCCGTGGGTACGAGTTCCTGGTACTGCAGCAAACAATCCACCTTCAGGAGTCGCTGCTGCATTCAGATCCATACCTACGAGTGCAGTATCCGCACTATCCGCACCGTTATGAACAGTGCCTCCTGAGAGCGCGACCACGTCTCCGATGGTGACGGCCATGACTGGTCCTCCTTGTCGATGTGTCTTTGTAAGACTGTCTTTTTCTTGACGATTCATTAGGGCTGCAACACTAGCGTTTGTTCTGGCTGTGCAGACGGAGGCACGTTGTAACGATTCAGCGCCCACGCAGCAATGTCACGGAACAATGGTGCAGCCGACTGCCCGCCCTCACCGTGTACTCCCCGAACGGGTTCATCGAGCATGATGCCGATGACGAACCGAGGATCATCCGCCGGAGCAATACCAGCAAAGGTGATGAAGTACTGAGAGTTCGAGTATGCGCCCGTTTCCTCGTCAACCTTCTGTGCCGTACCGGTCTTGCCGGATAGTCGGTAGCCTTCGATATCGTTTCCAGCCGCAGTACCCATCTGCACGCCGGTTTCATCCGATTGCATAGTGGACTGGAACATGTCACGGACAGTGCGAGCAGTTTCTGGGCTAACAACGCGTACCCGCTCGGGCGGATTCTGCTTCGTGACAGTGCCGTCCGACGTTGTCTCCTTGCGAATGACACGAGGCTGGATACGCTCACCATCATTTGCAATAGCCTGGTAAACCCCGGTCATCTGAAGCAAGGTCATTGCCATGCCTTGCCCGATTGGCAGGTTAGCGAACGTACCCCCGGACCATTGCGGACGCTGTGGCACTAGACCTGCGGATTCACCAGGAAGTTCAACCCCTGTTGATTGACCAAGACCAAACAGGTGCAACACCTCGGCGAAACGGTCCTGTCCAAGTCGCTCGGCCAACATCAGCGTGCCAACATTTGACGATTTACCAAAGACACCAGTGGTAGTGAAGGCTTCCGTGTCGTGTTCCCACGCATCGCGCACAGTCACGCCAGACATTTCGATCGATCCTGGAACTTGCAGGACCTCATCGGGAGTTGTCTTCCCATCTTCGATTGCTGCCGCTGCTGTAATGATCTTCGCAACCGAACCCGGCTCGAACGGATCCGACACTGGGGAGTTGTTCATATTGCGACCTGCATCAACTTCTGCACCGATGTCGCGGTTCGGATTTGCCGTACCCGACTGCGCCATCGACAAAATCTCGCCAGACTTTGCATCCAGAACGACGGCAGATGCAGACTTCGCACCGGACTTCTCTACAGCCTGTTCCAACTGCTGCTGAACGTAGTACTGCATGTCGACATCGATGGTCAGCTCATAGTTCGTCCCATCAATAGGCGCATTGACATCACGGGTCGAACCCGGAATGGCGATTCCATTTGCAGCGACATCAATGGTTTTTCCACCATTGACACCCTGCAGCGTGGAATCCCGCGATGCTTCGAAACCGAACTGACCAACACCATCCATGCCGATCTTGCCAATCAAATTCGCTGCTGCCGCACCATTTGGATACTGACGAATATCTTGGCGTTCTGCCACCAGCTCCGGGAACTTCTTCGTAACTTCCGCGGCCTTGTCTGGATCCACATTTCGGACCAACACCTCGTACGAGCTGTTTTCGTTTCTCAGCTTCGCAAGGATTTCCTTAGCACTGATCGATTCCTGAACATTCTGAATTCCTTCTTCCTGTTCAGGCTGTGAAGCTTGTCGACGACGAGAGCTCTTTTCCTCTTCGTCATCTTTATTCTTTACGCCGAGCATTTCTGGAAGCTCAGCAGCGATCTGCTTCAGACGCTCGTCATACGGATCAGTCTGATCAGGATATAGCCGATGACGCTCGTCGATGAATGCACGTAGCGTGCCTGGATGCACCGTCAAGCTTCGCGCTTCCATCGTGAATGCGAGCTGAGCCCCATTACGGTCCGTGATAGCTCCACGACGAGCCGGATCAACGATTTCAACGCTTCGTTGACTCTGCGCCTGTGCGGCCAGATCCGGCCCCACTATGAGCTGTACCCAAGCCAGACGCGCGACCAAGGTAATAACAACCAGAAGACCAATCAATTGCAGCCAGTTGCGGCGCTGCACAAAGTCCTTGTGCGATGTCCGAAGACGCTCACCTGTGGCGAACTCGCGGTTTCGCGGTGGCTTCTGTCGCTGTTCGGTACGCATGTTGATTCGATGATTGCGTTGTTCACGGTCATACCCCGAATCGCGGTAATCATTCGAAGAACGAATCATGCCAGGCGCCTTCTTAATGGACTAGGAATCAGAAAATGCAAAATCACAAACTAAACGACAAGATGACCGACGCGAACGCAATGCGATCAATACGACGGTCACAGAACTGTTGCGCCGGTCAGCTTACCTATGGAGCTGGCGCCGGCAGTGGTGCCTCGCCTGCAGGCGCAGCGTTATCTTCTGCTGGAGCTGGAGCCTGTGCAGGAGCTGGCGCTGGCGCTGGCGCTGGAGTGCGGTAGCCCTGCGGAGCATACGGCGCAGTAGCTGGTAGCTGACCTGCTGGATTTGCTTCCTGAATAGTTGGCGCCTGCATGCCTGGGACGACCTTGGTCTCTGCTGGGTCAGAGGTAGGTGCGTGAGGACGATCGCTGCCACCGTTCAAGTCGATCATCTTCTGGTACTCGCCGGTGCCTGGGCGCACTTCGCGAACGACACCATCCTCGCCCGTAGCCAGAATCGCTGGCTGATCATGGTGAACCATGTCCATTTCACCCGCACGACGAGCAATCTCACCCGTCGACTGCAAGTACGCGACATCGCGCTCGAGAACCTCGACACTGTTCTGCAGGTCGACTTCCCGCTCGCGAGCAGCATTCAGGTCGAGGGACTGCGATGTCGACAAGCCCGACAAAACCATGGCCACGATGATGCCAGCAACAGCAATCAGCACCGCGCCAAGGGCAAAGTTGAACGACGATCGGTCTTTCGTCGTATTCGTGAGACGACGACCTCGAACTGACACCACCTGCTGCGAGCCGAAACGGCCTCGGTAGGTCGAGCGACGTGGGCGGGTACGCTTCGCTGGAATCGAGCTAGGACGAGTTGGGGTTGCGGTCCCGACGGATGAGGTCCGAGCCTTGACATCGTCCAAAACGGTGGCTGCCATGTGTTTTTCTCCCAGAAGATGCAGTGTTGCTGGCGGTGTACTGACTGGCTATTAGTTGTTGGGCAATATTCGTTCGATACAGCGCACTCGCACAGGTGCGGCGCGCGGATTATCTTCGATTTCTTGCTTGGTCGCTTTCTCCGCGCCACGGGTTATCAACTGGAATTTGGCCTCATGTCCGGGTAATTCCATTGGCAACCCTGGCGGAGTCGTGGACTTCACCAATTCAGCGAAATCACGCTTGACCAGCCGATCTTCCAAACTCTGGTAGCTCATGAATACCCCTCGCCCATTGACAGCGAGCAGATCACACACCTGCGGAAGGACATTTTCTAGTGCTTCCAGTTCACGATTGACTTCAATGCGTAGCGCCTGGAACGTACGCTTCGCAGGATGTCCGCCAGTGCGACGAGAAGCAGCAGGGATCGCGTCGTAAAGCAATTCGACCAAACGACCCGATGTACTAAAGGGTTCCTTGTCGCGTTCCCGGAGAATTGCGGACGCGATACGACCTGCGAAACGCTCGTCTCCGTAGATGGACAGGATGCGCGCAAGGTCGCCGTGCGAATACGTATTCACAACGTCTGCTGCCGTAATTCCCTGTGATGCATCCATGCGCATATCCAGTGGAGCGTCGACGCGGTATGCGAAACCACGCTGCACCTGATCGAGCTGCATTGATGACACGCCCAGGTCAAACAAGGCACCGGCGAGACCATTCTGGCGAGCAGCGGCAACAATGCCGTGCGGATCAGCGACATCTTCATCGAAGTCGGCCAACGAGCCATCAACAAGATCTCGCAAACCATCAAAGCGGGTTTGCACGCCAATGAAACGATGCTCGAAAGCTGCCAAGCGTGCACGCGCTGAGGTCAAAGCATTGATGTCACGATCCAGTCCAATTACGAGAGCTTCTGGAAACGTCTGCAAGAAGTACTCGGTATGACCCCCAGCACCCAAGGTGCCATCGACAATCACGGGAGTTCGACCCGCCGCAAGGGCAGCTTCCACTCCCGGAGAGATGAGATCCGTCACGCGCTGCAGCAATACCGGCACGTGTCCGTGCTCACCAGAACGTCGATCACCGTCATTCTGCGCTACATCGGTGTCCTGATTGTTGGTGTGTGCTTGCGACATGAAGAACCCTCCTCCCATTACTCGAGGCGTGCTAGTTGTACGTGACCATCAGCTCGAATGACCCCTGCTAAATGGGGAGGGAATGTTCACAGGGCCCTGCCCGGCCACAACCTGATATCGGGGAAGTACACCAGGGTGCAACCGGACAGAGTCCATGCGGACACTCCCATAGTCGGCGAATCGATGCGACTTAGAGAACGCCGAACAGCGAATCATCTTCGCCGTCGGAGAAATCAGCCTCATGCTCCGCCTGGTAGGCCTCCCAGGACTCTGCGTCCCAGATCTCCAGGAAATCGATAGAACCGATGACAACGCATTCTTTGGTCAGATTCGCGTACTTGCGGTGGTCCGCGTTAAGCGTGATTCGACCCGAACCATCTGGGCGTTGCTCATCCGTACTAGCCGCAAGGTTGCGGATAAACGCACGAGCTCGAGTGTTGGTGCGCGAAGCCTTAGTGGCTCGTTGCGCCAGCTTGACGAACTCATCCTTGGGGTAGACCGCAAGAGAGTGATCCTGCCCCTTGGTAACCATCAACCCGCCCGCCAGTTCGTCGCGAAACTTCGCTGGCAAAGTGAGTCGACCTTTGTCATCAAGCTTTGGGGTGTAGGTGCCGAGGAACATCAGTCAACGGCTCCTTCCCCATTCGATGCCCTTCATCCGTGGCGCTGTAGGCCTCGGACGCTGTCTTTCAGTTATTCAATTCCTGCAATGTTGACCAACCTCTTCAACATCATGCCCCACAATACCCCACTTGTCCCCACTATCAATAGCTAAACGACGAACAAGTCCGAGCGATTCAGCCATTCTTAACAAAAGAAGACACCTAGGGCCACGGCTGACCTGCACAAACTAAAAGCGAGAGCATCAAAGTCAAAGTGGGAGGAATTCCCGCCCCTCGTAAATAACGGCATTTAACTTCACTAGATGGGGTAACCGATGTTGCTAGAGTGACTAAAGTGGCACCAGATACTATGGAATCACCGGTCAACACACTCATTGGTCTGCCAAATCGCGTAAGTGGGGCAAAGTGGGGAGCGATGGTGGGTCGTAGTAGGTGAACCGTGAACCACCCCGCGAGGAAGTGGGTTAACCCACGTCGCAGGCACGAAAAAACCACCCCAGAAAAATCTGGGGTGGTTATGAGATACCTAACTACTGCACGAAGCCGCAGCCACTGACTTACCTACCGTTGAAGCGATCGCGGAAGCGAGATTCCAGATTAGAGGAGTCACCGCGAGCAGCACTGGATCCCCTACCCGATTTCGTTTTGCGCGCGCCACCCAACTTGGCACTGCGAGACACAGAATCAGAGCCCGATTGTCCCATCAGTGCCCAGACACCAGCGCCAAACATGAGCAAAAAGCCCAGAACGGAAATGGAAATCAACCACAGATTGACCATCGCTCCAGCAACACCGCCAATGAGCAGCACCAGCCCAACACCGATCAGAGCAATAACCTGCAGGGAGAATCCGCGAGGGGCCGATGGCGCATCGAAACTCCGCACATGACCAGACATGGTCGACCCAAACTTAGGGTCTTCTGCATACAGCGCTGACTCGATCTCATCGAGCATTCGCTGTTCTTGCTCAGACAGTCCCATGACGCTTCCGCCTCCCGCTATTCAGGTCCGAGTACTAACAATGTAAACGCACCGAACGGCCAAAAAGTTCCCATCGACTGAATTCGCCAAAAAATTGCAGTCGGTCTCAGCTCCAAAGTCTACTCAACACACTCTGACTAGGAAAAAAGACATCTACGCCACCGCTGGCAATACACCCATTTCGTCTTCAATAATTGCCAAGAACTGAGTAGCCTGCGAGTTAATACGCACTACCGTTAACTCATCGGGGTTGAAATTCAGCCCCATCCGAACATCCTCCCGTAGTGGCATAAACTCTTCGAAAACGTCTGCCCATTCTGCGTATTCCGGGGCTACTGCGCGCAGACGCACCCACGCACTACTACTCCCCCGCCGGCGCTTCGCAGGTCGCTGCGCAATTACCGCACCTGCCACACGAAAAGCAGCTTGCATGCTGTATTCCAGCTTCTCGGCCGGCTCAGCATGTCGCGCCTGTGCGAGCAAGGCGTGGGCACGGCGAATAAACATCACCGCTTCCTCACTAACGCCAGTCGGCACTACATACGTTTCATCTTTAAACAGCATCCGAACCAACCTCCTTACTTCCTGCACGAACCTGCGAACACGGACAAAATCAGCAATTCGAGAAACCGCAATCCAAACTTCCCGCTCTGCCTCCGAAAGATATAGGGAAGCTCGGATCGCCACTCCATCCACACCCCAAGTTTAGCTCGTTTGTTCGAATCACTGTCGAAAAGGGCCAGCTTTTCCGATGTGGGCAAGAATCCCACACCTTTTCACCAAGTAAGACACGTTGACCAGCGCGGGGAGGCTACTCTGTACAGCGTGCAATATAGCGTTCTCCCCATGCCAGATTCAGCTTTCCGCCTTCGTCTCCACGAAGCCGTGAGCTTGTACATCTACGCCATGGGATACGACCCCGCCATTACTGATGGGCGGCTACGCGCGTGGGCAAATCACCGTTTAGAGCCGAAATTCACTGCTGTCGCAGCTATTCAGCATCCAGAATCCGTAACTCCCAAAGAAGCGTTGCTCGACACAGATTGCAGTCTTGTCGGTATCGCGTATTGCCATCAAGGGCGCCCTGAACAGTGGTGGCATACCCAGGTTCGCGCTGGCATGGCGGCTCTCCAGTGGCCGCTCGCCGATCGTCGCGCTGTCCTTTCTAATTACACTGAGCTGGCAGAAATCCACGTTCACCCGGACCATCAAGGCGCTGGAATTGGGGAGCAGATGCTTCGCACGCTGTTGGCTGGGCGCACAGAGGACCATGTCTTACTGTCAACACCCGAAGTTGCCCACGAAAACAACCGAGCCTGGAGCTTGTACCGACGCGTCGGATTCACAGATGTTCTCCGCAATTTCGAGTTCGCCGGTGATTCCCGCCCCTTCGCAGTACTCGGCGCAAAGCTTCCACTCGACTCGCCTCCACCAACCTCTTCGAACACGTCCCGCTAGCTCCGACGTGCCCCATGGGCTGCAATTCATCTATGCTTTTCGACGACCCACCCGAAAGGATTTCCATGCACTCTCGTGGACTGCGCGCCCGAAAAGCAGCATTGGCTATCGCTGCCTTTGCGCCTGTCGTAGCACTCTCGGGGTGTTTTCAGTCGGAAGCTGGATTGGTTATCACTGGCGATGACCAAGTAAACGGCGATATTCGTGTTACTCCTGAAGAAGCGTACCGAGCGGACTTTCACAAGTGGCAGGTTCCTGGTGGCATGGAAGATCGCGTAGTTGTCGAAACTACGGACCCTGACACGGGTGCGATGACCATTCAGTTGCGTCAACTGGGCTTCGATGAAGTGCAGGCATTGGTTTCGTCGGCAAGTGACGAAGCGATTGATGTCGAAATTGAGCGCACCACTGCAGGTCAGGTGTCTGTGACGGGGCAAGCTGATCTAGAGAGCGCCCCGACCGCCTATGTGGCGTTGGCGATCACGTTCCCCGAGGCCGTGATCAATTCGAATGGCTCGATTCACAATGACACCGTGCAGTGGGAACTCAAGGGTGGCCAGCAAACCAATTTCTGGGCTTCGGCTCCTGCAGGCGAGACCAACCGCAATCAGCTCCTGATCTGGACTGGGGTGGTGTCTGCCATCGGTATTCTCGCTGCGGTGTTGGTCTTCCTGTGGGCACGTCGCTCGTATGACATGAATGGGCTTTAAAAGCCTCCACGCACCATGCTCTGACCCCCACCCCACGCCGGCGCCATGCCAAGGTTGTGCAGAACTTCCTGGGTAGCTCGAGCAAAATTGAGAGTCATGAAATGAAGGCCCGGCGCGCCTTCAGCAATCAGTCGGTCGGCCATCTGTGTCGAGACTTCGATACCAACTTTCCGAATCTCACCTCGATTAGCCACTTCGTCACCATTCGCTGCCGCAATCAACCGCTCCTCAAGCGCTGACGGAAGTGCTGCGCCCGACAGTTCTACCTGTCGACGAACCGATCGCAGCGACGTAATGGGCATAAGTCCCGGGATAATAGGCTTCGCACCATGGACGGGATCAGCGGCAACTAGTCGATCTCGCAAGCGCAGGTAGTGCTCAACGTCGAAGAACATTTGGGTGATCGAATACTCTGCCCCTGCTCGCAACTTCGCGATGGTGTACTTCGTATCCTCCTCAAGATCGGCCGCTCGATAGTGGCCTTCTGGGAAGGACGCGATGCCAATTTCCACATCATCGAATTCAGGTTCGTTGCGAATCAGTTCGATGAGGTCACTGGCGTAGTGCAGGCCGCCTTCAGTGGGAATCCAGTCACCCAATGGGTCTCCCGGTGGGTCACCTCGGAGTACCAGAAGATTGGTTAAACCGCGTTCCTTGTACGAGCGCATGATTTCCATCAGTTCGCTGACTGTGTGCTCGACCAGGGTCAGATGAACAAGCGTGGTGAGTGGCTGCTTAGATACCCGGTCGGCAATACGCAGCGTGCGCTGCCTACTCGAACCGCCAGCGCCGTATGTCACGGACGCGAATGTCGCGCCTAGATCATGGAAAGCCTCGGCTGCGCGGAGGAGTCGCGTTTCGGCGTCGTCGTCACGCGGAGGCATGAACTCAACGCTGAATGGAATGCGACCTGGGCCGGGCATCTGTAGTGCCTGTCGAATGGGGACTTGGAGACCGGCAGGTGGCAGCGGAGTTGAGGACATGAACAAGTATTCTAAGGGGTGCCATATTGTGGAGATGTAAAACACGTGCGTTCTTCGGCAAAAGCCTCAGGATTGGGCCAGGTGTTTTCAGTTGTTTCTCTGCATTTCTATTTCAAATCTTGGTTGACAACACCATGGAAAGGTCTGCCCCATCATGGTTGCCCTCCACATCCACCCGGACATGGCGCTCAAGGACATTCCCGCTACGGTGACATCCGTGCTTGCTTCGTTTTTCGAGGAGCGGTCGGCAAGTGTCGCAGCCATTGATCCGGCGTTTACGATGGTGGTTGATTCGCTCAAGGACTTCACTCTGAATGGTGGCAAGCGCGTCCGTCCGTCATTTGCGTGGGCGGGCTGGCTCGGTGCTGGTGGGAATATGGGCACTTTTGCGGATGCAGAGGATCCGGAGGCTGTTTTCCGAGCAGTTTGTGCATTGGAATTCATTCAAGCCTGTGCTCTGGTTCACGATGACATTATCGACGACTCCGATACTCGCCGTGGTGCCCCAACGATTCACCGCATTTATGAAGACAAGCACGCGGAAAACTCGTGGCGTGGCAGCTCTGCTCATTACGGTCGCAGCGTCGCGATTCTCGCCGGAGATGTTGCACTGGCGTGGGCAGATGACATGATGCACTCTGCTGGCTTGACTCATGCAGCTATCGACCGCGTGTGGGAACCGTGGTGGAGGATGCGCACCGAGGTGCTTGGTGGGCAGCTGTTGGATATCACTGCGGAAGCGTCCGGCGATTCACGCATCGAGGTTGCCGAGAAGGTCAACCTGTACAAGACCGCCGCGTACACCATCGCTCGTCCACTGCATATCGGTGGCGCGATTGCGGGCGCGACCACCGAAATCCTCGATGCGTACCGAACGTTCGGACAAGACATCGGCATCGCGTTCCAACTTCGCGACGACCAGTTGGGAGTCTTCGGCGATCCGAAAGTAACGGGTAAGCCAGCGGGTGACGATCTCCGTGAAGGAAAGCGAACAGTACTGGTCAGCACCGCGATCACACGTTTGCAGGAATCGGATCCTGCGGGGGCACAACGACTCGATGATGCATTGGGCAATGTCCGCACCCCAGCGGAGATTTCCGAGCTCACTGAACTTATTCGTGCGTCGGGAGCTGATGAGCTCGTCGAAAAGGAGATTGAACGGCTAACCAATCAAGGTCTCGCGGCAATTGATGTTGCCCCGATCGTAGACACGCACAAGCAACGCCTCATTGAAATGGGCAAGCGTGCAACTGCACGTGCCAAGTAACGCAGGAGATGACTTTCGGTGGGTTTTCTAGGTTGGGATAAGCGTCGTACGGTGAAGGACTCCGCGCCGGGTGATCACATCGTCATCGTTGGCGCTGGCTTGTCGGGGCTGACCTCAGCGTTGTACCTGCTCGGCTCCGGATATGCCGTCACTGTTGTCGAGGCTAGTGATCATGTCGGCGGCAGGTGTGCCACGGAAGATGTGGAGTGCACGACCCCGGCTGGTTCTGTAACCGCTCGTTTCGACACTGGTGCGACGGTATGGACGATGCCGGAACTCGTCGACAATGCCTTGGCTGCGGTCGGCACGTCGATGGCGGAGGTGGACCCTTCGCTCGTCGTGAAGAAGATGTCGCCTGCTTACAATGCCATGTTTACGGATGGTCGACGTCTGCAAGTTTTCGGTGAACCAGCGTTGATGGAAAACCAATTGCGCGACTTTGACCCCGCTGCAGCTGACACCAATATTGCAGGGTATCGCCGACTTCGTAGCTGGTTCGAGGGCGTTTTCGAATCGTCCTTTGCCAACTTCATGTCTCGCAGTTTTGACTCACCACTGAATATGGTCGGCGACGGCACAAGCATTCGTGACTTGACCTGGCTGGCGCGCAACGGTGCTTTTGGTGGTCTGGAATCGAAGATTCGCAGCTTCCTGCCAGACGAACTGCTGTCGCGGGTATTCAGCTTTCAAGCACTATACGCAGGCGTAACGCCACGGCGTGCTCGCGCAGTCTATGGATGCATTTCCCACATGGACACGTCCATGGGTGTCTACTACCCGCTCTCTCAGCGTTGGGGTTCCGGACTAGGTGTTGTACCTGAACTCCTCGCGGCTGCTGTTCGCGACGCAGGTGGCACCATCCTCACCGGGACCAAAGTGTTGGGCCTCGACATCGACAACGACACGTGGCAGGTCAATGAAGTTGTCGTGTCTAGCTCGCCAACGCCAGTCCCCACGGCTCTGTCTTGTGATGGTGTGATCGCAACGACGGATCTACCCGTCGTCGAAGAATGGCTGGAGGATGCTGGCTGGGATGTTCCGTTCCGGCCAGTCCCCCTTCGCTTCTCTCCTTCTGCAGTCGTTGCTCATGGTGTTGTACCTGTCGACGTCGCAAAGAAGTGGCCACAGTCGCACCACAACATTTCTTTCGGTGAGCACTGGAATCAAACGTTCGAGGAGATTTCCTCACCTACGCGAGGTCGAGTTATGTCGGATCCGTCGCTGCTCATTACGAGGCCAGCGCATACCGATCCGACGAGGATTGTGACCGATAGCAACGGCACCCAGTGGGAACCCGTCAGTGTGCTGGCTCCATGCCCAAATTTGAAGTCGGCGGAAATCGATTGGGCATCGGTTACCGACGCCTACATCGCAGAAGTCACAACGGAGCTGGAAGAACGGGGGTTCGCGGGTATTTCCACGCAATGGATCGCCGGCAAAATCGATACTCCTGCAACCTGGGCAGAACAGGGCATGGGCGACGGTTCACCGTTCGGGTTGGCGCATCTGTTCCGGCAAACCGGCCCATTCCGTCCCCGCAATTTCTCTGACCGGATGCCAGGCAATATCGTATTGGCTGGATCAACCACCGTTCCAGGTGTTGGTGTTCCCACTGTCATGGTGTCAGGGCGCCTCGCGGCAGAACGATTTGGCACCGCTTCTGTGCCTAGTGTGATGCCATCAACAGCGAAAGAAGATGAAGGATGAGCCGTTTATCCAGCGCCCACCTTGGCGCGATCGGTGCGATTCTCATCGCAATCGGCTCATTCGGCGCCGGAGCCACGCGGTATCGCGGTGGTATCGTTGATGCGCTCGGTATGGGTTGGATTACGTACGGACATGGCTTTGCGCTGTTTGAGGCAATGATCTGGATCGGCATCGTCGGTGTGCTGGGGGCCTGGCTGCTGCTTGGTCGCAATGTCTTGTGGGGTCGTACTGGCGATGCTATCGATTCACCTCGCGAGGCTCGATTGGCGACCATCAACCGGAATTTGCTGTGGTGGATCATCCCTCTGTCTTTGTCCGCGCCGACATTCTCGCGCGACGTGTACTCGTACTTGATGCAGGGTGCGATGATGCGTGACGGGTTCGACCCCTACACCGAAGGCGCTGCAGTCAATCCTGGTCCGATGCTGCTCGAAGTCTCGGGAGACTGGCGCAACACCACCACCCCGTATGGCCCGCTGCATCTCGGTATCGGCGAAGCGGTGACGCGCATCGTTGGTGACAACATCACTGTTGGTGTCATTCTTTTCCGGATCCTGTGTCTTGCCGGTTTCTACGCAATCATCTGGTCAGTGCCACGCCTTGCGACGAAGCTTGGTGGCGACCCCGTCCTTGCCCAATGGCTTGGAGTCTTGAATCCCCTCGTGCTGTTGCATCTAGTCGTTGGATTACACAACGAAGCATTGATGGTCGGGCTGGTTTCCTTAGCGTTAGTTGCTGCTCTGGAGTCACGCCCAGTACGTGGTGCCATTGTGTCGGCTGTACTCATCGGCATCGCTGTGTCGTTGAAAGCAACCGCAGTGATTGCGCTGCCTTTTATTGTGTGGATGGTCATTACTCGCCAGAAGCCTATGGAACATTGGACGGATATGTTTAAGCGCCTCCATCACATCCTTGGTGTGGGCATCGGGTTGGCGGCCATCATGGTTGCGACGCTGGCGCTGGTAACGAAACTGTCCGGCTCGACGTGGGGCTGGGTCACGGAAATTAGTGGCAACACAAAGGTGATTAATCCGCTGGCAGCACCGTCTGCAGTGGCGAACGTTATTGCGAAGATCATGGCGTTTATCAACGATGATGTCACGTTTAACATCATCGTGACGTACACCCGCATCGCGTCGTCCATCATTATGTTGGCCGGACTCGTCGTGTGCTGGTTCCTGTTCTTCCAGAACCCGCGTCGCAATGTGCTGGGTATGGTCGCGGCCTACGGCGTTGCTTGTGTATTCAATGCCGTTGCCCTGCCGTGGTACTACGCGAGCTTGCTTACTCCCATGGGTGCGGTGAAGCCTCGCCGCTGGCTCATCCAAGGCACTGTGATTGCGACGCTGATTCTTAGCTTGTCGTTTTCCGGTGGTGGCAATAACCGCTTCTACGACCCAACGTGGATGGCTGTTGTCACTATTGCGGCATGGTTTGCCACCGCGTGGCTCTTCACCGGCAAGGTGAACGGCTCACTGAAGTGGCGAGAGGACGCTGCCAAGTGAACGATCTGATGAAGGCATACGAGCTGTGCCGCGATGTCACCGAAGAAAACGGCAAGACGTATGCTCTTGCGACTCGGTTGCTTCCGTGGCGTCGTCGTCTAGCAATTTGGGCGTTGTATGCCTGGGCGCGATGCATCGACGATTACGTGGACTTGGACGATGGCTCAGTGTCCCCTGTGAGAGACGCTGAGGCTGTCGAGCAACGAGTGCAGGCGCTCAATGAGGCTCTGCACCAAACGCTTCACGACGGCTCCGTCCCAGAGTCAGTCCTCACAGAGTTCGGCGAGAAAGAGCATCATATCCTCGCTGCCACAGCGCACACGCTGCGCGAGTGGAGTATTTCGACGGAACTCACCGATGCTTTCCTCGAGTCGATGCTCATGGATATCCCCGGTACCGGCGGTCATGTTTCACACTTTCGCACGTGGGAGCAACTCGATTCGTACATGTGGGGATCCGCCGCTGTCATTGGGCTGGAAGTGCTGCCGATTCTGGGCACCCGAGCGTCGGTATCACGTGACGACGCCGCCCCTTACGCAGCTGAGTTAGGACGAGCCTTCCAAGTCACGAATTTCCTGCGTGATGTATCGGAAGATTTGCAACGCGATCGTGTGTATCTCCCCCTCGATGAGTGGGAGGCATTCGGTGTCGATGAGGATCGGCTGCGGTACTGCCATGTTCACGGATGTGCAGATGCACGAGTTCGATCCGCGATTGCTCACTTCATTGCTGTAAACCAGTCGATGTATCGCACTGCCGAGAAAGGCATCGATATGTTGGCGGTGCCAAGTAGACAGGCCATTCGAACGGCGCGTGTCCTGTATTCGGATATTCTCGACGAAATTGTCAAAGCGAACTATGACGTTTTCGCTGGTCGCGCAGTTGTTCCGCAGCTTCGAAAAATGGAAGTAGCCGTTCCTAATGGAGCTGCTGGCATGTTGCTGTGGATCGCCGGCAGACCACAAAAACGGCTACGTGCGCTAACAGCGCAAACTAAATAAACCAGGCTGTTAGTTACAGCGACAGAGTTTTACAGCGCCATTGCCTGCGCACGACGCATGACCTCACGTGCAAGGTGCCCGTGCAGCGCGTCAACTGGGCGTCCTGGCAACGACTCATCGTCGGCGAACAGCCATTCCAGTGATTCTTCCTTTGAGAACCCGCCATCGGACAGCACTGCTAAAACTCCGGGGACAAAGCGATTCACCGAATCGTCGTCGAGAAAGCGCTCAGGGATTCGCGGAACTCCGTCACGCATAACAGCAACGAGCTTGCCCTCCTGCAGCAGCGAGTGGACACGAGTGACAACGACGCCAATACGATCCGCGACATCTGGCAGGGTTAGGGTGGATTCTTCAGGATTTAGAATGTCCGTACAGGTAGGGATTTTTCTCACACAGGTAACCTTACCGCTGTAGTACAAAAACTTGTTTTTCCGGAAAGGGGCGGACTCGGATGGCCGAACTGCGTGAAGGCGACATTCTTGATGGTCGCTATCGCATCGGCGCCACCATTGCGCGTGGTGGCATGAGTACGGTGCATCGTGCCACGGATCTTCGCCTCGGTCGCCATGTTGCTGCAAAGGTCATGGATCCCCGGTTCGTTGACGATGCATCGTTCCGCGCCCGCTTTGAACGCGAAGCTCGTGCGGTCGCGCGCATGACGGATCCAACCCTGGTCAATGTGTATGACCAGGGAGTCGACTCAGCTGGACACGTCTTTCTCATCATGGAACTTGTCGACGGCGGCACGCTGCGCGAGCTACTGCGCGAACGTGGCCCCATGCCTCCGCATGCGGTTGCAGCGGTGATGAAGCCGGTTCTGGAAGCTCTATCACTGGCGCATGAACGTGGCATGGTGCACCGCGATATCAAACCGGAAAACGTCCTGATCTCCGACAACGGCCGAGTAAAGCTCGCCGATTTTGGGCTCGTGCGGGCTGTGGCCGATGCCAAGATCACGTCTACGTCCGTCATCGTCGGCACTGTTGCCTACCTCTCCCCTGAGCAAGTCACCGGAACTGACATCACCCCCGCATCCGATGTGTATTCGGCGGGGGTCCTCATGTTCGAGCTGCTCACTGGTGAGACACCGTTTACTGGTGATGGTTCACTCGGCATCGCTCTCAAGCGTCTCAAAGAAGATGTGCCTCCTCCGTCCGAGCTCATCGATGGAGTTCCCCCGGAGTTCGATGATCTCGTCCTCCGCGCCTGTGCCCGCGATCCGCACGAACGATTCGCTACTGCTGTGGAGTTTGGAGAAGCGCTTGACGACGTCGTCGTAAAGCTCGGTCTGCCACGGTTCCGTGTTCCAGCGCCGGTTGACTCCGCTTCGCATCGTGCGTTGGAGGCAGCAGCAACACAGATGAATACCCGTCCGGAAGCCCGGCCTGCCGAGGCAGCCGGTTCACAACTGAACTTCACCAAGGTTGCACGGGAAGACTGGGCTGTCGATGACGGCGGTAATGAAACGGGCGTGCTGTTCCCAGCACCACCTGGCCCGGCGGTTCCCATTGGACCGGCCATTGCGCCATCCGTTGATTCGCAGACAACTCAGTACCAGGCAGAAGCTCCAGTTCCGGAACGGTTCCCACCACGGGAAGTCGACACCGACGAGGTTGAGAATGGTGGCTCCCACCAGCGTGCTGGTCGTCAGCGTACGCGCACCGGATGCGCGATCTGGCTCATCATTGCGCTGGTTGCCACCTTTGGCATGGGTCTTGGTGCATGGTGGCTTGGTTCGGGGCGTTATGGCGAAGTGCCATCTATCTCGGGAATGACGCAGAGCCAAGCGATAACGACTTTGACGGATGCTGGCTTTACGCCGGTGACCAAGGACGAGTACCACAACAGTGTCCCCAAGACGCACATCATCGGGACCGACCCCAGCGTCGGCAGTGAGGTTGTCAAAGGCGAAGACGTTGCAGTGGTGATCAGCCTGGGAAAACCGGTAGTGCCGAGCTACCCTTCGGATAGTTCGGCAGTTGACTACTCTGCTGCCCTTACCGAAAGAACACTGAAGGAAAAGACCGGCAACCCAGTCTTTTCAGATGACGTTCCTGTCGGAGGAGTGGTGTTTACACAACCGTCGCCAGGTGAAGCTGTACTCGTTGGCTCCACTGTGACTGTGTACCACTCAAAGGGCGCCGCTCCTGTGAAGGTCCCCGACGTTATCGGTGACTCCGAAGACGTTGCTCGTTCCCGGTTGACAGAAGCAGGGCTTAAAGTTGCGCGCGTTGACACGGAATTTGAGGCAGGAGCGGACATGAACGAAGTCCTCGATGTCTCACCTGAACCGGGAGTTGGTCTGGAACGCGACTCTGAGGTCACGCTTGTTGTTAATAATGCCATCGAAGTGCCCGATGTCCGGGGCATGTCCGCTGAGGAAGCCACCACCGCTCTGCACGCTGCGGGGTTGACTGTGACGGAGACAAAGGAAACCTCGTCGTCTTCGCTGCCAGCCGGTCAGGTCGAGTCGACCTCGCCCGCTGCCGGAAAACTAGTTGACCCGGCGGAGCCAAATATTGACATCGTTGTCTCAAACCGCGTCAGTGTGCCCATGGTGATTGGGATGACCGTTGCCGAAGCGCGTACTGCGGTCAGCGAGGCGGGACTTGAACTCGATTTGAAGAATGATGGTGGCGAAAACGCACTGGTCATTACTCAAACTCCACGCGCAGGGAAATCCGCGAAGTCTGGCGATAAGGTGACGGTTCGAACTCTGTAGCAGCACAAACGAAAAGCATTCGTTTCGTGGCACTTTTCTCTGATCGCTGCTGATTTTCACCATTGAACAACTATGGGGTCGACCTGAAAATAGGTCGACCCCACTGTGTGCAATGTTTTAACCAGTTGCGCTGACTAGTTACGAAGCATCTCCGCAACAAGGAACGCGAGTTCCAGCGACTGCTGGGTGTTCAATCGCGGATCACACGCTGATGCGTAGCGACCTGGCAAATCAACATCAAGAATGTCCTGCGCACCACCGAGGCACTCCGTTACGTCTTCACCGGTCAACTCGATGTGCAAACCGCCCGGGTGGCTGCCGATCTGGCGGTGAACTTCGAAGAAGCCCTGCACCTCGTCAACAATACGGTCGAAATGACGGGTCTTGTAACCGTTGGATGCACTGTACGTGTTTCCGTGCATAGGGTCGCACTGCCAGATCACCTTGTGGCCAGTAGCTTCCACAGCTTCGACGATTGCTGGCAATGTCGAGCGAACCTTGTCATTGCCCATGCGCGAGGTCAGAGTCAATCGACCTGGCTGGTTCAATGGATCTAGCTTCTCGACGTACGCAACAGCCTCTTCCGGCGTCGTCGTCGGGCCGATCTTCACACCCACTGGGTTGCCGATCAGCGCAGCCAGCGCAATATGGAAATCGTCAAGACCGCGGGTACGCTCGCCGATCCACAACTGGTGGGCAGACAGGCTGTACAGCTTCTCGCTGCCGTCCTCGTCTTCGGCCAGGCGAAGCAGCGCGCGTTCGTAGTCCACGACCAATGCTTCATGCGATGAGTAGATCTGCGCGGTTTGCAAATTGGTATCCGACACACCACAGGCTGCCATGAAGGACAGCGCATGGTCGATCTCGCGCGCCAAATCTTCGTAGCGCGCACCTGCTGGCGAGTTGGTGACGAACTCACGGTTCCACTCGTGCAAACGATGCAAGTCAGCGGTACCGGAGTTAGTGAGGGCACGAACCAAGTTCATGGCGGCAGATGCGTTAGCATAGGCGCGAACCATTCGAGCTGGGTCGTGGACGCGAGCCTCCTCTGTTGGCTCGACACCATTAACCATGTCACCTCGGTAGCTCAACAGACCATCGCCATCGATGTCCTTTGAGCGTGGCTTCGCATACTGACCTGCAATACGAGCCATTTTCACCACTGGGGTCGATGCACCGTACGTAAGAACTACGGCCATCTGCAGCAGGGTCTTCACATTCGCGCGAATATGCGGTTCAGTGTTGGACTCGAACGTCTCAGCGCAGTCGCCACCCTGCAAAAGGAATGCGCGACCGTTAGCCACGTCGGCCATTTCCTGTTGGAGCTTACGAATCTCCGGCGCGACCACAATAGGTGGCACAGATTCAAGGATGCGGCGCACGCGATGCGCGTGATCCTTATCCCAGCTCGGCTGCTGCAATGCCGGCTTGGTCAGTGCCTCATCCAAACGGGCACGTAGGTCCGCTGGCAATGGTGGCAGATCAGGCAATTCGTCTACGGGTAGGTCAATGCTCCAACTCACAATGGAACATTCTAGCCACTAACTACATTGCTGGACCTAACTAGCCATGTTCTAGTGATAACCGGGGGCACTGTGCCGATCACCGAAACTGGCACCGGCACAGCAATTCGTCGAGAACTGACATGACACACAATGTCGTGTTCGGTCGCATCAGCGGAGAGGCAACGCCTTCGCGATCTCGTTAAAACGAACCAAGTTATGCCGGGCATCTGCCAAAGCATCGTGCTTTCCGTCAGCCTGCTTCGAAAGTCGTGGCTTACCAGCCATTTCCCAGTACTGACGTAGTTCACGGGTGAAACGTGGCATCTGTCGTGGGAGCTTCGTCATATCTCCCCACAGCTGAGCAAATGCGACATGGTCATAAGCGCCGATCCACGCCCACAGCTCCGGGCGATCATCGCCGCGAGGACAAAGAAACTCGGTGAGTTCCTCTCGAATGGTTGCGCGGGACTTCCATAGTGGGGACGACGGGCTTGGCAACTGGTTCAGCACATTCTGTCGAACCCACTGCCCTGCCTTGCGTTCATCAAATTCGGTCGATACTGCGTAGTACTCTCGACCGTCCTCACAGACGACACCGATAGATACTAGGTCAATGGTGTGACCGTCTTCGATGAACTCGGTGTCATAAAAATAGCGCACGCTCTTACTTTACGTTAGCCACCATCGTGTTATCCGCGTGGTACTGGATTCGTTGCTGGTGTAGTCAGTGCGCCACCTGGTTCCGTGCCCTCTGGGTAGCCCTTGCCTGCGTTCAGCGACTCTTTCACGACCGACGCATACTCATGAACGTATTCCTGGCCGGAGAGTTCCTGTAGAGCCTTCATGATGTCGTCCGTCAGCGCACGAGCAGCCTGGTACTCATCGGTGATGTCTGCGTAATCAGCTGGGTCAATCGGGTCGCCGACGACGACGCCAACGCGGTATGGGCGTGGAATCCAGGTACCAATTGGATTCGCCTTTTCGGTATTGATCAAAGCGACGGGAACTACCGGCGCACCGCTCTTGAGAGCCATACGTGCAGCACCAGTCTTGCCTTTGTACAGTCGCCCATCTGGGCTACGTGTACCTTCGGCGGACAGGCCGATCAGATCACCGCGTTCAAGCACTTTCAGTCCAGCCTGCAGGGCATCACGAGCCGCATCGCCAGACTCGCGGTTAATGGGAACCTGACCTGCCGAAGTGAAGAAGAACTTCTGGATCCGGCCAACCAAACCAGGGTTAGTGAAATACTCCTGCTTTGCTAGGAACGTGAGCTGACGATCACACACCAGCGGGAAGAAGAAGTGATCCATCACCGCGAGGTGATTATTCACCATCAGAGCTCCACCGGTTTCGGGGATCTTCTCGCCACCCTTGTAAAACGGACGGTTCCATACCCGAAGGAATGGGCCGATAAGAATGTTCTTAAAAAACCAATACCACCGATTGTTCACGGGTCGAATCTTACCGCTTGCTGTGACATTCGCTGGCCTTCGCAAGGGCGTGGCTTAAATTTCTCCGTGAAAACTACGTACGGGAATTCTTGACGACGCTCGTCGCTGCAATGTTCGCAGCCCCAATCAAGCCAGCATCCACTCCGAGCGAGGCCACATCAACACGTGGAAGCGGACGATAACCAGCTCCAGTGGTGTAACGCCCCAGCAATGCTGTGGCAGTGTCCAGATACTGGTCTGCTGCCTGGGCCACGCCACCTCCGATCACAATGAGCTCAGGATCGAAGATGTCCGCTACCAGCGCCAACCCCTGCCCCAACCAATGAGCAAATTCCTGGACTGCGGCGACAGCAAGTCGATCGTCATTTCGTGCTGCCACCATCACGTCAGTGCCTGTGACTTCTCCACGGAGGCATGATTCGACGAGTGGCGTCGCAAAGCGTCGGGTCGAGGCAAGCTCACAAGCAGTGGCTGCAAGTGCTGTGCCAGAACAGTAGCGTTCGAGACAGCCACGCTTGCCACACGAGCATGGGCGGCCATTGGGCACAACTGTGAGATGACCGAATTCTGGTGCAGTGCCGTATGCACCACGGAAGATCTCGCCGTTGTGCATCATGGCGCCGCCAATACCGGTGCCGACAGCGAAAAGAACCCAATTATCAACGTTCTGTGCGACACCGAATTTGTATTCACCCCACGCGGCCGAGTTGGCATCGTGCTCGAGTTCGAGAGGTACTGGAAGCCGAGGGCTCAGTCGGGCAACTACATCTGCGTCACGCCACGGCAAGTGCGGCGCAAAGCGCACTCGTTGCCGATCCTTATCCAAGAACCCAGCGACCGCCAACCCCACCGCCTGAGCTTCAGGATGCATGGCATACAAACGTTCTGTCACTCGAACGATGCCGTCTTCCACAGCCTTCACCGAACCGTCGGAAGATGTCTGCATTCTTTCGACAATCGTTCCGTCTCCGCGCACCACTGCTGCACGCAGATTGGTGCCGCCGATGTCGAAGCCGATCGTTGTCGGCATTACATCTTGCATCTGCTGCGGAGAGGCTTCCAAAGGCACTGCAAACTCCATTGTTTTTAAGGTGCGCTACCCAAAGTGCACATCTGAATGCATTTAGATACGAACGAACTCGCTCATTCTACCTAGGAATGCAGCGAGAAGGTTATTCAGTATCAACAGCCAAGATTCGACGAAGCTGCGCGCCCATCACATCCCACGTCCAATGCTCTGCGACATGCGCACGACCAGCAGCACCCATCTCCGCAGCGCGCACTGGGTCCGCCAAGACTTTGACCAACGCGCTACCTAATCCAGCTACATCTCGACCACCGACAACGAAACCAGTTTCGCCATCAATAACCGTCTCCGGCGCGCCACCAGAATCGCCCGCGATAACTGGCACACCGCACGCTTGCGCCTCGAGATACACGATGCCCAGACCTTCCACGTCCAACCCTGCCCCTCGGGTTCGTGCTGGCATCGCGAAGACAGACGCAGCGTTGTAATGCGCCGGCAATTCCTCATACGGGACAGCTCCCGTAAAAATGACGCGGTCCGCTACCCCTTTTCGCTCCGCCAGTTTCTCTAGAGCTTCGCGACGCCCACCTGCACCCACAATCATCAACCTGGCATTGGGAACGTCGGCAAGCACCGCAGGCAGTGCTCGAATCAACATATCCTGCCCTTTACGACGGACGAGCCGAGAAATGCACACGATCAGCGGAGTGGATTCATCAAGTCCATGGCGTTGACGAATAGCAAGACCAGCCTCAGCGTTAGGCGCGAAACGATCAATGTCGACGCCAGAAGGCAATCGTTCAAACGCAGTACCAGCGCCAAACGCCGCTGCAAAACGATTGCGCGTGTATTGCGAAATGTATGTCACTACATCCGCGGAACGGCCTATTGTCCGTAGTGATTGCCTCCCGCCAGGAACCATGGACCAACCCACTTCATGGCCGTGAGTAGTGGCAACGACGCGGTCGGCACCGGCTCGTCGTAAAGCAGCGCCCAGCAAACCCATTGGTGCCGCAGCTCCGAACCATACGGTATGGATGTATTCGTCAGCGATGATCTTCGCAGCTGCACGGGCTACGTGCGGAAGTGGCAGCAAGACCCGATCCCGCAGACGGTGCACTCGATATGGCAACGCTGAGTCGTGCTCGACCGTCTCCGCGCCCGGAGCTCGAGTCGATGCGAGAACAGTGATGTCTTCAGGGTTCAAGCAGTCGCAGAAATCACGAAGGTACGACTCGATACCACCCTGGCGGGGTGGGAAATCATTAGTAATCAGCAAAACACGTCCGGGCACACCCGCAACAGTAGCGAATGTGCCCGGAGAAGCGTGCAATGCCTAGAAGCGAACAGCCCCCTGGTATGGACCCCCCTGAGACATCGGCACTACCTGAACAGGAATGCCGTAGTCCGCTGCATGGATAATCTTGCCATCGCCAACATACATACCGACGTGCGTAATACCTGGGTAGAAGCCGATCAGGTCACCTGGCTGCAGATCTTCGAACGCGACTGGGGTGCCACCAGCGAGCTGCTGCTGGGAAGTGCGTGGGATGGACTTGCCGATCTGCGCATATGCCCACTGCATCAAACCTGAGCAATCGAAGGAATCCGGACCGGTTGCGCCCCACACATAGGGTGCACCAATCCTGGTCATCGCGGCATCAACCGCTGCAGAAGATCCAGTGAACGTCTCCAACCCAACCGTGACCGGGTTGTTCTTGTTTTCCCAAACAATTCTCTCTTCTGGAGTAAGCGCATTGACCAGCACGGTAACTTCATCGATGGAGGCTTCGAGCTCGTCAGCGCGCTTGTCGAGCTCGCCACGCTTTACTTCCAGACCCTTCAGCTCCGACTGCGCAATAGTGCGGGCAGAGGAAGCCGCCGCGTACTCATCAGCAGCAGCGCGTTGCGCCTGAGAAATTGCAGCGAGCTTGTTTTCTTTGTCGCGAGCGAGCTGATTGACATACGCCGAACGGTCAATCGCTGACTGCGCGTCATCTGAGCCAAGAACCGCAGTCATCGGATCCAGAGTCTGGCCACGCATACGCTGCAAGGCATACGTACCGACATCACCCTTCAACTCATCTGCAGAGCTCCGCAGGCTCTCTGCCCTCTCCGTCGCTTGGGTGACGCGAGTTTCCAAACCCGCAAGCTCAGCTTCCTTCGCCTTCACATCTTCGTCGATGCGGATGTACTCCTCAGAAACAGCTGACGCTTCGCGCGACAGTGACTCGATCTGAGCGAACACATTATTTGACTCGACGGGTTGCGCCGACACGGAAGGCGCTACGGCTACAGGAACCAACATCGCCGAAATTACGACACTTGCAAGAAGCGCTCCGCGGGTGGTGGAGCAAGAAGCACCACGACGTCCTCGTTTAGACAACTGGTACGCCTTTCAAGAACAGAATTAAAGAAACTACTGCCATCGATACTAGCAGTATCTACCAGGCATATTGAACTGAAGTTCGACCGAGAAAACGCCGAAAGGCGAGGTTTCCATCACAGTGGAACCTCGCCCTTGAAACAGGATGATAAGAATCTATTCAATTACGGCGTATTAACCAACTAGGTGCCGACTACTGACACCTAATGGAAACAAGAAACGCTTATTAGAAGCGAACCACGTTGTTAACTGGCATGTAGGAAATTGGGGATTCCTGCACAACGTCACCCTCGGTTGGAGCGTGGATAACGTTTTCGCCACCGGAGTAGATACCAACGTGGCTAGCGCCGGAGTAGAAGGAGATGATGTCACCTGGCTGCTTTGCACCGAAAGCAACTGGAGCACCAGAAGATGCCTGCTGCTGGGAGGTGCGTGGGATGGACTTGCCAACCTGGGAGTAAGACCACTGGGTCAGACCGGAGCAGTCGAAGCCGCCTGGCTGGGTGCCACCCCAAACGTATGGGGTACCGATCTGGGAGCGAGCTGCTGCAACAACGCCGGACTGTCCACCTACGGAAGGTACGTCCGCCTGATTACCTACGAAGTTGTTGACCTGCTCGAATCCCTGCTGAGCACCTGGAAGCTGTGCCGAAGCCGGGATCTGCGAAGCGATGTCACCCTGTGGGATGTACTGACCGAACTGGTCAACAACCTGCTGAGCACCTGGGATCATGTCCAGGCCTGGAACCTGAGCAAGTGGATTTGCGGATGCAGCTGGAGCAACAAGTGCGGTAACACCAGCGATGGTTGCAGAGAAAACTGCTGCGTTGCGTGCAATCTTGGAACGGCGGGAATGCATACCCATGATAAAGACTCCGAATCTTCCTGTTTAGTGCCGACCGGGTTAGCTGACGGGTTCGGAAGCGTATGGAAGAACTTCCTACCCACCGGCAAATACCGGTGAGATTCACCCCATGGTTTGAGGTGGTTCCCCGGTTCAATTCCTTGTAGGGAATTGATTTGGCCTGGTTTCTTGTCCATGAGCGGCCACCACACTTTGTGGCCCCGCTGCAATGTCTCAGCAAGATTACGAAATGGAATCGACTTATGTCCAGTCGACGCGCGAATACCAACCTGAAACCAAGTCGTTACCAAGGCGACCATCAAGCCGTTACCTTGCCGTTATCAAAATTGCTACCCTACCAACCCTGCCGACAGGAGATTTCAAAAACAGTGTTCCACCTGGAGCTATGAGCGGGTGAATTACAACAGCGTACTTCCATAGGTTTGGCACCATTTCATCCATGAAAATTCTATATGTGAGTTATGTCACTATACACTTTCCCGGTTTATTTTCTGCCCCAACTTTCACTTGTCCCCCGCTATTCACATTACGATTACGGCTTCATAACGCTGCCCGCGAGTACTCATAGCGGTCGAACATCATCCAATCCAAGCGAGAAACTACAGTGGAGCCGTGATCGAACATCAGCCTTCTCTCCCCTTGTCCTCCGGTTCGGGAGAATCCGTATCAGAGGCTGACACCCTGTTGTTCAATACGACCTTTGTCGTTTTCGACTTGGAAACAACAGGGATGCGCCCAGACGGTGATCACATTCTGGAAATCGGTGCTGTGAAAACTCGGGGAGGCGTCGAGCTGGCACGCTTTAACACTTTGATTGATCCTGGAGTCGACATTTCAGGCTTCATCACCAATTTGACGGGTATTACAAATCACGACGTCGTCGGCAAGCCCCAAATAGGAACTGTCCTGCCCCAGTTTTTGAAGTTTGCCGAAGGTTCAGTGTGGGTCGCTCACAACGCTCGCTTCGACATCGGTTTTATTCAGGCAAATTGCAAAGCACTCGGACTCCCTTGGCCAGCTCCGACGGTCGTCGACACGCTAGGGCTCGCTCGAAAAGTCCTGGACCGACAGACGGTCGGATCGTTCAAACTCGGCACGCTGGCACGATATGCGAAAGCACGTACGACACCTACGCACCGAGCGCTTGACGACGCCGCCGCGACCGTCGATGTCCTCTATTTCCTTATTGAACGGTTGGGCGGACATAATGTCGAAACACTTGACGAATTAACTGCATACTCCCCTGCAGTCGATCCTCGCGTCCGCGCGAAACGCTCCCTCATTGACAATGTTTCTCACAGCCCGGGTGTGTACGTTTTCAAATCTGCCAACGGCGACCCCTTATATATAGGTACTGCTGTCGACCTTCGCAGACGGCTGAACCAGTACTTCAATGGTTCAGACCCGCGGAAACGAATGTCAGAAATGGTCATGCTCACCGAAAGCATTGACACCATCGAGTGCGTCCATGGCTTCGCAGCTGAAGTCCGGGAGGCCAGGCTTCTGTCCAGCACGCGCCCACCCTATAACCGCCAGCGGAAGGAACCCGGTCGAGGCTGGTACCTCATTAGCAATGGCAAGGCTGACTCCGCCAAAGCCAGTCGGCTTCCGCAAGGCGAACTCAGCATCGGCCCATTCAAGACTCGAAATGCCGCGCTCGAAGCACGCGACACCCTAGGAATCGGCGACGGCAGTTTCACCCGCATCGCCACCGAACTTCGCCATGGGGGCGCGGACCGCATTGCCGCGCTCATCCGCGCCGTGTCAGATGCAGCAGACCAAAGCCGATACCGTCGTGCTGCCCACTTGCGTGATGTGACATCGGAATTAATCTTGCTTCTGGACCGTCAACAACGCCTCGCAAGTTTGGCAGCAATCGAAGAAGTTCATGCTGCCTTCCCAGACGGCTGCGGAGGCTGGAATCTCGCAATTGTTCGTCACGGGAAACTCGCTGCGTCCGGACACTGCCCACGAGGCGCCCGCGTCGCCCATGTCATCGAACTACTCGCTGCATCCGCAGAAACGGTCACGCCAACTGCCGCCCCCTTCCGTGGCACGACACCGGATGAGCTCTCCATTACCTGGAAATGGCTCACACGTGACGACGTCTATATTGGACCAACCTCGTCTCCGTGGGCATCCCATATAGAAGGTGTCGGCAAATATCGAGAATGGGCGCTAAGAGCACGTGAGGCTAAAGGGGCCTGACGCACATCAGGAGTTCGCGATGACCGACTCGATAATTTCCTTACAACGCCCCGACGACAACGCATGATCGGCAATTGCCACTTCCTCCGTCAGCGCCTGCTGAAGCGTGCGCCCCTGCAATCCCTTGGATGCAACCAAAGATGCAGCGGAGTTGAGAACTACTGCATCTCGAATGGGACCATGAAGCTCACTAGCCCAGACTTGGCGAGCAATCTCTGCGTTGTACTCCGGCGTACCACCACGCAAGGAATCCGCTGGTGCATACGAGAATCCGAAATCCTCCGGATCGATCACATCCTCGTGGACCTCGCCGTGCTCGACAAAAAACAGCCGAGTAGGTCCAGTCACCGTTACTTCATCCAGGCCATCACTACCTCGGACAAGGAGTACACGTTGACCGCGGCGTGCATATGCACCCGCCATGGCCTCCATTTGCTCTTCAAAAGCACAGCCAATCAGACTGCACGAGGGCTGAGCCGGATTGGTCAGTGGACCAAGCAAATTGAAGATCGTCGGCACCGCAAGTTCTCTACGCACCGGCCCTGCATAGCGCATCGCCGGATGATACGACGCTGCAAAGATAAATCGCAGAACGAAGTCAGGGTGCGACGGCGAGAAGACTCGACCATCGGCAATATCAATACCCAACGCTTCCAACATGTCCGCGCCACCCGACTTTGACGACGCTGCACGATTGCCGTGCTTCAAAACCGGAACACCCGATGCCGCGACGACAACCGACGACATAGTCGAAATATTTACGGTATGCGCACCATCGCCGCCAGTTCCGACGATATCGACCGCACCATCGGCAACAGCCTGCAGGACTTCTTCGTCGTCAAGCTCAGTAGCAAAGGACAACATTCCATTGGCAGCAAAATCCAACTCGGCAGGAGTAATGCCCTTGACGAAGAGGCCGAATGAGAAACCAGCGACCTGCCCGTCCGTTGCTTGACCAGACATGATCTGATCCATTGCGAACGCGATCTCTGGCTCCGTCAGCTCGCGTCGCGCACCGATAGCCCCAAGGACTTCACGCCACGACGTATCGGCGACTAACTCGGTCAACTCTGTCATGGCTGATATTCCTCCTTATATATGGGCTACAAATCTCTGAGATACAACGACGTGGAAACGCACGCAGTTGGGACATCCACGATCACAATACGTTCAGTCTCGGTTAACAAGATTCTCGGGGTCGATCAGCTCATCGACGTTGCGTGCATCCGGACCCCGAGCACGGAGACAATAGTACTTGTCAACATCACAATCCGTGGGCGGACGGCAAAGCTCCCCCGTTCGCCCATGGAGCTGTCGTTCATATACACTTGTGGAACATTAATCAGGCATGAGAGTTCCATAAGCTACTGGAGCTCACAGGTGCAGTGCTCGACGCTTTGCGGTCATGGATGCCTGGCTCATCAAAACCCCCACTCAGGTGCGCGTCGGAAAGCGACCCCAAAGAGTTCCCGGTAATCCGAAAATCTTTGTGAATTCTCAGGAACCTTTTGCAACGACCTGGGCTTTTGCGAAATTTCTGGCCAAAATGGGGGTTGCAACGTGACTACACCTAAGAAACAGGCCATACTGTTAAGCGTGACGAGCGCAGTTGAAAATCAAGGTATGACAGCACCACGTCGTGCCGCGACACTGAATCGGCCAAATATGGTCAGTGTCGGCACGATCGTGTTCCTGTCTCAGGAATTAATGTTCTTCGCCGGTCTTTTCGCGATGTACTTCGTATCTCGCGCAAATGGCCAAGGTGAATCGTGGGATTGGGGTACCGGCCACCTCAACGTCCCGTACGCACTTTTGATCACCGTGATCTTGGTGTCGTCTTCGTTCACTGCCCAGTGGGGCGTGTTCGCGGCCGAACGTGGCGACGTTTTCGCCCTCCGCAGGTGGTACGCATTGTCGACCCTGCTGGGAACGATCTTCCTTCTTGGTCAGGCATATGAGTATGTAACTCTTGTCGGCCACGGTTTGACCATCCAGAACTCCGTCTACGGTTCGGTATTCTTCATCACCACCGGTTTCCACGCAGCACACGTTCTTGCAGGTGTTGTGGCTTTCGTGATTGTGATGATCCGTATCTCCAAGGCGAAGTTCACCCCAGCCCAGGCAACGGCAGCCATCGTGGTTTCGTACTACTGGCACTTCGTTGACGTCGTGTGGATTGGTCTGTTCGCAACCATCTACTTCATCCAGTAGGCCGCCTGTCGCGGTCTAACTGCGACTACGAGGCCATCCACTTTCCACGAACTCTTAAAGGGAACAAGATGGAAATCAAAAACCCCGCTACTGAGGAGAATGTCTCCTCGACGGCGGCCCCTAAGACTAAGGGTCGCCGTAAGATGCGTCGCGCCGCTTCCGGCGTAATGGCGCTTGCTCTCGCCCTCACCGGCGCGGGCTTCCTTGCTAACGCACTTACCCCAGATGCCCAGACTGCTACAGCGGAGCAGGACAAGGCAGCTCAGATTCAGCAGGGTAAGGAACTTTACGACGTCGCCTGCATCACGTGCCACGGCGCTAACCTGCAGGGCGTCAAGGACCGCGGTAAGTCTCTCATCGGTGTCGGTGAAGGCGCTGTGTACTTCCAGGTTCACTCCGGTCGTATGCCTATGCTCCGCAACGAGGCACAGGCTTCGCGTAAGACCCCTCGCTACTCCGAAGAGCAGACGCTGGCAATTGCTGCCTACGTTCAGTCTCATGGTGGTGGCGCAGGCATCGTCCGCGACGAAGACGGCTCCATCGCAATGGAATCCCTGCGCGGTAAGAACGCCGGCCCGAACGGTGAAATCGATCCAGCCGACGTTGCACGTGGCTCGGAGCTCTTCCGTTTGAACTGTGCATCCTGCCACAACTTCACCGGTCGTGGTGGCGCACTGTCTGGCGGTAAGTATGCACCAGTTCTGGATCCTGCAAACGAGCAGGAGCTGTACCAGGCAATGCTTACCGGCCCTCAGAACATGCCGAAGTTCTCTGACCGTCAGCTTTCTGCCGACGAGAAGAAGGACCTCATCGCTTACATCAAGAATGCTTCCGAAACCCCTACCCCAGGTGGTTGGGGCCTCGGTGGCATCGGCCCAGTGACTGAGGGCATGTTCATGTGGATTGTTGGCATCGTGGCTCTCTGCGCCGCAGCCCTGTGGATTGGATCACGCCAATGAGTGACAACACTAAGAAGACCTACAGCTCCGAAGAGCTGTCGAAGATGAATAACGCAGAGCTCGCTCGCCTCGGCGCAGAGCTCGACGACGTTACCATTGCGTTCCGCAAGGAGCGCTTCCCAATCGAGAACGACCCAGCTGAAAAGCGCGCCGCAACTGGCGTCATCATCTGGCTGTCGCTGGCAGTAGTTCTCGCACTGGCATTCATCGCCATCTACTTGTTCTACCCATGGAACTACGAGGGCCACGGCTCCGAGAACCTGTGGCGTTACACTCTGTACACCCCACTGCTCGGTTTCACCCTCGGTGGCTCCATCATCTCCCTAGGCGTTGGTGCTGTTAAGTACACCAAGCGTTTCGTTCCAGAAGAGATCTCGGTGCAGCGCCGCCACGATGGTCCTTCAGAAGAAGTTGACCGTAAGACCATCGTCGCCCTGCTGAACGATTCTTGGCAGACCTCGACTCTTGGTCGTCGTTCCGCTATCAAGGGCCTGCTCGGTACCGGTGCAGTTCTCGCCGGCCTCGGCATGGTTCTGCCAATCGGTGGCATGATCAAGAATCCTTGGAAGCCACGCCACGAAATGGACGTCACTGGTGATGGCACTCTGTGGACCACCGGCTGGACCCTCGTCGAAAAGGGCGAGAAGGTTTACCTCGGTCGCGACACCGGCGCAATTGCGGAAGAAGACTCCCACGGTTACCACACCCGCGGCGTTTCCCGCCTGGTTCGTGTTCGCCCAGAAGATCTCTCCGCTGGCGCAATGGAAACGGTCTTCCCGCTTCCAGAGGCTGATGTCAACGACGGCGATAAGTACGATGCAAATCGCGATGCTTACGAAGCTCACATGCACTCGATTCACGGTTCCCGTAACTCGGTCATGTTGATTCGCCTGCGTTCTTCCGATGCTGCTCGCGCTACCCTGCGCAAAGGCCAGGAAGAGTTCCACTACGGCGACTACTTCGCATACTCGAAGATTTGTACGCACATTGGTTGCCCAACTTCGCTGTATGAGGCTCAGACCAACCGCATTCTGTGCCCATGCCACCAGTCCCAGTTCGACGCCCTGCAGTTTGGTAAGCCAGTCTTCGGTCCGGCTGCCCGCGCACTGCCAGAGCTCGATATCGATGTGGACGAAGAGGGCTACTTCTACGCCAAGTCCAACTTCATTGAGCCTGTAGGCCCTGCATTCTGGGAGCGTCAGTCATGAGTAATTCCGTAAAGGCAGCACGCGCTGCAAGTAACATGGACGACCGCTACACCATGTCTGCTGGCCTGCGTCAGCAGCTGAACAAGGTCTTCCCTACCCACTGGTCATTCATGCTGGGTGAAATCGCGCTGTACTCGTTTATCGTACTGCTCGTTTCCGGTGTCTACCTGACCTTGTTCTTCGACCCATCGATGTCGAAGGTCATTTACGACGGTGCATATGCGCCACTCAATGGTGTGGAAATGTCCCGCGCCTACGAGACCGCCCTGCAGATTTCGTTTGAGGTTCGTGGTGGCCTGTTCATTCGTCAGGTCCACCACTGGGGTGCTCTGCTGTTCGCCATCTCGATCATGGCGCACATGTTCCGCATCTTCTTCACCGGTGCTTTCCGTAAGCCACGTGAAGCTAACTGGGTTATCGGCTCGATCCTCCTGCTCCTCTCGGTTGCAGAAGGCTTCATGGGCTACTCCCTGCCAGACGACCTGCTCTCCGGTGTTGGTCTCCGAATCATGTCGGCAATCATCATTGGTTTGCCAATCATCGGTACCTGGATGCACTGGATGATGTTCAACGGCGACTTCCCAGGCGACATCATTATTCCTCGTCTGTACATCGCTCACGTTCTGATCATCCCTGCCCTGCTGCTCGGTCTCATCGCCGCTCACTTGGCCTTGGTCTGGTACCAGAAGCACACCCAGTTCCCAGGCGCTGGTCGCACTGAGAACAACGTTGTCGGTGTTCGAATCCTGCCGATCTTCGCAGTCAAGGCTGCATCGTTCGGTCTGATCACCTTCGGCTTCCTGTTCTTCATCGCTGGTCTGTTCCAGATCAACGCGATTTGGAACCTGGGTCCATACAACCCATCGCAGGTGTCCGCTGGTTCCCAGCCAGATATTTACATGCTCTGGACTGACGGTGCTGCTCGTGTCATGCCTGCATGGGAGCTGTACCTCGGCAACTACACCATTCCTGCAGTCTTCTGGGTAGCTTTGCTGCTCGGACTGCTGGTGGTCCTGCTCTTCACCTACCCATTCATCGAAGCCAAGATCACTGGCGACGAAGGCCACCACAACCTGTTGCAGCGTCCACGCGACGTTCCAGTCCGCTCCGGTCTGGGTGCAATGGCTCTGGTCTTCTACGGTCTGCTCACGATCTCCGGTGGTAACGACCTCGTTGCTTACCACTTCGACATCTCGCTGAATGCGATGACTTGGGTCGGTCGTATCGGTCTGATTCTGCTGCCTCCAATTGCGTACTTCGTCACGTACCGCATTTGCATTGGCCTGCAGCGTCGTGACCGTGCGATCCTCGAGCACGGTATTGAGACTGGCATCATCAACCAGCTCCCATCTGGTTCCTTCATTGAGGTTCACCAGCCACTGGGTCCTGTTGACGAGCACGGTCATCCAATTCCACTCGAGTACCAGGGTGCATACGTTCCTACCCAGATGAACGAGCTCGGCGCATCCGGCGCTCCAGGTCGAGGCAGCTACTTCAAGCCTGACTCTCCTGAGATCGCAGCTGAAGCCGCTCGCATCGAGGAAGAGAACGACAAGCAGCGTACTCAGATGTTCCGCGAGCTGGAGGCAAAGAACGCCGCAGATCGCGCAGAGCTGGAGAAGTAAGGTTTAAGCGCCTACTTTCACTGCGTTCCAAAACCGCCCGCTAGGATCACAATTCCTAGTAGGGCGGTTTTCGCATTTCTGCGCTCTTTCTCGACGGCGCGCATTAGTCGGTCAGGCCCCGTTAGTTGCCCACTTTCCATCAGCGCAGGCAAAACTCAGTGGACGTGAAAGCCAGCGGACACAGGTCTCAGTCCAACGAGACATCATCAGGGCGCGTGAGCAATCGCTACTTAACACGGACTTAACAGCGTATAATCTTCAGCTATGAACTGATTACGCCAGTTGCGAACCGGGCTAGCATTTACGATCCCCTACCCCATCAATTCGCAGCGCCTTCACAATTTTCGGGATTGCATTAGTTAGGTATCTCTAGAAGGAGGCGAATCGGCTTATGGCTGAATCAACATTGAGTTTTGTCGACGCAACCAACACTCAACTTGTCGCGAATGGTGTCAGTTTTGATTACGAGGGGACGCCGGTTCTCCAAGACATCAATCTGACTGTATCGGCCGGCGACGTACTCGGACTCGTCGGCGACAACGGCGCAGGCAAATCAACGCTGCTATGGGTGTTGTCAGGACGCCGAAAGCCAACCCGCGGCAAGGTTTCTCATATCGGTGTTCGTGTGCTGGGCTCTCAAGAGCTAGAGGATCCTTTTGACTCCACAGTGCAAATGCTTGTCGACGAAGCCCTCGGGCCATCAAAGCGCCGTCTAGCGGCTTTAGAAGAAGCTGCCGAACTCATGGCCACAGCTGACGGTGATGAAGCTGCAGCGGCCGCCGAGAAGGCGTATTCAGACATCTTCAGCGATGTCATGGCCCACGATGACTGGAATGCCGAGCATCACGCTGCCGTTGTCCTCGATCACCTCGGCCTCTCTGGTGATGGCCCCGACGGTCCGGTACTCGAGCAGAGGACCGTAGACATGTCAGGTGGTCAACGTGCCCGTTTGGGTCTTGCTTTGACCCTAATTCGTAAGCCCGAGATCTTGCTTCTCGACGAGCCGACTAACCACCTCGACGACCGTGGCCGCGCACTTGTGATTGACACGATTCGAAAGCACCCTGGCGTCGTAGTCGTCGCAACGCATGATCGTGACTTCCTGGATGCGGTTTGTACAATCATTGGAGACCTAGTACCGAACCGTCCGGGTATCGGCTTGTTCCGTGGCAACTACACCGATTACGACAAGCACAGGCGCCACGAACGCCAACTCTGGGAGCATCAGTGGCGTACCGAGCAGCATGAACGTGCAAAGCTGGAACAGACCATTGACAATGTCAATGAAGATGCCGGTCCCGTCAAGCCGAAGCGCGACAACGAGAAGATGGGCTACGGGCATGCTGGGGGTCGTGCTGATCGACAAGTTGCTCGTCGAATCCGGGCTGCCCGACAGCGTCTTGAAGAGTTGATCGAAGACGGTGTACCGAAGCCCCCTGCCCTGCTCGGTTTCGATGCGCCACTGACAGCTCCGTTGCCGTCGAAGCGCGCAGCTGCAGGCAGCGAAGAGGACTTCCACATCAAGTTGCGTGGCGTTGTTGTCCCTGATCGAATTCATGTAGGTTCTTTGACCATTCGCCCGGGCGACACCGTCGTGGTCACTGGACCGAACGGAGCGGGCAAGTCGACGCTACTAAAGGTCATGATGGGCGAAGTAGCTCCACAGGCCGGTGAGGCGCGTATCGGCCAAGAGGCGCGTATCGCAATGCTCGCGCAGGAACAGCATTGGGACAACCCAAATCTGACGCCTCAGGAGCTCTATGACCGTGCTCCCAACCCAAAGGTCACGTTGGAAGACCTTGGGTTGCTAACAAAGCGCGACCGTAACCGTCCTGTTTCGGATCTTTCTGTTGGTCAGCAACGTCGTGTTGCCTTGGCCCTCGTAGTAGCTGATCCCCCGGAGATTCTGCTTCTCGACGAGCCGACAAATCACCTTTCGGTTGACCTGATTGAGGAAGTCCAGGACGCAATCGTGGCGACAGAAGGAACTGTCATCGTGATTACCCACGACCGCCGCATGGTTGATCGATTAGAGGCGCGTCACTTGGTCGTAGAAGAAGGCCAAGTAGCCGAGCTGCCTAAGGGACAAAAGCCTGTCGAGTTTGCGTAGGCCTTGATTAGTTCTACACGGTGCTAGCAGCCCGGAAGTCACATGCCAGTGTTGGGTCCTGGGAGGTGACTTCCGGGCTTTTCTATGCACGCTGTGGTTGCGCTGGATGCCTACGTAGATTGGTTGTCTGCACACAAAACCGCCCTGTAGAACCGGAAGGCCGGGTTCTACAGGGCGTTTTTACAGTGTATTCCAGACTAGTGCTTTTCGACTGGCTGGATGTACTGGGTGTTCAGCTTGGTACCGGAAACGATGAGAATAACCGCACCGAGAACGATGAGCCAGTATGCCATGAAAGCGATGCCGTAGCCCATGAGCAGGATTGCCATGGTCATTACGAATGGCCAGATGGAGCTTGCGGAGAAGAAGCCCAGGGTTCCTGCGCCGTCCGCGATCTCGGCTTCTTCCCAGTCGGAAGGGGTGATGTCAGAGCGGGTCTCCGTGAAGTGGAGGTAAACGCCGAGCATCAGGGTGAGCAGGGTACCGAGGAACAGACCAGTTGCACCGACCCACTCGAGGCGGCCCTGGTTTTCGTTGATGACGTTACCGGTGTCCTGCAAGTACATGGTGCCGAAGATGTACACCACGGTCATGGTGCCCAAGAACACGGTAAGTCCGTAGAAGAGCTTTGCTGCAGACTTCATATCTGTTGACTTCCTAATCCAAAAAGTGGGCGGTTAGTTCTGGTTCAGGTCGACGGTGTTGGACTCTTCACGGTTGCCCATGTCACGAGTCTCGGTACGACCAGCGTTGAACGGAGAGGTGGAAACTGCGAATGCTGGCTCGCCGATTTCCTTGAGAGCCTCAGCGTTCGTAGCGGCTGGGTTCTCCTGGCGGAACTTGATGTACTTAGCGAAGTCCTCGCGAGGAACAACGCGGATCTCGAAGTTCATCATTGCGTGGTAGGTACCACACATTTCAGCACAACGACCAACGAATGCATTGTGAACCTCGGAGGATGGGTTGTCCTCTGGACGGTTCTGAATCTTGTCAGACTCGATTGCCTCGATCTGGAAGAGACGGTTTACCTTGTTCGCATCTGGGTGAGGGAATGCATCTCGCTTGAAGAGGAACTCTGGAACCCAGAAGGAGTGAACGACGTCAGCGGAAGCCAGGTCGAACTCAACTGCAGTGTCTTCTGGGAGAACCAGAACTGGAACCTCTTCGGTGGTACCCAGGGTCTCGATCTCGTTGAAGTGCAAGAAGGAGAGGTCAGACTTGGACAGACCGTGAACTGGGAACTGCTTCTGCTCTGCCTTCTCAGCGTCGTCAGCGTGCTCGTCCGTGAAGAAGATTTCTGGGCTCTGGTTTTCCTTGCGCCCGGTGTACTCTTCGCCACCCATCAGGTCGGAAGAAACGTTTGCGTAACCGAACTTCCAGTTCCACTGGAACGCGGTGACGTCAACGGTGACCTCTGGCTCCTTGTCCAGCGCGGTGACCTTGTCCTGCGTCTGAACAGTGAAGAAGAACAGAGACATGACGATCAGAATTGGCAAGATCGTCAAAATCAGCTCAAGTGGAACGTTGTAAGCAGTCTGACGTGGGAATTCACCCTCGCCAGTCTTCTTTGCCTTCTTAGCAGTAAATGCGGCCATCGAGTACAGGGTGATACCCCAAACGATGATGCCGATGATCCACGCGGCAACCCAGACCCACACCCAGAAGTTACCCATTGCTTCTGCCTCAGGCGTAACGCCCATTGGCCAACCGAAGCGGAGTAGCTTGAAGAAGCCGTTTTCCGGCGGATTGACGTCGCAACCTGCGAGCAGGGTGGCGCTTCCGGCGAGGACGCCGAGGATGCCGAGCTTACGAACGGCTCCATGCTCTCTACGCTGATTCACGTGTGTCTGCCTTCCTGATCCACACAATTTGTTAAAGAACCTTAAATATCGGTTCAGTCTTACCAATGCAGGTTAGTCCATTCCTGTGAATTCTCCACAATGGACAGACCTTTAGGGGTGTCACCGAGTATAACGTGCCTAATAAAACTCTGAGAGTGCCCCACCCTACGGGGGTAGATCTCTTAGATTAGGTACCGATTCCCACAGATTGCACGCAATTTTACCCACTTGAAACGCTCACAACTAGGACAACGGCAGGAATAGAGGTTTCCTTTTCATCAGGAACCTCTGCGCCAGTCCCCTGTCCTCCGCGCCCTACTCCCTGAGAGAAATCTCCGTCCGCCAGCCCGGTGACTAACACCACCAACACGAATGTTCACGACATTGTTGGTTACCGTACTAATGTGGTCGAAGTAATTGCTTGCACCTTTGCTTTCGCGACTTCACTGTCACGTCTCGCACAGTTAACTATCCAGTGCGGACGCGGTGATACGCATCGATTACATCTCGAAAGTCTTCGACCGATTTGTACGGTCGAGGTGCTCGCCGTATCCATTAGGAAAGGTACTCACTAAAAGGCATGTGTGGTCTTCTCGGAATTCTGTCCGCAAACGCTGATGCCGCGCAGCTGGTTCCAGCTGTCGAGCGCGCTCTGCCATGTATGCGCCACCGTGGCCCAGACGAGGCCGGAACGTGGCACGACGAGGACGCCGTATTTGGCTTCAATCGCCTCTCCATTATCGACTTGGAGCACAGCCACCAGCCTCTGCAGTGGGGTCCGGAGGATCAGCCGAATCGTTATTCCATGACGTTTAACGGCGAGATCTACAACTATCTGGAGCTCCGCAAGGAACTGACCGATGCTGGTTATACCTTCAATACCTCCGGTGACGGTGAACCAATCCTGGTTGGCTTCCACCATTGGGGCGCAGATGTCGTCACGCATTTGCGTGGCATGTTTGGCATTGCCATTTGGGACACGGTCGAGCGTCGCCTGTTCCTAGCCCGCGATCCTTTCGGCATTAAGCCACTCTACTTTGCGACGACTGAGCGTGGCACAGCTTTCGCGTCTGAGAAGAAGTCCATCCTGGAGATGGCTCCGGAGTTGGGCGTGGATACGAAGGATCTGGACCGTCGCGCACTGGTTCACTACATGGATTTGCAGTACGTGCCGGAACCGGAGTCTCTTCACACCGGCATCCGTCGCCTCGAGTCGGGCTGCAGCGCTTTCGTGAAGCCAGGTGGCATCGTCGAGCAGACGCGCTATTTCAAGCCTTCCTTCCCTATTAAGCCAGTGGCGAAGGGCAAGGAGCAGGATGTCTTTGATTCGATCGCTCATGCTTTGGAGGACTCCGTCGAGAAGCACATGCGTGCAGATGTGACGGTTGGTTCATTCCTGTCCGGTGGAATCGATTCGACGGCGATTGCGACGTTAGCGAAGCGCCACAACCCTAATCTGTTGACGTTCACGACTGGTTTTGAACGCAAGGGCTTCTCGGAGGTCGATGTCGCGGCGGAGTCTGCAGCTGCGATTGGTGTGGAGCACATCGTGAAGGTGGTGTCTCCGGAGGAGTTCGCGGCGGCGATTCCGAAGATCATCTGGTATTTGGATGATCCGGTGGCAGACCCTGCGCTTGTCCCGCTGTACTTCGTTGCAGCTGAGGCACGTAAGCACGTGAAGGTCGTACTTTCTGGCGAGGGTGCTGACGAGCTCTTTGGTGGCTACACCATCTATAAGGAGCCATTGTCGCTGAAGCCTTTCGAGAAGGTTCCTTCTCCATTGTTGCGTGGCCTAGCGAAGGTCGGCGACGCACTGCCTAACGGTGTCCGCGGCAAGTCGCTGCTCCAGCGTGGCACTACCCCACTGGAAGATCGCTACTACGGCAACGCTCGCTCCTTTAATTACGAACAGTTGAAGTCGGTTCTGCCATGGGCTCCACGTGAGTGGGATCACCGCGAGGTTACTGCTCCGATTTACGCTCAGTCACAGGGCTGGGATCCAGTAACTCGTATGCAGCACCTCGACCTGTTCACGTGGCTGCGCGGCGACATTCTGGTCAAGGCAGACAAGATCACCATGGCTAACTCACTGGAGCTTCGTGTTCCATTCCTGGACCGCGAGGTACTGAAGGTCGCAGAGACCCTTCCTGTGGACATGCGCATTTCTAACGGCACCACTAAGTACGCTTTGCGACGTGCCATGGAGCAGATTGTTCCTGAACACGTTTTGAACCGTCGTAAGTTGGGCTTCCCAGTGCCAATTCGTCACTGGCTGGCTGGAGACGAGCTTCGTGGCTGGGCCGAGGATGTCATTCGTGAGTCGCAGACGGAAGAGTTGATTGACAAGGCTGCAGTCTTGAAGATGCTCGAAGAACACCACCCAACCGAGAATGACAACTCTCGTCGTCTCTGGACGGTGCTTGCGTTCATGATTTGGCATGGCATCTTCATCGAGGGTCGTATCAAGCCTGAGATTGAAGAGCGCGATTACCCAGTGAACCTCTAGCCTTCATTGCACGGCCGCTTCTTCCGACCTATGACCGAGTTAGCAACAATTTCACGCAATTTTCGGCCTCAAATGTTGCCAGCGCGGTCATACGTCAGAGAGTCGATCAGAGAGACGAAACGGCGGGGAGGCCGAAGGACGGAAGGGGCCTCATTTCGCATTCGGCCGAAGATAAAAGGGAGCCTTACCCACACAATTCATGTGGGCAAGGCTCCCCTTTTTATTGAGGCTTCCTCGCTATATCACTACGTCCTGCTTGCGCAGGCAACAAGCCAACGAGGTACAGTGACTTAGTTGAACGAGTCGCCACAAGCGCACGAACCAGTTGCATTCGGGTTATCGATGGTGAAACCCTGCTGCTCAATGGTGTCTGCGAAGTCAATGGTTGCGCCCATGAGGTAAGGAACCGACTGACGGTCTACAACGAGGCGAACGCCGTTGAACTCTTCTGCAACGTCGCCGTCGAGGTTACGGTCGTCGAAGTACAGCTGGTAGCGGAGGCCAGCGCAGCCACCTGGTGCGACAGAAATGCGCAGCGAAAGATCGGTTGCGCCTTCCTGATCAAGCAGAGCCTTTGCCTTAGCTGCTGCAGTCTCGGTCAGGGTGACGCCAGTGCTCTGTGCAGTGGTCATTCCTTGGTGCTCCTTCACTTATGTAGAAGAAAATTCTGAGTCCGGAACATTTTCCTGCCCGGTACTGCCCTTGGGGCAACGTAATAGGTCTGAAGTCTATTCCATCGACTCTGTTCTTTGAAAGGGTAGTCCCGATCTTCGTTTACTTCACGACGGTTCGCCCGCAATTCCATTAAGCCCTGAGCGAACGCGATACACCCCACTTTTGCAGTTCAGTCCCTACGCCCTAATCTTGAGGCTGTGAAGAAGCCGTGGAATAAGAACGAGAATGCTGACCGATCAAGCAGCTCTGATGCTGCTGCTCAAGCAAAGCCTGCAGCGGAAGCTACTCCTGCTGCTGACGCACGCCCGGTCAGCAGCGCATATACGCCAAAGAAGGGGCGCCCAACGCCGAAGCGTAACGAGGTCGAGCGTGCGCAAGGTGTACGTCGTGGACCAGTCGACGCACCTTTGACATCGAAGGAAGCTCGCGCGCGTAAGCGTGAACTGAAGCAGTCGATGTCCAAGGACGAACTGAAGGCCATGAAGGCCAAGGAACGAGCAGAGCGACGAGAGCAGCGTCGTATTGCTGATGAGCGCATGGCCTCTGGGGACCCGCAGTATCTCCTGGACCGTGACAAGGGCAAGGAGCGCAAGCTTGTCCGCGACTGGGTCGATTCTCGTCGTTTCTTCGCCAACATCTTCATGCCATTTGCATTCTTGTTGCTGCTCATCATGTTGATTGGCAATTCGATGCCTCAGGTAGCCAACATTGCCACGTTGGTTGCGATGGTCATGATTTTGGCGCTCTTTGCCGAGGGCATCTGGATCGGCCGCAAGGCAATGGCCGTCGTTCGTGAGCGCTACCCAAATACAGATGAGAAGCCAATGAGCCTCGGCTTTTATGCGTACTCACGCGCGTCACAGCCACGTCGTCTGCGCACGCCTCGTCCACAAGTCGAAATCGGTGGCACTTACTAGGTTTCTTGCTTCCAGTTTCTTTGTAGAAAGGCATCAGCCCATGCGGATTCTCGTTCTTGGTGGCGCGCGCTCCGGAAAATCTGCGTGGGCTGAGTCTTTTTTTGCCCACGATTCCTCACGCGCCGAGGGCCTCACGGACAGCCCGGTTGTCAACTATGTCGCCACCGCCCGCCCTTGGCCTGGCGACGACGACTTTGGTGCACGCATCGCCGCCCACCAGCTTCGTCGTCCTGCTCACTGGCCCACCATCGACGACACCGATGCCGTGGATGTTCTGCGCACCCCGGAGTCCCTGGCAGCTCCCGGGCACGTTCTTCTCGACGACGTCGGAACCTGGCTTACCCACCTCATTGACCAGCACGACGCGTGGGAAAAACCACGTGGCCACCTGGCGCATTACACCGAGGAATTGGTAAATGCTGTGGCGGGGTGGCCGTCGCAAAGCACAGAGCAACATCTGGTCATTGTGAGCCCGGAAGTGGGCATGAGTGTGATCCCAGAGCACCGTTCGGGCAGGCTTTTTCGCGATGAAATTGGTTCACTGAATTCCCAGTTGGCTGAGGTCTGTGACAAGGTTGTGCTCGTGGTAGCTGGCTGCGAGCTGGTGATGAAGCAGCCTTAACTCTTCATGCACTAATCTTTAATGCATGACTGCGGATTACTTTGGCCCGGTGGCTGCCCCTGATGAACACATCGCGGAATTGGCCCGTGAACGACACTTGCAACTAACGAAACCTGCAGGATCGTTGGGTCGTTTAGAAGAAGTCGGCATCTGGCTGTCCGCGTGCCAGGGCGAGTGCCCACCGCGAGAGCTGAAGGACATCAGAGTTGTCGTGTTCGCAGGTGACCACGGTATTGCTCAGCATGGTGTATCAGCTTTTCCGCCTGCAGTGTCGATCCAGATGCACGAGAATATCCGCCAGAATGGGGCCGCGATTAATGTTCTTGCAGCTAATGGTGACGCGACCGTCGAATCAGTAGATATTTCGTTGGACCACGAAGCCGAGGGGGCGTACCGGGTACGCCGCTCGTGTGGGTCAATTGATCGTGAAGATGCCATGAGCCACGGCGAAGTCGAGAAGGCCATTCACGTGGGTATTGCGCTCGCGAATAAGGCAGTCGACGAAGGCGCGGATCTGCTCATTCCGGGAGACCTTGGCATCGGAAATACCACCCCAGCTGCTGCGATGATTGGTGCTATCACCGGCACCGAACCTGTTGTCGTCGTTGGCCGTGGCACGGGCATTGACGACGAAGGCTGGAAGATCAAGACCGCCGCTATTCGCGACGCGATGTTCCGCGTTCGCCGGCTCCGCAACGAGCCAGTTGAGGTGCTCCGACGCATTAGTTCTCCAGACCTCACTGCGATGGCCGCATTCTTGGCTCAGGCTGCCGTTCGGCGGACGCCATGCATTTTGGACGGAGCCGTCGTCACGTCTGCTGCGCTGTTGGCGGACCAGTTAGCGCCGGGTGCACGCCAGTGGTGGGTTGCAGGGCATCGCTCTGTTGAGCCGGCGCATTCTATTGCGCTGAAGCACCTCGATTTGGAGCCTTTGTTGGAATATGGCATGCGACTTGGTGAGGGTTCGGGCGCTGCAGCTGCGATTCCAGTCGTCAAGGCTGCCGGTGCGATTATGCGCGACATGGCGACGTTCGCTGATGCCGGCGTCGCTGGTAAGGATTAATCGGGTACCGCATTATGTCGGGAAAAGCGGGGCCCTCCGATCACTCTGATTTGAAAGGTGATCCAGCGCAGCACGGTAATCCGGTGTACGAAGGCGTCACGACGGCCATTTCTTGGCTGACTATCGTACCCATGCGTGGTGCTGCGACATTCGACCGCATCACGGGACGCCGTGCGATGGCTGCCGCTCCAGTTGCCGGTGTGATCCCGGGTTTCGTCGTCGGGGTCCTCGCCCTACTCTTCGCAGGTTTGGCCTCGTGGTCTGCTGATCCCATCAATGGCATCAACCCCGCGCTCTACCCCATGTTTGGAGCTCTACTCGTCTGCGCAACCGAGATAGTGACTCGCGCCATGCACATTGATGGGCTGGCAGACGTTGCCGACGCGCTGGGCTCCTACCGGGATCCAGCTGGCGCCCAGGCCATCCTTCGCGATCCCTCGACTGGCCCAATGGGCGCTGCCACAGTGGCGCTTGTTCTTCTTGTACAGGCCATGTCGATGGGTGCGATCATTGCAAAGATTGCTCAATCTGATGGTTCATGGGGTACGCAGGTGGCTCACGCTTCGCTGCTCGTCATCGCCACGATTGCTGGGCGAGCGGCTGCGACAACGGCGTGTTCTTCGTGGTTCCGTCCCATGTCAAGCACTGGATTCGGAGGTTTGACGGTAGGCACTCAAGGCACCAAAACGATCGCCTTGTGGTGGGCGCTCATTGCAATTGGGGCCTGGTTTGCTGCCGGATTCCTCGGGATCTTTGCGACGATCGTATCGCTCTCCAGCACCGTCCTGTTTGTGCGGCATTGTCAGAAGAAGTTGGCGGGTGTCAACGGCGATGTTTTGGGGGCCACAATTCAGATTGCAGTAACAGTTTCATTAACCATCTTCGCGTTCTAGCTGGTCAGAGCACCCTCCCCTGACTCCACCCCCGATTTTCACTATCTTTCGCACAAAACCATTGACCTTGGTTGTGAGCGGGCATACACTAAGGGCACACCGCCGGGAAGGCGGAGTAGGAGGCTCGTTTCGGGGCTCGCCCAAATTATTTAGTGCCGACCGTTTGCCGGGGCACCATCAACGAGCACACCTTCGGCCTCCCGATTTACGAAGTATCCCGAGTGGATTTCCACTCGGGATATTTTTCGTTTCTAACCACTGCAGCCACCGCAGGATGCGGTGGCTGCGTGCTCATCTTCGGCAGCCAAGGAACATTTGGCTACCTTTGGCTACTTGCCTACTTGGCTGGGCTCAGTTCATGGAGCCAGTCGTGGGTGTCCTCGACCGAACCACGCTGAATGCCGGTGAGCTGGTTGCGCAGCTTCATGGTCCACTCGCCGGTTTCACCGTTGTTGATCGTGAACGATCCATCACGAGACTCAACGAAGCCGACCGGCGTGATAACAGCTGCGGTGCCACAGGCGAATGCTTCAAGCATTGCACCGCTATTGGCGTCCTGCTCCCACTCATCCGTCGAAATGCGCTTCTCTTCGACATTCATGCCCAGATCCCGTGCAACAGTTAGCAGCGAGTCACGCGTGATGCCAGCAAGCAGCGAGCCGGACAATGCCGGGGTGACCAGCTTGATTCCAGATGGTGCGGTGTCATCTTCATACAGGAAGGCAAGGTTCATGCCGCCCATCTCTTCGATATAGGTGCGCTCGATGGCGTCGAGCCAGACCACCTGGTCGCAGCCCTTTTCTTCCGCCTGCGCCTGTGCAGCGAGAGAGGCTGCGTAGTTGCCTGCAAACTTGGCAGCACCGGTACCACCTGGGCATGCACGAACATACTCGTGCGACAGCCACACCTTCACTGGGTTGATGCCACCGCTGAAGTAGGCACCAGCTGGTGAAGCCATCAGCAAGAAGGTGTATGACGTCGAAGGATGCACACCGAGTGTTGCTTCGGTTGCGAACAGGAGTGGACGCAAGTACAACGCCTCTTCACCGCCAGCCTTAGGAACCCAGGCCTTATCGATTTCCACGAGCTGACGAAGCGATTCCAAGAACAGGTCAACCGGCAACTCTGGCATTGCCAGACGACGTGCCGACATCTGGAATCGCTCCGCATTCTGCTCTGGACGGAACGTGACGACGGAATCGTCCTCCATGCGATACGCCTTCAGTCCTTCGAAAATCGCCTGTCCATAGTGCAAAACCGACGTAGCAGGATCGAGAGAAACCGGACCATATGGCATGACCTTTGCGTCATGCCAGCCCTTTTCGATATCCCAGTCGATTCGAATCATGTGGTCAGTAAACCGCTTACCGAAACCTGGGTTTGCCAGGATTGAGTCTCGTTCAGAGTCGGAAAGTGGATTCGGGGTGCGCTCGATGGCGAATTCAAGTGACGACATATCCCCATAGTAAACCTCGACTCACCGAGGTGAAACGAGAAGGTGTCCAAGCTTTGGGATTTTAGTCCCACCAACCGGGATACTAGAGCGTGACGCACATCACATTCAAGTTTTATTAGCCAACATAATTACCCCCACGGGTGACCATCCCACTGCCTACAAGCATCACCATCCGACACCGATTCACCAGTCTCAGTTAACGACACAATCCGCAGTGACATATACAGTGGCGACACAGAGGAATGATCACTGTGCAACTCGCAACAACCGCGGGAGGCAGGTGCGTTTGCTCCCGTGTTCGATGTGGAGTCTCCGCACAGTCATTGCCCACAGCCTTTACCAATGAAGGAGAATTCATGAGTTTCCAGACCCCCAATTCCGAGATCTTGTTGCGCCATCTCCCTGCTGTCGGCACTCGAATCGACATCAGGGCAGCTGCAGCTGACGCAGCCACCTTGCCAGATTCTGTGGAGTGCCTCGTTGTCGCGATTATGGATGGCGAAGATGGTCTGGAACTCGTAGTCCCACATGTCGTCGGTGAATACGCAAAGCCCCTCCTCGAAGCTCTCGAGGCAGTAGATGCCAACGCTTCGCTTGAAACAACTACCCGCATTCCGGCACCTTCCGGGCTTGGTGTGCAGTCAGTAATTGCTGTTGGTTTGGGCAATACGGACCCTGACGCAGAAATCATCCGTCGCGCATCTGGTGCCGCTGGTCGCGCAGCTAAGGGAGCCACTTCCATTGCTACCGCACTTGGCGATATCGATGCACAGGCAGCAGCCGAGGGTTTCGCACTGGGTGCATACTCTTACTCCGGCTTGAAGTCCTTGAAGGAAGCGTCGGAAAGCGAGTCGAACGAGACCGATTCCAGCAAGGACTGCACCCTGCATGTTATTGGTGCGACGGATGCGGAGATCCAGCGCTCGACTGCAATTGTCGACGCAGTATGCACTGCGCGTGACCTCGTCAACGCACCGTCTTCCCACCTCTACCCTGAGGTGTTCGCGAATATCGCAACTGACCTGGGTGAAGCTGCAGGACTTACTGTGACCACTCTTGACGACGTCGCGTTGGAGAAACAGGGCTTCGGTGGTCTCACCGCCGTCGGTGGTGGCTCCGCCCGCGGACCTCGCCTAGTGCGGATGGAATGGGCAGGCAAGGGAGAGTCGGACGCGAAGATGGCGCTCGTTGGCAAGGGTGTCACTTTCGATACCGGTGGAATTTCGTTGAAGCCAGGCGCCAGCATGGAGAACATGATCTCCGATATGGGTGGTGCGGCAGCGGTTATCGCGACCGTGGTGCTCGCCGCGAAGTTGGAGACTGCGGTGCCGGTCGTCGCAACGATTCCAATGGCTGAGAATATGCCGGACGGAAAGTCGTACCGTCCGGGCGATGTTGTTACTCAGTACGGTGGCAAAACCATCGAAATTTTGAATACTGACGCTGAGGGGCGTCTCATTCTTGCGGATGCGCTTGTACGTGCATGCGAGGATCAGCCGACTCACCTTATCGACACCGCAACGCTCACCGGCGCACAGCTCGTTGCGCTTGGTGGACGTACGCCTGGCGTGTTGGGCACCGATGAATTCCGAGATCGCGTCGCTGAACTTTCTCGCGAAATTGGAGAGAACGGTTGGGCAATGCCAATGCCTGAGGAGCTCACCGAGGGTCTGAAGTCTCCCGTCGCTGATCTACGAAATGTCACGACCTCACGCGAGGGTGGCATGAGCGTCGCTGCTGCGTACCTTCGCGAGTTCGTCGCAGACGATGTCCAGTGGGCTCACATTGACGTTGCTGGTCCAGCGTTCAACACCAATGGCGCGTGGGGTTACACCCCAAAGCGCGGAACTGGCGTTCCAGTTCGGACAATGCTGGCCGTCATTGAAAACCTGGAGTAACTGAATTCGACCACCATCAAAGGTGAATGCCAGTAATGAGGCCACCCGAAAACACCCGGCGACGGGCGATTTGGGTGGCCTCTCCTGCATTTTTAGGTAGCAATTCGATAAGCAAAACAGTTTTGGCCCAACCTTGTAAGCACGGCTTTCAGACAGGCTGTAGTCTTGGATGTGATCATCGTCTTTAGACCAATTAGTCGAGGAGTGCACACATGGCGACCTCTGTTGAGATGCCCGAGCTGGGCGAATCCGTCACCGAAGGTACGATTACCACCTGGTTGAAGAAGGTCGGCGACACTGTTGAGGTCGACGAACCTTTGCTTGAGGTTTCGACCGACAAGGTAGATACCGAAATTCCTTCTCCAGTTGCTGGCGTCCTGCTGGAAATTCTCGCTGAGGAAGATGACACCGTAGATGTCGGTGCAGTTATCGCTAAGGTCGGCGAAGAAGGCGAAGCAGCTTCGGACGCCCCGGCTGAAGAGGCTAAGGAAGAAGCTCCTGCTGAGGAACCAGCAGAAGAGCCAGCCGAAGAAGAGGAAGCAGCACCAGCAGCTTCCAGCGACGCTACCGACGTCGAAATGCCAGAACTCGGCGAATCCGTTACCGAAGGCACCATTACCACCTGGCTGAAGAAGGTCGGCGACACTGTTGAGGTCGACGAACCACTTCTCGAAGTCTCCACCGACAAGGTCGACACCGAGATTCCTTCCCCAGTTGCAGGCACCCTCGTTGAAATCCTCGCTGACGAAGACGACACCGTCGACGTAGGCGCAGTCATCGCACGAGTCGGCGATGCCAACGCAGCTCCAAAGGCAGAAGCAAAGAAGCCAGAGCCGAAGGAAGAACCACAGGCCGAAGAAGCTCCTGCTGAGGAACCAGCAGAAGAGCCAGCCGAAGAAGAGGAAGCAGCACCAGCAGCTTCCAGCGACGCTACCGACGTCGAAATGCCAGAACTCGGCGAATCCGTTACCGAAGGCACCATTACCACCTGGCTGAAGAAGGTCGGCGACACTGTTGAGGTCGACGAACCACTTCTCGAAGTCTCCACCGACAAGGTCGACACCGAGATTCCTTCCCCAGTTGCAGGCACCCTCGTTGAAATCCTCGCTGACGAAGACGACACCGTCGACGTAGGCGCAGTCATCGCACGAGTCGGCGATGCCAACGCAGCTCCAAAGGCAGAAGCAAAGAAGCCAGAGCCGAAGGAAGA
>NZ_JBBHKZ010000004.1:0-336890 GCF_037572315.1 Corynebacterium sp. H113 | reverse complement strand
CAAACCCCGCAGAACAAAGTCAAACCAGACCCGAACCACAACAAGGAACGAAACCATCCCCACCAACACAACAACCACAACCACCGGCCGCAGCCCGTCGCGCTGACTCCGATAACAATACACATACCGCTCCAACAAAGGCCAACTCCGCTGGTCGCATGTGTTTTTTAGCCCTATTGACACCGTCGAGAAGCGGAATATTGCTGGAAACAGCTGTCAGAAATGGAGAAGGCGGCACCCAAGAAGGATGCCGCCTGTTGTGTTCTTACTTAACGTGTCTTGGAACTAGGAGACGCGTTCGATTTCTGCGCCGAGCGCAGTCAGCGTTTCTACGAAGCATGGGTAGCCACGATCAATGTGGTAGACATCGTGCACTTCGGTGACATCCCCCGGCTCCGCACACAGACCCGCGAGTACGAGTCCAGCTCCGGCACGAATGTCCGAAGACCATACGGGAGCGGAACTCAGCTTGTCCTTGCCACGGATCATGACATGGTGACCATCGATGGTGGCATCAGTGCCGAGTCGAATCATTTCGTCGACGAAGCGGAAACGCGACTCGAATACATTCTCGGTGAGAACGCTGGTTCCTTCGCTCACTGCGGAGAGTGCAATTGCCATCGGCTGCAAGTCAGTGGGGAATCCCGGGAAAGGCAGAGTTTGGTAGTTGACTGCCTGTGCGCGGCCATCCATACGAATGCGGAATCCGTTGGTAAACGTCTCGATCTGAGCACCCGCGTTCTTCAGCTTCTCCAGCGGAAGATGCAGGTGACGCGGATTAATGCCACCAACAGTGACATCTCCACCGGTCATAGCCGCAGCATAAGCCCACGTACCAGCAATAATTCGGTCACCAACGACCTCGTGTGTCACGGGGTTCAAGGACTTCACGCCATCGATAGTGATGGTATTCGAACCCGCACCCTGGATCTTCGCACCCATCTCGATCAACATGTTGCACAAGTCGACGATCTCAGGTTCACGAGCAGCGTTGTCCAACACTGTGTGGCCCTCTGCCAACACAGCAGCCGTCACGATGTTCTCGGTTGCACCCACCGACGGGAAGTCCAACTTGATGTTCGCACCATGCAAGCCATCGGCTTCTGCCACGACGCAACCATGATGAATGAACGTCCGCGCACCCAGCTTCTCCAAACCAGACTGATGCATATCCAAAGGGCGAGAACCAATGGCATCGCCACCAGGCAGCGCAACTACAGCCTTGCGGCACCGCGATGTCAACGGCCCGAGCACACATACTGATGCTCGGAACTGACGAACCGCCTCGAAGTCAGCGACTGGAGAGATGCTCTGGGGAACATCAATGCGGATGACATCCCGATCACGCTCGACGGTGCAGCCCAATCCTTCGAGCACCTTTTGCATCAGCGGTACGTCATCAATTTCAGGGCAGTTTGTAAGAACAGTCGTGCCTTCGGCAAGCAGGGCTGCGCCCATCAGCTTGAGCACGGAGTTTTTCGCGCCAGACACGCGGACCTGCCCGCTCAGCTGCGCGCCACCTTTGACAAGGAATCGTTCATTTCCCACGCAACCTACCCAACCACACTTTTGCGATTCACGCTTAGGCTGGGTGTATGTCTGTACATCTCACACGCATTTACACTCGCACGGGCGACGACGGAACCACCGGCCTTTCTGACTTTTCCCGGGTTCCGAAGGACGATCCACGACTGATCGCCTACGCCGACTGCGACGAAGCGAACACAGCTCTCGGTCATGTTATTGCTCTGGGCGAGCTTTCCGACGACGTCGCAAAGGTCATCCGTCACGTCCAGAATGATCTCTTTGATGCCGGCGCAGACCTGTCTACCCCGATCGAAGAGAACCCAAAGTATCCACCGCTGCGCATTACCCCGGAGTACATCGAGCAGCTAGAGAAGTGGTGCGACCAGTTCAACGAGGATCTGCCGAATCTAGATTCGTTCATTTTGCCAGGTGGTACGCAGTCCGCAGCGTGGCTGCACACGGCTCGGGTCGTCACTCGGCGCGCGGAACGTTCGGCATGGGCTGCCGTCCGCGAATTTCCTGACACCACCTCGGTACTTCCCGCAAAGTACTTAAACCGGCTGTCCGACCTCTTGTTCATTCTGGGTCGCGTCGCCAACAATGGCGATGATGTTAAGTGGGTTCCGGGCGGTCAGCGCGATCAGTAGCGATATATACAAACGGGGTCGTCGTTAAGCGGAAAACTTAACGACGACCCCATCAACGTTTGTACGACATGAAGCTTATGGCAGCGCGCCAATTCGACGCGCGGCGTTCACGGCTTCGTAACGGGTGTGAGCACCCAGCTTGCGCATCACCGAGCGCAAGTACGACTTCACCGTTTCAGCACCAATACCCATTTCTTCGGCGGCCTCGACATTCGTGTGACCGAGTGCGACGCATGCCAAGACATCGAGCTCACGCGCAGACAGCTTGGTGGTCTGCTTGACGCGAACTGGGGTGACCATCTGATCGCACAGTTCCTCGAGTTCCTGACGAAGCTTTTCGTCATCGACCCGGTTGGCCAACATGCGCAGCTTCGAGTGCGTAGAGCGAACCTGCTCCCACTCGGCGCCGTTCATTATTCGGCCGCCCTTACCGCCACTCGTGCGGTCCATGTTGCGACATGCATCTACGACCGCCAGGTCTTGTTCCAAGCAACGCGCAGTCATGGTGACCTCTTCGAGGACCTTGTCCCCTAGTCGCACCGACGAATGCACCCCTGCGTACAAGACGCCACGAACCAATCGGCTCACAATAACTGGAACTGCAACCAACGAGTGCAGGCCTTCGTCTTTCACTGCCTGGTCGTATTCATGCGTGATCACCTTCGCGCGAAGGTAGTCACTCACACCTACCGGACGACGAGTCGCCAGCACGCGGCCACCAACACCTGCGCCAGACTCTATTACCAAGTTCTGCATAGCGGGAGTGCGCAAGCCAACCCAATGGCTAATCTGCATCTTCCCGTGCTCAGTGACCTCTGCATACATGGTGACCGGAATCCCGGTGGCATTCTTAAGCGTCACGAGAGACGACTTAATAACCTCTGCATCATCCAGAATGCGGTGGGGGTCCATCTAGCATCCTCCTGCTCCGCGGAAACCACCCGCCGGGGCAACCCAAGCGGGGGCGAAATTTCGTACAGGTTAGATATTACCCTCCGTTTGGGTGCCCCTGCATTGAGGCAAAAATCACACCACTACTAAACAGCGCTCAAAAATTGTCACTTTCCCACAACTTTAATGCATATTAACAATTCGCATGATTCACAGTTTGTCCACGTTATCTTTGATTGTCCTGTAATTGTGCAAGTTTGCTACCCCCACAACGGGAATCGTGTATCGCGCCTCCGAAATTTCGTATGCTGGCATGTGCACCAGGTCTTGTCTGATCGTTTTGCGTCATTCCTCCAAGTGATCCGAACTTTCATTGTCAAGCGCAAGAGGGAATCCGGTGAAATTCCGGAGCTGTCCCGCAGCGGTCAACTGGAACGAAATTCGACATGTGCACTGGGTGAATCAGCTCACCTGGGAAGCGTCGAAAAGTAGGCCATCTATCGTGTGGTGCTGCCAGCATTTGTGCGGCAGTCATCAAAAGCCACCGATAAGACAAACGCCAGTGAGCCCGAACACCTACCTGTTGCGTCGGATCCTGGTGATCCGGCCACTGAGGGCGCCCGTGGACAGGCGTGACGTGAAAGCCTGCAGGTAGACGACGCGACACGTTTGCTGCACTTCCGGCGTGCTGTTCCATGGGTCCTCTTAGTTTAGGTGTGCTCCAGTGCACGAGCTGCGACGTCACTACGCGAAGGCCCCACAGTGGAAAACACGCTTCTAACTGGTCAGTTAGCGACTATTTCTCACCGAGAATATCGGCGGGAGTCCTCACCGTTCGCCCCAACGCCTCAGATACCACTGGTGCCCACGGCAACGTGAGTCGCGCTTTGTTGATCAATTCGGACCTCAGCAAAACATCATTCGGCTCACCCACCACGAGCTTCTTTTCGACGATCACCGCTGCCCTATGTGCAAAATTCCAAGCAATGTTGACATCGTGCGTAGCCATGACGATTGCGGTACCGCCGGTATGGAGACGTTGAAGAGTGTCCAGGAGCCTCGCCGTTGAGGCAGGGTCGAGCCCTGCTGTCGGTTCGTCGAGAAGCAAGATCCGTGGGCGCATCGCCAAAGCTCCGGCTAGAGCCACCCGTTTGCGCTGGCCAAAGGACAGTTGGTGTGGAACGCGATCCGCAAGATCTGAGATCTCGGCAGCGTCCATGGCCTCGCGAACGCGGGCGCGGATCTCAGGTTCTTCGAGGCCTTGGTTCGCTGGCCCATACGACACATCCGCAGAAACAGTAACGGCGAAAAGCTGTTCGTCGGGATCCTGCGTCACCATTTGGACACTGCCCCGAATCCTATTTCGACCGCGACGCCCGTATGTGTAGGGAGCATCGTCCAGAGAAATGCTGCCCGTCGACGGGACAAGCGACCCTGCCAACATCCGCATCAACGTGGATTTCCCAGAACCGTTCGCACCGAGGAGCGCAAGCTTTTCGCCAGGATGAATATCCATATTGATCGCGTCGAGAATCTGCATACCGGGGTACGAAAAACCGAGCTCAGACGCCGTAAGAATTGGATCTGGCATTGAAATTCCTCCTCACCGCGTTAGATCTGGCACGTACCACTGAATTATCGCCCACACTGCAAGTACCGCGAAAAGCAGCCCGACAGAAACCACGACGAATCGCTTATCGACGGGCCGTATCTCAGCCAAAACCCTCGTTGCGCCTGGCTCCGCTCGAAGTTCTAGACCGTCTTGGAGCTTTTGTGCGCGGGCAAAAGCCACGATGAAAAGGTTCGCAGATTGTGCTGCCACGCCGGTTACCATCCCACGTCGAGTCGTATGCCCCAGCCTGCGTGCTTGTGATTCGTGCATGCCACGCGCAGTAGCGATCAGAGAGTCTGTCATGCGGTACGTCAGCTCGGCAACGTAGGTGATGGACCGCGGAATCCCACGGCGTTCCAGCCACACCAAGAGTTCTGACATGGGAGTAGTCAACGCAAACGTCATCGTGCAGGTTATGCCCGCAATAGATCTCATGACCACTTCTGCCGCCCGCTGTGGCCCAGTCGGTGACCACATGATGCCCTCTGCGGACACGGACACTAAAAGCGGAGTGATCCCCACTAATACAAAAGTGGCTGGCGCAATGACCATGGCTGCGAGCAATCGCATTGGTACTCGTGCAATCCACGCTGTGACAACCGCGATGGCGAAAACTAGAGGAGCTACTGCCCAGGGTGATAGCGAGATCACCAGCAGCAGTAGCCCACCGAACAGCAGTACTTTCTCGCCCACATTTCGCTGCGCCCACAGACTTGCTGCGGCCGCTACTTCCAGGGCGTTCATTAGGACGTGGTGTTTCCTACATCAGCTGCGCTTCGAGAAGCATTGTCAGCTTCACGACGGCTCCGTTCCTGAGAGCGACCACGATAGTTGCCCAGCACGTACCCAAGAACTCCAGCCCCGAGGCCAGCTTGGAGGGCAAAAATACCGGACTCAACTTCTCCAGGAAGTTCTCCGATTACAGGTTTAAACCATGGTTTGTAGTCAGGGTTGGATTCTTCAACCAACTCCGTTGCTGCACCGTCGGCTCCTCCGAACGATTCCTCCGCCTCGGGATCGCCAAAGTTGAAGAACATAGGAAACGCGGCCAGCAGAGCGATCGCTGCGATGATCAGCGCGGTAATCCAGCCATTGTTTTTTGTTGTGTCTTTGGTGGACATGGTGTTTTACGCTCCCTGCTTGACCGCGACGTCGTCACGTGTGTTGTCTTCGTACTCCGCTGCAACTTCAGCTGCAACACTGTCTGATACTTCGCTGCGAGTGAGCACGCCGAGACCAAACAGTTCCTTTGCTGCTACAGCTCGCAACGCACGAACTACCAAAACGGTGAGCAGACCCTCGATGACGGCTAGTGGGATCTGAGTGATAGCGAAAATGCCCATGAAAGTCGCAAGTGCACCGAGGAACCCGCCAGGATCTGCCGGGTGAGCCAACGCGAGCTGAGCCGAAGTGACACAGTACGTGGACAAGTCAGCCAAGAACGCGGCGACAAAAACTGCGGGGAGCAAGCCACTCCCCAGTTTTCGCGCTAATAGATAGCCGGCATAGCCTACCCACGGACCAACGACAGCCATCGAGAACACATTGGCACCAAGCGTCGTAATGCCGCCGTGAGCAAGCAATAACGCCTGGAATAGCAACACGATGGTGCCCAGCAGCGCCATCACTGGTGGCTTGAACACCACCGCACCAAATCCGGTTCCCGTCGGGTGCGAGGTAGACCCCGTCACAGATGGAATCTTCAGTGCCGACAGGACAAATGTGAACGCACCCGCCGCGCCCAACAACATGCCGGATCCGGGATGCTCTTTCAGCGTCTTCTTCACCCGAACCGCACCATGAATGAGAAATGGCGCCGAGGCAACAGACCAACCAATTGCATGGCTTACAGGGAGAAATCCCTCTGCAATATGCATTTTCTTCTTCTTTCCGCGACACCCATCACCTCGTGGATGACGCACGGTGAATCCAACCGCGTATGCGGCTGGGGCGATGCGACGGCCGGTCTCCTGGCTGACGAGGCACGCAACCACCATGCGCGAATCTGCATTGCAGTTTGCGACCAAACCGACGCCTTCCGCAACGTCACCGCACCTTTTCCATCGAGCACGATGCATCACGTGGCACCAACTGTCGGTTGGAGTCACCTCGATCACAGTGGCGAGGGCCGCTGTCCATTTTCAAGACATTCCCGTCCACCGTCGATCAGAATTGATTTTAGCAGTCACTTACGAACATTCTCGATTGCCTACCGCTACACATCTGTTCAGTGGCCAACCCTGCAATCACGCCCACTACCTGCACAGATAAACACATACCTGCCCGACCCCTGCCGCAAATAGACTAACCAGTCTGTACAAATGGAATAGTTGCGCGTACACTCGCCGTTGAATTCGACGATTAGACAATGAATCTCACAAACAGTGAAGGGAAAGACTACAAATGACAATCCACAACGATGTCACTGAACTCATCGGCGGCACCCCGCTGGTTAAACTCAACCGCGTAACCGAGGGCCTTCCAGGAACCGTCGTAGCGAAGCTTGAGTACTACAACCCGGCTAATAGCGTGAAGGACCGAATCGGCAAGGCGATTATCGATGCAGCTGAAAAGTCCGGCGAACTCAAGCCAGGTGGCACAATTGTCGAAGGAACCTCCGGAAATACCGGCATTGCGCTGGCTATGGTGGGCGCAGCGCGCGGTTACAAGGTCATCTTGACTATGCCGGACACGATGAGCTCCGAGCGTCGTGTTCTCCTACGCGCATTTGGCGCCGAGCTGGTACTGACTCCAGGCGCAGATGGCATGAAGGGTGCCGTCGATAAGGCAAAGGAGATCGTGGCTTCGACGGAGAACTCGATCCTTGCTTCCCAGTTCGACAACCCTGCCAACCCAGCAATTCATGAAATCACCACTGGTGAAGAAATCTGGGCGGACACCGATGGCAATATCGACTACTTCGTGGCGGGCATTGGCACGGGTGGCACGGTCACCGGCACCGGCAAGACCCTGCGCCGATACAACTCCGACATCAAGATCGTCGGCGTCGAGCCTGCTTCTTCCCCACTTCTTACCGAGGGCAACGCTGGCCCACACAAGATTCAGGGAATTGGCGCGAACTTCATCCCAGAGGTATTGGACCGCGAGCTTCTCGACGAAGTGATCGCGATCAGCAACGAAGACGCAATTGCAGTCTCGCGTGAGGTAGCGACCGCCGAGGGTATCTTGGGCGGCATTTCTGCCGGTGCAAACATCAAGGCAGCACTCGAGATCGCTGCTCGACCAGAAGCTGAAGGCAAGACGATCGTCGTCATCGTTCCTGACTTTGGCGAGCGTTACGTATCGTCAATCCTCTACGAAGACCTGCGTAACTAAGTCCCTAGACGCCTTCAACCTCCATGAGGCCACGACAGTATGCCGTAATTTCAGGCAGCACTGTTCGTGGTCTCATTCCACTCTGTAAGGTGTTTCCCTATGAACCGTATCTTCGAGATCCTCAAGGAGGATCTGGACAACGCACGTAATCACGACCCAGCTGCTCGTGGAGACGTGGAAAACGCTGTTGTCTACTCTGGCCTCCATGCGATTTGGGCACATCGGTTAGCTCATCGCCTATGGAAGCGAGGCGGAGCAGCCAAGGGAGTTGCGCGAGTTTTGGCGCAATTCACCCGCTTCCTCACTGGCGTCGAGATTCACCCCGGCGCAACCATCGGCCGACGTTTCTTCATCGACCACGGCATGGGCATTGTTATTGGTGAAACCACTGAAATTGGTGACGACTGCATGCTGTACCACGGTGTCACCCTCGGTGGCCGCAGCCTCGAGAAGGTCAAGCGTCATCCCACGCTGGAAAACGGCGTCACTGTCGGTGCTGGCGCCAAAGTACTTGGCCCAGTTGTAATCGGGGCCGGCTCTAGCATCGGTGCGAACTCGGTTGTCACGAAGGATTGCCCTCCGAACTCCATTGTTGTCGGCATCCCAGGCAAGGTACGGCAGGCCAAACCAACAGAGCATGAAAAGCTGTGTGATCCTGCTACCTACGTGCAAGGCGACGGCGACCGCAGCTAAGCGGATTCCCCTCGACTACAGCAAAACCCCAGGCATTTGCCTGGGGTTTCTTCTATCCACATGAAGTACGAACTACTTCGATGTAACTGGCTACTTCTGCACGACATCCTGGTATTCAGGATTCTTGGCGATAAACCGCTCCACGGCTGAGCAGGATGGGATGATCGTGCGACCGTTCACTCGAACGTCGTCAAGCGCAGCCTTAACGAGTGGCTTAGACAGCCCCTGGCCCTGGAACTCTGGGTAGACCTCAGTGTGGTTGAAGTCCAGGGCGTCACCAGCGGTCTCATAAGCTGCGAAACCAGCCTCGGCACCGTCGACAGTAATGACGTAACGTGAGGCGTCCTTATCGTGGGTAATTTCCTGCGACATGGTTACTTCCTTCTTTCAGAACTTTGGCAACAGCGCTTGTTTGTTTGAGTGTACTAGGACAGCAAACGCGTCGTCTTTAATTCTGGATAAGTGGAGGTTCGCCAGGATGCTCATCAGCAACGCCGACGGCTACACGGCATGGAACATTGCCTTCGGACTCTGCGCGCTCAGCTGCATGGCCTGAACGCCACCCTGGGCTCACAATGTCTGCGAGCGGACCGGACAAATCAGCCAGTTCCGCGTGGGACAACCCTGGAACGATGACAGAGATACGCTGACGCGCGCGATCGCCTGGATCCTGACCAGGGTTTGCCTGTGCCCACAAATCAGCCAACGACGACGTGCGATCGACATCCGGCATGACATCCTCGTAGACCGTGGCTTCACTCTCAGGAGCGAATTCAGTCAGCGCAGCTTTAATTTTTGCCGCAGCCTCCTTACGGCCTGCACCATCGGTATAGAGGAAAATACGAATTACCGATGGCAAGGTTGCGTCGCCAGACATCGTGCCGGCGGAAGCGTACTCAGTGGTCATAACCCCCATACTAGCGACCCCAATTCGCGGTTAAGCAATGTCCCCGAAACTCGTGGTCCATATAGTGAGAAATGTTGAAACTCGACGCATTTCTTGCCTCGATGGAGGTAACACCGACACAAAAGCCCCAGTTGACGAACCAACTGGGGCTACATTGTGGCCAGAAGCGGGATCGAACCGCTGACCTTCCACTTTTCAGGCGGACGCTCTACCGACTGAGCTATCTGGCCATAGCTTCACCATAAGGAAAAGCTGGCGACCCTGACGGGACTTGAACCCGCGACCTCCGCCGTGACAGGGCGGCGCGCTAACCAACTGCGCCACAGGGCCAAAATGTCTTTGCAGACATCTGCCGCGCTTGGACTTTCATCCTTGCACGAGAGGTTACTTTACACAGAATGGCATGAAAGCCACAAATCACCAGGTCACCCGCAATTTAGCCCAATGTGAAACAGCTCTCTACTGTGTTGCATTCCAGGAGCTTACGCCACCGGCCAACCAGTAGGCTTCGAAGCCTTCCTTCCGCAGCACGCTTGCCGCACGACGAGCTCGGGGACCATGCGCACATACCGCTACGATTGGACGCTTCTTGTTCAGTTCTTTACTGCGAGACGACAATTCGTGAACCGGTATATGAGCCGACTTCTTCAGCGGCTGAGACTTCCGCTCTGCAGCAGTGCGCACATCAAGCAAACGAGCACCGCCTTTAACCAAGGTGGCCGCCTCAAGTTCGCCAACCTTCCACTCGGAGCCAAACAACTTGCTAAAGAAGCCCATGCTGATCCCCTATTCCACGTCTTAACGGCACGCGATTGACAACATTTCAGGAAATCGTACCTGCAGAGCACGGAAATTGAGGAGCGTTGGCTCCGTGGAACTCAACAAATAACCCACCCGGGAAAAGCAAAAAAGGCACAGACCTAGAGTCTGTGCCTTCACATAATTGCGACCCTGACGGGACTTGAACCCGCGACCTCCGCCGTGACAGGGCGGCGCGCTAACCAACTGCGCCACAGGGCCATGAAGAAAACTAAAAAGAATTTTAGTGGTACTCCCAACGGGATTCGAACCCGTGTTGCCGCCGTGAAAGGGCGGAGTCCTAGGCCTCTAGACGATGGGAGCCCGGCTTCATATTGCTCTTGCTTTCGCTGTAAGCAACGATAGAAAGCCTAAATCATAAGGCATAGAAAGTACAAAACAGCAGTTCACAGCCACCTTTTCGAGTGTTTTTTGCTAGTTTTGGACACAGGTTTTACTTTACGACGACCGTCGCAAAGCCACCGTGCAAAGCCAGACCGAAAGGACTTGGTAGCTATGCCTACTCCACAGTTCATCGTGGATATTCGCGAGAAAATAGGACATGACTTGCTGTGGCTGCCCGGTACAACATCGGTGGTGCTTCGAGAGCGCGACTGCGATTCGAGCACTCTCGAGGTCTTGCTCGTGCAGCGCAGCGATAACGGTGAATGGACTCCTATTACCGGAATTTGCGAGCCCGGCGAAGAAGCACACGTGACCGCGGCTCGGGAGGTTCTTGAGGAGACGGGCGTTGCAGTGGATGTCGAGGCGGTCATCGGTGTAGTTACTATTCCACCACTCGTTCATGCCAACGGCGACAAGGCGAGCTACCTTAGCGTATGGTTTCGCTGCTGCCCTAAGGGCAGTACGGCAGCGCACGTGGCGGATGACGAATCCAGCAATGTCGCATGGGTTCCTGTCAACGAGCTACCGCCAATGCTCCACCGCTTTGAAGCGCCAATTCACGCCGCGGTGGAGCACTATCGAAATCCATCGGATTTCACGGTGGTGATGGGAATGCCTCCCGAAGCTTAAGCAGCCCTACTTCCCCTTCATGGAACCTTCCAAGAGGAAACGCTTGTGGAAGTCGAATGCAGTTTCCAGGTCATGCGGAGTCTGCATGAACGGGGTGGCTTTCAGAGCCCGCTCGTAGTACTCCTCCAACATCGGGCGGTAGTCAGGGTGTGCAATTGAAATCATCTTTGCGACGCGCTCACGAGGCGCTAGGCCCCGCAGGTCCGCATAGCCATACTCCGAGACCACCACCATCACGTCGTGCTCGGTGTGGTCGTGGTGGGACACCATCGGCACAACCGCAGAAATCTTGCCTCCCATCGCCTCAGACGTCGTAATGAAAGACGAAATGTAGGAGTTGCGCGTGAAGTCACCACTACCGCCGATGCCGTTCATGATGCGAGAGCCAGCGATGTGGGTGGAGTTCACGTTGCCGTAAATGTCAGCCTCGAGCATGCCGTTTGCCGCCACCACATCGAGACGACGGATAACTTCAGGGTGGTTCGAGACCTGGAGCGGACGCAGGATGATCTTGTCGCGGTATTTCGCTGCATCACGGTTGAGACGCTCGGCGTACTCTGCCGACAGACCGAATGCTGTAGCAGAGGCTACTTCCATTTTGCCGGCATCAATCAGGTCGATCATGCCATCCTGGATAAGCTCCGTGTACGCGTGAATGTTTTCGAATTTCGATTCCAACAACCCGGCCATAACCGCATTAGGTACATTGCCGACACCGGACTGCATCACGTAATTGTCATAGGAGAGACGACCAGCGGCTACCTCGCCCTCCAGGAAATCGAGGTAGAAACCTGCGATCTTCTCGGAAATCTCGTCAAACGGCTTGAACGGCCCGTTCGAGTCCGGCCCATTCGTCTTTACAACCGCGACTACCTTGCTTACATCGATATCGATGTAGGTCGTGCCGATACGGTCTCCCGTGCTCGTAATCGGAATCGGCTGCCTCCCTGGTGAGGTACCAATGCGGTAGATGTCCGCCATACCTTCGAGATCAAGGGATGGCCATTCATTAACCTCAATGATGATGTTCTTCGCCGCATCGAGGAGTTCGACCGAATTGCCGATACCTGATGACGGGACGATATGCCCCTCTTCAGTGATTCGTAGTGCTTCCACGATGGCGACGTCGATTGCGCCAAAGTAGCCTTCAGAAATCTGCTTGGCGGAGTGGGACAGGTGGACATCGTCGTAAAGCATGCTGCCGGCGTTTACCGACTTACGCATCGTTGGCTCACCCTGGTACGGCATGCGGAAGCGAATAGCATTTGCCTCTGCGAGAACGCCGTCACACGTAGCGGAAATCGATGCGCCAGTGAGGAGGTCGATCTGGAAAGCTTCTCCGCGCTCCTGGTGCTCCTTAGCTCGCGTCGCGATGGCACCGGGAAGCTCTTTAGGGCAGGCAAAGCCTGTGAAACCGGAAATACCGACACGATCCCCGTGCTTAACGAATTCTGCAGCAGCTTCTGGGGTGGTGACCTTCGCACGAAGTGCGGAATTAGCAATACGATCAGACATACCTTCTCCTAGGAAACGAAATAGCCTGAACACTACTTACCACCCCGTATAGGCGCACCAGGCGGTTTCTGGGAAAACAGTGTGCGCCGATCCAAGCGGCATCTAGACACAAAAATGCCTGCAGTCGCGTGACTGCAGGCATTTTGTGGGCCCCGCGGGGCTCGAACCCGCGACCTACGGATTAAAAGTCCGCAGCTCTACCAACTGAGCTAGAGGCCCGTGAGTGAAGATTCTAGCGCTCACGTTTTTCATTGGGTAATCGCCCTACCCAAGACACCGACAATTGCAGGTCAGAGCCACTAACCCACCCAATGAGACCAACACCACAATACCCCCCCTCCCATAATTCGGAACTTTATTAGCGGATTTAACGACCTACTAAGTGAACTCGCTAAAAGCGACCAAAATGTGCGTCGTTTAACAAATGAGGTTTTTCTATGGATGTCGTCGATATATCGCGGTGGCAATTTGGCATTACCACTGTCTATCACTTCATATTTGTTCCATTAACGATCGGTTTGGCTCCTCTCGTTGCGCTCATGCAAACGTTCTGGGTCACCACTAAGAAGGCTCACTGGTATAAGGCAACACGGTTCTTCGGAACTGTGTTCATCATTAACTTTGCGATGGGCGTTGCCACCGGTATCGTCCAAGAATTCCAGTTCGGCATGAACTGGTCGGAGTATTCGCGCATGGTCGGCGACGTATTCGGTGGCCCGCTGGCGCTCGAAGGTCTCATCGCCTTCTTCCTTGAATCGACATTCCTTGGATTGTGGATCTTCGGATGGGGTCGAATTCCTGCATGGCTGCACACACTGTCTATCTGGATTGTGGCTCTGGCAGTCAACTTGTCTGCATATTTCATCATCGTGGCCAACTCGTTCATGCAGCATCCAGTTGGCGCCGTGTACAACCCTGAAACTGGACGTGCGGAGCTTAACGACTTCGGCGCGTTGCTCACCAACCCCACAGCTCTCGCTGCATTCCCCCACGCAGTTGCGGGTTCATTCCTGACTGCAGGCACGTTTATTCTCGGTGTTGCAGGCTGGTGGGTCGTTCGAGACAGTAAGAACAAGACCCACCGCTCAGCAATGAAGGTTGGCTTCTGGGCAACGATCTTATCGTCGATTGGTGTCGCTGTAACCGGCGATATCCAGGCGAAGCTGATGTTCGTGCAGCAGCCGATGAAGATGGCTTCGGCCGAATCTCTTTGTCATACCCAGACCGATCCAATGTTCTCGGTTCTCACCATCGGTACGCACAACAACTGTGAATCTGTCCACCACCTGATCGAGCTGCCTTGGGTGCTGCCATTCCTTTCAGATGGCAAGTTCTCGGGTGTCACTCTCGAGGGTGTCCTTGATCTGCAGCAGAAGGCCGAGGCTCTGTACGGCCCCGGCAACTACTCTCCCAACTTGTTCGTTACGTACTGGTCGTTCCGAGCAATGATTGGCCTGATGGTCGGTTCGCTGGCTATTGCCTTTTTCGCATGGCTGTTCACACGCAACGGCCGTACACCGCAGGGCAAGATGGCTAGCATTTTCGCGACGTGCAGTCTGATTGCTATTCCGTTTCCATTCCTCGCTAACTCCGCTGGTTGGATCTTTACGGAAATGGGACGTCAGCCATGGATCGTGCATCCGAATCCTGAATCAGTCGGAGACTCCCGCACTGAGCTCATCCGCATGACCGTCGACATGGGTGTGTCCAACCACGCACCAGCAACAGTAATCCTGACCCTGGTTGGCTTCACGCTGGTCTACGCGGCACTTGCAGTCGTGTGGTTCTGGCTCATTAAGCGCGCCGTGATTGCTGGTCCCCCAACTGAAGATGCACCAGTGCTTCACGACGGCGCTGCCACTACGGGTGCTCACCCAGCAGATGATCCTTCGGCTGCTCCTGGCCCATCTGCTCCGGTAGCCACCGCCATTGGCGCACGTATTCCGCAACCAGTCCGTTTCGCCGCACGCGACGATGAGAACGAAAAGTAGGTGAATCTGTCATGTTCGGTTTGGAATTGCCTGTCATCTGGTTCGTACTCGTAGCCGTGCTGTTTGCGGGCTACTTCTTGCTTGAAGGTTTTGACTTCGGCGTCGGTATTCTGTTGCCGTTTGTCGGTCGAGATGAGAATCGCCGTGCTGCACTTCTCAAGACCATTGGTCCAGTGTGGGATGGCAACGAAGTGTGGTTGATTACCGCTGGAGGTGCACTTTTTGCAGCATTTCCCGAGTGGTATGCGACCATGTTCTCCGGTTTCTACCTGCCCTTGTTCTTGATTCTGATTGGCTTGATCGTCCGCATTGTGGGCTTGGAATGGCGGTTCAAGGTCGCGGATGAAAAGTGGCGTCGTTGGTGCGACGCAGCAATCATCGTCGGCTCCTGGCTACCACCAGTCCTCTGGGGTGTAGCTGTCGCCAACTTGCTAGGTGGCATCCCTATTGATGCAAACCGGCAGATGGACGCTGGCCTTGGCGGGCTGCTTGGCTTGCTCAACCCTTACGGTTTGCTGGGTGGCGTCGCCCTGACTGCAGTATTCGTCCTACATGCAGTGGCATTCCTTCGCTTGAAGACCGCCGGTAGTATCCGCGAAGAAGTGGGCAATTCGCTCACGATCGTGGCTGCTCTCGCCGTCGTTTTCGGAGCGCCATTCGTCATTTGGACTCAGCTGGCACACGGTAAGGCTTGGACCTGGATCCCAACGGTTATCGCTCTTCTTGGCGTAATAGCAGGTGCTGTATTTGTGAAGATGGGCAAGGATGGTTTGTCATTCCTTGCAACATCGTTTGCAGTACTGTCAGTCACTGCTCTGGCGTTCGGATCCTTGTTCCCTAACCTGATGCCAACAACCTTGGCGGACGGAGTCACGTTGGATATCTGGAACTCGGCGTCGAATCCGTACACCCTGACAATCATGACCTGGTCTGCGCTCTTCATCACTCCATTGGTGATCGCCTACCAGGGATGGACGTACTGGGTTTTCCGCAAACGTATTGTGGCAGAACCTGTCACTGCCTAGCAGGCGCACAACTGCTACGTTGTTGCTCGACTATTTGTGCATGAAAGCTGGCTCAACTCGGGAAACGTATTCTCGGATTGAGCCAGCTTCTGTTTTTCTAACTCTCGCAGTTTTGTCATTCGTGGTCTAGGAGTGAGCACTATCAAGCCCGTCGACCCCCGTCTCCTTCGGCATTCTCGCCCGGCGCGCCAATGGATCGTATTATCTGGCGTTCTCACTGCAATCGGCAGCGTTGCTGTGATCGGCATGGGCATGATCGTGGCGACCATTGCAGCTGACATGATCATTTCTCCGGCATCTCCGTCACAGTTGTGGGAACGCCATGCATCGAAGTTCACGTGGCTGATTGCCTGCGCCGTGGTACGCATTACCGTGGCGTGGGCGTTGGAGCGTTTCGGGAAACTTGCTGCTGCGCAGGTAATTGCAGATCTACGTCAGCGCGTACTCTCCCGCCTCGCTGTGTCCGATCCCCGCACGATTGATGTTCCGTTGTGGCGAGCAATCACCACCACCGGAATCGACGGTTTGAGCCCCTATATTTCCGGGTTCCTCCCGTCACTTGTTGCGATGTGTATTTCCACTCCGGTGGCGCTGGCAGCGGTAGCGTGGCTTGATCTCGGGTCGTTTGTCATTGCGATAATCACGCTGCCGCTGATTCCCGTGTTCATGTGGTTGGTAGGCCTGCTCACTCAGGGCAAGACGGAACAGCGGCTACGCGATGTAGGCACTCTGCGCGATCAGATCCTCGATCTCGTCGTCGGACTGCCGACGCTTCGCGCACATGGAACTATTGATGCCCCGACACATGAGGTCAAGCGCCTTTCGGAAGCGCACCGCACCTCGACCATGGGCGTGCTGAGAATCGCCTTCTTATCTGGCATGGTGTTGGAGTTCTTCGCAACCATCTCGGTCGCTCTTGTCGCCGTCGGCATTGGTTTCCGACTCCTCGACGGAGCCATGGCATTATCCGCTGGCTTGGCAGTCCTCATCATCATTCCGGAGGTGTATGCCCCGGTTCGCGACGTCGGAAAGCAATTCCATAATGCACAGGATGGTCTGATTGCTTCCGCTGCTGTGTTGGATGTGCTTCACGACGAATCGTTGCACAGCGACCAAGCAAACCAAGTAGATGAAGTGCCAGAACAGGTCTTGATGTCGGGATGGCCCGGCTTACACGTGGTGTTGACTGGTTTCACGGCTGAGGGGCGAGATGGTCAGCGTCCGTGGAACTTGTCAGTGCATGCTCGTCCCGGCGAGATCACAGTTCTGGCTGGCGAAAATGGCTCTGGCAAGTCTACGGCACTGTTAGGTGTGCTCGGCATTGCGACGGAAGGCATCAGCGGAACAGCAACGGTAGTGCAGGTTGCGAGCGGGCAGCCAGCTGAATGGAGGCCTGCCGGGACGGCACCCTCACCTCGGATTCTTCGCGATCAGCAACTGTGGGAGCACTGCGCCTATCTGCCACAACGGCCGGTCTTGGATTCCGACGCGGTTGGCGACACGTCGAATTTGTCGCTAGGGCAACGCCAGCGTGTCGCCCTCGCCAACGAACTAGCCGACCGGCAGCGCACGCTGCTCATTCTTGACGAACCAACAGCACACCTTGATGAGGCGAATGCACGCATAATGATGGATACTCTCCGCGACCGTGCCCACGCTGGCGATACAGTCCTCATGGCTAGTCATGATCCGATTGCGATGGAGGCTGCAGATTCCGTCGTCACGGTTTCTCACCTGGAGGCCCAAGCCTCATGATTATCACTACCTTGCGAGAAATCACTGGGCTCAAGGCACGAGCGCTGGTCGGACCGGTAGTAGCGGGAACGGTGACATTGTTGTCAGCGCTAACGTTGACGATCGTGTCGGCGTGGTTGATTACCCGCTCCTGGCAGATGCCACCAGTCATGGATATCACCGTCGCAGTGACTGCTGTCCGTGCCCTTGGCATTTCCCGTTCCGCGTTCCGCTATTTGGATCGTGTCTTGTCGCACAATGTCGCTTTCCGAGCAGCATCTAACGCACGTGCGAATATGTGGACTCGAGTGGCACGGTCCAGGTCAGGCACCTTGTCCACGTGGTCACGGGGAAATGTACTGACCCGACTTGGTGATGACGTTGACGCGATTGCCGATGTCATCGTTCGTGCGCTCGTCCCTATCTGCGTTGCTGCACTGACCTCCTTTTTCGCGGTCATGTTTACCGCTCTTCTGTCACCGGGGGCTGCGATAGCGCTTGCGACGGGCTTACTCTTTGCGGGAGTAGCCGCGCCATGGATTGTCTACCGCGGCACGATGAAGGCCAATGCTTTGCATGCAGCCGCCCTCGACGAGCACGCCACAGCGGTGGATCGGGTGCTGACTGACGCACCATCGCTACGCGTCCACAATCAACTGGACACCGCCCTGGCGCGCACTCAGAAGTCCACCTTGGCGCTGGCTCACGCTACAAAAGCCGCTGCACCTCATGACGGTGCCAGCCATGCACTGTCCACCGCCGCGTCAGTTTTCACTGCGATTGCAACCATCGTCGTTGCCCTATGGACGTACACGGCAGCAGACCACACACCACTTCATACGCCGGAGTGGCTCGCGGTCATCGTCCTCGTTCCGTTGGCAGCATTTGAAGCCGTGTCCGTTCTACCCAGCGCTGCGATAGCGTTGGCTCGAGCTCATGATGCTCTGACCCGGCTATCCGATGTCTGTGGCCTAGACACAGAGACACCACTTTCAGACGACCAGACACCCCAGCACTACGCTGTGGACGTTGACCATGAACTACGGCCACGACTGCGTGCACTTTCGCTCGTCACCGGCTATGACCGGGACTTGCAGACGTGGAACGCGGATGTACCTTTCGGTGCTCGTCGAGAAATCATCGCTCCCTCTGGTGCCGGTAAGACCACTTTGTTGAAAACCCTGGCGGGTCTCGTACCCCCTCGCTCCGGAACAGTCCATATCACCGACGCTGACGGCCATGAACTGACCAGCTCCCCTGGTACACCAGTGCTCTTCGTCGCCGAAGACGAACATATCTTTGCCACCACCATTCGGGACAACCTTGCCATCGGCAACCCCTACGCTACGGATGCCGACATGATCGCGATTCTCACCGAACTGGGTCTCGGCGACTGGCTCACCGCCCTCCCCGAGGGTCTCTCTACTGTTCTCGCGGCTGGCGATAACAGTGTCTCCGGCGGCCAGCGTCGCCGCCTCATCGTTGCCCGCGCATTGCTCACCCACGCACCGATCCTGCTTCTCGACGAACCCACCGAGCATCTCGACACCCACAGCGATGACGTCTTGCAGAAGCTCCTTCACGACGAGACCCTGCCGGGCATACGTGCTGAACGGACAGTGATCGTCGTCAGGCATCCACGATAGGAATTTCGCAATATTAGGACGAAAGTGGAACAATAACCGCCGTGACTACCCCCACCGTTTCTTCCGCATCTGGCCTGCACATCGGACCTTTCGAGCTGCCATCCCCTGTCGTGCTCGCACCGATGGCGGGTGTCACAAACGTCGCTTTCCGCACCCTGTGCCGTGAGCAGGAACGGCAGCGGACCGGAACGGTGTCGGGGCTGTATGTCTGCGAAATGGTGACGGCACGAGCGTTGGTCGAACGCAACGAAAAGACGCTGCATATGACCACGTTCGCCCCAGAAGAGAATCCGCGCAGCCTGCAGCTGTACACCACTGATCCAGAGTGGACATACAAAGCTGCGAAGCAGATCGTCGATGAGAACCTCGCGGATCATATCGACATGAACTTTGGTTGCCCGGTTCCAAAGGTAACTCGAAAAGGTGGGGGTTCCGCACTTCCCTACAAGCGTCGCCTCTTTGCGAATATCGTGGCAGCTGCAGTGAAAGCTACCGAAGGCACTGACATCCCGGTCACGGTGAAGTTCCGCGTCGGTATTGATGACGAACACCATACCCACCTCGATGCCGGCCGCATTGCAGCTGAACAAGGCGCGAAATCAGTTGCTCTTCACGCTCGAACGGCTGCGCAGCGCTACTCTGGCCAGGCAGATTGGTCTGAAATCGCACGTCTGAAAGAGCACATGGTCGCGTCTGGTTTTGAAGACATTCCTGTTCTTGGCAATGGCGATATTTTCGCGGCAAGTGATGCCCGTCGCATGATGAACGAAACCGGCTGCGACGGGGTCGTTGTCGGCCGTGGCTGCCTCGGTCGCCCGTGGCTCTTTGCCGAGCTTTCTGCCGAACTCCGGGGGTTAGATGTACCCGCTCCCCCGACCTTCGGCGAGGTGGCTGCTATCATTCGTCGCCACGCTGAGCTACTAGTAGAGCACGACGGAGAGCGCAAGGGTTGCCGCGATCTTCGCAAGCACATCAGTTGGTACCTGCGTGGCTACCCAGCTGGTTCTGAGGTACGTAAGGCTCTCGCTCAGGTTTCGACTCTGCAAGAGCTGGACGATGCATTGGCACCGCTTTACGACGGTCCGAATGCCGCGGCTCTGCCGTGTGACGCCGATGGTGCCCGCGGCAGGCAAGGCTCGCCTGCAAAGGTAGTCTTGCCAGAAGGATGGCTCGACGACCCTGAGGATGACACTGTTCCAGAGGGCGCTGACATCATGCATTCAGGTGGATAGCTACACTTTTATGACCATCGACGTGGTGACTGGATTTCGGACCCACTAGCTGTTTACCCCACAATAGGGGTAACACTGTGACCAGCACTACTCCAGGCTGTTTTAGTATTGTGACTAATGGTGTTCACATCGCGGTAAACACGCAGGTAGAAAGTTTGACGATAGAAAGTACGAGACGCTTTATCGTTTTCTGCCAATCATCAAGGGCGCGCATCTTAAACGATTAACCCTTAACATTTAGATATGCGCACTATTTACCGAGAACAGATGGACGCCCTTGCACATGGCCTCATTGTCATGTGCGATCACGTCCATGGCATGCACCGCGCAGCGGCAAAGGCTCTCTTCGATGCCGATTTGGAAGCTGCTGAACAGGTGCTCTCTAGCATCGACAAGCTAGACGAGCTTCGCACGTCGGCCGAAGAGCGCGCATTCGAACTGCTCGCCCGCGAAGCGCCTGTTGCACGAGATCTGCGACAGGTCGTGTCTGGTATCTATATTGTGGAAGATATTTCCCGCATGGGTGCTTTGTCCGTACACATCGCAAACGTGGCTCGTCGCCGTTTCCCTGAAAAGGCTTTGCCAGAAGATATCACTGGTTTCTTCCAGGAGATGGCTAAAGTCTCCGACCAATTGACGCATGACACGCGCCAAGTCCTCATCGATTACGACGTTGATCTGGCCATGAAGGTCAATCACGATGATGATGCAATTGATGATATTCATGCGCACCTGCTTCAGGTCACCACGTCACCAGAATGGACTGGCACTCCTGCTCAAACAGTCGACATCACGCTGCTTAGTCGCTACTTCGAACGCTACGCAGACCATGCTGTTGAGGTTTCAACCCGAGTTGTCTACTTGGCTACCGGATACAAGTGGGGCGATTACCTCGAACGAATCGAGGATGAGAAACAGCGTGACTCTATCTCACGTCGCCTGGAGTACTTGGAGCGTCACTTCACCATGTAGCGAGAGCATGCTCAACGATTAGTCATCAAGCATGTACCCCACGCTGATCACCGAACCCAGCCGCACTTCCTCTTGAGGATAGTGTTGCTGGATTCGTGCTTTCCACAGCCCGGAACTAGAGTTTGACTGCTGTCTCCAGGTGACTGGCTTAGCCACTGGATGACGACAACAGGCTATACGACTGCAAAAGCGCCACCATCCAGAATTGGACAGTGGCGCTTTCAGGCTTTGCGACGACAGCTCGTCGCTAAACACACAACTTCGCGGACGCGCTCGACTTAGCCGAAACGACCCGAAATGTAGTCTTCGGTTTCCTTCTTGTCTGGGTTCTCGAAGATCTTCTTGGTTGGGCCAACTTCAACAAGCTGACCTGGCTTGCCAGTAGCTTCGAGGGAGAAGAACGCGGTCTGGTCGGACACACGAGCAGCCTGCTGCATGTTGTGCGTCACGATGACGATGGTGAATTCTTCCTTCAGCTCGTGGATCAGGTCCTCGATTGCCAGAGTCGAGATTGGGTCGAGAGCGGAGCAAGGCTCGTCCATGAGGAGAACTTCTGGCTCAACTGCGATTGCACGAGCAATGCACAGACGCTGCTGCTGACCACCGGAGAGGCCACCGCCTGGCTTGTCAAGACGGTCCTTAACTTCATCCCACAGGTTTGCGCTGCGGAGAGACTTCTCTGCAACTTCCTTCAGACGCGCACGATTTTTCACGCCCGAAAGCTTCAGACCCGCAACAACATTGTCCTCGATGGACATGGTTGGGAATGGGTTTGGACGCTGGAAAACCATGCCGATGGTATTACGAACGGACACTGGGTCAACCTTTGGTCCGTAGATGTTCTCGCCATCAAGAAGAACCTCGCCCTTGACGTATGCGCCTGGGATAACCTCGTGCATACGGTTCAGGGAACGAAGAACAGTGGACTTACCACAGCCGGATGGGCCGATGAATGCGGTAACCGAGCGTGGTGGTACATGCAGGTTGACTTCCTTAACTGCGTGGAAATCACCGTAGTAGATGTTGACGTCGTTCAGATCAAGGCGCTTCGCCATTGTTCTTTACCTTCCTAGGAATCTGAGGCTTAGCGCCCGATTAGCTCTTTACAGAGAACTTTGCGGAGATGACTCGCGCGATGACATTGATGAGTGCAATGATCAGGACCAGCGTCAGAGCTGCGCCCCACATCTTGTCGAATGCCGCACCGGTGTTACCTGCCTTGTACATGTCCAGCATGAACAGTGGCAACGAAGACTGAGACTGACCGAATGGGTTCCACATGATGATTCGGGAAGTAGCAACCAGAATCAGCATTGGTGCCGACTCACCCATAACACGTGCAACTGCAAGCATGACACCGGTAACAATGCCGGAGAGAGCGGTAGGCAAAACGATCTTTGCGATGGTCTTCCACTTTGGAACGCCCAGTGCGTAAGACGCTTCACGCAGGTCGTGAGGAACAACGCGAAGCATTTCCTCTGTGTTTCGAACAACTACTGGGAGCATAAGCAGCACCAGAGCCAACGAAACTGCGAAGCCTGAACGGCTCATGCCGAACATAACGACCCACATGGAGTAAATGAACAGCGAAGCAACGATGGATGGAACACCCGAAAGGATGTCCACCATGAAGGTCGTGATCTTGCCAAGACGCGAGTTGCCCGCGTACTCGACCAGGTAGATTGCAACGAAGATGCCGACTGGCACCGTGATGATTGCAGTAACCAGAGCCTGAACAATGGTACCGATGATTGCGTGTGCAACACCGCCTTCTGCAGAACCAACGGTCACACCTCGCTGAGAGGCGGTCCACCATTCTGGAGAAAGAAGTGAGCTGGTGCCACGGGTGATGAGTTCGAACAAAACCCAGCCGAGTGGGATCAGTGCCAGCGCCATGCAGGCGTAGATCAATACGGTCGAAAGGTTGTCAACTACCTTGCGCGAACCCTTGAGAGGGGTAAAGGCAGAGTCACTCGTAGAGACCTTTTCATTAGGGTCCGCCACGATGACGCTATCGTTTTGGTTAGTCATGTCGATATCCTCTTTTCCGATTACTTCTTCGCAATCATGCGAGCAGCGGAGTTAACCACGAAGGTCAACAGGAACAAGACAAGACCTGCGGACATGTAAGCGCCGGCCTTCAAGTTGTCGTTGAACTCCGGAGCAGCATTAGCAATGGCCGTTGCGAAAGTGGTGCCACCATCGAACAGCGAACCACGGAACGCGTCAGACGTAGAGATAACCATGTACAACGCCATGGTTTCACCGAGTGCACGACCAAGACCCAGCATCGAGCCGGAGATGTAGCCGGACTTACCGAATGGAAGAACCGCCATACGGACCATTTCCCAGCGGGTTGCACCGAGTGCGAGGGCAGCTTCGATGTGTCCACGAGGAGTCTGAACGAAAACCTCTCGGGTGGTAGCTGCGATAACCGGCAGAATCATAATTGCCAGGACGATGCCACCAGTGAAGAGGTTACGACCCGTCGCAAAGTCCGGAGAGTTGACGTAGGTCTGGAACAACGGAATGAACGACAAGTTCTTTGCCAAGGCCTCGTAGAAGCCTGACAGTGCTGGTCCAAGAGCCATGAAGCCCCACAGACCGTAAACGATGGATGGTACTGCAGCGAGCAGGTCAACTAGGTAACCAAGTGGCTTAACTAGTCGCTTTGGCGCGTAGGTGGTCAAGAAGATAGCGATACCAAGTGCAACCGGCATAGCCAGGATCAGGGCCAAGATCGAAACCGTGATGGTTACGAGGAACAGGTTTGGAATACCGAAGTGCATTGCTGCGGTATCAGCCAAGTTCCAGCGCTCTGAGTAGGTGAAGAAGTTCTCTTGGTTTCGGGAGATGGCCGGAATAGCGCGGAGCATCAAGAATGCCGCAATCGCGATAATGAAAACCGTAACCAAAGCCGAAGAACCGACCGAAAGCATGCGGAAGATACGGTCACCTGGGCGCACCACACCGTGTGCTACCTGAGCTTCACCCGGCTCATCTGAGCGGGTGCCAACGCGAGGCGCGTTGGACAACGTATCGGCAGTTACTTCTTTCAGCTCTTCGTTTCCCTTAGCGGATGTAGGGGAAGACATAATCAATTTCCTTGTCAAAGTATTTAGCTGCCATTTACGCACCTGAGGCCGATTGACCTATTGCACCGCTTTTCAAAGAAAACACGTGTCAAATGGTCAACCGGCCGGCGGCTCTCGTGACTGCTAAAAGTCAGGATTATACGATTCGCAGAGAACTACTTGATGGCGTCGACTGCGTCGACCAGCTTCTGCTTGAACTCACCCTGAACTGGGATGTAGCCCAGCTCTTCGAGCTCTGGGGACTGACCCTTCTCAAGAACAACCTTGAAGAAGTTCTTGACCAGGTCGCGGGTCTGCTCGTCGTAGCCAGCGGAGCAAACGATCTCGTAGGTGGTCAGAACCAGTGGGTAAGCACCTTCCTGATCCATCGAGAAGAGCTTGTCGGAGTCCACAACCATGTCGTGGCCCTCGGACTTGTACTCAACGTTGTCCATTGCCTTACCAACGGTTTCAGCGTTCAGCTCAACTGGGCCGTTGCCGAAGTCCATCTTGGCGATGCCAAGATCCTTATCCTTAGCGAAGCCAGCCTCAACGTAGGTGATGCCACCGTCAATAGCTGCAACCTGGTCCACAACACCAGCGGAGCCGTTAGCGCCAGCACCGGTTGCGGTTGGGAAGGACTTCGAAGCCTCGTGCTTCCACTGATCTGGAGCGGAAGCCGACAGGAACTTCATGAAGTTGTCGGTGGTACCGGACTCTTCCGAGCGGTAGATAACCGAAATGTCCTTGTCTGGAAGATCTGCGCCTTCGTTCAGCTTGGCGATCTTTTCATCGTTCCACTTGGTGATCTTGCCGTCGAAGATTTCAGCAACAACTTCTGGCGACAGGTTAAGCTCAACGCCCTCGAGGTTGTATGCAACAGCAACTGGGCCGATGACCATTGGCAGGTGCCAAGCGTCGTTGCCACCGCAACGCTTCTTAGCTTCTGCGATCTGATCCTTGCCGTCCTTCTCCTTCAGTGGAGAGTCCGAGCCAGCGAATGCAACGGTGCCTGCGATGAACTGGGTCTGGCCAGAGCCCGAACCGGTTGCGTTGTAAGACAGGGTCGAACCGGTCTCTTCGTACAGGGTTGCAAACAGGTCCATTGCACGCTGCTGGGAGGTAGCGCCCTCACCCTGCAGCTCACCGGTGGTTTCGGTCAGACCTTCAACTTCAGATGCTCCGGTGTCTCCACCCTCAGAGCAAGCGGAGAGGGTCAGACCAGCAACAGCGGTCAGTCCCAAAATGGCAGCACGGCGACGAGTGTTCTTCAGCACGGGTTCCTCCGGATGAAAATTAATGCAGCATCTCTAGTACGCGCCAGGATTGGCGACAACCTTCAACACTTAACGGAATCAGGGGGGCGAACACGGTTCCTATTCAGCGAGCACAGCCGCAGACATCAGTTCCGCATCTTCCGTGGAACCAATGTCCAGGCCCCACTAGTAGGCGAAGATAACGTTCCAGGGTGACGCACTGCTGTTATCTAGGTTAACAATTGGTTAACTACTTAATTTTGACTGTGAGTACTGCAACAAATTCGCCATATATTCCTGTAATTACCCGTACATAACGTCCATTCGCGCAAGCTCGAATCCTGTCTTTTCGTAGGTTCGAATTGCCGTCGCGTTACCCCCTTCCACATAGAGAATGACCGCCCCGGCACCTCGCGCAACCAGATCTTTCAATCCAATTCGGGTTAACCAAGCCCCTACACCCCGTCCTCGAGCACGCTCAGCCAGCCCAATGACATAGACCTCACCTACACGTTCCTCCTGTTCAGGATGCATTTTTGTCCAGTGGAATCCAACGACTTCTCTACTATCTCGATCAACCGCGAAGAACACCCCGGCTGAATCAAACCAGTCAGCACTGCGCGCCAAATCTAGATCGCCCTGCGTCCAATTCCCCTGTTCTGGGTGCCAATCAAAGGCTTCATTATTGACGGCCAACCATGCGCTGTCCGCAGCTTCCCTACCTATGTTTTTCTCAAGTTCTGCATAGGTTTCGAGCTCAATCCCATCGGGGACCTCGCCACCCTCCGCAGCCAAGTCAAGCGACTCTCCTTCAATCGACATCTGCAGCAACTGCCGATTCATCTTCCGCCCCGTGACAGCTGCCAACTGCTGCGCACCCGGAAGATTGCCATGAGCCCATATCGGCAGACGCCCCGGCTTTACGACGATCTCATCAACGCTTTGCAGCAATCGTTGCCCGACTCCGCGACGTCGAAAAGCTGGGTGTACGACCAACTCGATGGAATCAGGGGCAATACCTGCGAGTGCTATGCATTGACCCGGCTGATCCGCGGAGAATACGGCCACGTGCTGATGGCCTCGCTGTGGTTCCGACAATCCACGTACAAAGGCCTCGCCGAATGGTTCGACGCGGTCCTGAGCCGTGGCGTCGACAAGGAGACGTCGAGCAGAGTTCAACGAATCACCGGAAAGAACGGATGGAAAGTGCTGCAAGTTGAGGTCCATGGCACCACTGTAGACAGCCTCAGGAGTCCTAGCTGGCGAATCGTACGCACAAACGAATACACAAGCGAATACTGGAACAAGCAGCCAATAGGGTATGAATGAGATGTGTCATCTTCTCGTCGTCGGAAAATAATAGGTGGAGTATGTGCCTCATTGGCCATGCTTTTCCTTGCCGACGCTGGGGTTGCCATCCACGCTGAACGCAGCTTCGCCAATTCCTTGCGGGCGGACGCGAATTTGCCCGCAGATCCGTACGTTGGACTGGGCGGCATGGCGTATTCATCCTCGTTTGTTACCGGGAAGCTGTCTTCAATTCGTGTGCGCGCTCGTGACCTCGAAGTCCCTGGATTTGGCCTCGTATCCGTCGAATCCGGCGCTTCCGATGCCAAAGTTCCGGCCCGCAGCGTCTGGAGTGGGGACTTCGAATCGACCTACGCAAAGAAGTTTTTCACCAATCTGCAGTTCGATGGCCTTGCCCTTGGTCAACACATGGGGCTGACCGACCTCGTCATTCAAAACCTTGACGACGTCTCCCCCGCTGGCGGTTGGGAAACCGAGGCCATCCTCGAAGCGACCCCGAAGGGGTATTCGGCACCAGTGACGGCCGTCGTAAAGCTGCGAATTAAAAGCGGTGACGTGTACTTCCTCCCGGATCATATTATTTCGGGTCCGGAAGATAAGGAGACGACGAAGGAGACTCCGGGTAAAGAGCTAAACGACGAGCTCACCCAGGAATTCTTGGATGTCTTCTATCTCGAACTTCCAGGTGAAAGTTTGCCTCTGGATATGCCTCCGACTCGTATTTACGTGTCGGGTGGCTTCATCTTCGTGGAAGCGGAGAAGATCCATGCAACAGTGTCTCCTCGTGATTTCCTCCCAGTTGCTGACGACAAATCTGATTTCGAAGGTTCACACTAAGAGGACTCCAATTAGTCTGCCGGGGACTGCATCGGTGTCGTTAGTTGCCACGGATCTCAGTCTTCACTACGCAAACTAGCGCTTCAACCTTGGCACCCCGCATGGTCGGAAAAGTGGATGCGTAAACTAAGAGGCATGACCGATGCCAATGAAGCGAACGAATCAAACGCACCACTCCTCAACGGAAATGAGGCAGTGAACCGTGCTGCACAAACTGCAGAATCCACGGCTTCGCGGAATATTTCTGAGCTACCTGGGCTGCCGATCCCAGAAGACACCGCGAATCTTCGCCAGGGACCAAACCTGCATGATGGTTTGCTGGCGTTGCTCCCGCTCGTCGGCGTGTGGCGTGGAGAGGGCAAGGCAGACACTGTCGTCGACGGCAACTATGCGTTCGGCCAGCAGCTGATTTTCAAGCACGATGGCGAAAATTACCTCAGCTACGAATCACGCTTCTGGAAGCTCGACGAAGACGGGAACCCAACGGGGCCAGACCTCCGCGAAACCGGTTTCTGGCGCATCAACGATGACGACGAGATCGAGTTCGTCTGCACCCACTCCACTGGCGTTGTCGAGATCTACTACGGCGAGCCAATTTCCGAGCGCGCATGGGAACTGCAGGCGGCCTCCACGATGGTCACCGCCACCGGTCCCGCATCTCTCGGCCCTGGCAAGCGCCTGTACGGCCTCATGCCAAACAACGACCTAGGCTGGGTCGACGAACGACTGCGTGACGACGAATTCGTGCCACGTATGTCCGCTCAACTGACGCGTTACGCCGGCTAGGCTCGATCTCGTAGCGGGCCATGAGCGTGGCTAACTGTGGGCTAGTTGCTGGCGAGGGCGTCGTCGCAAAGCTTGTGAAATGCCAGCTGCGATTCTGCAGACGGCTCTGCGAGTGGCTGCCCGTCCACAGTGGTGACGCGAACTGCAATGCGGACGGAAGAAACAAGCCAGACAGAGTCGGCGGTCTGTAGATCCTCAGGGGTGAGATTTGCTTCTACGCATGTCCACCCCTCTTTTTCTGCCTGAGCAAAGAGTGCTGCCTGCGTGGTACCCGGCAGAATGCCTTCCCCAGGCTTCGGTGTAAGCAACTCCGTGCCACGAACGATGATAATCGTCGACGTTGGGCCTTCCAGCAGATTTCCTTCGGCAGAAACGAAGATGACATCGTCAAAGTCGTTGGCTTTTGCGTATCGGAGTGCCGCCATGTTGGCCGCGTACGACAGCGTCTTCGCCCCAATTAGTGCCCACGGCGCCTTGCTCCCCAGGTCCAGTGAAAAACCACGCTGCGCAAGCATGACTTTCACTCCTTGACGACGCACCTGCCCCATGTCCGGTGAAATCGAGGCCAGAACATAGCCAGTAGGCTCACCAGTCGATTCTCGACCTCGGGAGTACACCCACCGCAACGAACCATCAGAATCGCCGATACCGAGCTTGCGCAGTTCTGCCAGAGCCAGTGCGTTGGCTGCGCGCCACTGTTCAAGATCCGGTTCCGGCATCTCCAGCATCGCTGAGGACGACAGGAAGCGGTCCTCATGTCGTTTGGTATTACACGTGTGTCCGTCGCGAACGAGGAGCGTTTCAAAGACTCCATCGCCACGTACAGCTCCTAAGTCATCAGCGAAAAGAAACGGCTGCGAGGCATCAACTACGAATGGGGTATCGCCGGATAAGACGTCGATAAGAACCAAAGAAGTCTGGGAATTCTTCATGACCCTTAGCCTATTACCAACAAGACACGATACGATGTCGGTGTGGCTATCGATTTTTCCAGTCCGATCGTCTCGCATCTTCCTGGCGCTGTTGCAGTCGAAGGTGATGATGTCGGCGGGCGTGCGGGCGTGGCATGGCATTACGGCTCCCCATTGGTCGAGCAGCGAGCAATACACGAATCAACCGCTTTAGTTGATCGCTCGTACCGCACCGTCATTGAGATCACCGGCGAAGATCGGTTGACGTGGCTCAACACCCTGTTTTCACAGAAGCTTGACGACGTTTCGTCGGGAACCGTCACCGAAGCACTCAATTTGGATCCTCAGGGGCGCGTTCTTCATCACATGGTGGTGACAGTGCTGGAGGATTCCGTGCTGTTGGATGTCCCACCGCTTTCTGCCGAGTCGTTGCTGAAGTATTTGACCATGATGATCTTCTGGTCAAAGGTCGAGGTTCGCGAAACAGATCTTGCAGTGTTGTCAGTGGTTGGTCCGACCTCACCGGAAACATTGGCGGCGGCCCATCTTCCCTTTCCGCAGGTGGGCACCGCATCGCTTGCTGGCGCTGACTGTGCTGCACTTGGCGACGATGTCGCGATGATCCGACATCTTCCCTGGCCAGCTGGCGGGACGGTTGACCTTTTAGTTCCTCGCAGCGCCTCAGTTGCTGTCACTGACCAACTGTTGGCAGCTGGTGCGCGCCCGACTGGACTCATGGCATGGGAAGCCGAACGAGTGGTGTCACTGCGCCCCGAAGTCGGCCTTGATGTCGATGAGAAGATGATCCCCCACGAATCGCCACGCTGGATCGCATCTGAGTTCGATCCAGCGGCTGTGCATCTGGAAAAGGGCTGCTACCGCGGCCAAGAGACTGTGTCGAGGGTCCATAATCTTGGTCGGCCTCCTCGCACTCTGGTGATGCTGCAGATTGACGGCTCTGCGTCTGAACTTCCCGAAACCGGCGATGCTGTGAAATCTGGGAAGCGAACTGTTGGCTACGTCGGCACGGTTGTGCATCATTGCGACTTCGGTCCTATCGCTCTTGCGCTGGTCAAACGTTCAGTTCAGGAGGGTGTTGCACTCACTGTTGGCGAATGCGCCGTGTCAGTCGACCCATCCACTGTTGACCGCGACGATGCAATTCGTCCTGGTCGAGCCGCGGTAACACGTCTACGCACTGGAATCGACCCCACAAGCGACCTTCGCGACACGAATTAGGTGTGGCCTTATTGACAATCTACTGAACATCGTTTTTACATAACCGCAGGTCAGCGAAGTTTCACCTCGGCAATAGTTGTGACACGACACGATATTGTCCAAGGGCGGTCACCCGTGCGCTCTGTAATAGGCTATGGTGTCTTACAGGAATTGACGCATATAGAACATAGTGGGGCGGCCGAATCCCGTGCCGTACCCCAGACCACATGAGGGGGTCAGGCCATGGGTCGCGGCCGTGCCAAGGCAAAGCAGGCGAAAGTAGCTCGTCAGCTCAAGTACGACACGCCAGATATGGATCTGGAAAGGCTTCAGCGTGAGCTCGTTGGAAAGAAGGACGACTCCGACGTTGAAGACGATTACTCTGATTGGGAGGATTGGGCGTCCGGCGACGATCGCTTTTGACGCGTAACATGAACGTCTTCTCCACTTATGTGTGAGTAAATGCTTCAAGCGGAAACCCCGCCGCACCGAATGGTGTGGCGGGGTTTCCGTCGTTTTTATATTCCTAGAACCGTGGGTGGTCGCCCACCAGAACTGCGCCAGCTTCGCCGTCCTGAGCAGCACGAACAGTTCCGATCTCCCAAGCATCGATGTGACGTGCAGTGAGCAATGCCAGCGCACGATCGCGATCTTCAGCGGCCACAATAGCGACCATGCCGACACCCATGTTGAAGGTCTTTTCCATCTCTTCGCGAGCAACCTGACCAACTTCAGCAATAGTGCGGAAGATTGGGCCAGGAGTCCACGTTGCACGGTTCATGTCAGCGCACAGTCCCTCTGGAATGATTCGGACCATGTTGCCCACCAAGCCACCACCGGTGACGTGGCAGAACGTACGGACCTCTGTCTCATTCATCAGTGCCAAACAATCCTTGGCGTAAATGCGAGTTGGCTCGAGCATTTCTTCGCCCAAGGTACGACCAAAGTCCTCGACGTGCTCGTTCAGGTCCATGCCTGCGCGCTCCAGGAGTACGTACCGAGCCAGCGAGTAACCATTGGAGTGAAGACCTGAGGAGGCCATACCGATGACAACATCGCCCTCACGGACGCGGTCTGGGCCAAGCACCTTGTCTTCTTCGACCACACCAACTGCAGTAGCCGAAACGTCGTACTCGCCTGGCTCCATCACACCTGGATGCTCCGCGGTTTCGCCTCCGAGCAGTGCGCAACCAGCCTGAATACACCCTTCAGCAATCCCCTTGACGATCTCCGCCACGTGCTCTGGGACAACCTTGCCAATAGCAATGTAATCCTGCAGGAAAAGTGGTTCTGCACCGCAGACCACCAGATCATCAACAACCATGGCAACCAGGTCTTGGCCGATGGTGTCATGCTTGTCCATTGCCTGCGCAACAGCAAGCTTCGTACCCACACCATCGGAGCCTGCAGCCAACAGTGGCTTCTTGTACTCCCCTAGCGCGAAGAGACCGGCGAAACCGCCGAGACCTCCACGTACCTCTGGTCGAGTGGCCTTCTTAGCAATTGGCGCGAACAGCTCTACTGCGCGATCGCCTGCCTCGATATCCACACCGGCTTCCGCATAGGAGGCGCCACGGTTCTGATTGTCGGTCATATCCGCTTCTCGCTTCTTTCTTTTCAAACGTGGTTAGTCGCTACCCAGGGTAGCTGCATGGGCGGATTGCATTCGTGCGACGGCTTCCGCATTAGCGTCATTCTCCGGCAATCCCAGTGGATAGTGTCCGTCGAAGCATGCACGGCATAGCTCGGTGCCGGCCTGCTCTGTCGCCTCTGTCATACCGTCGACAGAAACGAAGCCGAGACTGTCTGCACCGATCGCACGCGCGATACCTTCAACAACGGCATCCTCTGACAAACCATTAGCAATGAGCTCACCTGGAGAAGCAAAATCAATGCCGTAGAAGCACGGCCACTTGACTGGTGGTGAGGCAATACGGACGTGAACTTCAGCAGCTCCCGCCTCGCGGAGCATACGAATCAATGCACGTTGGGTGTTGCCACGAACAATCGAGTCATCGACAACAACGAGTCGCTTACCTGCGATGACTTCCTTCAGAGGATTCAACTTCAGTCGGATACCCAGCTGACGAATCGTCTGAGAAGGCTGGATGAAGGTACGTCCAACGTAGGCGTTCTTGGTCAAGCCCTGACCGAATGGGATTCCGGATTCCTGGGCATAGCCAACAGCAGCTGGAGTACCTGAGTCCGGTGTTGGCATCACGAGGTCACCGTCTGCTGGGAACTCTCGCGCCAACTGGCGTCCCAGTTCCAGACGGACAGCATTAACAGAGCGACCACGGATCACGGAGTCTGGGCGAGCCAAGTACACATACTCGAAAATGCAGCCAGCATGCTTCGTCTCAGCAAAACGCATCGAGCGGACACCGGCGGCGTCGATAGATACCAATTCACCAGGCTGAATTTCACGTACGAAAGAGGCGCCAACAATGTCGAGCGCACACGTCTCCGAGGCGATGACCCAACCATTTGCAAGACGGCCCAGGCACAGCGGACGGACGCCCTGTGGGTCACGGGCAGCATAAAGCGTGTCGCCATCAGTGAACGTCAAACAGAAGGCGCCCTTAATGCGTGGCAGAACTCGCTTCGCAGCAACCTCCACCTTTGTTTCGCATCCGTCTTCCGTCGGATCGTCGACACGCCCGGTCTCATGAGCGATCAGCGCGCACATAATATCCGAATCGCTCGGCATGCCGTTGCTGTCATCGACCAGACCTAGAGCTTCTGCTTCCTCGAACAACGTCAGATGGTTGGTGAGGTTGCCATTGTGTCCGAGGGCGATGTCGGTGCCATCGTCTGCCATACGGAACATGGGCTGTGCGTTTTCCCATGACGGCGAACCCGCCGTGGTGTACCGCGTATGTCCAATGGCGACGTGCCCCTTCAGCGCTTCCAACGACTGCTCGTCAAAAACCTGGGACACAAGGCCTAGATCTTTGAAGACGAGAATCTGGTCGCCGTCGCCGACAGCAATGCCAGCGGCTTCTTGACCGCGGTGCTGCAGTGCGAACAAACCGTAGTAAGTCAGTTTCGAAACATCTTCGCCCGGAGCCCATACACCGAATACGCCACACTCTTCGCGGGGAGCATTCTCACCGCAATCGTCGAAAGGTGAAGTCGGCTGGGTTGGGCAACCTGTAAGGGAACCTGGGTTCATGGTATCGGCCACATCATTAAAGATAGTCGTGCCAGGTAGGTCAAAACCAAATAGGCGGTTAACGAGACGAAAACCGGGGGCATTAACCTGGCACCGCTAAACTTGTGCCCGACGTGTCAATGAACCTGTGGAAGGGTCGATCCAAGTATGGAAATCATCATTCTCGAGGATGAGGCTGCTGTCGCTAATCTCGCAGCTGACATCCTTGCCCGCTATGCCGAAGCTGAAGCCAATCTTGGCTTGGCAACGGGTTCGACCCCTGTTCCGACGTACAAGGAGCTCATCCGCCGCCACCGTGAAGAGGGACTGTCGTTCGAGCATTGCAACGCCTTCCTTCTCGATGAATACGTCGGCCTGCCACACGACCACGAGCAGAGCTACTACTCCACCATTCGTCGCGAGTTCACCAGCCACATCGATATTCACGATTCCGTGGTGTACTCCCCGAATGCACAGGATCCGCAGCACGCCTACCAGTACGATCGTCAGATCCAGGAAGCCGGTGGCATTGATGTCCAGCTGCTAGGTATCGGATCCGATGGGCATATTGGTTTTAATGAGCCAGGCAGTTCACTGCAGTCGATCACTCGGTTGAAGTCACTGCACCCACGCACAATTGCGGATAACGCGCGTTTCTTCGACTCTCTTGACGACGTCCCCAAGCAGTGCGTAACCCAGGGTCTCGGCACAATCTCGAAGGCGCGTCACCTGCTGTTGCTGGCCACCGGTTTGGGCAAGGCACAGGCCGTTGCCGATATGTGTGAAGGACCGTTGTCAGCCAACTGCCCTGCGTCGATACTGCAGATGCATCCACGTGCAACCGTGATCATTGACGAGCGCGCCGGCTCTCTGCTGCAGCACTCTGAGTACTACAAGTTCTCTTGGGAGAACAAGCCCGACTGGCAGGACGTGTAAGCCAGCCAAGCAGCTACAGCTTGACGACGGGCAGGTGTTCAGCGACCTCATGTGCTCGCGTGCCCGATACGTCGAGCTCAGGCGCTGAGGCATCAAAAACACGCAGTCCTGTGGCTAGCTGAAGCCACGTCACGGCATCGGTTTCCACCACGTTGGGTGGCGTGCCACGAGTGTGGCGTGGTCCCTCGATGCACTGTACGGCCACATAAGGTGGCACTCGCAGCTCGACGCTATGCCCTGGCGCTTCCTGAGAAATCGTGCGCGCGGTAAGCCGCACCGCAGCTGCAATCGCTGCGCGCGTCGGTCGCGGTTCGTTCTCAGGGTCTTTTACCCACTCCGCGACACGGAGCACTGCGGCGCGAACTTCCTCTGGGTCAATGGTTTTGGCCATGCGTTGATGATACGAAACGACCGTCGTAACGCTGTTTTCAAAAGCTGCAATTCCGCTGCCAATCATCATGAATGTTGTTAGTCTGACAGCCATGAATTTGTCGCCATCGCTCACTTTGCGTTTCCTTGCTGCACCCACTGACGTACTAAATGCAGGCACCAATAGTGTGCATGGAGGGCGAGTATTGCAGTGGATCGATAAGGCTGCATACGCGTGCGCTTCGCAGTGGTGCGGAACGTACTGCGTAACGGCGTATTTCGGCCATATTCACTTCACACGGCCCATTCCGAGTGGCCATATCGTTGAGGTTCGCTCGAAGATTGCGTATACCGGTCGCACATCGATGCACATTGTGAATGAGGTGCTGTCGGCAGATCCGCGTGACGGCAAGTTCACGCGAGCTGCAGACTGCGTAGTCATCTTCGTTGCGATGGACGAGAACCGGAAGCCGACGGAGGTGCCAAAATGGGAGCCCGAGACCGAAGAAGAAAAGCGCGTGCAGGAAGCTGCGTTGTCGCGTTTTGATCTTCGTCGCGATATCGAGGCGTCAATGCGTGCTCAGACTTACTCCGCGGATTCTTCTGCCCCAGAAATGACGACTCGGTTCTTGGCTAAGCCGACCGACATCAACTGGGGTGGCAATGTGCACGGTGGCACCGCAATGGAATGGATTGACGAAGCCGCAACAGCTGTCACGACCAACTGGTCGGGGCGCCAAACAATCGCGGTGTACGCGGGTGGTATTCGCTTCTACAAGCCAATCCACATTGGTGATCTCGTAGAGGTTCGAGCACGCGTTTTGCGCACCGGCACCACGTCCATGCATCTCAGCGTCCACGTGCATTCGGGAGAGCCTCGCAAGGGCCGTGGTGGCCTGGAACTCGCGTTGCATTCGTCGATGACATACGTGGCCATTGACGATGATTTCAATCCGCAACCTGTTCCACACTTCACTCCGGTCACGGATGAAGATAAGCGCCTCGAAGCACACGACCTGTCCCTCAAGGCGCTGCGCGACAGGTACCAGCCACTGCCGCTGGTTCTGCCAGAGAAGGCTTAGAGCTCGTCGACCAGATTCTGTACGCGCTGGTCAATTTCATCGCGAAGCAGGTCCATGCGCCCGTCACCGTGGATGCCACGAAGTGACGGCTCGTCGACTTCCCATCGTTCGACGCTGGTCTTCATGCCGTCGTACTGTGGAATCTCCGCGCCACCGACAACGATGACACGGTCAGCGGTAGCCATAACGTCGCCGTCAATAGCGGTTGGTTCACCGTTCGACATATCTGCTCCGATTCGGCTTAACGACGCTACCGACTCAGCATTAACTTCCGAACCGGGCTTTACGCCAGCCGAACGCACGTCAACCGAGTCACCAGCACGCAGTCGCATAATGGCTTCGGCCATTTGCGACTTCCCGCAGTTTGAGTTGCATAAAAAATAAATTAATGGTTTATTATTTTCACTATTTTGTGGTGTGCTACCTGCGTTTGCCATGTCTTAATCCTTCCGAGGGTAAGCACTATCCACCTTACATTTAGATTCTTGCCTAATCATGTCCAAGCGAGTACACCTGTTGAATATGAACGCCGAAAATATGACTCCCCTGATCATCACGTCCGAGGAGTCGTCGGGTGCAGATTTTTGCGCTTCAGATGGCGAAAAGCCACTGCAAATATTTCAGCCTGCCATCGCACAGCGCCTCGCAGAGAAGTTCCAACTTCTTGGCGATGCCACTCGTGTTCAGCTGCTCACAATTCTGTCATTTGCAGAGGGCCAAGAAGTATGCGCCTGCCACCTCGCAGAAGCACTTGAGCTGACACCTGCAACTATTAGCCATCACATGAAACGCCTGGTCAAGGGTGGACTAGTGGCAGTGAACCGAAAAGGGCGATGGGCACATTATCAGCTTGTCCCCGAGGGTTTCGAGGCACTTCGGAATGTACTCGACCTCAGTTCCGAAGCTCCTCCGGGTGTCTTGGTGAACGCGCCGTTGTCTGCGCACAACTCCTAACGATCTAGCTTGCTCACGCGTGAGCTGCTGACAATCTTCTTCAGAACGAGCAGCGCGGAGGCAGCTCAACTCGCACCGATTACGTAAGAGGGGCGGGAAACCATTGCGGTTTCCCGCCCCTCTTTTCGGAGCTACACCTCGCATAGAGGCCGAGCTGTCGCTCTTAAGTGTTCTGCTTCATTTACTCTGCTTCAACAACCGAGTTGGCACCTGCAGCGTGAGCAAACAGCTTTGGCAATGTCGAACGCCATGCATCCTCTGCCTCCGCTACTGGAATCTCGAATTCAACAGCGCCTGCGGCACCAGACACCTTGATCACTGGCTCATCGGCTGCAACGACAGCGCCAATGCGTGTTGCCTTCACGCCAGTTGCTGCGGCGCGCTCCTCCAGCTTTGCTGCGTCTACTGCTGGCACTGCGACTAGCGCACGCGATGCAGATTCGGAAAACAGGGCGACGAATGCGTCGGAATGGACGTCGTCAAGAGTGGCCTCAACGCCGACACCGGCTTGAACTGCAGCCTCCACCAGTGCCTGGGCAAGACCGCCCTCGGAAAGGTCGCGGGCCGCAGAGACGAAATGCTTGCCTTCTGCCTCGATGGTGCCGTGGAAGAAATCAACGAGCTTCTCTTCGTTAGCCAAATCGATAGCAGGTGGCATACCACCAAGCGCGTTGTGGGCAACCTGCTGCCAAATGGAACCGCCAAGTTCGTCAGCAGTCTCACCGAGAACGTACAGCACCTCGTCCTCGACAGTGCCGAGACGGTTGGTGATGGTGTTCTCAACGTTGTCCATAATGCCCAGCACAGCAATCACTGGGGTAGGCAGAATTGGCTCGTCGCCAGTCTGGTTGTAGAAGGAAACGTTGCCGCCAGTTACTGGAACAGCGAGTTCCGCACAACCATCAGCAAGTCCACGGACAGCTTCCGCGAACTGCCACATTGCATCCGGATTTTCTGGGGAACCGAAGTTCATGCAGTTCGACACTGCGTATGGCTTTGCACCCGACACAGTGACGTTGCGGTGAGCTTCAGCCAGTGCCAGCTGCGCACCGGTGCGTGGATCCAGCTTTGTGTAACGACCCGAAGCGTCGGTGGACAGAGCAACACCACGGCCAGTTTCTTCGTTCACGCGAAGAACACCGGCATCTGCATCCTTGGCAGCGACAGTATTGCCACGAACGTAGCGGTCATACTGTTCGGTGATGTGCGCACGGGAGCACAGTGCTGGGGATGCTGCCATCTCCAGAACGGTCTTCCGCAGCTCTTCGCTTGACGACGGACGCGCCAGCTCAGGTTCAATCTGAAGCGCATCCTGCCACTCTGGACGAGCGTATGGACGGTGGTAGGTCGGACCTTCATCAGCGATGGTCTTCGGCGGAGCGTCGACAACAGTCTTGCCATCGTGAGTGATGACCAGATTGGTGTTCTCGGTGACTTCACCAATGTCGGATGCGATGACGTCCCACTTGGCGCAGATAGCCATGAACTCGTCCATGTCTTCTGGGCGCACAATTGCACACATGCGCTCCTGGGACTCGGACGACAGGATCTCTGCTGCACTCATGTTTTCGGCGCGAAGATGGACATTGTCCAGGTTCACGGCCATGCCGTTGTCGCCGGATGCTGCAAGTTCGGAAACAGCACAGGACAGGCCTGCGCCACCGAGGTCCTGAATGCCGACCACAACGCCAGCCTTGTATAGGTCGAGGCAGCATTCGATGAGGACCTTCTCAGCAAATGGGTCGCCGACCTGTACCGCTGGAAGCTTGCGCTCTGCTCCTTCTTCGAAAGTGTCCGAAGCAAGAACAGATACGCCACCGATACCGTCCAGACCGGTGCGGGAACCGAACAGAACGACGCGGTTACCGGTACCGGTTGCGAAAGCCAGATGCAGGTCTTCCTTCGGAAGTACACCAACGCACAGTGCGTTCACGAGTGGGTTGCCAGCGTACGACTCGTCAAAGACAGTCTCGCCACCGATGTTTGGCAAACCGAGGCAGTTGCCGTAGCCACCGACACCTGAGACAACACCAGGCAAAACGCGCTGGGTGTCTGGCGCATCAGCTGCACCGAAACGCAGCTGATCCATCACTGCTACTGGGCGTGCACCCATAGCCATGATGTCGCGGACAATGCCACCGACGCCGGTTGCTGCGCCCTGGTACGGCTCGACGTACGACGGGTGGTTGTGGGACTCGACCTTGAAGGTCACGGCCCAGTCATCTCCGATGTCGACAACACCGGCGTTTTCGCCGATGCCTGCGAGCATCTTCGACTTCATTTCGTCTGTGGTGGTTTCGCCGAAGTAGCGAAGGTGCACCTTCGAGGACTTGTACGAGCAGTGCTCAGACCACATAACGGAATACATGGCGAGCTCTGCATCAGTTGGACGACGACCCAGGATCTCGCGGATGCGCTGGTATTCATCTTCCTTCAGACCAAGTTCAGCCCATGGCTGTTCCAGATCTGGGGAGGCAGCTGCTGCCTCAACGGTGTCGTCATGCACCGTGTACTCGGAGTTAGTTTCAGACATGTACGTTCTCGACTTCCCTGCTTCTACGCACCGATTGTGCCGACGACGGACAAGAAGAGCTCCAGGCCATCCAGCGATGGACCAGTCAGCTTTTCGACAGCATGCTCTGGGTGTGGCATGAGACCAACAACGCGACCATTCTTGCTGGTAACACCAGCAATCGAGTTGATAGAACCATTGAAGTTGTCGGTGTAGCGGAACACTACGCGACCTTCTTCTTCCAGTTCCTTAATGGTCTCTGTCGCTGCCTGGAATCGACCTTCACCATGTTTTGCTGGGATGAGGATCTTCTGCCCAACCTCAAAACGGTTGGTCCACGCAGTTTCGTTGTTTGCAACTTCCAAGTACGTATCGACGCAGTGGAAATGCAGTGCTTCATTGCGAGTCAAAGCACCTGGCAGCAGACCCGACTCCGTCAGGATCTGGAAACCATTGCAGATACCCAGTACTGGCATGCCACCTTCCGCAGCACCAATCACGGACTGCATGACGGGTGCCAGTGCGGAGATAGCACCGGAGCGTAAGTAGTCGCCGTACGAGAATCCACCAGGGACAACTACTGCATCTACAGACTTCAGATCGGCATCGGCGTGCCACAGCTCTACTGGCTCTGCGCCAGCAAGGCGAACTGCGCGCAACGCGTCGACGTCATCAAGAGTGCCGGGGAAAGTGATGACGCCAATCTTGGCGGTCACTTGGCTTCCTCGCGGACAACTTCGTAATCTTCAATAACCGTATTTGCCAGCAGGGTTGCTGCCAGTCGGTCCAAGTCTGCGTCGGTGATAGACTCATCCACTTCCAATTCAAACCTCTTGCCCTGACGAACATCGGCGATTCCATTCACACCGATGCGCCCCAGCGCACGCTGGACGGCCTGCCCCTGAGGGTCGAGAATCTCGGCCTTGGGCATGACATTGACAACTACACGGGCCACGCTTTGCTCCTGGTTGCTCGGACTATCCCACCTGGTACACCGGCATGTGCCGGCTGTGGGCGATTCCTACGAGACCCACTTTACAAGGCCATGCGGATAACAACCCCACTGCAGTCTCTCGTAGCCGACCTATATGGTTAATGCATGACGAAAACCGCCCACGACGTTGAGGACAGTGCAACCACTCCCCGCACGTCAAAGCTCAAAAGGATCTCCATCCCGCCATGGCCGATCCTGCTGTTGAGCTTCGTCTTCATCTTTGGCGCGGTTTTCATTTTGTGGGGTCCAGTACGCCCCATGGCTTGGCGGATTGATCAGTTTCCGGCCACCAATCTGGAACGTCCACAGTGGCAGCAGAATATAACAAACGTCACGCGCCAACAGTTCTTAGACAAACCCGATGGTTCCCGCTACTTCGGTCCAATGTGCACCGATCAGATTTTGCCGGAGCCCACTCCGCAACCGGAACCCCCGCGTGACGGCGATTCGCCTGCACCCGACGTCGTAAAGAAGGAGTTTCCATACGACTGTGACGGCAAGTGGGATGCGGCGTTCGTGTCTTGGGTAATGAATGAGGTGGGCATGCCACTTGCGGAGCCGACACCTGAGGACCCATACGCGTGGTTGGAGCCGGATGTTGATCGCATGATCGAGCGCTTTCGGGCTAACGACGCGTTTCATGAGGAGCCTGATTTCATGCCACAGATTGGCGATATCGTCTTTTATGACGACCCATGGCCGCTAGGCAAGCACGTCAACTTCGTTGTTGATGTGCAGGGCGATCTGGTCACCGTTGGTGGTGACGAGGTCGGCGGAGTAGGCGTTGCGACGATGAAGCTCGCCCATCGAGGTGGCATTCTCGGCTTCGGCGCGACCGGCAAGTTCGAACGCCCAGCTGAGGCTGCCCCCGAGGCCGTTGTGGCCAATTAGAACTTGTGGGCTCCAGTTAGACTGGCAGATTCTCCTCGATGAGGTCGAGAAGATCGTCGTCTTCTGGATCCACCGTAGGGCGGAAACGGCCGATGATTTCACCGGAATCGCTGACCACAAACTTCTCGAAGTTCCACTTCACGTCGCCTGCTTCACCGTCGCTATCAGCAAACTCCGTGAGCTTCTTGTACAGCGGGTGTGCATCTGGCCCGTTGACTTCGACCTTGGAGAACATCGGGAACGAGACCCCGTATTCAGAGCTACAAAAGTCGGCGATGTCGTCATCGCTGCCTGGCTCTTGAGCACCAAACTGGTTGCAGGGGAAGCCAAGCACGAAGAAGCCACGCGCAGCATAATCCTGGAAAAGCCGTTCCAGACCTTCGTACTGGCTGGTCAAGCCACATTCGCTGGCGGTGTTTACTACCAACCAGACGTGCCCTGCCCAGTCTCCAAGTGTCGTGGTCTTACCGTCGATGGTGGTTACTTCAATGTTGTAAAGGTCGCTCATGGCTACCAAGTCTAGGCAGCGACGCGCAATGGCACCATGGCATGACCAGTCGGCTGCGCACCCGCGTCGAGCGCTCGGTCGACCATCTCCAGCGCGGCATCGCGAACCTTCGGCTCGCGCAGGCGAGTTGCTGACACCGACAGTCGAATTGGACGGTTGCTACGTACTGCCCGATCGATGGAATTGCGCATCGCTCGGCGCCACCAACCTGCGGCACCGAAACCTTCTCCCAGTGCCAACACACGAGTTGGATCTACCGCGCCGGTATCCAGGTCATGCACACCATGAAGATCCGCTGCAATGCGGAAACCCAAACCTGGCAGAGCTTCCAGCGTGCCTGGAGACATTGCCCACTTCGGTGGGGCGAACATGTCAGTCTCCAGCCCCAGCGCCTTCATCTGACGCGTCGCGGCCTTCAAACGCAGGTGCGCTTCATGCGCATCCAACGTTGAAAACTCGCCTAACCTGCCACGCACGGACTGGTCGAATCCAGCCAACAGTACTTCCGTGCCTTCTTCTTTACGACGACGCACCCAGTCCAATACTGCCGGAGCCTTACGCAAAGACCAGTCCTTACCCGCGTGCGGTGCTATGAGCAGCGCAGGGCTGACATCGCGCTTGTCCATCGCCGCGACGAACCTTGCTGCATCCAGCAACGTGGAATCCCGCAACCCCGACACCGATACAACAAGCGCTGGCGGATGTGGATGGAAGCCAGCGAGGTGAACGGATGGGTCGAGAGGCACTGGTACGAGGGTCATGCCTATACAACATCACTATTTCGTTAAATCAAAGTAAAACCAAGGCTACGCTGCAGAAAACGATTGCATACCAATTGTTGTCTAGTTAATCTTTAGCAACTTAGTCGTTTGCAACGGAATCGGCGATATCCCAGTGAACAACGGCATCGAGAGGCAAACCCTTGCGCCATCCGAAGGCTTCGAGGTCGCGTTCTTTCGCCAAGTGTGTCACCGGCCCCAGGCATAACCAGCCAACGGGGCGGACAGGTGCTTCCACCCCGATGAAATCAGCGAGGAATTCTTCCTTGTAAAAACTCACCCAGCCCATGCCAATGCCTTCAGCGGTTGCCGCTAACCACAGATTCTGGATTGCCAGCGCAACTGACATCAATCCGGTGTCAGCGATGGTGTCGCGACCCAAGATGTTGGTGCCACCGCGCGTCGGATCGTACGTCACCACAATGCCGGTGCCAGCCGCTTCAATTCCTTCGATCCGAATCGGATTGAACGTATCTTTTCGTTCACCGTCGAGCTTTGCAGCAAAGTCATCACGACACTGTCCGACGTGCTGAGCAAACTCAGCCAATCGCGCCGGATCCTGCACAATGTGAAAATCCCACGGCTGAGTCAACCCCACCGAGGGTGCCGCGTGCGCAGCTTCCAGCACACGCATCAGCATGTCACGGTCGATAACCTCACCCGAGAACTCACGACGCACGTCACGACGACGAAAAATGTTGTGATAGACAGTAGCAACATCGTCGGGAAGCTCATTGAACCACTCCACTATGCAGCTCCTGCCGTGCGCAGAATCCAGGCGTACTGGAAAGCAGTTTCGCGCCACTTTTCATAGCGGCCAGACACACCACCGTGACCGGCAGACATTTCAGTCTTAAGGAGGAACTTTTCAGCGGGCTGGTCCGCACATACATCGCGAAGCTTGGCAATCCATTTCGCCGGCTCCACATACAGCACGCGGGTGTCGTTCAAGCTGGTGATCGCCAGGATCTTCGAATAATCCATCTCAGCCGTGATGTTCTCGTACGGGGCATACGACGCCATGTAGTCATAGACCTGTGGGTCATGGAAAGGATCTCCCCACTCATCCCACTCGACCACAGTCAAAGGCAACTCTGGCATCAACATCGATGTCAGACAATCCACGAACGGTACAACCGCTTGAATACCGGCAAACCGGTCGCCCGCCATATTCGCTACCGCACCCATGAGCATGCCACCAGCGGAGCCACCGTTGGCAACCATCTGCTCGCGCGTGGTCCAACCGTGTTCCAGCAAGTAGTCGGCCACATCAATGAAGTCCGTAAAGGTGTTCTTCTTGGTCAGGCCATGACCGTGTTCCCACCACAGTCGCCCCATCTCTCCACCACCGCGCACATGCGCGATCACAAAGATCATGCCCCGATCCATCAGTGACAATCGAGCCACCGAAAAACCAGGATCGATCGATGCTTCATAGCTGCCGTATCCGTACAGCATCACTGGATTCGGCTTTGCGACGTCCACATCCTTGCGCCGCACCACTGACACGGGGATGTCAGTTCCGTCGTTCGCGGGTACCCACAAGCGCTCCGCGACATAATCATCCCGATTGAATTCGCCTAGTACCGGCTGTTCCTTCAGTAGTTCTCGCTCGCCGGTTGCAAGGTCAATCTGCCACAACTGTGATGGTGTCGTGAACGAGCCATACGAGTACCGAAGCACAGGAGTTTCCCACTCTGGATTCCCCGCAGTACCCGCGGTGTAAAGCTCCTCGTCAAACTGCATATCGACGAAATCCAGCGACTCGACATCGGCACCGACCGAGGTCAGTGCCAGCCGACCAATGCCGCCCTTGCGGTAACCCACGACGATGTGGTCGCTGAAACAATCCACACCTTCGATGCGGGTGCCGTCGTCATGCGGGATAAGTTCGATGAGCTGTTCTACGCTGTCGAATGAGCCCACCGGTGTCGTTGCCAAGGCGAAGTTCTCGCCAGTCATATTGTGCGTGACCAACCAATGGTCGCGCCCACCAATGACAGCGTGATCAACGTCGTATTCCACGCCCGTTTCACGAGGTCGTACGCAGGTTAGTTCACCGCATGGATCGCTGCAGTCGAGATACCAGCTTTCCGACGTGATCTTTGAGGCAGCCTCGATGATGAGGTACTTCTCGCTTCGGGTGGTGCCAACGCCGGTCCAGAAAGCTTCATCGGCTTCGTGGAAAACACGGACATCTTCGTCGGCAGGAGTGCCCACCTTGTGGCGCCACACGGAATCTGGACGCCACGCTTCGTCAACGCGCTGATAGAAGATCCATTCGTTGCCGACCCAGGTCGCGCCAGCTGCGATGCCTTCGAGAGTGTCGTCGTAAAGTTCGCCCGTAGCAAGGTTCTTGATGCGAAGGGTGTAGCGTTCATCGCCAACGACATCCGTGGAGTACGCGAGCAAGGTGCCATCGACGGACACTGAGGCAGCACCCAGCGAGAAGAAAGAGTGGCCTTCGGCGAGCTCGTTTGCGTCGAGAATAATGTGCTCGCCGATCGCCTGCGTCTGTGCGCTGCCCGGCGCGCCCTCAGGAATCTGCGGAGGGATCCAATTGCCTGGTTCGGCAGCAATACGGCAGCTCATGCCGTAGGACTTACCCTCGAGGGTGCGGGAGTAATACCACCAGTCGCCGGAGCGAACTGGCACCGACATGTCTGTTTCCTTCACTCGAGATTTGATCTCGGTGAAAATGCTTTCTTGGAGTTCTTTCAAGTCCGCCGTGTGCGCGTCGGTGTACGCATTTTCGGCATCGAGGTAGTCGATGACGTCGGGGTTTTCTTTATCCCGAAGCCACTCATAGTCATCGGTGAAGCTGCGACCATGGTGCGACCGAACTACCGGCCTTTTGTCTGCAACTGGTGCGGAAGTGCTGGCCGGTGAGTTGGCGGCGTTGGTCACGCAGGGGCTCCAATCCAATCTGAGAAACGACGTCCCGAAATACGCTCGTATGCTTCGATGTAGCGTTCGCGGGTTGCCTCGACGACACTACCTGGAAGCGCTGGCGGTGGGGTGCCAGATCCCTTGTCCCAACCAGACTTCGCAGAGGTCAGCCAGTTGCGGACATACTGCTTGTCGAAGCTTGGGTTGACCTGACCCTCGACGTGGGTGTCGGCCTGCCAGTAGCGGGAAGAGTCTGGGGTCAGGACTTCGTCAGCGAGGACCAGCGTGCCGTCGGTGTCGATTCCGAACTCGAACTTGGTGTCTGCCAAAATGATGCCCCGCTCCAGGGCGAGATCTGCCGCCTGCTTGTAGATGGACAAGGTGGCATCGCGAAGCTCGTTTGCACGCTCCTCGCCGAGGTCCTTGACAACACGGTCGAACGACACGTTCTCGTCATGGTCACCGATTTCAGCCTTCGTAGCTGGCGTGAAGATTGGCTCTGGGAGCTTAGAGCCTTCGGTCAAGCCTTCTGGCAGCTCAATGCCACAGACAGTGCCACTCTCGCGGTATTCAGCCAAGCCAGAACCGGTGAGGTAACCACGAGCAACGCACTCGAAAGGAACCATGTCGAGCTTCTTGCACACCAGTGCTCGGCCCAGAGATTCGGCGGGGATACGGTCATCGTCTGCTGGACCGGCGAGGTGATTCGGGAAATCGAGTTCATCGAAGAAGAACACACTCATCGCGGTCAGGACACGTCCCTTGTCGGGGATTGGAGTGTCCAGGATGTAGTCATATGCCGAAATACGGTCACTGACGACCATCAACAGAGTCTCGGAGTCAATCTCGTAAATCTCACGAACCTTGCCAGCGGCAAGATGACTGTACGAGGAAAGTTCAGGGCGCATGGCAAGACAGTGTAGACCCCATGAACTCTGAAGACCCTTTTAACCCAGTCATTCCCCCTAATGTGGAGTAATTACACCGATCTGTCACAAGTTCTCGCCATCGTTTAAGCGCCCCAATCCATCAGCATTGTTCTATAAAAAGTGAAAACCCGTGACAGTGCTCGGACAAGACAAGTAAGGTCTAATTTTAGTAATTCAAGTCACATGCGAGGGACCCGGAAGGTACCAATTCCATGACGAATCAGACCACCAATTCTTCTCTCCGCCGCGCTGTCATCGTCGGCGGCAACCGCATCCCATTCGCGCGTTCCAATAAGGAATATGCCAACGCATCGAACCAGGACATGCTCACCGCAGTTATCGACGGCCTCGTCGCTCGCTACGGACTCGCCGGCGAACGACTCGGTGCAGTTTCCGCTGGTGCAGTGCTCAAGCACTCCCGCGATTTCAATCTCACTCGCGAATGCGTTCTCGGCTCAGCATTGTCCCCTGCCACCCCAGCATTCGATGTGCAGATGGCCTGTGCCACGGGCATGGAGGCCCTGAACTCGGTGTCAAACATGATCAAAATGGGGCAGATCGACTCCGCCATTGCTGGTGGCGTAGACACCACCTCGGATGCACCTATCGCCGTTAATGACCGTCTCCGCAAAATCCTGCTGGAAGCCAGCCGTAAGAAGAAGCCACTCGACATGGCGAAAGTATTCGCCAAGGTACGCCCCGCTGATCTTGCTCCCGAACCACCGTCAACGGGCGAACCTCGCACTGGCCTGTCCATGGGCGAGCATCAGGCACTGACCACTGCCAAGTGGGGCATCACCCGCCAGGAGCAGGACGAAATCGCAGCTGCGTCACATCAGAATCTTGCCCGCGCGTACGACGAAGGTTTCTTTGCCGACCTCATCACCCCATTCAACGGTGTCACCAAGGACACGAATTTGCGCGGGGACTCGACCGTCGAAAAGCTAGGCAAGCTGAAGCCGGTATTCGGTCGCGGTCTCGACGTGGAACCAACGATGACCGCAGGCAACTCCACCCCGCTTACCGACGGTGCATCCGCCGTGCTGGTTTCTTCCGTGGAGTGGGCGCAAGAGCGTGGCCTGCCGGTCCTCGCAGATGTGGTGGATTCGGAAGCTGCGGCAGTTGACTTTGTTCATGGCGACGAAGGCTTGCTGATGGCGCCTGCCTACGCCGTGCCACGCCTGTTGGCCCGCAACGGCCTCTCATTCGATGACTTCGATTTCTTCGAGATCCACGAGGCTTTCGCTGCTACCGTCTGCGCCACCATGAAGGCGTGGGAGGACGAGGAATACTGCCGCGAGCGCCTCGGACTCGACCAGCCACTCGGTTCCATCCCACGCGAAAAGCTCAACGTCAATGGTTCGTCCTTGGCCTGCGGCCACCCATTTGCAGCAACTGGCGGTCGCATTACCGCATCGCTGGCAAAGATGCTGCGTGCCAAGGCTGACGAAACCGGCACCACCACTCGCGGACTTATTTCCGTATGTGCAGCAGGCGGCCAGGGTGTCGTCGCAATTCTTGAAGCACGCGTCTAGCCGCAATTCCGCATCGTTCTCAGTACTCAGAGCACTCACAGCAATCACAGCAATCACAGCAATCAGAGAACTTTCACTCACCACCAGGAGTCGTACACCATGGCCGATAAGTACCAAGAACTCGTAACCGGCGGTCCCCTCACTGGCTTTGCCAAGGCTGCGGGATTGCCACAGCCACCGCTTCTTCGCCGTCACAAGGTTGGCGATCCCCTCCTCCGCAACGACATCGTGTTGGTCACGGGCGAGGGTGCGGATGCAGACGCCGTCGCAAAGCAACTTACCGATTGGGGTTTGCACGTTCGTCGTGGCTCCGCCGCCGATGACAAGATCGGCGCAGTTGTACTAGTGCTGACCGAGGCGCAGCGCCCCACCGATTTGCAAGAACCAGTGCTCGCTGCGGCAGGTCACCTACGCAAGCTGGATAAAGGTGGCAGGTTTATCACCTTGTCCCGAGCAAAGGGCTCCACTGATGACGTAGCTGTCGAGGCAGCGCGTGGTGGTGTCGAGGGGCTTGTCCGTTCGATGGGCCACGAAGTTCGGGGTGGCTCGACTGCGAACGGCATTCTGCTGGATGGCGATGTCAACGTGCTGGCACCATCTGTCATCGCGTCGCTGCGGTTCTTCCTGTCGGGCCGTTCAGCGTTCGTGGATGGCCAGTTCCTCCGCGTCTCTTCCGAGAATGGCACGCTGCCAGCCGATTGGGATCAGCCACTCGCAGGCAAGGTCGCCGCTGTGACCGGCGCTGCACGTGGCATTGGTGCGGCTATTGCGAAGCAACTTCACGACGACGGCGCGACCGTCATCGTCATCGATGTTCCTCAGGCCGGTGAAGCATTGTCGAAGGTTGCCAACGAGTTGGGTGGCCTCGCATTGCAGCTGGACATCACCTCCACTGATGCGGGAAATCAGATCGCCGATGCGGCGATGAAGCGCTATGGCGCGCTGGACATTGTGATTCACAATGCAGGTATTACCCGCGACAAGATGCTTGCAAATATGGATGAAGCAAAGTGGGCTTCGGTCATTGCTGTGAACATCGAGGCACAGCTGACCATGAACGAGCAGCTGCTGGCTCATGAGGCATTTCAGAAGTCGCCACGTATCGCGTCGATGGCGTCCACGTCCGGTATTGCGGGCAACCGTGGCCAAACGAACTATGCGGCGTCCAAGGCCGGAGTCATCGCGATGGTTGAGGCATCAGCTGCCGAGTTCGAGCGCCGTGGTGGAAACATCAACGCAGTCGCGCCGGGCTTCATCGAGACGGATATGACCGCTGCGATTCCATTCGTGAATCGTCAGGTCGCGCGTCGCGTGAATTCGTTGCAGCAGGGCGGGCAGCCTGGCGATGTTGCCCAGGCTATTTCCTTCCTCGTCTCCGATCAGGCTCTCGGTGTCAATGGCCATGTGCTTCGTGTGTGCGGCCAGAACATCGTGGGCGCTTAGCCGATGCTCTGTCGCGTATTGAACTTCCGAAAGGAGTTTCTCCATGGTTAAAACCTTGAAGGCCATTCCGTCGCTGGGCCCTCTCTATGCGAAGGCTGCTGCGGGCTCCGCAAAGAAGCGCCCTACGTCCACCGACGTAAAGGTGCCAATGCTCGCGGTGCATAACGTGGCAGTGTCGCGTTCTCGCGACGATAAGTTCCGCGATCTCGTCGGAGCTAGGACTGCAAGCGGTCTCGGCGTCGATGAGGCATTTTTCGGCCATGTCCATGCCCTGCTCATGCCAGTGCAAATGGAACTCATGGCTGCCGATGACTTCCCACTGCCCATGATGGGACTCATTCACACGTCGAACACCTACCGCCGTCTCGGTGCCGTAGAACTCGGCTCGACTGTCGACATCGAGGTCTCCATTCGGGAATTCCGCGCCCACCGCGCAGGAACCGAGGTAGTACTGGTTTCCACCGTCCGAGCTTCGCGTGACGACGACACCCACGAAGCAGCCACTCCAGAAAACACAGTGCTGCCGGAGATTCTCGTGGAAGAGGAATCCGTCTACCTGGCGAAGGGCGTGCGCTTGAAGGATGCCGCCGGGTTTGACGACGTCGAGAAGCAGCGCGCAGCTAGAGGGAACACTTGGCGTGAGTTGTTCGCTCCCCCGCTGCCAACTGCGCAATGGAAGCTAGCGAAGGATGTGGGGCGTCGCTGGGCTGCCGTATCCGGAGACTGGAACCCGATTCACATCAATGGTGTGGCAGCGCGGGCATTGGGTATGCCAGGAGTGATTGCGCATGGCATGTTTACGGCATCGAAGGCACTGGCTTCCTCTGATGTTCCTGCTGGTGAGCCATATGAGTTCGCCATTGACTTCGCGACCCCGGTCGTACTGCCAGCGTCAGTAATGCTGTCGATTACTCGTGCTGGTGAAGTTGCTGAGGGCACGGGAGCCGCAGGTGCTGGCGCTGCTGGTGCTGGCGTTGCTGATGCAGCGGATGCCCGCGGTGGCATGGACATTGTGGCATGGAATCGCAAGAAGAAGCGACCACACTTCACAGCGACCGTACGGGACATTTAGCGCACCTAATGCGTTGCGTGAACTTCGCGCAACGCCGGGATAGGGCCCACGCCAAAACGATCCACAACCATCCACAACCAGCCACCCGGCCAACCGACCCCCTGCCACCCCAGCTACGCCAGTCACCCCAGTCACATCGCCGCGACAACCAAAGCCGGCCGAAGCTGGGCCGAACGCTCCCAACTAGTCCAGCATCTCCATGACAAGATCGCGCACTTCCGGCACTTCGGTCACTCCATGCCCAAACAGGAAGTGCTTCGCGCCGGGCACCTCGACTGTTCGCACCGTCGTGTCCGTTCCCTCAACCGCCGCTTCCCAGCGCTTCGCCATCTCTTGGGAATTATGGATAGGCACCACGGGATCCTCGTCGGAGTGCACGATTGCAACATGACGAGTCCGACGCGCCACGCCGTCACTGTCAGCACCTTCACCGACGAAGCCATCGACCTCGGGAATTGCCTCAACCTTCTTGTCGAATGCCGTCACAAAAACAAGACCACGTGGCTTGTCTTCAGGGTGGTGCTCGATGTGGGAGATCGTCGCAACGCAACCAAGAGAATGCGCCACCACGATCGCATCATCCACAGAACCGACCTGTTCTTCGAGCGCCCGCTCCCACTCCGCGCGATCCGGATTCTTCGGCGACGGCAACGCAACCCGAGTCACCGGCAGACCAGCAGCGACCAGTTCATTTGCTAGCCACGGGTACCAGTGTTTCTCGGGATAACCACCGAAACCGTGCACGATTACGACACGACGCAAGCCAGCCAAGTCACGGCCATTCGGCGCGCGACCACCTAGTGTTTCTTCCAGTTCAGGGTGCGCTGCGAGGTATCCCTCTGGGACATCAGTGATTTCCGGATTCGTCATAGTGCAAACATATGTCGCAGATCACAGTTCCGTGGTGAAAACAAACGGATTTGAGTTGAATCAGGCGGATCCTCACCACGTCGCGGTGTCAGGATTGACACCATGCGCCCGCGCATCCGCCTCGATAGCTGCGACCAGCCACTCGACTGCACCTGGCACGCCTCCCTTGTCTTCGGATTCATATGCCTCGCGGAACCGCGAATCCGCGAGATACATCCTGGCCAAGCACATTTGCCGAGCATGTCCACACTCATAGTGTTTTTCAATCCCCGCTCGGTGCTTCGCCGAAATCTCACGCCCCTGCTCCGAGTCCGGGTTCGTGCCCGCGCGGACGGCTTCCGCAAGTGCTGCGACCAGCGCGTCCTGGTCTGCGTACATCTGCGCCCATTCGTCTTTCGTACGGTTCGCGTTGCGACGAGCGGACTCCGCGAATTCATCCGAGTCACCCCAGCGCTGCTCCGCTTCGTCAGCCCAGTCTTGTCGCCAGCCTCCGCCAAACTTTTCGGCTGCATCGCGGGCAGTCATCTTCTTATCCATGTCAATTGCCTCCAGAAGATTGTCGACTACGTCGATCATTCGGTGCAGATGCGAGGCACGTTCTTTCAGCAGGTGTCGCTGCCGAATGAGATGGTCTCGAGGATTAGTGGCACCGTCGACAAGTGTTTTGACTTCGTCGAGCGGAACACCGATTTCCCGATACACCAAGATCTGTTGGGCACGCTCGATATCAGCATCGAGGTAGAGACGATGGCCTGCTGCCGTGCGCCAGCTGGGCACGAGCAGTCCGATGGAATCCCAATGACGCAATGTTCGTGCTGTCACGCCAAGAACATCTGCGGCTTCACCTACCGTGAGCTCAGAGCCATCTGTGTAATCAATCTCTGTGTCTCGCATGAGACCAGTTCACTCCTTGACGCAGCGTTAAGTGCAAGTGGTTGACGGCCACAGCGCAGGCAAAGTAAACAAAGGGGCAGCCAGCAACAGCTGACTGCCCCTTTCGCTCTACCCCAGGCTTTCTACACCGCCAGGTATCGCAACTACAGAATCTCGCCTGGCTTGTATGCCGCAGCCTCTGGGTGCTTCTCAACCAGGGCGTTGACGCGTGCGCATACACGGTCAACCTGGGACTCTGCTGCACCGATGAATGCGTGACGGTCAGCCAATGCCTCAGTCAGGCCTGCTTCGTCCAAAGGAATGCGGGAATCTGCAGCCAGACGCTGCACCAAGTTCTGCTCCGCGCCCTTCTCACGCATATCCAATGCGGTTGCTACGGCGTGCTCCTTGATGACCTCGTGAGCCTCCTCACGGCCAACACCAGCACGCACACATGCCATCAGAACCTTGGTCGACGCCAGGAATGGCAGGTAGCGCTCCAGCTCACGGTCAATCATTGCTGGGAATGCACCGAACTCGTCCAACACAGTCAAGAATGTTTCGAACATGCCGTCCATAGCGAAGAACGCATCTGGCAGCGCCACACGACGAACAACAGAGCACGATACGTCGCCTTCGTTCCACTGGTTACCTGCGAGCTCCGACAGCATCATCATGTAACCGCGCAAAATGACCTGGAAACCAGTCACACGCTCACAGGAACGAGCGTTCATCTTGTGAGGCATTGCGGACGAACCGACCTGGCCTTCCTTGAAACCCTCGGTCACAATTTCGTTGCCTGCCATCAGGCGGATTGTGGTGGCCAGCGAGGATGGGCCAGCGCCCAGCTCGACCAGCGCAGACAGCGCATCGAAGTCCAGGGTGCGTGGGTAGACCTGACCGACCGAATCAAAGACACGGGTAAAGCCAAGACCTTCAGCGATTTCAGCTTCAAGTGACGCCAGTGCGGCTTCATCGCCATCAAGGAGATCCAGCATGTCCTGAGCGGTACCCATTGGGCCCTTGATGCCACGGAGCGGGTAGCGGTCGATCAATTCATTGACGCGCTCGATGCCCAGCAGCATCTCGTCTGCAGCAGATGCGAAACGCTTACCCAAAGTGGTTGCCTGAGCTGCCACGTTGTGGGAACGACCAGCCATGACCAACGACTGGTACATAGCGGCCTTTTCCGCGGTGCGCGCAACTACAGCCACTGCCTTGTCGCGAACAGCCTGCAAAGACTGCAGCATCTGCAGCTGCTCAACGTTCTCGGTCAAGTCACGCGAGGTCATGCCTTTGTGGATGTGCTCCGTACCCGCAAGGTCACAGAACTCCTCGATGCGGGCCTTGACATCGTGGCGCGTGATGCGCTCACGATTCGCAATCGACTCCAAATCAACCTGGTCCACCACGGCCTCGTACGCCTCGATGGTGCCCCCCGGAACCTCGATGCCACGAGCCTGCTGAGCCTTCAGCACGGCGATCCAGAGCTGACGCTCCAGAACGATCTTGTGCTCTGGGCTCCACAGCTGCGCCAGCGAAGCGGAAGCGTATCGGTTTGCGAGGACGTTTGCGATCTTCTTTTTCTCAGCCACGCTTCTAGTATTCCATGACAGCTGGATTACCTGGTCGACGGATTGGTGGAACACTGGAAACCATGAGTGAACGCGACGAACAGACAGCTCCCACCCCACCCACAACGCAGACCCCAGCCACGGCAGCCAACCTGCTCGTCGTGTCTGATTTTGACGGCACTCTCGCTGGTTACTCGACCCAGATTTATGACGTTCCTGTCCATCCGGACGCAATCAGCGCTCTGAACCGCCTCGCCACCATGCCACACACCAACGTAGCGGTGTTGTCTGGACGCGAGCTCGCGACTCTATCGACGCTTTGCCCCACTAGCGAAAAGGTCATGCTCGTCGGCTCTCACGGCGCTGAATCATCCACGCAGGCGGTGTCTCTCACGCCCGAGCAGCAGCAAATCTATGCGGAATTGCGAGACGATTTGGAGACGGTCGTCGCAAAGCATGAGGGTGCTTTTGTGGAGAAGAAGCCGGTGAATTTGGTGACACATGTGCTTGGCACACAGCAGCGTGATCCTGCAGAAGCTGAGGACATCATGGAGCGATCGCGTGCGCTGTGGGCGAGGAAGTACGCGGACCGTGAAGTGACGATGACAAATGGCAAGGGCATCGTCGAGTTCTCGATCCTGGACATCACAAAGGGAACGTGGATTGAGCGGGCAAAGGCCGACTTCGGGGCTTCCTGCGTCGTATTTCTTGGCGACGACGTCACCGATGAAAACGGATTCCGAGTGCTGGGCGACGGCGACTTCGGCATCAAGGTCGGAGACGGCGAAACCCTCGCACGCCACCGCGTTGCGGATATCGACGCTGTCGCCGACTATCTCACCGCGCTGGCTAATGCGAGGGCTACGTTCTTGTCTGAATGACGTCGTGTCTGCTTGATGTCACATCTGACCGACGCTCGCGACTACTTGAACACGTCCAGCTTGCCGAACTTCTCAGCCAGCAAGTAGTAGACAGCCAAGCGCCCGTTGACGGTACCGTCCTTCATCTTTTCGCCAACTTCAGCGATCGCGGCATCTAGCGTTGCGTCATCGTCGGTAAGGCCGAGCTTCTTCTTCAAGAAATTCTCACGCACAGTTGCCAGCTCAGCTGGATCGCTGAATGATACAAGCGATGAGTCACGCTTGCTCAGCACCAAACGGTACGTGGTGAGCATCTTCTCCAGCACCGCGTCATCTGCGTCGGGTGCGTACTTCTTGACATCGGCAATCCAGTCGGCCATTGTGTCCTCCTAGGTAGTGCTGGGCAACGCCAACCGACAACCAAACACAACTCTGTCGCTGCGACACCCATGTGGTTTTGAAAGCTATCGAAAAGCTTCATCTACCAGCATAGGTGCATTTGCTTTACGACGCTCCTGGCCCCGTCAACCACGCAAGAATTCCGCCATTGAGATTGTGCAGCCGGATTCCCCGTGGCGTTGTTGGATCCATCATGAAAATGTCAATGGCGTGTTGGGACCGCTGACCGGATCGGCAATTGACGATGACATCGGTGGCAGTAGCTACCGAATCGTCAAGCACAGACCGTGCGACCGCTGCCCATCCCTGCTGGCGAATTCGCCCCAGAGGAATATGAATGGTGCCATCAATTGCAGCTTGAGTCAGTTCTGGCGCTTCGCGTACATCGACAAGAATCGCTTGCACGTCGCTGCTCGACAACATGTCGGCTGCTTCATACGCCGAGATTCCATCCCTGATAGGCGCATCGGCAGTTTGCTGCTGCTCCTTCCGCTCCTGCTCAGATTCCTCTGCCCAGTACGCGGAGTCACCACATACGTCCTCGATATCCGACAAATCTGTGACCGGTTCCCTATCGGGATCGGCCGTGAATTGTAGAGTGCGAACTTCTGGCACGAGGACGTCGATAAGCAAAAGGCGCCCGATCGCTGGCTCGCCAACACCCGTCAATACTTTGATGGCTTCGATTGCCAACATGGAGCCGATTTGGCCAACCATCGCACCAAGCACCCCACCGGCTGCGCACGAAGGGACGGAGTCGGGGTCGGGAATGTCCGGGTACAAATCGCGGAGCATTGGCCCACGCCCGGGCCAGAACACCGACACTTGCCCTTGGAATTGCGAGATCGTTCCCCATACCAGGGGTGTCTTGGTGATTTCGGCGGCGTCGTTGGATAGGTACCGCGTCGCAAAGTTGTCGGCTCCATCGAGCACAATGTCGTGGTTCTCGAACAGTTCACACGCATTGTCCGGGTCGATCTTGCCGACGATCGCCTCAACCGACATTTCCGAGTCCAGTCGTAACACTGCGTCGCGCGCAGACTCGGCCTTCGGTCGGCCAATATCGCTTTCACGGTGGAGAACCTGCCGTTGCAGGTTGGATTCATCGACAGTGTCGTCGTCAATGATTGTGAGATGTCCGACCCCAGACGCAGCCAGATACAGCAAAACCGGCGACCCGAGACCGCCTGCACCGATGACAAGTACTCGAGAATTTCGCAGTCGACGCTGCGCGTCTCCGCCGAAGCCCGGCAAGGTCAAGTGTCGCGCGTATCTGCGCAGATCGCGCTCGGACAAACGCGGAAGTGGTACCGCGGTCGCTGGCTGCCTTGCCACTACAACGACTCTTCCTCGCGGGAGGTACCCACGCGTTCGGTGATGATGCCATCGAACGACGAGCTTGCCTGTGCCAAACGCCGTCGTGGGATGCGCCCTGCATTGCGAGCTGTGTAACCTGCCTCGACTCCGAACTTCATGGCGCGCGCCATGGCCACGGGGTCTTGTGCGCGAGTGACAGCAGATGCGAGAAGAACCGCGTCGCAACCGAGCTCCATGGCCAGCGCAGCTTCGGAGGCGGTGCCAATGCCAGCGTCCAAGATGATTGGTACCTGAGAGCGTTCCACGATGAGTTCAATATTGTGTGGGTTCAAAATACCCAGGCCAGTACCGATAGGCGAACCGGCCGGCATCACCGCAGCACAGCCCACATCTTCAAGTCGCTTAGCCAACGCCGGGTCGTCGTTGGTGTACGCAAACACAACGAAATTATCATTGACCAGTTCCTCTGCCGCAGCGACGAGTTCCACTGGATCTGGCAGCAGCGTGTCTTCGTCGGCAATGACTTCGAGCTTCAGCAGATTTGTCTCCAGCGCTTCCCTCGCCAGCTGTGCTGTCAACACTGCATCACGCGCGGTGTAGCAGCCAGCAGTATTTGGCAGCGCGGCAATGTTGTTGCGCTCGAGCATTGCAAAAATTGATTGCTGCGACCCAGCTGCGAAACGACGCATCGCGACCGTCGTCAGCTCCGTGCCCGATTCAATAAGCGCACGTTCCAGCGTATCCATCGACGTCGCGCCACCCGTGCCCATGATGAGGCGCGAATTCAGCCTCAACCCGCCAATGTTCAAGGTGCCTGCAGTGTTGTCAGTCATGATCAGAAGTCTCCTCTAGCTCTCGCTCTTAGCCGCCCTGCACTGCCGTCACAATGTCGATCTGCCCAGCTACCGGTGTTTGCGCCCACTGGGTTCGCCTGACGACGACCCCATCCACAGCAACCGCGATTCCCAAACGTGAACCATCTGCCGGCGTTCCATCGTTAGATAGCTCGCGACCAGAATGAGCAGTGACGAGGTCAAGAATCGTTTCGTTGTCGCGTGGCTCATATGCCTCGCCATTAACAGTGGTGGTCATGGTGGTGGCCTTTCGTGTCACGTCTAGTGGGGTGTCTTTTGGTCTAGTCACGATTGCGCATTACAAGGTTGCGCATTCACGGCCGGGCATCGCTAAAGCGCCACGGATCAACGGCAGTAGCAATGTCTTGATCAACGTCGTTGTCACACACAACGTCAGCGCCAATTAGGGAACCGACAGCAGCGAGCAAGATTCCATGTCGAAAGTATCCGGTGGACACCGTCAAGTGTGGGGCAACTCGACCGATCATTGGAACGTCGTCTGGAGAACCTGGGCGAGCGCGTGTCGTCAGTTCAGTAATTTCGCAATCGAGAATGCCCGGTACGAGCCGGTAGGCATCACGAAGAAGTTGGTGGACGCCCTCGGCAGACACACCCGACATGGAGTCTTCGCGGGAGGTCGCACCCAGAACAATTGAGCCATCTGCCCGAGGCACGATATACACCGGTCGGCCTTGCACAATGCCCCTAATTGTGCGAGTGACCAGTGGCTGCAGCCGCTGTGGCACGTTCATACGGATCACATCGCCATACACAGGGCGAAGTGGTAGCTCCAAGGTGTCTGGCAAACCGGCAATATCGCCAGTATTCAGCCCTGCTGCCAACAGGACTTCATCTGCCAGGTAGTCGCTGCCTTCGGTATCGCGTAGCCCAATGGCGCGATCGCCGTCGTAAAGAACTTCGGATACCTGAGCGCGAACGACCTGCTGCCGCAGAATCTTCAGCAGAGCAGTGGTAAACAAGCGGGGATCGATTTGATGGTCGCCGGGAATTTCGACGGCCCCGACACAACCTGGGCCAAGAGCAGGCTCAGCCCGGCGCGCAGCAGACGCAGTGATCCGACGTACTTCCATACCCATCTGGTGTTGCAACGACATCAGGTCGGTCAGCGTCTGTCGATCAGCTGCGTCACCAGCACACACAAACGTTTCGCTGTCGAGATAGCCGACATTCTCGCCGGATTCTTTGGCCACTGCCTGCGCAAATTCCGCGTACATCTCGCCAGAGGTAATCATCAACGGATACAGCGTCGGCTGATCCCACACCACTTCGCTGACGGGTGCAAGCATGCCAGCTGCGGCATAGGATGCGCCAGAAACCGGTTCGGCATCAAGCACAGTGACCTGCCAGCCACGGCGCAGCAACCGCCATGCAGTAGCCAGCCCAATAATGCCTGCACCAGCAACAACAACGGACTTCTGGTCTGACTGTTGCTCAGGCTTTGAGGCAGTGTCCACTGCCTTCCTCCCTCCGGCGGCATGACCCGCATCAGGTGTAGCGGTCGGCATTGCGCCCTCTCAGCCCCTCGGTCGAGGCTCCCGCGGAATTGTTACCCCTATCATAGGCCTATGGCTTCCGAACCTTTGTTACAGCCCATCACCGGCAACAGTGCGGTATCGCCTGCGCGTGAGCGTCGTCAAGCGAAGCTCCGCGAAGCCCGCCTCTACGTCTGCACTGACGCGCGTGCCGATCGCGGTGATCTACGCGAATTCCTGCACGCGGCATACGAAGGTGGCGTGGACATCATTCAGCTGCGAGATAAGAAGATCGATGCACGCAGCGAAATCGACGCCGTCGAAGTACTTGCCGACGTCGCCTCCGAGCATGATCGCCTCTTTGCAGTCAACGACCGCGCGGATGTAGCGGCCCTCGTCGATGCGGATATTCTCCATGTCGGCCAAGAGGATCTCACTACTGCGCAAGTGCGTCGTTTGCTTGGCGACGACATGCTCGTCGGGCGTTCCAACCGCAATGCGGACATGTTCGCCGAGTCTCTCGCAGACCCTGGTATCGACTACGCAGTGATCGGACCAGTATGGGCTACTCCAACGAAGCCGAATCGTGCAGCAGTTGGCCTCGACACTGTGCGAGCAGCAGCTGCAGCAGTCGCGCAATTACGTGCTGCCAGCTCAGCCGAAGCCGGCCAACGCAGCGTTGCTGACGTCACCGATCCGCGCCGGGCGGTCACTGTCGATCCTGTAAAGCCATGGTGGGCTATCGGTGGCATTGATCAGGAGCGGGTCGGCGAGGTCATCGACGCGGGTGCAGAACGCATCGTTGTGGTTCGTGCGATTACCGATGCTGCCAATCCGGAGGAAGCGGCGCGGATGCTGAAGGAAGCAATCACCCAGCGCTAAATGCCCGCTACTCCCCTAGTCACTAGCGAAGTCCTCCAGCTTTTCGACGGGCCCCGACACAATCAGCAGATCGCCAGCGTTGACGATATCGTCATCAAGTGCTGGCCGAAATCGTTCACACCGTGGACGCAGCGCGAGCACCGTAACGGGCGCAATCGCATTGATCTCGCTCACGTTCTTGCCCTGCACAGCAACGGGTGGCACGATCTTGGCGATTGCGAAATCACGGTCGAACTCCAGATAGTCCTGTACCTTGCCACCGATTAGGTGCGCGACGCGACGTCCGGTGTCTGCCTCCGGGCGAATCACGTGATGGACTCCGATTTGTCCAAGGATCTTCGCATGAGCTTGATTATCGGCCTTTGCCCAAATCAGGGGTACTCCCATATCGACGACCGCGGATGCGGTCAGCAGCGATGCTTCGATGTCGCTGCCGATGGCAATGACAACTCGCTCGGCTTCATGCACACCGAGCTGTCGCAGAACTTCCGGCTGCGTCGTGTCGGCGGTGACAACATGGTCGAAGGTAGCGGACAATTCTTGGACTACACGCTCGCGAAAGTCAACGCAGAGAACTTCGATACCGTTAGCACGAAGCTCTTCGCCAAGGGCCTGGCCGAAGCGGCCCATACCCAGAATGACCACGGGTGAGGTGTCAGCTCGACGTGAAAACATGAGGATCTCTCCTGATTAAAAGTGCGGGTAAGTCGCGGATGGGTAATTGCAGTGACGAGCTAACCGATAAACGGTCGTTCTTCCGGGAATTCGTAAAGCCGATTCTTCGTGCGTGCAGCCAACGCCGTCGCCAGCACGATGGGACCAACGCGACCAGCAAACATGAGCATGATCAACACACCTTGGGCGCCGGCGGGAAGCATTGGGGTGATGCCCGTTGACAAGCCAACGGTTGCAAACGCACTCACCACATCAAACGCAATCTGATCAGTGGTGAACTGAGGTGCCATGAACATGATGGCCACCAAACTGCCGATCGAGAGCACACCACCGAACGCAAAAACCGCCAACGATTGACGAACGATACGAGGGCTAATTTGTCGCTGCTGAATCGACACCGTTTTCTCACCGCGAATTTCCGCGAGCACCGCAGCGACGATGACGGCGACCGTCGTGATCTTCACACCACCCGCAGTACCACCGGAACCGCCGCCGATGAACATCAAAATATCCGTGCCGAGCAGTGTTGACGGATGGAAATCCAAATAATCCAACGCATTAAATCCCGCAGTACGAGGGCTCACGCCTGCGAAAAACGCGTTCAGCACCTTGGCCGGCCCGCTGAGTCCTTTCAACGCGCCGTTCCATTCCGCTGCAGCCACCAACACGAAGCCAGCGAGCACCAACATGGCGGTACCGATCCACGTGAACCGTGCTGTCAGACTCCAGCGGTGTGCTGGTTGTCCTTGTGCTTTACGACGGAATCGTCGAAAAGTTTCAAGTAAGACAGGGAAACCGATACCGCCGACCATGAGTCCGAATGCGAGTGGCAGGATCACCAGGGCATCGGTGTTGAAGCCGATGACATTGTCCGTGTACAGCGCAAAGCCAGCGTTGTTGAATGCGGAAATCGCGTGGAAAATGCCTTCCCAGATCGCACGCGGTAACGGATAGTCATAGGCGTAGTAGAAGCGGAAAGAGAGGAGGACAGCCAAGCACAGCTCGATTATCACGGTGAAAATGATGGTTGCGCGAACAACCCACGAAACTTCACCCAGATCGACACCGCGTCCCTCCACACGAGCGCCAGCGCGTCGGTTGATGCCGAGACGGCCGGCAACCATGAGACCAAAGATGGAGGCGATAGTCATGAAGCCTAGGCCGCCCAGTTGGATTAGGGTGATAATGACAAATTCACCGAATCCAGACCAATGAGTACCCGTATCAACGGTGATGAGACCGGTGAGACACGATGCCGAGGTAGCTGTAAAGAGGGCATCAAGGAAACTGGTTCGATCGCCCACTGTGCCACTACCACTGGTAATGGCATGTTCGGAGGTAGAAATCGGCAACATCAGCACGGCGGTGCCGATAGCAATAAGCATCGCGTAACAAACAACAACGAGCGTGGTTGGTTTCAACCGTGGTGGGAAGGTAACCGCGCGGAGATCGGAGTTGTCGTTTCGATGCTGACGAAACGTTTTCACGAATGGAGAGAGTAGACCTCTCTAGGGCTGCACACCAGCTTTTGTCGGATATGTCTCAGCGGGCAACAGAAGAAAGTATGAAGGTTGTCACTTTGATCTGCTGGCAGCGCTCTTTTTAGGCCTCTCTACTCGGCAATGCCCGCGACGACACGCGCCCCCATCAGCGCTTCGGATTCATCATCCGAGTAACCGAGTTCTTTCAAGATACTCGCACTATCAGCACCCTTTCTCCGTGGACCGAATTTGACTCTGCCCGGGTTTTCAGTGAGCTTGATTGGGATTCCTACGCCCGTATATCCCTCGATGTTCACCACCATTTGACGATGCAGTACTTGTGGATCCTGGAGTGCTTCACTGATCTGATTAACTGGACCTCCAGGTACACCGACCTCCGTCAGTTCGAGCGCAAGATCATCTCGGTACCAAGCTTGGACAAGCACGCTGATGCGCTCACGTAGTCGATCCCGGTTTTCCACCCTGGCTGGATTTGTTGCAAAGTCCGGGTCATCAGCCAAATCATTTGCACCGAGCACTTGCATTGCCGACTTGAACTGTCGATCGTTCCCTACACCTAAGAAGAAAGGACCATCCGCAGCCTGAAAAGTTTCATAAGGAGAAATCGTTGGATGGCAAACCCCTGTACGCTTTGGGTTTTCTCCTGAGGCGAGGTAAGTATAAGCGTGCGGATGCAAGATAGACATGGCATTGTCCAGGAGAGCCATATCGATCAATTGCCCTTTTCCACTGCGCTCACGAATATGAAGTGCCATAAGAATTCCAGATAATGCATTTTGACTAGTCACAATATCGACTAGTGGAATGCCAATCCTCATTTCTGGCCCATCGGGATCACCATTTATACTCATCAGCCCTGAACATGCCTGGATTACAGCATCATATCCTGGTGCTCCTCCAATCGGCCCGTCCGTTCCGTACCCTGTGATCCGACAATGTACTAAACGCGGAAAATCAGCTCGAATCACGTCATCAGTCAAGCCCCACTTTGCCAAAGTCCCAGCTTTGAAGTTCTCGATAAGAACATCGGCTCCTGAGAGAAGTCGCCGTAGGAGTTGCTGTCCATCTCCGGTACTGAGATCGGCCGATATGTTTCTTTTGTTGCGATTCAATCCTGTGAAGTATGCGCTTTGTTCTTCTCTAAAGAACGGGGGGCCCCAAAAACGAGTCTCGTCCCCACCGGGCGGTTCCACTTTTATGACATCCGCACCATGATCTGCAAGCATTTGAGCACACAACGGGCCTGCCAGCACACGCGAAATATCAATAACTCTTAGTCCATCTAGAGCGGAATTCATACTCACACCATCGCCGCCGGAATCTCAACTTCAACGCCTTCGACAATGTTTCCCCATACATCGTCGACGGCCCCGGTGTTCATTGCTTCACCCAACTTCTGCTCCCACGAATGTGGCGAGCCGAACTCGCCACGCCAGGTTAACGCCGCATTAGTGAACTTGTGGAGCGAATGTTCTTCCGTAGTACCCATCGCTCCCATCGCCTGGTGAGTATTCCTCACCACTATCGAAGTCGCTCGACCGACTACTGATTTTGCTACTGCTACATAAAAGGCACTATCAGTGCTGTCAAGATCAGTTTCGACCGCCTTCTTCAGAGCTACTTCTACTGCTGATCGAGCAAGCGTTGCCTCCGCAACTGCGTCTACAATCAAATTCTGAACTGATTGAAATCGAGCAACAGGTCGTCCGAACTGGTGGCGCGTAACAACGTGTTCCCTTGCCAGCACAGTTGCGGTTTCTAACGCAGCAACTACTTGAACGCTCCTAGCAAGAGCACCTCGAAGATAGAGCAAGTGAAACTTGGAATTCGAGAGCTCATGCCACTCAATTCCTGCTTCATTTGGCAGACTGATCTTCGAACGCGGCTCCTTCCCATAATGAGGAATGTCCTCAATCGATACCTTTCCCCTTTCGATATCTGCTACTTGCCACGAGGAATATCCGTCCGTATCCGTCTCCCCAAACGGGCGAACTACCACGATCCTATCCGCTTCTCTAACCCATGGTGCGCGATTACTGTGGCCTTGCCGGTTAAGGAACGCTACTGTTCGGATCGCATCGTCAACGGGAAGTCCCAACTGCTCCAACAACCATCCAGCTAACAGATCGGACTCCACATACGGAATAGGCAATCCCTGAGATGCAGCCGCTCGCGCCACGCAGGCAGCCTCACTCCAACTAGCTCCGGATCCACCAAGTTCTTCACTTCCTGTCAATCGAGCAAGACCCAGCTCAGACAACGTGTTCCACGTTTCTCGAAGAGTTTGCTCATCCAATGTGGCATTAGCGAACACGTCGTTTGCGAGATCTTCTAGCTCGCTGTCAATTTCGACAGACGAAACAACGCTGGCTGTTTTTTCCAAAAACTTCATTATCGCAGCTCCAATCCACGAGCGATTACTGTACGAAGGATCTCATTAGTTCCACCACGCAGAGTGAAACCAGGACGCTGAACTACTCCTGCGCGAAGTAGCTGAAGCAGTTGTGGCGAAACAGGGGAATCAGCATCAACACGTCGGTCGATGTCCTCAACGATGTCTCCCTCTGTGGCAGTACCCAGCAGTTTGACGAGCACTGCGGGCAAATCAGCTTGTCCTCCAGCTTGGAGTGTTTCAGCAACTTTGCTGGACATCCCATGGAGCCCGGCAAGTCGAGCCGCGTATTGTCCGATCGAATCGGTGCCTAAGATCTCGTGCTTTCTTTCCGAGCTCTCCGCTCTCCCCGATGAAGCCTCGGCAAACAGCCGGAAGGAAGACAAGAACCTTTCGGGTCCAGATCGCTCGAAAGCCAGTTCTGAATTGACTTGCTTCCAGCCTTTGCCCAGCTCGCCAAATACCATGTCATCGGGAACGAATACGTTGTCCATGATGACTTCACTAAAGTGTCGACTACCCGAAATTGATTCGATCGGCCGTATCGTTACGCCTTCACTCCTCAAATCCAAAAGAAACTGGGAGAGTCCAGCATGCCGATCAGATACGTCGAGGGGGGCAGTGCGAGCCAAGCAAAAGAACGCTTCCGAGTGTTGCGCTCCCGATGTCCAGACTTTGGTGCCTGTGATGTTCCAACCTCCGGCGGTTTTCACCGCCTTGGTCCGGACTGAAGCCAAATCCGAACCCGAATCTGGCTCACTCATCCCAATTGCGAAACATACTTCTCCTTCCGCAATCCGTGGTAAGTACTTCTTCTTCTGATCTTCGGAGCCGTGTGCCAACAAGGACGGTGCAATTTGCCGGTCCGCTACCCACTGCGCAGCTACAGGAGCGCCAACAGCGAGCAACTCTTCGGTTACGACAAACCGCTCCAAGAACGTCCGCCCATGGCCGCCATATTCCCGTGGGATCGTCATTCCCACCCAGCCTTGTTCAGCCAGCGACTTCGTAAAATCTTCGTCCCATTTTGTGAGCCACGTATCGATGCTCGGTTCAAATCGACCGATATCAATTTGCTCTCGCAAAAAGGAACGAACTTGTTGTCGAAGTTCCTTCAATTCTGTATTCGAAACCATCTTGACCTCCCGAAAATCATCACACGCTCTCAGCCAAAAGCTTGACACTTTCACACAGGCTGTTCTTCATATTATCGTAACCCTCTACGATATTTACCTACCTCTGTAAAGCTACCTCACTTTTGAAGATGAAAAGACTAGTTCACAAAAATTGTTAAGATTCGTTCATGTCTGAATCTCAACGACCTCGGCCACGCCACCGAACGGTCGACCGCATCGCGACAATCCTGGAGCTCGTAGCTCGATCTAGCGATGGGCTTTCGTTAACGGACATAGCCCATAAAGCGGAAATACCTCTATCAACAGCCCAGGGTCTTGTGAATGGACTGACCGCTACGGGATTCCTAGATGAAAATGAAAAGATATTCTCCCTGGGTATCGCACCTTATTGGCTCAATACCATGGCCAACCGACAAGCAATCGAAGGAATAACTCAGGGCACAATCGACAGCATTTTCGCGGAAACTGGCATGACCACAGTGCTATCGATCGCGGTAGACAACCGTGTCTTCTATTTGCACTCTGCTGCTGAAGGTCTAGCGCAGCAGTACTTGACACAAGATTTTCTCCCTCGGTCATTACTCCGAACCTCAGGAGGCTGGATCCTCCTTAGCGGATACTCTCGTGGAGATTTATGGGCCTTCTTACGCTCTCGCCCGGAAGAAGAACAACAATACGTCAACGCTTTTCTCACAGAACTCGAGCGAATTGCTGAAACTGGGGTGTGCGCTGCCCCAGGCGTCGCACCACGTAATGTCGATGGTGTCTCTGTAGCCGTGAAACACAAAAATCGTGTTGTTGCAGCACTCGGTATCATTGGAGAGCACGACGAGATCGATAGCCGTAAAGCTGAACTCGTCGAGATCCTCAACCGCTATTTGCCTAGGTAGCGCCCAGGTCGCTTCTCCACAAAGGCTTCGAGAGCTTCCTTATGGTCGAGCGTGTGATGAGACAACGCCTGCATCGCAGCTGACAACTCAAGAATGCTAGACAGACCCTGTTGTTGAGATTCGCGAAGTAGTTTCTTAGCCATCCTCACTGAATGAGGTGGATTTTTAGCGACTCTTTCTGCAAGCTCAATTGCAGCACTCAGGAGATCTTCTGGCTCAACTACGGCGTTCACGAGGCCCCATTCAAGCGCTTTTGCAGCCGTAACTCGATCACCTATTAGAGCCATTTCCGCAGCACGAGCCGGAGATAGAGACTTGGTTAGCAACCATGCCCCACCGTCTCCAGGAATAATGCCCAAGCTGACAAAACTTTCAGCGAACCACGCTCTGCTCGATGCAATTCGCATATCACACATCAACGAAAGGTCTGTGCCCGCACCCACAGCTGGCCCATTGACCGCCGCGATCACTGGGATTTCACAATCGTACAAAGCCAAAGGAATTCTCTGAATTCCATTCCGATATCCGTCTCGCAGCTCGTATGGCGATCCGCCGAACATTCCCTGACGGTTCTGCATGTCCTTGATGTTTCCACCAGCGGAAAAGGCAGGTCCTGCACCAGTCAGTACAACTGCACGCACCGCAGAATCGGCATTTACACGCTGGACGTTGTCGACAATGGCAGAGATTATTTCGGGTGATGAAATCGGGTTTCGCTCGTTCTCACGATTAAGCGTCCAAATTTCGACATGGTTACGTGTTTCGACTAGCACAGCAGGTTTGTTCTTCTGATCCATTCTTTTCTCCAATCAGAGCTAGATGTCATTGCTACTTCGTGTGCTTTTGAATTATCGACTGAAACAAACAGAAACGGCTCCGTTACATGAGCGCTGGCACCCACAGGACAAGATCAGGCCAGAAGAGGAAGATCGAAGCCATTGCTAGCATCGCTACGACGTAGGGGAACGCTCCTCGGAACACAGTCATCGGCGCGATATTTGCAGACTTTGACACAACGAAAACATTGATTCCCATCGGTGGCGTCACCATTCCGACTTCTGCCAGTAGCACCATGAAAATTCCGAACCAAATTGGGTCGTATCCAAGCTGCTCCACAACCGGCAAGATGATTGGCACAGTCAAGGCAATGATCGCAATCTGATCCATAAAGAATCCAAGAATCACATAGAAGACTGCGATCAGGCCCATAACAACGAGAGCTGGTAGCGCTGACTCTTCAATTGCATTGACGAGCGTCGGAGCAGCCCGCGTTTCCGTTAGGAAATGGCCGAGAACATGGGCGGACATAATGATTGCCAAAATCATTGCCGTAGACTTAACAGTTTCGACAATCGCCTTAGCGAAAGAGTTCCAAGTGAACTTCCCTCGGATAACCACTAACACCAGAGCTGTTAGGGCACCAAGTGCAGCAGATTCTGTAGGGGTGGCAACTCCGAGAAAGATGGTTCCGACTACTGCGACGAATACAACAAGCAATGGCGACGACTTCCACAGGTATGCCAACTTCTCGGAGTACTTCGAACGCTCGCCCGATGGCACTGATCCTTTATCCAGAAGCATGCCAACATACATCGTGAGAATCATCGCAAGTGCAATCAAGATTCCGGGGAAGAACCCCGCTATCAAAACATCGCCTACCGGCGCTTCAGCTGTAATTGCATAAAAGACCAAAATGATTGACGGCGGGATCATTGCAGCCAATGTCCCTACGGAAGCCACAAGTCCACTAGCTACTGTCGGACGATATCCCTCATTTATCATGCGGGTCGTCGACGTTTGTGCCAGCGTCGCCGCAGCAGCAGTCGAGGATCCAGACACCGCTGCAAATGCGGTTCCTGCCCCGACGGAAGCGACAGCCGTACCACCTGGCACGCGTCCAACCATGCTTCTAGCAGCATCAAACAGCGAGTCCAACAGTCCCGACATCAGCATGAATTGTGCCATAAGCATAAATAGTGGAATTGCGGTGAGAGCAGTACTCCTGACCGCGGTTACCGGAGCAGTGGCCATTACAGGCAGCAGCACATCAAAGCTTCCAAGTAGTAGCGTTCCCACCGCACCTGCAAAGAAGATCGAGAACGATACCGGAACGCGCAACATGATCAGAATGATCAACAGCGCGATGATCGATGCAAGCAACATGCTAGACCCCCTCCCCTGGCTCATAGTCAGTTGCGGGCACAGACCAACTGGTTGTTAGCTCTCGAAAGATGTCAATCATCGTCACAACGAGACCAAAGAAGGACCCCAATGGAACCATCGCTTTCCAAGTCCAGCTGGGCCACGGAAGCTCGGCCATTCCAGGAGGAATTTGTTCGTTAATCGAGATTGAAAAGGCCGTCGTCTGCCAGCCACTAATAAAAAGGGTAAGGAAGATCGCCGCAACGATTGTTTGAGCGACAAGCATCAGAACCTTCTGCATTCTCTTGGGAAATTTTCCAAAGAGTGACGCAACTGCAATATGCGCCCCAGATCGATAAGCCGTCACTAAGCCAAAGAATGCGATCGCCACCATCAAATATCGCTCTGAAAAGCCAATATTCCAACCTAAGGGTTTACTCAGGACGGATCGCATGAAAACTTCAAGGATTGTCAGCGCCCCACTCAGGACGATTGCAAGTCCTGCAAACAGAGCACATATGGCAGAAATGGCGTTCTGCACTTTATGGAGCATCGGGTAATCATCAGTAACGAATCCGAACATTGTTCGTTTCGCAGTGCCGCGATGTCCTGGGTGAACAATTACTGTGGTCACTTTGATTCCTTTTGAGATCGATGCTCATTGCGAGCTAATGCTGCTTCGTACTCTTTCAACACCTTGCCTGCTGGCTTACCAACGGATTCCAGGTCCTGTACCCACTTATTTCGGGTGGGTTCGAGTAGGGCCTCCCATTTATCAGCATCTTTCGATACATCAATGAGCTTCACATCTGCCTTACGCATTTCCTCTAGAGACCTGTCGACCGATTCATTAAGCTCAGCGCAAAGGTTCTCTTGACTTGCCGCGGATAGCTCGTTGATGAGGTCCTGTTGGTCTGCGCTCAGACTTCGCCACGTATCCTCATTCATCACATAGACTGAGGTAAAAGAGCCCAAGTTGGCTCCTGTTGTCGAGTATCCGATCACTTCTTCAAGCCCATACGGCGTGATAGATGTGGGAGAGGCTACTGTCCCCTCTACAGTTCCACGGGTCATTGCTTCGTAGAGGTCACCAATCGGCATTCCAACACCAGCTGCGCCCACAGCGTCAACAATGCGATCCTGGGCACCACCAGTTGATCTCTGCACTGTCCCTGCCAAATCAGCAGGAACATTGATCTCTCGATCTGCAGTCATCGCCTCATATCGTGGAATCACCCCAATCCACAATGGGTGAAGATTAAGTGGCTTGAATTCCTCTTCATAGAGGATTCCACCCTCAGTTATAAGGTCTTGCAGTGCATAGGCAGAGACGCACGCGTCATCTGACAGCCCCGCCAGATCTCCGACACTCGACAGTGGCATCTGGGAAGCGACATACGACGGTGAAATCACAGAAATATCTGCGACACCCCGACGCACGATTGTGGGCATATCCCATTGTTTTCCCAACTGCCCACTTGAGTAGTAATCAACGGCAAGCCCCACCTCCTCACCGTTTGCCTTGATTCCTTCGACAAATTGTTCGGTACCTCCGACCCCCATTGGATGAGTCAGGGAGAAACTATCTCCCATAACCAGAGTGAAAACTCCATCTTCAGCTTCATTGTCTGCTTCAGAAACACATGCCGAGGTAAAGGCAGTTACTGAAATGGCGAAAGCTGCAATCACCGTTCTCGCTTTTCGGCGTACGAGGTTCGACTCTGCTACACAGCCGATATCTGACTGAATTCTTCTCACACCTGCAACTCCTCACTAGCGATAAATCAGGAATGCCAGGAAGTGTCCAAAGTGCAAGCCTTCCCGGATTACGGTATTTCGTAGCCTAAGCCAACATAACGTAATGTGACATACCTTACATTCCCGGAGGGAGTAGTCAAGCGCTTTCTTTTGAATTAGAACACTTAGTATTGAGCACCCCTGCCACATGCAGATGGTCGTAGTATTCCCCGCCTAGCTCACCCGATTTCTCGATCGTGATTAAAACTCAAATCCTCCACCTGGCCAGCGCATTCATACAGTGCATACAGGCCACCGAATACGCCTGCAAAAAGGTTGATGAGCAGGCCTATCACCATAATTCCGCTTCCCCACGTAGCAACCTCGCCTACCTGAAACGAGCCCACCGGACCCGCCAGCACACCCGCAATGGCGATCACCATGCCCCACGCGGTGATCTGCCAGAGACCGCGAATTCGTTTGTCGGCAGTTGCTAACAGTGCTGGGCACAGTTCGACGCCGTGGCTGGAGGCGATCGTCACAAGCTGCGAAGTGATGCGAAAAGCCGACACTGCAAGGAAGGGCAACACCGCCCAACCCAGCATTGCCATTTCAGCCACATACCGATCCTCACTGAAGCTGAAGACTACCGACGCTGACGCGGCGACCACTAGCAACAGTCCTAGCAAGAAAGAAAGCAATGCGATTCCTTCAGTGCCTGACGACGAAGATTCTGCCTCGGCAGTAAAGGTTCGGTCAGCGAAAAGGGCCGACACAGGTTGCGCTGCAATTGAGGATGTTGGCTTGCTAGTTGGCTTTGGGGAACTGACAATCTCTGCGAGCATGGCGGCTTTCACTCATCCGTTCATCTACGGTTCTTTTCTTTACGTAGATGGGATGCAGCGAACACCCAGCAAAGTTCCCTCATTTTCGAGGATTCCAGGTTTTGGGCAGCTTTGGAACACTATTGTTTCCGCAACCGCGCAGGTCAGCTAGCCGGCATTGTCAGCATTGTAAGACTTGCCGGTGAACTGCCCGATCCGGCGCACAGCTTCACGCATATCGTCCGTGGAACCGGCAAAGCACAACCGCACCCAGTTCTTTCCGCCTACGGTGTCGAAGTCGATGCCCGGCGCGACTGCCACACCTGTCGCATCGAGCAGGTCACGTGCCCAGGTCAGCGAATCTGCGTCAGCGGGATCGTCGTAAAGTTCGGAAATATCGGTGTAGATATAAAAACCGCCGTCGGGAGGTGCGATGTTGCCAAGGCCAACTTTCGGCAGGCATTCCAACAGAACTTCGCGGTTTGCTGCGTAACGCTGGACGTGCGAATCGAGTTCCGCGATGGACTCCGGCGAGAAGGCCTCAATCGCGGCGACCTGCGACACAGCAGGGGGGCAGACACTGAGGTTTGCGCTCAGTCGATCCAGCGGGGCACGCAACCACTCGGGAATGATGAGCCAGCCGACGCGCCAACCGGTCATCGAGAAGTACTTGGAGACGCTGCCCACGACTACTGCTGACTCGCTGAACTGCCGAGCAGATGCACACTCTCGGCCGAAAGAAATGCCGTGGTAAATCTCGTCGCTGATCAACAAACACGCATGATCATCGCACCACTTCGCAATCGCTTCCAGCTCAGCCGCATCGATAATCGTGCCCGTTGGATTGTCCGGGCTAGTCACAATCACAGCCTTTGGCACGCGAGGCAGCGCATCCAGCTTGTCGACGCTCAGCTGAAAGCGAGACTCCGGACCACAGTCAATCTCGACGACATTCGCTCCCAGCGCCTCCAGCGAATTGCGGTACGCAGGATAGCCGGGACGGGCAAGAACGATGTCATCGCCAGCGTCGAGGGCTGCCAGGAACAATGACACGAAACCACCCGAGGATCCGGTGGTGATGATCACATCATTGACAGAAACTGGACGCGCCGAAGCGCCAAGCTGATCAGCTTCCCCATATCGCTGATTCCAGTTGTCGGCAATAGCCTGCTTCAATGCAGGAATGCCGGTGGCCTCGGTGTACCCCAGGATTTCTCGGTCAATGGAATCACGCGCAGCTGCCAACACTGACTTTGGCGCCGGTGTTGATGGTTGGCCAGCACACAAGTAGACGACATCACCCTTTTCCCTATTGCGTGCATGCGCTGCTGCCAGCACATCCATCACGTAGAAGGGAGCGACTTCAGATCGCTGTGATGCGCGTGAACTACCCGATTCCATGACGAGATTTTCCTATTCCGGAATTGAAATGCGACCCTCAACAGCTGGCAGGGCGATATCGCCACGGAAGTGCGAACCTTCGAGCTCTACTGTCTTCAAAGTTGCATATGCCTGCTCGCGAGCTGCTTCCAAAGTGTCACCGACACCCACGAAGTTCAGCACTCGACCACCAGCAGAGACCACACGGCCGCCGTCGTCAAGAGCGGTACCAGCGTGCAAAATGCCATCGTCTTCGCGACCTGGCTCCGCACCCTCGATCACATCACCGGTGCGAGATGTCACTGGGTATCCTTCGGAGGCCAGCACGACCGTCAGGGCGTAGCCTTCGCGCCACTTCAGCTCCGGGAAGTCTGCAAGAGTACCCGTCGCAGCAGCGTGCAGCGCCTGAGCCAATGGAGATTCCAAAAGTGCCAACACTGCCTGCGTCTCCGGGTCGCCGAAACGGCAGTTGAATTCGACAACAGCAATGCCGTCCTTGCCCCACGCCAGACCTGCGTACAGGAGACCCTGGAATGGGCAACCGCGCTTGACCATTTCCAAAGCGACTGGCTGGCACACTTCGTCCACAATCTTCTGCACGGCGTCTTCTGGCAACCACGGCAGTGGCGCATAAGCACCCATGCCACCAGTGTTTGGACCAGTGTCACCTTCGCCAACCCGCTTGTGGTCCTGCGCCGGAATCAATGGCACCACAGTCTCGCCATCAACCAGGCAGAAAAGCGAGACTTCTGGACCATCCAAAAACGATTCCAGCAGCACCGGGTTACCACCCTCGAGCACGGCCTTGGCATGCTCGATGGCCTCCGTACGCTCTGGCGTGACGACGACGCCCTTACCTGCAGCCAAACCGTCATCCTTGACCACCCACGTTGGTCCGAAACGATCGATAGCAGCTTCGATTTCTTCCGTTGCGGCACCAGGCTGGATAGCTTCTGCGTGTGCGGTCTTCACACCTGCTGCAGCCATCACATCCTTGGCGAATGCCTTGGAGCCTTCGATACGAGCTGCGTCTGCATTTGGCCCGAAGACAGGGAAACTCGCAGCACGCAGCGCGTCGGCTACACCTGCGACGAGAGGAACTTCTGGACCAACGATGACAAGATCCGCCTGGACCTCCTGGGCCAGTGCAGTTGCTGCTGCAGGATCATCGACCTTCAGAGAATGCATCGTTGCAAGCTTGGACATGCCGGCATTACCGGGAGCGACATGCAGCTCGGTGACCTGTGGGTCTTTACTCATTGCGTAGAGGAGGGCGTGCTCGCGAGCACCGTTGCCAATAACCAGGATGCGCATGCAGTCCATCATATCGGCAGAGCTGGATTACCTGACCATTCCCCCATTTCGCACGCCACCGATCCGCAGTTCGGGATACGCTGGGCGACATGAGCACCGTGTTTACAAAGATCATTAATGGAGAACTACCGGGCCGCTTTATCTACCGCGATGAGCAGGTAGTTGCCTTCCTTACCATCGAGCCTATTTCCTCGGGCCACACGTTGATCATTCCAGTCGAAGAAATCGACCGCTGGACTGACATTCCACCAAAGCTGCTAGCTCATATGAACGAGGTTGCACAGATGGTGGGCCGAGCAGTAATCGAAGCATTTGACGCGCCTCGCGCTGGTTACCTCATCGCTGGCTTCGAAGTGCCACACGCGCACATTCATGTTTTCCCGGCGTGGGATATGCATGGGTATAACTTGGAAACGGTCGACCGTAATCCAGATCCAGCTGCTCTGGACGAGGCCGCCAACAAGCTCCGTGAGATTCTGGGTACTCAGGAGCTCGGTTAGCAAGAATCAGCATTCGGGAGCCATCGCGTATGAGCGACGATTCAACGACTGACGCCACTGACACGAATGACCCCACTGAACAGCCAAGCACGGATGACGCAACGGATAAGTTGACTGCGTCGCATCCTCGCTTAGATTCTGTGCGTGCACAGCTGCACCAGCTTTTGGGCTCGCAAATGCCCACGTTGTTCCCTGAAGGCGCTGCCCGTTATCGTCAGAGTCTTGCAGATTCAGCGGACAGTCTCACTCACGCTGATCTTCCAAAGGCCGGCGTGGAGCCTGCCCCAGAAGAAGGAAGCGCAGACGGTGTGGGAGAGTCGTCGTCGAAAACTCCGTACGCTGCGTTTCGCCCGCTGCGTGGTGTTTTCGAGGATGACTGGCGCGCAAAAGTCACCCCGGACCGCCCGTGGCCGGTCATTCTGATCCACGGTACTGGCAACTCCAAAAGCGTTTGGCAAGATCTCGGTACTGAACTGCGCAGCGACGGTTGGGCAGTCTTCGCTCCAGATTATGGCTTCCGTGCGTCCGGACCACTATCTCAGTCGCTTGACCAGTTGCTGGCTTACATTCACGCTGTCATGCATGCCACCGGCGGTCACAGTGTGATTCTTGTTGGCCATTCGCAAGGTGGTTTGCTGTCAACTCTCCTTTCCTTGCGTATTCCTTCCAAAACCAAGCATGTGGTGTGTTTGGCTGCTCCGAATCACGGGACGTCGTTAGGCGGAGTGGTGTCGGGTCTTATCCGTATCCCGTGGACCCGCAACTTGATGAGCTCATTCGTACAGAACTACTGGGGCATCTCCGGGCTGGAGCAGCTGACAGGATCGAAGATGGTGTTCGATTCGACGATGAGTCGTGATATCACTGCACCCGGCGTGACATACACATGCATTGCGTCCAAAACAGACCAACTGATTTACCCACCAACCTCATGCTTCCTTGATGATGGCGATACCGGTGCCATCGAGAACATCTTCGTGCAAGAACGTTTTCCACAGTCCGTGGTACTCCACGAGCACATGGTGTCTGATGTTCGGGTGCGCTCGCTCGTCCGTGAAGCCCTCTTCAAGCTGGTAAACGTTCCGTTCAGCGCCACCACGTTCATGCTTGACGACGAAGTGCCAGACATCGACACCCTCAATAAGCAGCAGTTTGAGAGCTAGACATGTTGTTTCCCCGTGTTTTTACGTCGGCACTTGCAGCACGCAAGCGGGGTGAACCATTCATCTTGTTGGTTCCTCCCAGAGGCAGTGTCGCTGCCGGCACTATTCTTGACGAGAATTGGCAACCACCAGAGACACAGACTGGTACGTCGGAAGTACCTGTCGTGATGTTGCATGGAACTATCGCCAATGGTGGATGTTGGGAGCAGTTGGCAGAGAGACTGATGGCCGAGGGGCGACAAGTAGCTGTGCCAACATTTGGCGCACGAGGCACGAGTAGAATTTCTCAGTCCTACGGTGAAGTGACGGACGTTGTCCATGAGGTATTGCGAAAGACAGGTGCGAAGCGGGTAGACCTCGTCGGGCATTCCCAAGGGGGCATGCTTATCGGATGGATGGTCGCTGCAATGTATGGCAACGGCCCAGATAGCATGGTCGAAGCTTTGCCCCGAGGGTCAATTCGCACAGCCATCGCTATTTCCGGTACTCACCGTGGAGTGCCCCGTCCCCGTAAAGCCTTACGCGGGTTCTTTTCGCAAGCGATTATTGGGGAGTCGCTGGGTGAGATCATGTTGATGGGCGACAACACCATGTGGGATTCACCGGAAACGTGGCAGTACGCAATCGATGTCGATGCCGATTCTTCATTCCCACACTGGTACGACATTGTTTCCTATGAAGACGGCATTGTTCCAGCGACGTCTGCCCTGCGCGCGCACTCTCCGATTGAGATGCCCGGTGCCACCACACTCGTTCTTGAAAAAGAACTCGGTCATGGTGTCAGGCATCCCCTACAGCCGAGCCACCCAGAGATCATTGATCTAGTCGCCCGCATTCTGCATTCGAACTACTAGTGAGCGCGACCGATCGGCGCTAGTACTTATCCAAGGATTCGCGCGCTTCCGCAACCTGCGCGATCAACTGCCGAGCTGCCCGCGATGGAGCCTCGGAGGTCAAAGCTTCCAAAACTACCGGCGGCAATCCAGCTGCCTGATAGTCCTCGAATGTCACGTGCCCTAAAGCCAGCACTCCCTGCAACCACGCGACGGCGCGCGCTTCAGGAGCGATACAGCGACGGGCAACACGTTCGTGTTCGACCAAGCGCTGACGGTGTTCGTCGTCACGCATACCAAGACGCGCAAGTGTTCGGGCAGCGGCAATGAGGTTCTCGCCGGACACTTGCTCAAGCTGCGCAGGATTTGCGGGTGGCTTGGTCTTGCTGCGACGACGAACGTACAGATCCTGTTGACCGATCCCAACAACGCCACCGTCTTTGTCACGAACCACCGAGGTGTAATCGATGACGGTAGAATACCCGCCCTCAGTTTCGCGGTGAATACGCTCTACCAACTCATCTGTGATTTCTACTTCCAAATACGCGCCACGAGCGCCAGGGCGAATGTATTCGAAAGAGCCAGTACGCGTCCAGGCTTCCCAATCCCGGAGACCAAGCCTAAACATCACGAGTGCGCCGAAGAGCACATCAGTCATGGCATAGAGTGAGCCACCAAACGCAGCGCCATGAATATTGGCGTTGAGCCTATTAAGGCGCAACTCCAATCGGCCATACGACCAATCGTCTGCCACATCTGTGACCGTAATGCCCGACGCAGCGAGAGGTGGCCAAATATTCAAGAACCTCTTGAAGCCCTCGGGAGTTGCAAAAGTATCTTCAAACTTCCGAGTGAGTTGCTTCTTCAGCGATTCTGAATTCATACTTAGCAACTCTAGGCTTTGCGTCACTTTCCGTCGAACGTGCAACACTCCATAGCAGCCATTTTTCCAAAGATTCTCTGTGTCGCCACATAATGCCTAGGACAGCGACTTTTCAAGACGACGGATTTTGCCCAGCAAATCATCACGAAGGATTCGGTAACGCTGGATACCATCGATGCCGTTGTCTTTCGGATCTTCGTACTCCCAGCGGATAACCTCCACCTCAGGCGGCACGAACTCAGAAACATCAATGTCGCCCAGCACTACGACCAAATCGGCCTTGTCCGCAAGTGACGGCGTGAGCTGTGACGGGTCCCCATCGCACCGCGCGCCAACTTCGGAAAGCGCCATACGCGCATCTTCGTCGATGCCACGGTCATCGTCATCCACATCGATACCAGCCGACATAGCGTGAATGTGCGGAGCATTATGACGAACAAGCCCCTCCGCAATGCGTGACAAACCCATGTTGCTTCCGCTGACAAAAAGAACTTCGGTCATGGTCACATGATAGGCGCAATTGACCCACGTGGCAGAGGTTTACACAGTTTCCCTGCCTGGTCAGCCGCGCCTCGTCAGAGTCAGTGCGTAGTTGACTACGAGTTGGCCTCTAGTTAGCACCCTCGTGAGCGACCGACCAGATTGTGACTAGCGGACCTTCTGAGGTCTCGCACCGCAGCGTTGCTTCGCCAGCAGGCTTACACTCGGCTGGGCCGCCAGCATCAAAGCGGTGATCCCGGGCTAAAATTCCCTCATGACCTGGCGCATTAGCCATATCACTAGCCAGCAGAGCGCCCATCACACGATAGGCAGTCGAGCACAGTTTCGCTGCATCTCGCTGCGTGTCCCCTTCTGGCGCTCCTGGCGATGCAGTCACACCAACGTGACTAATCCCTGCACCATTACCAGTTGCGCAAACAAGAACGCGCTCTCCCGCAACATCAGCAAAATCACCCTGCAAGACCATTGGCGACTGAGGAGAACCGTCGTTAGGTTGCGGCTCAGCAGGAGCTGACGGCGACGGACGTACTGGGACCGGACGGGATGGAGTAGGTGCCTTGATGTCCTTGCTTGCAAAGAAGTTCGGGAACAGCGCATGGAAAAGCGCGAAGTTGAAATTCAGGGAATCCAGGGAACCCAACCCGAGCGACGTTGGAGCTGTAGCCGACGACGAAGCAGGCGCATCCGCGGGTGCAGGTTCTGCTACGGCCACACCGGCGGTGGCCCCTGAAAAGGTCAAGCATGCGGTAGCAGCGACGGCTGCGACCACTGGGCGGGAAACCTTGCGAGCGAAAAACACGATACTGCTCCTCTCAATAGCCGTATCAACACCGCCAAATGTACCTAAAAATGGACAGATTGTGAACTACTGTTACGGAAGTTACCAAAGTTACAGATGTTGTCCAGTGGGCCTTAATTCAGCAGTGCGCCTCTCACCAGGGCGAATACCGCCCGCAATGCAAGGCACAGCCTTCCCCACAGAAAAGAAAACCAGGCCGGGAAACTTCCCTGACCTGGTTATATGGAGCCGGAAATGGGACTCGAACCCACAACCTACCGCTTACAAGGCGGTTGCGCTACCAATTGCGCCATTCCGGCATCCAGCGACACAACAGCGCCCTGTACGAGGAGTCAACCGGGTACGAGGGCACGACAAGTTATCGCTAACCGGGGATGATACATAACTGAATCGCAAAGACTAAAATCTGCCGAGCGCTTGACGACGCTCCGTCGTAAAGCCACTTCCCTTGTCCCTCACGTTTACCCATACTGAACAGCACGTATAGAAGATTTGCCACAAAGGTATAGAGTCGCATCAGAGTGTGCACGAATACCGTCGGGAAGTACGGTTGAAAGACCAAGGTGGACGATATTTATGGCAACCATTGAGCCAGGCGCGGAAACATCCGCAAGCACGGATGACGACGGAACCACCCCTTCCTTCGCAGTACGCGTCCGTAGTAGTTGGTCGCAGATGTGGTCAGGCACCCGATCGACCGTTGACCTCGTTCACTCCACCCAAACGCCACTTCCGCTAGCGCCGATCGATTACACCGATCCCGACCAGGTGACGGCTGTATTGGACTTGGCAGCCCGCATCGGTGGCCTCCTCCTCGCGTGTGGCTCCCCGAATAACGACACGGTTCTTCAGATCAAGGCTGTTACTGCTGCATATGGCCTGACCCGAGTGCAGGTCGACATCACGTTGACCTCGGTGACGGTGTACCACCTCATTGGTGCGCGCCGTACCCCGATTACGGCAATGCGGGTGGTTGATACCCCGGTGCCCAATTTCGAGCGACTACGCCAGACTGACCGTCTCATGCGCCAGATCCGCGGCGGTCAGATTTCTCTGGAAGATGCGACGGTTCGTGCCGAAGAAATTGAAGACGCACCCTCGCTCTACCGGCTGCGCATTATTTATCTGGGTTGGGCCCTGCTCGCCGCGTCGGTCTCACTGCTACTTGGAGCATCGTTGGGCGTTGCGACGATCGCCGCTTTCGTCACACTCGCCATTGTCGTTGTCATCGGCGAGCTGAGCGCCCGTGGCCTGCCTATGTTCTTCCAAAATGCGGCGGGCGGTTTCATTGCAACGATCTCCGCGACCTCTCTTTATGCCATCCAGGGAACTCTGGGATTTGAGGTGCAGCCGGGCCGAATTATTGCCTCGGGCATCATTGTGATGCTTGCCGGCCTCACGCTGGTTCAGTCACTCCAGGATGGAATGACGGGGGCTCCAGTCACCGGGTCAGCACGGTTCTTCGACACGATGTTGTTAACCGGCGGCATCATCGCTGGTATTGCGCTGGGATTGGAATTGTCGGCTTATCTCGGCATCTCTCTTCCAGCTTTCCAAGCAGCCCCTGACCCCACGTTCACCGAATCAACGGTCCGCGTCTTCGCCGGCACTGCCGCCAGCCTTGGGTTCGCTGTGGCATCCAATGCGGGACCGAAGGCATTATCCGCCTCCGGCATCACTGCGTTACTTGGCTCGCTGGTCTACTACCTCGTCCTGCTCCCCGCCGGCTTCCATCCTGCTTCCGCCGCTGGTGTAGCAGCAACCCTGGTTGGCCTCGCGGGTGGTTTGCTTGCCCGCCGTTCGTCCATTCCGCCATTGATCACCGCAATCGCAGGCATCACCCCGTTCTTACCTGGCATGTCCATTTACCGTGGTCTACACGCTTTGCTTCACGACGAGCCGCTGATGGGTTTTGCCTCCCTAGCCTCCGCACTCGGCATCGCTACGGCACTGGCTGCTGGCGTTGTATTGGGCGAATGGATTGCTCGCCAGCTTCGTCGCCCACGCGCACTGACCCGCGATGGTGAGTTGAAGCGCCCGAAGTGGAATCGAGGTAAAAGGGTCCGAGGTGCCGTCGTAAAGCCAAAGAGGCGCCCACTGCGTAGCGCACCGTTCCGATTCAAGGGCGGAGCGAAGGAAGCGACAGATAGGTAACGGCCTTACACTGGTACACTGAAGTTTCTGCATGGGCACTCGACCACGCCGGCCGGTCGCTTGCCCGCTCCTGCGCGCGACGGAGATTTTGACATTTCGTGGTTATGCGCGCACTTTTCGCCGTTGAGGCCGCCACACAGGAGGATTCGTGCCACCTAAGGTCACTGACACTCGTTCTGCCCAGAATGAAGCCCTACACAAAGTGGAGGAAAAGACTGCAGCGGGGGCTCGACGGATCGTAGCTACGTTCTCGGATGACTTTCACGATTGCGTCACTTTGATGTGCATGCTTGGTGTTGAGCCGGAGGGCCTGAGCTACAAGAAGGTACATGACGAGTACCTGAAGGAAAACGCTCCAAAGACTACGAAGCGCACTCGTAAGTCCACCAAGAAGACGGCCAAGAAGGCCACGAAGAAGACCGCTAAGAAGACAGCGAAAAAGGCCACCAAAAAGGCTGCAAAGAAGACGGCCAAGAAGGCCTAATACATGCGACTGCTGCGCCGTTCCACGAGATTTTCCGTCGCATCAGTGTGTCTCGGTGTCGCGACTATTCTCAGCGTTGCCGGATGCAGCGCGCAGGGCGAGGCACAGTTCGTTGGCCGGGAAATTCAGGTGACGCATGTCTACGATGACCCGGCACTGCCCACCGCTGCGCCGGAAAATGCTATCCCTCCGATGATCACCTTCGGCGGACGCACGTACACGGTCACCAGCCAGTGTGGCACTGCCACTGGTGAGGTGGACTGGCGTGGCGAGGCGGCGGTCGTCGACAAGCCGGAACCGCAGCTGCAGCGTAAGTGTTCTCCTGCGATGCAAACATTCGTAGACCGCTTGTTTACCCAGCTCGATGGTGAATACACCTTCGATGCGAATGATAATTCTGTGCGCTTCGCCCGCGTGGAAAAGCCGACTGCCGGCGAAGCACCAGCCGGCTGGGCGGGGCTGCTACGCACGGACTAGTACCGGCCGGTTTTAAGTACCACAGCGCACTAGACAGTGATTCAGCTATACAGAAGGACGCTGGCGCCACTTCTGCTCGTTCGGTGCATCCGCACCTGCAGCCACTACCCTCGCGTACGAACCGCGGTGGTAAATGAGTGGCTTCGCAGCGTCACGACGACCAATAGTCTTCAACGCTCCCACCACAATGAAATGGTCACCGGCTTCGTGCACGGTATCGAGCGTGCAATCGAACCACACTGCACAATCATCCAAAACTGGGTTACCCAGATCCGTCATTGCCCAGGTTCCGTGTTCGAACTTATTGGGGCTGCGACGGCCAAACGCTGTCGACAGCCCTTGTTGATCTTCTGTCAATACGCTGACAGAAAAACGCCCCGTCGCTTTGATCCGTGGCCATGACTGCGATGACTTCATCACAGTAAACAGCACCAATGGCGGTTCCAAGCTAAGCGACGAGAACGACTGGCAGGCAAAACCGACAGGCTCGCCATCATGGGTTGCGACAATGGTTACTCCGGTGGCGAACTCGCTCAGTGCCCGGCGAATAGCCAGTTCATCGAAATCAGACGTTGGCTGCAAGGCGCCATCAGAGTTGCTCATATGCGGAACTTTACCTGCCTTCACTTTTGTTCGACCGTCAGAGTGAACCTTCCGGAAGTTTACCTATCGACTTCTCTTCGCGGCTGTCCTACTGAGTCGCTGCCTGTGCCGTTAGCCCTGCAGCTGTCCCATCGTCTCAGTCTCACGGGGCGCGGCCGTCGTCTTGCCAGGAATAAACTCCGTTGGCAGGATCCGTCGAATGGCCGGTGTAGTTCCGTTTCCATCGTCGTCGGAGTTCACCAACATGCGACCAACCTCGCGGCCTTTGTCCTTGTTTGGCTGCGAAACCGTCGTTACACCCAGCACCCGTGCGAGCTGAATACCGTCAAAGCCCGTAACCGAGAGGTCCTCGGGGATCCGAATTCCCTCTTCCCGGCAGTAATTCATCACACCCAAGGCCTGCGTATCTGTCGTACACACCACTGCGGTGAGATCTGGATGAGCTTCCAACAATTCTCGTGCCGCATCCATGTTGTTTTCGCGATTATTAAGATGGCGCTCGATAATCGGGACTTCTGCAAACTCGATGCCTGCCTCTGCCAGCGCATCCAGAGCACCTTCTACACGGAATTTCTGCACGTGGTGATGCGCATTGTCCAAACGCTCGCGCTCTACCGGACCGTCGTTACGCACCCGGGATAGACGAACCGAAAGAATACCGATCTTCCTATGCCCAAGCTCCAGCAGGTGCCGGACGGCTGGTTTGATTGCCTCGCGATCGTCGATTCCCACAAACGGCAATTCCTCGACGTTCGTCGGCTGATCGCAAATCACCGTGGGCAGCTCGCGTTCCATCACGGACTTCAAGAATGGATCATTCTCAGCCACTGAATACACCACGAACTTATCGACGAGCGCGCGCCGGATCATGTTCAGCGCCCGCACGTCGCTTTCACCGCCGGTAGAGGCTGCGGGGATAACCACCATAGACTCGCCGCGTTCACCGAGCGCTTCGGACAATCCAGCCAAGAAATCAGTCGATGCAGGGTCTTCGAATGCGAAGGACAGCTGCTCTGTGAACAGCACACCCATCGCGCCGACTTTGCGGGTTCGCAGTGACCGCGCCATCGGATCTGGGCCTGGGTAACCGAGCTTGTCCGCAGTAGCCATAATTCGCTCCCGCAGCTCGTCCGACAACTGGTCAGGTCGGTTATAAGCATTAGAGACAGAGGTACGCGAAATACCCAATTCTGCTGCGATCGAGGCCAGGGTGCCCCGGCGTCGCTTCTTCTTGGGAATACCAGCGGAAGCTTCATTACTCACGTGGTTTAACTTACCGTCACTTGTCGAAACCGGCAGTGGATGAAAACCTGTGCTTCACAACGCTCTCCCAGCCGGGGCTGTCCAAGATCACTCGCCCACAGATTGAAAATCGTTTTCAAAAGGGTTTAGGATGCTGATATGACAAACGCTTTCTCCTCGCGCCTGCGTACCACGTTCTACGCAGTCGCTACCACAACTGGCTTAGTTTTTTCTGCCACCGCATGCTCTTCGGACAATCAGGCGACAGAAAGCGATGACAGTCAGGATTCCATCAAGATTGTCACCTCCACTAACGTGTGGACTGACATTGCTAAAGAGGTCGTCGGCGACGCAAAAGACATCGAGGTCACTCCGATCATCGCATCGAACGATATTGACCCGCATTCTTACCAGCCAACTGCCGCAGATATGGCCACGGTCGAAAAGGCAGACATTCTTGTTGCTGGTGGTGGGCATTACGACGCGTGGCTAACGTCCGCAGCGTCCGATCAGGGTGAGCAAGTCATTATCTCCGCGCTTGCCCCTGTCGCTGAACACGACGCTGATCATGACGCCGAACACAACCACGAAGCAGAAACAGGTCATGAAGGCCATGACCACGAGAACGAAGTCAACGAGCACATTTGGTACTCGACCACCGCTGTGAAAAATGTCGCTGAGCAATTGGCGAAAGAGCTGAACCTGTCAGACGATGCCGTCGTCAAGAAGATGGACGACATTGAAAGGCGCAAGGATAAGCTCCCCGCTGCCAAGACTGCTCAAGTTCATCCATTGGCTGATGACATCATCAGCGATACCAAGATCCACGACCTCACCCCGAAGGGCTACCGAGCCTCAACGCTGAACGAGTCCGAGCCGAGTGCAGCTGATGTCAACGAGATGCTTAAACTGATTGAATCTGGCGACTTGGACTTCCTCATCGACGCACCTCAGACTCACGATCAGGTCAGCGAGCGAATTCTGGAGGCAGCAAAAGCAAAGGGAATACGTATTGTGAATGTGTACGAATCCCCAGCGCAGGGCCAGAGCTACTTCGATCTTTACGACGCGACTCTTGACGAATTGGAGCAAAAGTAACTTGCCAGTTCTCTCTTTCACTGGAGCTGCAGTGTCACCACTGTGGTCCAACCTCAACCTCACGGTTGAACCTGGCGAATTTATCGCCGTCCTCGGCCCCAATGGTGTCGGTAAATCCACCCTGTTAAACGTTGCTCTTGGGCAGCGGAAACTCACTGCTGGTTCCGTTTCAGTGCAAGGGAAAATTGGTTATATCCCACAACAGCACATGTTTGACCCGGACTTGCCTATGCGCGTCCGTGATCTCGTCGAGCTTGCCGCGTCCAGGGCGTTGGGTCGTCGTAAAGTCTCGGAGGAAGTAACCGAGGCACTCCGCACGGTTGGAGCGACGGGCATCGCGACGCAGCGGGTAGGCACGTTGTCCGGCGGTCAACAGCAGCTGGTTCGTCAGGCTCAGGCGCTAGTGTCCAATCCCGCGATTTTGCTGTGCGACGAGCCTCTCCTCAGCCTCGACCCCGCCGCGCAGAAAACGGCGGTTCAGCTTCTCGACGATCGACGTCGCCAGCACGACACCGCTGTCGTCTTTGTGACTCACGGGATCAACCCGATTCTGGAGTACTGCGACCGAGTTTTGTACATCACTCCACACGGCCATCGTGTTGGCCCAGTTGCGGACATCATGACATCAGAAACACTGTCTGACCTCTACCGCACGGATATCACCGTTGCGGAACTTAACGGAAAACTGGTGGTGGCATAGATGCTCCCCGATCTCGCAACGTGGTTTACTGACACCCAAGATCTCATCTCTGTCAGCTTTGTTCAGACCGCAATCATCGCAGCAGCACTGCTGGGTTTAGTATCGGGCGTAATTACGCCATTGGTAGTGATGCGCCGGATGAGCTTCACCGTTCACGGCACGAGCGAACTGGCGCTCATGGGTGCGTCAGCAGCTTTGCTGACAGGCTTTTCGGTCGGAGGCGGTGCGGTCGTTGGGTCCGTGCTCGCGGCGGTTGTGCTGGCGATCCTTGGCATGCGTGGCGGACAGGATGCCATTGTTGGTGTCGTGCTGAGTTTCGGCATGGGCCTATCCGTGCTGTTTATCCACCTGTATCCCGGTCGCTCGAACACCGCATTTTCGCTGCTGACCGGCCAGATCGTCGGCATCACCGACAACTCGTTATATCTCCTTGCCGCTATCACGGTGGTTGTCATTGCCGCCGTCGCATACTTGTGGAAGCCCTTGTTGTACGCCTCTGCCGACCCTGTCATGGCCGCAGCCTCTGGTATCAACATTCGGGCGATGGCGATTCTCTTTGCGGTGCTGACCGGCTTGGTAGCGTCGCAAGGCGTTCAGATCGTGGGCGCTTTGCTGATCATTTCTTTGGTCATCACGCCTGGAGCTGCAGCTGCACACGTCACGGCATCGCCGAGGATGGCAGTTGTGCTGTCGATCATCTTCGCAGAGGTCGCTGCAGTCGGGGGCGTAATTCTGTCCCTGGCACCCGGTCTACCAGTTAGCGTTTTCGTGACGACGCTGTCGTTCATCATCTACCTCGTCTGCCGGGTGATTGGTTGGCAGCGATCCAAGAAGGCATCGAAGGACCTCGTGAATGCCCAGCGTTGGGAAACTACGTGCCCCACCTGTGGCGAGGCATAGACTTTACCTGGAAAATGACAAAATCCGCGATCTTCTTTTGGGGATGATCGCGGATTTTCTTGTTCTTACTTCTGCTTACTTCGTGCTAGCTTTCTTTACTCGACGCTGCCGAGCGAATTCATTGAGCGTCACACCTGCAGCCACCGATGCGTTGAGGGATTCAACCCACGAGGCCATCGGAATCGACATGATGGTGTCGCACGTTTCACGGACGAGACGGGACAACCCCTTGCCCTCAGAGCCGACAACGACAACCGTCGGGGTCGTGCCGTCGTAAGTATCCAGCGTATGGTCACCGCCGGCATCTAGACCAACAACTTGGTATCCCGCCTTCTGGAATTGCTTCAGCGCACGCACCATATTTGTTGCCCGAGCAACTGGCAGACGAGCTGCAGTACCTGCCGAGGTACGCCACGCCACACCTGTCACCGCCGCAGAACGACGAGCCGGGATAACCACACCGTGCCCACCGAAAGCCGCAGCCGAACGAATCACAGCACCGAGGTTGCGCGGATCAGTGATGTTGTCGAGGCAAACAATCAACCCAGCTTCACCGGTGGCCTTGACCGAATCAATAAGGTCTTCAACTTCCTGGTACTTGTACGGAGGAATCTGCAAACCAATACCCTGATGCAGGGAGTTGCCGGTCATACGGTCGAGCTCATGGCGCGCTACTTCCTGGATAGGAATGCCACGCGAATTGGCGATGCGAACGGCTTCCTGCAAGCGGTCGTCGTTATCCGTGCCCAACGCCACGACCAGCATCGCAGCCGGAACCTTTGCATGCAGGCACTCAACAACTGGATTACGACCTACAACGAGCTCCGTGCCATCAGAATCCTTCTGATGACGCCCCTGAGCGCGTCGACGCTGCTCTTGCGCACGCTTATGAGCTGCGTGATACACACGATCTTCAGCCTTTGGAGTTGGCCCCTTGCCACGCAACCCGCGCTTGTGGCCACCTGTGCCCTTTGATGCAGGCTTCTTCGATGTCTTGCGGACACCACCTTGCCTACGTGAATTACCTGGCATTAGCTCAATTCCTTCGAAGTCGATTCGCTCAACATGGTGTGTTCAGAAAACTCGTGTTTCAGCTCATGTAAAAGACTGTAGAAACACTACTCGGACAACGACCAGGAAGCTCCATCTGAGGTATCCGTGACAGTAACCCCGGCTTCTTTCAGACGATCACGCACGGCATCGGCAACTGCCCAGTTCTTTTCTGCACGTGCATTCTTGCGTTCTTCCAGCTGATGATCAACCAGCACGCCCAAGGCATGCATAGCCTTGTCATCGCTGCTACCAGCGCTTACCCACTTCTCCGAGAGCGGATCGACGCCCAACGCCGAAGTCATGGCCCGAACTGATTCCGCCACAGTGCGCAGTTTTTCAACGTCGCCGTCGGCAAGTGCTTGGTTACCTTCGCGCACAGCATTGTGAATCTCGGCCAACGCTCGAGGTACAGCCAGGTCCTCGTTCATTGCAGCCTCAAATGCCCGAGTCCAAGAACCGATGGCAATGTCACCGTTTGCGGACAGCTTTTCCTGAGTCCGGTGCAAGAAAGACTCGATTCGGCGATAACCTGCTGCGGCCTCCTGCAGTGCCTCTTCGGAGTACTCAAGGACAGAACGGTAGTGAGCGCTTCCCAGGTAGTAGCGAAGCTCAACTGGACGTACCAGCGTCAAGATATGTGGCACCGACAGAACATTGCCCAACGACTTCGACATCTTTTCACCAGCCATGGTTACCCAGTGGTTGTGCATCCAGTAGCGAGCGAAGCCGTCACCGGCTGCATGTGACTGAGCAATCTCGTTTTCGTGATGCGGGAACTGCAAATCCAGACCACCGCAGTGAATATCGAATTCTGAGCCCAAGTAATACGTCGCCATTGCAGAGCATTCGAGGTGCCAGCCTGGACGGCCATCACCCCACGGGGTAGGCCACGATGGTTCACCTGGCTTCGCAGCCTTCCACAACGCGAAATCATGTGGACCGCGCTTGCCTGGAGAATCCGGCTCGCCTTGCTCCATCTCTTCGATTCGGTTGCCAGACAACGAACCGTAGTCGCTGCCTTCCGCTGCATCCCATGCAGCAACGTCGAAGTACACCGAACCGTCAACGTCGTAAGCAAAACCGTTATCCATCAGCCGCTGCATGTACTGCACCATTTGGGTGACATGACCAGTTGCGCGCGGCTCAACGCTTGGTGGCAATACACCAAGTTGATCGTAAGCCCAGGTGAATTCACGTTCGTAAGTGGAAACCCATTCCCACCAGGGGCGACCGTGTTCCGCAGCTTTAGTCAAGATTTTGTCGTCGATGTCCGTGACATTGCGAACGAACGCCACGTCGAGACCACTGGCGATAAGCCAGCGACGCAAAATATCGAACGCCACACCGGAACGCACGTGGCCGATATGTGGCTGCGCCTGTGGCGTAGCTCCACACAGATAAATCGACGCATGACCTGGTCGAATTGGCACGAAATCGTGCAGTGTGCGGGTGGCGGTATCGAAAATCTTGAAAGTCACGTCTTTGAGTCTAGCTGGAGCAAGACGTGTGTAAGACGTACCCGTAGGTAACGGGCACGCCTTTTAAGAGAGGGCTACTCTTCGTCCAGGTCAACGAGCTCGGGTGCCGCAGGCTTCTTTTCCTCTTCCATCGACTCATCTGCAACCGACTTGTGTCGCTCAATGGTTGCTTCGATGCGGGAGAAGAGCTCTTCCGTCTTCGCGTCATCTACGCCATCTGCAAGCGCCAGTTCGCCGACAAGCACCTGGCGAGCCTTGCTCAACATACGCTTCTCGCCAGCGGAGAGACCGCGATCCTGATCACGACGCCACAAGTCGCGGACTACCTCAGCAACCTTATTAATGTCGCCAGAGCCGAGGCGCTCCTGGTTTGCCTTGTAACGACGCGACCAGTTGCCAGCTTCTTCAACGTCGGTTTCACGCAGGACTGAGAACACCTTCAACAGGCCTTCTTCGCCAACGACATCGCGAACACCAACGAGCTCAGCATTTTTAGCTGGCACCTTAATGTTGAGGTCACTCTGCAGAATCTGAAGATCCAGATACTGAACAACCTCTCCGTTTAGCTCGCGTTCGAAAATTCCCTCAATTTTCGCAGCGCCATGATGTGGGTAAACAACGGTGTCGCCGACCTTGAAATCCATGTAGTGAACACGCCCCTTTCAACGGCCTTCCACCCTATCATGTCCCCCCACACGAATGACGGTAGTATGAGAGCATCCTATGAAGAGGCTAAGCTAGTCCTTCAGCAGCATTCCCCAATCCTCAAGATGATGGAGGAAACGTAGTTATGACCCCCAAGTCGGTTCTTCGCCGCGGTGCCCTGGTAACCGTTGCCACCGCTTCTGCAGTCGCCCTCACAGCTTGTGGCGCGGGCCAGATTTCCCAGACCGCTAACCAGGTTGCAGCAGTCGATGGTGCTCAGAATCCTCAGGAATCCAACCCAGGTGGCGTTGCTATTCGCGATGCTCACATCCTGGTTAATCCTGAAGATGGCAAGGCAGCCCTGAAGTTCTCTGCTATCAACCAGGAGCGCGCAAACGACGCGACCTACACCTTGAAGAAGGTGGAAATTGATGGCATCGGCGAAGCTAACCTGACGAAGGATGGCGAGTCGGAAACGTACAAGAAGCTCGCTAAGGGCGACAAGGAAATCCCACGTAACTGCTCCCTTATTGCAGATTCGCAGGACTCCATCAAGATGATGTCCGAGGGCGTCGAGAAGAACGCTGCTTGTGTCGTCTACATGTCTAACGACCTGGACGCTGAAAAGCTCGTGAACGACACCATGAGCGCTTCGGGCGAGAACCGCAACGTTACCTTCACTTTCGACGGCCCTAAGGGCGAAGAGAAGATTGAGTTGTTCGTTACCGTTTCTGCTGAGATCGCTGAAGCTGGTCAGATGGACCGCAACGACGACGGCATGACTAAGAACGAAAAGAAGGACGCTAAGAAGGACGACAAGGCTGGCGAAGAGAAGGATGCTGCTGCATCCGAGTCTGAGTCTGCTGCTCCTGAAGCAGAGGCAACCCCTCAGTAGTTATAGGCCCCACGGCCTTATGCAGCTGACGTGATGCAACCAGCAGCAATCGATCGACTGGGAAACAGTTGACCGGTTGCTGCTTCTTCATTTCTTAGGAGTACCTAGTGGCGAAGGACACCGTCTTCCAATGCTCCGCCTGTAGCTGGCAAGTATCGAAATGGGTGGGACAGTGCCCATCGTGCAAAGAATGGGGCACGCTGGAAGAAGTCCCAGTTCTGCCACATATGAAGGCTGCGTCTGCGACGAGTAAGTCCGGGAAACGCAGTACCTCAGCAGTCAGTGTCGCAGGAAATGTACTCAGATCCTCCGCTCAGGGCTTGGTAGCAAGCCACGCAGCCCAACCCATCACGGGCATTAGCGCAACCGCCTCACAGGCGATTCGCACGGGGATCAGCGAGCTTGATCGAGTGCTTGGCACAGGAATCGTGCCTGGATCTGTTGTTCTGCTTGCCGGCGAACCCGGTGTCGGCAAATCCACTCTCCTACTTGAAGTCGCGTACCGGTGCGCCACCTCAGATTTGGGCCCGACGCTGTACGTCACTGGCGAAGAATCAGTCGGGCAGGTTCGCCTGCGCGCCGAACGAACGGGTGCGCTCAGCGACAAGCTGCTGCTCGCTGCAGAAACCGATATAGGTGCAATTATCTCGCAAACCTTGACAACCAGACCGGGGCTGCTCGTCGTCGACTCTGTCCAAACTATGCAAGCAGCCGATATCGAGGGCACTCGTGGCGGTGTCGCTCAAGCGCGTGCTGTCACGGCTGCGCTGACCTCGCTGGCAAAAGAGACAGGAACGGCAGTATTCCTCGTTGGCCACGTCACTAAAGACGGCAACGTCGCGGGCCCACGCACGATGGAACACCTCGTCGACGTCGTCTTGAACTTCGAAGGTGACCGTCATTCTGGGCTACGTTTCCTCCGCGGCCTGAAGAATCGCTTCGGTACCACAGACGAAGTGGGCTGTTTTGAGCAAACGTCAGAAGGCATCCGTGAAGTGACCGACCCTTCTGGCTTGTTCCTACACCATCGCACGCCTGCGCCGGGTACCGCCATCACCGTGGCCATGGACGGGCGCCGTCCGCTGCTCGCCGAAGTGCAAGGCCTCGTGGTCGATTCTGAAGCACACAATCCGCGTCGTAATGTATCGGGACTTGATGTGCGTCGCGTACCTATGATCGCAGCAGTGTTGACGGAACACGGGCGTTTGAAGTCACTGCCAAAGAAGGAGCTGTACGTCAGTACCGTCGGTGGCATGTCTCTGCAGGAGCCTTCGGCAGACTTGGCGGTGGCGCTGGCGGTGGCGTCGTCGACAAGCAAGAGGACTGTGCGCGACAAAATGGTGGTGCTGGGCGAGCTCGGCCTGGCCGGCGAACTGCGACGCGTCCCCGATATGGAGCGCCGATTGCGCGAGGCTCAGCGCATGGGCTTCCGCAGCGCATTGGTGCCGAAAGGCTCGACGGGCCCGGCCGGTATGAAGTTGTTGGAGGCGAGGCACATCGGTGAAGCGCTGCAACTGGGGTTGACAATGGACGACTAAACGGACGACATCGACCATTCTTTACGACGCCTTACGACGCTTTACGACGAACCCAGGAATCACCATGACTTCGATTAACCAAGATCTACTGAAAGAGCTCGCCCCGGGCACCCCGATTCGCGATGGCCTGGAACGCATCAAACGTGGCCGGACGGGCGCTCTTATTGTGCTGGGTTTCGACGACACTGTGGCGCGACTTTGCGACGGTGGCTTCGAGTTGGATGTCGCGTTCTCACCCACTCGGTTGCGCGAGCTGTGCAAAATGGACGGTGCCGTCGTGCTGTCGTGTGGCCCCACTGGGCCACGGATTAAGCGCGCGAATGTGCAGCTGGTTCCCGATCCATCACTTCCGACGGATGAGTCTGGAACGCGACATCGGTCCGCCGAGCGCACGTCCTTGCAGACGGGGCTGCCTGTGATCGCAGTGTCTCAGTCAATGAACATGATTACGGTCTACGCCGATGGTGACCGCCACATGCTGAAGGACTCCTCTGAGATTCTGGCTCGCGCGAACCAGGGACTCGCGGTGTTGGAACGGTATAGTGCACGCCTCGATTTCGAGGAGGAAAGTCTCTATCAAGCGGAGGTGGCCGGCTTCGCGACGGCAGCTGAAGTCATCGAGGTCATTCGCCTCACTGAGCTTTTACGACGATCCTCCGCGGCAATTCACCGTGATGTCGTGGCACTGGGCTCCGACGGCCATCAGCTCGATGTTCAGCTCCGTGAGCTCATGGCAGACAGCAAGGTTCAGGAATTGCTGCTCGATGATTACCTCGTGTGCGAATCCGGTATCCCCAACCAGGTGGATATTGACACAGCCCAGCAAAACCTAGCAGCTCTCCCCCAGACAGATTTGGCCACTATTGCCCGTGTCGCGCACATTTTGGGTTTCCCTGCTGATCAGGATTCACTCGCCGAACGGGTTGCGCCACGCGGGTACCGTGCCTTGTCCCGCATCCCCCGGATGCAGCGTGCGTTGATGACCAAGATCGTCGAAAAGTACGTGACGCTACCTGCGCTGTTGGACGCGACAGTTGATGATATTGCGGCCATTCAAGGAGTAGGCCCCCTCTGGGCACGTCACGTGCGGAGGGGGCTGGACCGAAATAACGTTGGCTAATTGCTAACCGAGGTTGAAAGTGTACGGATCGGAGTTTCGGTCCCCGAGGAGTCCGTACACAATGTAGTTTCCTGCACCGACTTGCTGGCGATCGGCTTCCGAGCACTTGCCTGGAGCTGAGGAAAGTCGCGACCACTTCACGTTAAACGTGGCCTTTTCACCGGCCTTGATGGTCTCTTCCCCTGCGCCTTCAGAGTCGTGGCAATCCAGATCCGACCAGACGCGCTTGTAGTCAGCCAGGTCAAAGACTTCAAAGCGTAACGTGGACTCGTCCAGGTTGACCTTGCAGTCCGCCTTCGTTGGGTTTTCCAACGTCAGCGAGAACTCGGGCTTGTCTTCCGCACCGTAATTTGGGCTGTCGCCCTTCACAGTCAGAACGAGATCCGCAGCTTCACAGGAGTCTTTCGCTTCCGGCTCTTTGCTAGTCGACGGATACGGCTCCGAAGGCTTCTCTTCCTCTGGCTTGGAGGTTACTTCCGAGCCATCTTCCCGGGAGACTGTGACCTTTTCGCTGGCAGCGACGTTTTCCGGCTTCTCTTCAGCACCAGATCCACCTGTTATGGCTTTCACTACCCACGCGATGAGCAGCAAGAGGACAACGAGGATTACTACCGCAGCGACTCGGCGACGCCGGTAGATTTCTGGAGGCAACGGAGCAGTCATGCTCTTAGGTTAGCGGGTCAGCAGAGACACCCTTGGTCACGACAGTCTCGGCGCGTCCATCCGACAAACGGTAACGCATTCCGACGACACCGACGCGGCCATCTTCGAGGCGTGCCTGGATTTCCGGCGAACGATCGACAATATGCTCGACGATCTCAGCGACGTGCTGGCGTTCGTAGTCCTCAGGGGACTCGAAGCCACTCTTGCGAGCGCACAGCAACGAAGGCGTGACCTTTTCAATCAGCACTCGCTGGAAACCGCTTGGCATATCCCCACCATTAAGTGCGCTGGTTGCAGCCTTAACTGCACCACACGATTCATGGCCGAGGACGCACACCAATGAAACGCCCAAACCATCGACGGCAAACTCCAGCGAAGCCAGCACTGATAGGTCGGTGATCTGACCAGCAGTGCGGATAACAAAAACGTCGCCAAGTCCCTGGTCAAAGATAATCTCAACCGGAACGCGCGAATCCGAGCACGCCAACACGACGATCGCTGGATTCTGTCCCTGGGTCAGCTTTTCGCGATGGGCAACGTCTTGATTAGGGTGTGCAGAGTTACCTTCCATGAAACGGCGATTGCCTTCAAGGAACTGCTTCCAAACATTTTCAGGAGTACGTGGCATGTGTTCTATTGTGCTCCCTTACCCCCATAGAGAGGAAACCCGTGCTACCCCATCTGTGCCACTGGTATCGGCAAAACATGCGCGAGTTGCCGTGGCGGACACCGGAAACAACACCGTGGGGAGTGCTCGTCAGTGAGGTGATGAGCCAACAAACGCCCGTCTCTCGCGTCGCCCCATCATGGGTTGCATGGATGGAAAAATGGCCAACACCCGCAGATTTGGCAGCTGCTACTAAAGACGAGGTGCTCCGCATGTGGGGCAAGCTTGGTTACCCACGCCGTGCACTTCGGCTCCATGAATGCGCCACTGCCATAGTCGAGCGTCATAACGGGCAGGTTCCCCGAAGTATTGATGATTTGCTCGCACTTCCGGGGGTAGGCGACTACACGGCCCGGGCAGTCGCTGCATTCGCGTTCGGAATGCGCACCCCGGTGGTCGATATCAACGTCCGTCGGGTGCTCCGTCGATACGTTCAGGGCACCTTTCTGCCCGGAACTCACAAGCGCGCCGATCTCGATGCCGTAGAGAAATTGCTTGACGACGACCCCGCCTCCGCAGCAGAGACATCTGTGGCATTGATGGAGTTAGGAGCGCTCGTCTGCAAGACGACACCGCTGTGCGAGCAGTGCCCATTGGTTGCCGACTGCGCATGGGTTCTAGCCGGAAAGCCCGAACCGGCCGCACATGAGATCGCCGCAGCCAAGCGTCGAGTGCAGAAATTTGAAGGGACGGACCGCCAAGTACGTGGAAAACTGCTGGATGTCCTGCGCGCTGCCGAATCACCAGTAGAACAATCCATACTCGACGCTGTATGGCCCGATGCTGCGCAGCGTTCACGCGCCCTGTTTTCACTGCTTGACGACGGTCTCGCCGAGCAAAACGATCAAGGACTCTTTCAACTCCCCACATAGGAATAGCAACTGCCCGCATACACTGGGCTTATGGACCCTTTCGGCACTTCATCGTCCCCCCGAGGACTACTCAGATCCTCAGTGGCTGGTGTGTGCATCGCTGTTCTCACAGCGACCGGAGTGACGTCCTGCACTGACAATTCCGATCCGACTGGGGCGTCTGCACCATCCGTACCCAGCGTTGATGCCACTCCCGGCCACATCATTACCAACACGACCTTCGACGCTGTGGCACCTGCGGAGGCACGCCGAGTGGTATTCCGCTCCACTTCAGCTACTGGTGGTCCGGCGACGGTGTCAGGGACTTTGTTGTCGACGGACACCCAATGGGCGGGGCCAGGTCCGAGACCTTTGGCCGTCGTCACGCCCGGCACTTTAGGAATGGCAGATCGTTGCGCAAGCTCGATTGCGCTGCGTTTCAAGGCCATGCCCACCCCTCCGTCGCAGGAGTTACTGCAGTTGGGGTGGGATGTCATGATCGTCGATTACGAAGGCTTGGGCACTCCCGGTACGCATCCGTATATGAACCGGCTATCCGCAGGGCATTCAACGCTGGATGCAGCTCGCGCTGCGCTGACGCTGCGTGACGGCAAGGACGTCCGGGACGACGAAGAGCCTGATGCCAAGGTTCCCATGGCTATCCTTGGCTATTCTCAGGGCGGAGGGGCAGCTGCCGCTGCTGCAGAATTAGCTGCCACGTATGCGCCTGAATTAGACATCAAGGCTGTCTACGCAGGTGCCGTACCAGCGGATCTGGCCGCCACAGCACAGCACATCCCGTCATCGACGTTGGCAGGAGCGGTCGGGTACTCCATTGCGGGACTCGAAGCGACCTATCCCGAGTTGAGTCCCGCTTTTGACCGCATTTTGTCTGCGGAGGGACGTGCCTTTGTGGACTCGTCGACAAGCGATTGTGTGTCTGAGACGGTCAACAAATGGGCGAATGATGACACGCGATCGTTCACCCGTGACGGCAGGCCACTGGGGATGCATTTGGCTGACTCCACCATTGCGGATCGGGTCAGGCAACAACAGCTCGGTGGAGTGGCACCTACAATGCCGGTTTTTGTTACTCACAATGAGCATGACGACATCGTGCCTGTCCAGCCCGCTCGAGACATGGTGCAACGCTGGACGGACGCCGGCGCTGATGTGACCTACTCCGAAATCAGTGAAGACTTCGGAGAGGGATCCCACGGCCTGGCGTTCGTCAAAACAAGAGACGAAGCTTTCGCGTGGTTGCTACAGAAAATGGATTACTAGCAGGCTTTTACTTCTTCCAACGACCGCGGAAGGTCAAACCCTTACCTAGTCGAACGGTGTAGCCACCACGGGAATTAAGGGTCACTGGCCCAATCCGCTTCGAACCCGAGACACCCGAACCCGAGTAGTTCAACCAGGTGTCCTTATCGATGTTCTGCTTCTTGCGGAAGATAATTCCCATGGCGAGCTCCGTCTGCTTTCTCGACTAATTACCGACTAGTTGTCGGTTGATTCATCCGAAGATTCAGCGGCCTTGGTCGTCGCATCTTCAGCTGCACTCACGATATCAGCTGCATCTGCGCTGATGGTGCCGTCAGCAGAACCAAGTCCGCTCAGCTCGTCTACTTCTTCAGCGACTGCGCCATCAGCTGGCGTGGTCTTGAACACGAACGTTGCCTTATCGATGTCCTTCGACTCACCATCCCAGCCGTCAACATCGATGGAGACAGTCTCACCCAGTCCGACCTCGCCGTATAGAATCTTCTCCGACAACTGGTCTTCGATCTCGCGCTGAATGGTACGACGTAATGGGCGGGCACCCAGCACTGGATCGAAGCCACGCTTCGCGAGCAAATTCTTTGCCTTCTCCGTGACATTCATGGTGATGCGCTTTTCCTTGAGCTGCTCAGAAACGCGAGCCAGCATCAGGTCAACCATCTGAACAATCTCATCCTGGGTCAGCTGCTTAAACACGACGATTTCGTCGATACGGTTCAAGAACTCTGGTCGGAAGTGCTTCTTCAGCTCGTCGTTGACCTTGTCCTTCATGCGGTTGTACTGGCCCTCTTCGTCGGTCTCGCCGACGCCACTGAAGCCCATACCAACGGCCTTGGAAATATCTTGCGTTCCCAAGTTAGAAGTGAAGATCAGGACAGTGTTCTTGAAGTCCACAACACGTCCCTGGGAGTCGGTCAAACGACCATCCTCCAGAACCTGGAGCAAGGTGTTGTAAATCTCCTTGTGTGCCTTCTCGATCTCGTCGAAAAGAACCACAGAGAAAGGCTTACGACGAACCTTCTCGGTCAGCTGGCCGCCTTCTTCGTAGCCGACGTATCCCGGAGGTGCACCGAAGAGACGCGATGCTGTGAATCGGTCGTGGAATTCACCCATGTCAATCTGGATGAGTGCGTCTTCCTCACCGAAGAGGAACTCCGCAAGAGCCTTCGACAGCTCGGTCTTACCGACACCAGAAGGACCAGCGAAGATGAACGAACCGGATGGACGCTTTGGATCCTTCAGACCCGCACGCGTACGGCGGATAGCACGAGACACTGCCTCGACAGCTTCGTTCTGGCCGATGATGCGCTTGTGTAGGTTTTCCTCCATGCGCAGCAGGCGGTCGGACTCTTCCTCGGTCAGCTTGAATACTGGAATGCCGGTCCAGTTAGCCAGCACCTCTGCGATCTGCTCTTCGCCAACTTCAGCGATGGAGTCAGATTCGCCGGCACGCCACTTCTTCTCACGCTCACGGCGCTCTTCGCCCAGCTTGCGCTCGGTGTCACGCAGGCCCGCAGCCTTTTCGAAGTCCTGCGCATCGATTGCGGCTTCCTTCTCGCGACGCACGTCAGCGATCTTGCCGTCAATTTCCTGCAGCTCTGGCGGCGCAGTCATGCGCTTGATGCGCATGCGGGCACCGGCTTCGTCGATAAGGTCTACAGCCTTATCTGGCAAGAAGCGGTCGTTGATGTAGCGATCTGACAGCGTCGCTGCCGCAACAAGCGCCTGGTCAGTAATAGAAATGCGGTGATGCTGCTCGTACTTGTCGCGCAGGCCACGAAGAATCTCGACAGTCAGGTCGACGGATGGCTCTGGCACATTGACTGGCTGGAAACGACGCTCCAGGGCAGCGTCCTTCTCGATGTGCTTGCGGTACTCGTCAAGAGTGGTCGCACCGATGGTCTGAAGCTCTCCACGAGCCAGCTTTGGCTTGAGGATAGATGCTGCGTCGATTGCGCCTTCTGCCGCGCCTGCGCCTACGAGCGTGTGAATCTCATCGATGAACAAAATGATGTCACCGCGCTGGTTAATTTCCTTGAGGACCTTCTTCAGGCGCTCTTCGAAGTCACCACGGTAACGAGAACCTGCGACCAATGAGCCGAGGTCCAAGGAGTAAAGCTGCTTATCCTTCAGGATCTCTGGCACACGGTTATTAACAATGTCGAGGGCAAGACCCTCTACGACTGCGGTCTTACCGACACCAGGCTCACCAATAAGGACTGGGTTGTTCTTCGTGCGACGGGAGAGCACCTGCATGATGCGCTCGATTTCCTTCTCACGACCAACAACCGGGTCAAGCTTGCCCTCACGGGCAGCGACAGTCAGGTTACGACCGAACTGGTCCAACACCAACGAACCGGACTGGTGATTGCCGTCCTGAACGCGAGCACCAGACGTCGCACCAACCGGACGCTGCTCTGCCGACGAATCGGACTCATCGCCCTGGAAACCACTAAGAAGCTGAATAACTTGCTGACGAACTCGTGGCAAATCAGCACCAAGCTTCACCAGTACCTGAGCTGCGACACCCTCGCCCTCACGAATAAGACCCAGCAAGATGTGCTCGGTACCGATGTACTTGTGGCCCAGCTGCAATGCTTCACGCAGCGAGTATTCAAGAACCTTCTTGGCACGGGGAGTAAAAGGAATATGGCCACTTGGTGGCTGCGCGCCACGGCCAATAATGTCAACGACTTCGCTACGAACAGCCTCAAGCGAAATGCCCATTGACTCGAGCGCCTTCGCTGCGACACCGTCGCCCTCGCTAATCAGGCCGAGCAGAATGTGCTCCGTACCGATGTAGTTGTGGTTAAGTTCGCGTGCCTCGTCCTGCGCCAGGACGACGACGCGACGCGCACGGTCGGTAAACCTCTCGAACATTTTTCTCCTCGTACTTACGTGTCGTGCTTAATTGCCGTCTAATTATCGATATTCCGATGCTTCCATTCAGCTTAACGACGACACGTCAATCTGTAGTCCTCAATACCGTACGCCAGTAGCGAACAGCCCGGCCTGTCATACGAAAAGGCCTGTTGGAAGGGAAGCACCCCAATTGTTGGGCCACAGTCTTACACATCGCAGGCTTTAGGTAATAATAATGCTGAGATTGAGCAGTTTCCTGCCTCTTCATCACATTTTCGACGCACCTACTAGGTAAGCGCACCACCTCGAAAGCGAGTCGCTTAATGTCTAACAACGGCAATCCGTCTACCAATCCTTGGGAAGACCCGGGCTTCGTAGGCAACGACTCGGCAGCTAGCAACCAAGCGTGGGGAAATGTACCCAATGCGGATTCACCAGGCTACCAATCTCCAGTCAACAATGGAGCAAATTCCCGCTGGGGCACCTCTGGCAGCACTCAAGCACAGAATGCTGTTCCGCCACAGCATTCTGCAGCAGGCATCACCTTTGGCGATCCAACGGCACCTGCTTCTCCGACAGTATCTGACTCCCCTACTTCTCCTTCAACCTCCGCGAATGCGCAGTACCCACCGAATAACTACGGTGCTCCGATGCCACCTTCCGAAGAGCCGGAGAAGAAGGGCAACGGTCTGACATACGCACTTGTCGGTTCGTCGGTGCTGCTGCTCGGCGCAATCGGCGCTGTTGGTTACCTACTAATCGGCGGAAATGACCAGCCGGATAGCGCTTCGGGCATGCCCGATCCAGTCATCGCTGCACATAACACGACGAGCGCTGCACCATCTCCTCATGCGGGGGAGGCAGAGTCGTCGACAAGTGCGGAAACCGAGGCTTCAGCACAGACGAAGACTGTCACCACCACGGCGACGACCGATGCTGATGATGTTCGTTATGCAGATCTTCCATCCGGCGCCGATAACCAGGGCTGGGTTGGCACGTATGCACGCTGTGAGGCAGAGGAAAAGCTAGTCACACTTGTTGGCACAAAGGACGGTGTTTCCGCAGTGTGTGAGACCTCAGATGGCGGCTACTACTACGTCAGCGACTACAACCTTGGGGCTGATGTCTACGAGGTCGCGAGCTACAACCGAAACATGATCGACGTGCAGAATTTCGGTGAAGACGTTGGAGACGGTGACGGAATCGTGCACGAGTGGCATTACTATTTGTCGCCATCTTCACTTCGTATCACCAAGGATGGTGCCCACTTCCACTCATTCGCAGTGACGAAGTGGTGGCAGTACTAATCCGCCCATTAGGCGAGATCAACGGGATAATTGCGCCGAAAAGCCAACTCATAACCCTGGCATTCCACATTAAATAAACCTTTTTTACCAGAACTAAACACACGTGACCCAGATCACAGATATGGTGTCCGTTAAAGCGATCCCGTTCGACCGAGGACTGACACCGTGACCGATTCAACGCCACACAGCCCACAGCCATCGACTAGCTCTGGGAAACTCTTGCCACGTTTCCTTCACCGCACTCGCACGACATCGCGAGCCACGACAGATCTCATCCGTGGCCTCGCTCCAGTAACGCAAGCTGGAGTGCTAGGCAGCATGAGCCCGGCAGCAGCAGGCAAGGCCGCGCAGTCGATCTTCAAATGGGACTTCTTGCCCGCAGGACTGCTCGGCATCGCAGCCAGCCGCGACCCACACCACACTGCGATCATCGACGATGGCGGCTCCGTAACCTACGAAGACCTACACAACAATTCCACCGCACTTGCCCGCGCACTTCGTCACGGCGATATCAAGCAGCGCGACCGAATCGGCGTACTGTCACGCAATCACCGTGGATTCATCATGGCGCTATGTGCACACGGTCGTCTTGGTACTGACCTCGTCCTGTTGAACACCGGCGCATCGGCACAGCAGACGCTTGCAGTCATTCGGGAGCAGAAAATCGACTTCCTCTTCATCGACGAAGAGTTCACGCATATGCTCCCCGACGACTTCGACGACTGCCCCGTCGCCGTCAGCTGGCTGGAAGACTACGAAGATACCTCCTGTGTTCGCGAGGGGTGGACCTCGATGCGCGAAATGCTGCGCACTGCTCCGCCTGAAAACTGGCCGGGCGCGGACCTCCCGCAACGACCACGACGTGGCCGAGTCATCATTTTGACTTCGGGCACAACGGGCACACCGAAGGGAGCGAAACGTCCCGAACCACGTTCCTGGATGCCGGCTTCGTCAATCATGAGTCGCATTCCGCTGCGCCAACGTCGCCCCGCGTACCTGGCAGCACCTTTGTTCCATACCTGGGGTTTCGCAACTGCTCAGCTGTGCTTGGCGCTTCGTTCCACGATGATTATGCGGCGCCACTTCGACCCCGTCGATAGCCTCCGCATTATTGATGCACACAATCCGCACACGATCTTCCTCGTACCAACGATGCTGCAGCGGATGCTCGAAGTCATGCCGGACTCTTACGACAACACCACCTCATCACTGCAGGTCCTCGCTTCATGCGGATCAGCCATTCCTGAGGCCGTCGTAAAGAAGTCCCTCGATCGCTTCGGTCCCGTCCTCTACAACCAGTACGGTTCCACCGAGGTCAGTTGGGCGACCATCGCAACTCCCGATGAGCTCCACGACAACCCAACCACCGCAGGTCGCGCACCACTTGGCACCCGGGTCAAGATCTTTGACGACGACGGCAACGAATTGCCAGACGGCGAAACGGGGCGCATTTTCGTCGGTAACAACATGTTGTACGAGGGATACACCCGCCCCGGTGCAGACCGCGAGATTATTGACGGCATGGTCTGTACAGGAGACTTGGGCCATCTGGACGACGGCCTGTTGTACATCTCCGGACGCGAAGACGACATGATCGTCTCTGGTGGAGAGAATGTCTTCCCTCGAGAGACCGAAGATGCACTGTCCAGTCTCGAAGGCATCCGGGAATGCACAGTCGCAGGTGTCCCTGACGAGAAGTTCGGTCAGGCTCTGGTGGCGTGGGTCGTCAGGGAAGACTCGCCAGAAGGTGCAGCGCTAACGCATGAGACCCTGCGCAACCACGTCAAGTCGCAGCTCACGCGCTTCGCGGTACCACGCGAAACCATCTTTATTGATGAGCTTCCGCGCAACGCTGTAGGAAAGGTAGTCCCACGACTTCTTCCGAAGCCGTGGGAGAAGGACAACTAACGTAGGCCGCTGAGATCCGACTGAACGATGTAGTTTCGGTCGGACGCACGGCCCAACATCAGCTCAGGTTCAAAGCCCAACATTGACCAGCGAGTACGAGTAGACCAGGTCAGGGACTGCTCAGTACGAGTGCGGTGGTAGGTGACCTGATACCCATCGGTGTGCACACGAACCTGCGTGTAACCGCCCGGGTAACCAAGCGCCGCGCCACGTTCGCAGTAGTCAACCGTGCCGACATCAGCCTTACCACGACGACTGCGGTGCGTGTGACCAGCAAACATTGCCTTCACGCCCGATGCCTTCGACAGCGTCGCCTGCAGCTGCTGAGACTGTGCGCGAGGCAACATAAATGCTTCGCCACCCAAGTGCGAACGCATCGCGTCATAGGTCACCGGATGGTGACCGAAAAGCAGAGTTGGCCGATCAGGATCGTCGAAAAGTTCCGTACGAACAGCATCCATCTGATCCGGCGAAATATAACCGCCACCAATGCCGAAGGTTGCAGTGTCCAAGCCCATCAGTCGGAGTTCACCGATCTGCGTGGACCAATGCTGCTGAGTAGGCGTGAAATGCTCGCTGAAGTAGTCCGGCACCTCAACCTTGCCGCTGCGAATGGCACGACCAATGCTGCCGTTTGTATGCGGGGTGCCTGGCAAGTGGTTGTCATGGTTGCCGCGCGTGACAAACCAATTCTTGTCCTGCTCGCCGAACGTGTTCATGATTCGCTTGAACTCGTCGTACTCTTCGGGCTCATTGTGATCCGTGCAGTCGCCATTGACGACGACCGTGTCAATGCCGTCCGCCTTCACAGTGCGGAGCAGACCTTCCAGCTGCATGGCAGCGAATGGATCCTCGTCTGGTCCGGAGGTTAGCCCGACACCTTCAATACGAATGCCATCGTGATACGGCTTGCCGATGTGCGTGTCATTAGTGACCGCAATGGTGCCGACATACGCGCCTTCAAGAGCTGGCAGCGTAGTAAACGTGCCCGTCATTTCGGGTGCGGTCCGAGTCTTGGTCACAGCAAGCGACGGCACTGCACGCACCCCATCCGACCAGCATTCAAACCGGTAGGTACGTCCTGGTTCTAGCCCATTAATGGTGACGTGGTGGTAACCGGAATCCGACACCCTGTCATGCATAACATGCATTTCATAGCTATCGACGGGGCCGATCTTGACCAGCTCGCCAGCTGGAACCGTTGGCTTTGCGAAGCCATACGGAGTGGACACACCAGGTGCGTAGGTTGCCCAAGTAAAAGTCACCGAGGTTGAGGTAATCGTTGCCACTTCAAGGTCAGTGGCTCGAACAACCATGCCTTCAACATCGCTTGGGGTAAGCCCAAATGATGACGTAAACCGGACAATTCCGTTCGCACCTGTTGTCTTTGCCAAGTTAATAGAACCGGCAGCCAGCGTTGCAACAGAGAGGTAGGCGCGACGGGAAATGCTCATGGACTGGGAGAGTAATCGCTACACATGGCCAATGGCTGAAAAAATCCTTAACGATTTGGCAACGACATCAAAATATCCCGCTAATTCCCGTCGCTTATCTCTCTGACCTTGGGTTTCGCAGTGAAGTGTCTATTCACACACAGTTAACCCCAAGTAGGCTACTTGAGTTCCTTAGAGCTCAGGCCGAGGGTACGGCGCGCCACCACGAGCTGCTGGATCTGCTGCGTTCCCTCGAAAATGTCGAGGATCTTTGAGTCACGAGCCCACTTTTCGATCAGGTTTCGCTCGGAGTAACCGTAAGTACCGGCAAGCTCTACAGCCCGAAGAGTGACTTCAGTACCCATTCGACCTGCTTTTGCTTTAGCAGCAGATGCTTCCAAGGTGTTCGGCTGCTTGTTGTCAGCCATCCAGGCTGCACGCAGCGCGAGCAAGTACGCGGCCTCCCAATCAGATTCCAGCTTGATGTACTCGGCTGCGGCTGCTGACTGTGACATGGCAGGGCGGTCGTAATCGATGTCAACGCCGGCTTCTTCAAGAATGCGGCGGAGTTCTTCGAGAGCAGCACGAGCACAACCAATTGCCATTCCGGCGACCAATGGACGGGTGTTGTCAAAGGTTGCCATCGCGCCTGCGAAGGACTTCTTCACGTCAATTTCTGGCGAGCCCAGAAGATTTTCCTTAGGCACTCGGACATTGTCCAACCGCAGCACTGCGGTATCGGATGAACGAATACCAAGCTTCTCTTCCAGTCGTTCAACAGTAAAGCCAGGGGTTCCCTTCTTAACCAGGAACGACTTAATTGCCGCGCGCCCCTTACTCTTGTCCAGCGTTGCCCAGACCACCACGGAGTCCGCGCGCTCACCCGAAGTAACGAAGATCTTTTCGCCATTGATGACGTACTCGTCACCATCCAGCTTCGCCGTTGTTGATACAGCCGAGGAATCTGAACCAAACGACGGCTCGGTAATGGCCATCGCAGCCCACGTTTTACCGAAAGCCTCCAACTGTTCGTCAGTTGCAACGGCAGCAAGAGCGGAGTTTCCAAGTCCCTGGAACGGCAGTGACAACGTCAAGCCGACATCGCCCCAGCAGATCTCGATGACGTTTAGCAACGAGGCCATGTTGCCACCGTTCTTCACGCCTTCGCTCTTTTTCTTCTTTTTGTCATCTCCACGGCCACCAGAAGCGCCCGAGAATGAACGCCCACCATCAGCCATGCCGTCCATCATGGACACTAAAGTGTCGAGTTCACGTGGGTACTCATGCTCCGCAAGGTCGTACTTGCGGGAGATCGGTCGGAAAATTTCTCGGGCCGCCTGATGCGATTGGTTCGCGCCCGCCTTTAAAAACTTCGGCAATTCGAGGTTAATCATTGTTCATGCTCTTCTCGTTGTAGAAGCGTGTTGCGGTTTACAGGACGACGACGCCCTCAGCGACGCCAATTGCCCGGAGATCTCGGTACCAACGCTCGACAGGGTGCTCTTTCACGAATCCATGCCCGCCCAGCAGCTGCACTCCATCAGAGCCGATCTTCATGCCCTTTTCGGCTGCGTAATTCTTGGCAAGGCCAGCTTCGCGAGCGAAGTTGCGTCCCTGGTCTGCACGGGACACACCACGAAGCAGAATCATGCGCAGACCATCGAGTTCAATCTTGATGTCGGCGACCATGAATGCCACTGCCTGACGGTGCGAAATTGGTTCACCGAATGCTTCTCGTTCATTCACGTAAGGAACGACGTAGTCAAGCACTGCCTGAGCGGTACCGGCAGCAAGAGCTGCCCACCCCAATCGGGATCGACGAACGACATCGCAGTACTCAAGCTCAAGCTGGTGAGTCGCCATATTTGGCCCACCGACGATGTTGTCCACTGGAACGTGAACATCCTTCAAAACGATACGACCCATAGCTGCGCCACGAAGACCCATGGACGGGTCGGCTTCGATGTGCAAGCCTTCAGTGTCAGACTCCACGATGACCAAAGCTGGCTTGCCATCAAGCGCTACGCCAATGATGAATAGCTCGGCAGCACCTGCATTCGGCACCAATGACTTCACACCGTTCAGAACTAGCTCGTCGCCATCGCGACGTGCGTTGGTCTCGGGCTTGAGCGCGTCAAACAGTGGTCGAGGCTCCGCAATACATACGGCAGCGGCCGGAACGTCCTCACCAGCAAACGCTGGTAGGTACGTTTCCTGTTGCGCAGCAGAACCATGCGCAGTCAGAGTCGCTGCAACACCAGCAGGTGCAAGCGCTGCGACTGCCAGCCCCATGTCACCGTATGCCAATGCCTCTGCGACCAACGCGTTCGTCGTCGTGTCCTCGCCGGTGGCAATACCTTCAAATGCTTCGGGCACATTGATCATAGTGACGCCCAGCTGCGAGGCTTCGTCGACAAGCCCTTCCGGAGGAAGCGCATCTTTGTCTGCTTGAGCAGCGGCGGCACGAAGGCGCGACTCCGCGAACTCCTTGACCGTCTCGACGATCATTTGCTGATCATCGGTCGGAGTGAGATCGAAAAGCTTCTTTGGCTTAGTCGACGCCGAGTCCTTTTCTGTGGCGCTGTCGGCGACCTGATCGTCAGCAGCTGCAGCAGCTTGGGCATCCTTTGCTGGACGCTGTGGTGCACCAGCTCCGGTCGCCTTCTTGAACTGACGATTCGCAGCGCCGAGCGTCTTAAACCCAGACTTTGTGGACTGGTAGACAACCCGATCAATTTTCGGCTGCAGGTCATACTTCTGTGCAAATTGAGAGCCGGTAATGGAGGTAATAAACCTCATCGCAGCACCAACGGCATCACGGCTCGGACGGTTACGTCCTACGGTCGAATCCTCACGATTCGAGGGGTCACGGCGATTCTTCTTCTCGCTCATGCGACACGGCCTTTCGAGTCGAAACTGTTACACGGATAACAATATATCAATCGAGTGATTGTCATCACTAGTTTTGCGAAAAGCGTTTAATGTTCTTGTGTCGAGCCGGCTGTGTCGTTTCCTCGGCCTAAGAAATGCGTCGCTGAACTGAGAAGTTCCTATCTTGTACCGTCCCCAACAATGGCTCCGGTTCAAGGCCCCATACTGCCCATCTCGCCCTGGATGCCCATTCCAATGCTTGCTCATTCATGATTCGGTGGAAATTCACCTGGTATCCACCGCTATACACGTGAACCAATGTGTATCCACCTGGATAAGCCTTGGCTGCGGGCGTTTCCACGAAGGTGACATCTGACGCCACCCGCCCGGAAGTTCTTTTCGCACGGTGTGTATGCCCAGCTGCTACCAGAAATACGCCAGGTGCTTGCGCAATAGCACGCTGAAGACGAGCGGAATCGTGCAAGTTCAGAGTGAATGACGGACCCGCAACATTACTAAATGCAGCTTCTTCCGAAACTGGATGATGAGCCATGATGAAGGTTGGGCGAAGCGGATCTGCCATTAGCTCAGCTTCAACTGCATCCAACTGCTCTGCACTGATTTCACCGCCTGATTCGTCCAGTTTCGTGGAATCAATGCCGATAACACGAATCTCTCCTACCTGAGTTACCCAATGTTCCTGCCGCTTCACAAGAAGACTGCCAAAAGGATCCCTGTGGTTTTCTGTTCCCTCCAGCACTGGGAATTCCTCATACCCAGCCTGTGGATCAGCTTCAGGAGTATGCGGCCTGTCATGGTTACCACGAGTGACAAACCAGTCGTGCCCCCACTCTCCCACCGAGTTCATAATTTCGATGAACTTCCGAACTTCGTGAGGTCGAGCTTCAGACGTCGCATCTCCGTTGACGAACACAGGCCCTAATCCCCGTGACTTAATCTCTTGAAGAGCACTGGCCAGCATCAACTCGGGATACGGCGCTCGACCAGCTTCTTGCTCAATGGGCGGGGGGAAATTGTTCACAATGATGCCGTGTCGGCCTTCGCCGATGTGCGTGTCATTCAACAGAACAACTGTGCCCAAATGCTGCCCTACTGGAGCTGGCAGAGTCGTTACCGTTCCAGTCTGTTCGGGCGATTGCGGCGCATTCGTAGTTATTAAACCTGGTCGAGCGACCACACCACCCGAACGGCATTCGAACCGATATGTCGTCTCTGGCTCCAGGCCGTCAACTGTGACGATGTGGAAATTCCGTGGCTCGTTATCCTTATGCACCACTGGCAAATCAGAGGCGGGAAGTCCCACGGGACCAAAAGCCACTTCGGTATCCGCAGGTGCGAGCGGAGCTACTGTGCCCCACGCTGGATGCGGCCCATCGTAGGTAGCCCAGCACAAAACGACGGACGTTGCAGTCACCGTCACCACTTCGAGGTCAGTAACCACAAGACCATGCTTCAAGCCAGTAAAAGGAAAAGGGACTTGCTGGCCAACCGACGGGTCAGAGGGAATGCTCGACGGCGCTGCATGAGCCCTCATCGACGACATCCCACCAAGCCCCACATAGCCTAGGAGCCCCAGCCCGCCAAGGAGTGCCGTTCGGCGTCCTACCCGTCGCTGACCGAAAACTTGTAGTTGGTTCTGGTGAGAAGTGTCATCTGTTGCCGTCATAAGCACTCAGGGTAGGACCCTCACCAGCACGAAGTGTTAACTCTATTCAGACAACTGATGAACCGAGGGCTAACCCTCGACGACCTGGAATTAGGCCTCTGGTTTCACGATTGGGAACAGCACGGTTTCTCGGATACCGAGACCAGTCAATGCCATCAATAGACGGTCAATGCCCATGCCGACACCAGTCGTTGGTGGCATACCCTGCTCCATTGCGCGCAAGAAGTCCTCGTCCAAAACCATGGCCTCATCATCGCCACCAGCTGCCAGGCGAGCCTGGTCAACGAAACGCTCACGCTGAATGACAGGGTCAACCAACTCGGAGTAGCCGGTCGCCAGCTCGAAGCCACGCACGTAGAGGTCCCACTTCTCGGTGACACCTGGCTTGGCACGGTGCTGGCGGGTAAGTGGTGACGTTTCGACTGGGAAGTCACGCACGAAGATTGGGCCATCCAGCTGATCCTCGCATAGGACCTCCCAGATTTCCTCCACCAGCTTGCCGTGGCCCCAACCACCCTTGGCTGGCACATCCAGACCAATAACATCGGCAAGAGCCTTCAGCTCGTCCACCGTGGAATCGATTGTGACCTCAGGCTGGCCGGGGAACTTGCGCTGCAGAGCTTCGTTCAGAGACGGGTACATCTCGATCTGCTTCCAATCACCGCCGAAGTCGTACTCCGACCCGTCGGCAAGCGTGATCTTCGTGTCGCCGAATACAGCAACGCAGATCTCCTGGATAACCTCGCGGACCGTACGCGCGGAGTCATCGTAGGTGCCATATGCCTGGTAGTACTCGAGCATCGCGAATTCTGGGCTATGCGACGAGTCGATGCCCTCGTTACGGAAGTTGCGGTTAATTTCGAAGACTCGCTCCATGCCACCGACAACGCAACGCTTCAGGTAGAGCTCAGGCGCGATACGCAGGTACAAATCCAAGTCGAGCGCGTTCGAATGCGTCACGAATGGGCGGGCTGCGGCACCACCATGAAGCGTCTGCAGCATTGGGGTCTCGACCTCAAGGAAGCCACGACGTTCGAGTGCATGGCGCAGCTCGCGAATCACCTTGATGCGGGTGACAGCATTGTTACGAGCTTCTTCGCGAAGAATCAGATCGGTGTAGCGGTGACGAACACGCATATCTTCGCTGAGATCAGCGAATGCAACCGGCAATGGGCGCAGTGCCTTGGCTGCCATAGTCCACTCGGTAGCCATGACCGACAGCTCACCTCGGCGGGAGCAAATGACGCGACCAGTGATGATGACAAAGTCGCCCAAGTCCACGTCGGACTTCCATGCAGCCAGGCGCTCTTCGCCGACCTCAGCCAGCGACAACATAGCCTGCAGCTGCGTGCCGTCACCTTCCTGCAGAGCAGCGAAGCACAGCTTGCCGGTGTTACGAACAAACATGACGCGGCCAACAATTGTGACGACATCCTGGGTTTCCTCGCCAGCTTCGAGGTGACCCCACTCTTCACGAACATCCTTCAAAGAATGCGTGCGAGGGACCTCTACTGGGTACGCCTGCGTACCTTCCGCCAACAGGCGCTCGCGCTTCTCTCGGCGGATGCGCAGCTGCTCTGGCAAGTCATCGGAATTCGAGTTCGTTGGATTCTTCGCGTCAGTCACGCACATTAGGTTAGCCGATAGCGCGGACTTGTCCTGAACTACTCTCCCGCTTGCCGCCACCCTCGCCGAATATCGTCCACGATTACGGGATGTTCCAGCGTCGATGGCTCCATTTCTCGGCGCGCAACATCACCACCAAACGCAGTCGCAGCCTCCGCTGTTTCAGCGTTGAAATACTTCAATTCCGGTGCGCCCTCAAATAGCTCCACCGTCGGTTGCTTTTCGACGGCTCCCACCCCAAAGCCCCAGTCCCCGAACGTGGGCACATGGACGTGATAAGGCGTTGTCTGCCATCCCGCTGATTCCATGGTGTTGATGGTCCGCCAATATGCATCTGGCGTGGAAAACGGCGATCCCGACTGCACCACGAGTCGCGCTTCTGGCGCTGCCACCCGACGAATCAGCCCGTAGAATTCCTCCGAATATAAACGTCCCAGAACTGCAGTATCTGGGTCTGGAAGATCCGCATAAATGGCATCGAACCCACCCTGCGGAATATCTGCGTCCGTGGCATCACGCAACCAGGCGAAAGCATCTGTCGTGATCACATCGACGCGGGGGTTATCCAAACTGCCGGCGTTGTCGTCGTGAAGTGTGGTTCGAGCAAGTTCAATGACGACGGGATCGAGTTCGATTTGCACGATCTTTTCAATATTCGGCATCCGCAACAGCTCACGCGCGGCCAGCCCATCACCGCCGCCCAGGATCAGTGCGGTACGAGTGTGTTCGGTGACCGCGGGATAGACGAGCGACTCGGTGTAGCGATATTCGTCGCGCGTGGAATACTGCAGGCCACCATCGAGGAAGAGTCGGCGATCTTTGCCAAGCTGCGTGACGACGATGTCCTGATACTCAGAATGCTCTGCATGGATAATGGGATGTGCGTACAACGCTTGTCGGGCTGTGGTTTCGATTCCTCGTGCACCGATGAGAAGCGCGATCAGTGCGAGAGCAGAGGCCACAAGTCCGGTCAGAGCGATGATGAGCGCACGCTTGCTCAGTAACGTGCGCAACACTAGAAGTGCAATGATCGTCGCCGCTGTGATGTTGATGAGCCCCGCGGCTGCCGTTGCCTTCAGCATGCCGAAGTTGGGCAGCAGAATGAACGGCCATGCTAATCCGCCAACGAGTGCGCCCAGGTAGTCAGCGGCATTCAGGTTAGCGATGACTTTGCCTGAGTCCTCCGCCGTGGCTCTTTTACCGTGTTGCAACAAGGTCAGCAACAAGGGCACTTCGGCACCGACGAGACCGCCAATCAACAAGGTTGCGACGACGAGCGCAGCCAACGAGTCTCCAGTGACAGCGAAAGCCAAGTACAAAGCTGTCGCGGAGAAACCACCAATGAGGCCGAGAGCAGTTTCGATTCCGAGAAACGACGTGGCAGCGCGGGCAACCAGTGGCTTTGCAGCAATAGCGCCAAGGCCGAGAGCTGCCACGTAACCGGCGACGATCAGCGAAGTTGCGACGACGTCGCCCCGCCCAAGAGAAGCAGACAGCGCCAGAAGTGCCAGTTCATACACCAAACCGCAGGCTGCACACGCAGCAACTGAGGCCAGCAGAAGTGCTCGCCACCAGGTGCTATTGACGGTAAAGCGTGCGATCACGACAGTGCGACGGCGTTAATCAGACCAATAACCACAAACGTGACACCAGCGAGTACTGCGCGAGGCTTCACCTTGGCGTCCATGACCACGTCACGGAACCGTCCAGGAATGGACACCTCTAAACCGACCAGAGCGAGCGCCTGGAATACGACGCCGAGGAGGCCATACAACAGCGTCTCGACGATACCGAGACGTAGATTATCGTCCGAGGAAAGAATCACTGACACGATAATCGCGGCCAAGGCAATCTGTTGGGCAGCAGCAAGAATGGCTGCACCACCACGGTTCTCAATAAACACGAGGTCGCGTAGTTTGCCCGGAGTCAGAAGATCTAACACAACAAAGCCGATGAAAAGCACGACAACGCCAGCGACGAAATAGGCGATTGACGAGATAATTCCGTTGTAAATTACGTCCATTACGCTTAGCTCCAAAGTGTCTGTTCGTTGTTGGCTGACTGAGAATCTAGAGAATGAATCGTCTGCACGGTGCGTACACAGCGCATTTCGGTCGGGCATCGGTGCGCGGTCACTTCGTACCTCCCGACGACCCTGCGCTGCCGCCTGAACCACCCGATGGTGACGACGGCGAGAAGCCCGGTCCGAGATAAACGAAGCCACCGCTGGAGTAGCGACCGGATTTCTTCTCCAACTCAATCCGACATGGCGGACCTGTCACGACGTACATCGAGTCGCCCTTACGCAAGTACGCATTTCCGCTGTCTTCCGCATAAGCATTCGGGTTCAGCTGATCCCGCAGCTTGCGACCAACTTCAATTGGGTCTTGGTCACCGCATGTCCAGGTACGCTCTGCATACGTCGAGCTCGACGATGTCTGTTGGTACTGCTTATCAATCTGGTCCACCGACGAAGTCCTGCCCAAAAATCCCACGATGATAATCAGAACGCCCACGAACATCAGGCCGAAGCCCCATCTATCACTGTTTCTCATCGCTTTTCCTCATCGTGGTCATGGTTCTGCACACAATTGCGCTGCCGGACGGGTGCAATCCACTCGGTTTCAGTCTCCACTACTTCCCCACCACCTGAACCATCCGGGTACAAGTGCCAGGTTCGCCAGCGGAATCCACTCTCCTCGGTCCAGCCGTGCACCGCTGTCAGCGCGTCAGCAGCACCCGGAAACTCAGCGATCAAACTTCCGTTGCTGCCCTCAAGTTCGCGCACCTGCTTTACGACGGCACCAAACCCATCGGAGCTTAACTGTCGCACCGAAATGTTGTTTCCAGGAACGCGTGCCTCGGCCAGGGGGACTCCATCGACGGCAGTGCACGATAGCTCTTCGACAAATTCCGGGCGGTCTCGTTCGCCGATGAAGGCGACGTGTGACGATCCCAAAATGCCCAAGGTCAAAGCCTGGCCAGCGCCCGTGGACGCTGATTCCACTGTTATCGATTCCAGCATTTCTGGCACCTCGCCATTCATGGCGAGGCTTAGCTGAGCAGCTGATACGTCGGCAAATGCGACGTCGAGAAGCACCGTTGCCTCTTTACGTTCAGACATCGACTTACTGCGGACCACCGGCAGGAGGGGTGCCGTTGTTCTTAGGTGCAGGGAAGATATTCAACTCACCCGGAAGGACGCGTTCACCGAGTGAAGCCTCCCACTGTCCGGAGCCGTTAGTCCACCGCTCCAAACCGAGTAGGCGACCATCGCGAGATTCGTAGTCGATGTACTCCATCGTTCCCTCGGGAGGCAGGCCAGTTGTTCCCGTAGCGGTATACTTCGCACGACCACGATCGTCCTCGTAGTACTCCACGCCATCAATAACGATCGGATTCACTGGATCAAATGCACCTGGCAGTCGACACCACCACGTCAATTCCACCGCACCTTCATCCTCTTCAACTCCGAACCAGGCGCCGTCACGGCCACCGTCGAGAAGGTGCTCCCACCAACGGAAAGGGCCTTCGGTGTAAGCAAGCGTGCCGCGAACCACGTGATCGGTACCCGCGCGACCAATAATTGCACCTGCACCTAGCGACGTAGGACCGTAGATGCGGTACTCATCTGTCATCAGTGGATCAACGAAATGATGCGCGTTACCTGCAGCGTCACGCTCCTTCTTCTCCTGCAACCGCGGAAGAACGACAAGCATAATGCCGGCGATAACGACCAAGACACCAATTACGACAACGAAAGCCATACGGAAAACTCTTCCATGAAAAATGAAAATTAACTAGTTGAAAAAGAAAACTCGTTGGCCACCTTTTGCAGGGGCCAACGAGTTCACATCACGTGCGTGACACTATGTGCCAGCGTGTCGTATCAGGAGTGAGCTAAACGCCGATCTTCTCGCCACCGCTGCGGACAACCTGCACCACAGATGGGCGAGGCTGAGCGTCGCCGCCATCTGGCCAGTTCGAGGAAGGATCCTTCGTGGTCGCTTCGTCCGACTCACCTGGGTGCTGGACATTGACCATCACGCGCTTGCCTTCGACGATTGGACCACAGGTTTCAGCGCCAGCTGGAACGGTGAGGAAGCACTTCACTTCACCGCGACGCTCGCCCTCAACAGCAACTGCGTACAGGCCGTCATTGGAATCCAGCGCATTGCCGTCCGTGGAGATCCACAGGTTGCCGTACTCGTCGAACGCCAGGTTGTCTGGGCACGAGATTGGCGAGACGCTCTCCTTGTCGAAGCCGCCAAAGTAGGAGTACGCCTCCTTCGGATCGCCACACACGAGCAGCAGGTTCCACTTGCCCTTGGTACCAGCGTGGTCGTCTTCCATTTCCAGAACAAGACCGTTCTTGTTCTCGGTCACTGGCGCAACCTCGGTTGGGCCCTCGTATGGGCGACCTGCTCCGTCAGTTTCCTTGTCAACCTTGTTGTCCTGGACCTTGCCGTCGCCGGCGCCAGCCTTGCCACGGTACTTGTTGTTGGTCAGCGCAGCGTAGACCTTGCCGGTCTTTGGCGATGCCTCGACATCCTCTGGGCGGTCCATGCGGGTTGCTTCGACCTTGTCCGCTGCCAGGCGGGTGTAGACACACACCTCAGCTGCGTCCATGCCGTCCACGTGCGACTCATGCTTACCGTCAGCCTTTGCGGTCATCAGAGGAATCCACTCGATGGTGCCGTCGAATGCACCGTCTTCTGGCAGTTCACCGGAACCGTCGATCTTGTCCTTCGGGGAGTTACCCTCGAACTTCGCGACGTACAGGGTGCCCTCAGAGAGAATGCCCATGTTGTGCTTCTTGTCGCCCTCCTTCATCTTGCGGGAGGAGACGAACTTGTAGATGTACTCGAAGCGCTCGTCATCGCCGGAGTAGCACACGACCGTGCCATCGTCGGTGATGTAGATCTGGCCCGCTTCGTGCTTGTAGCGACCAACTGCGGAGTGCTTCACAGGAACAGATGCTGGATCATCTGGGTCGATCTCGACGAGCCAGTAGAAGCGGTTTGGCTCGTTGACTTCCTTCGATACGTCGAAACGATCGTGGAACTTCTCCCAGCCACGGTCCGAGGTTTCATTCTTCAGCGAGTAGCGAGCAAGCTTCTTCTTCGCTTCCTCGTCCTTGAGCTTGTCGACGCCGCCGAAGTACTGGTCAACGTTTTCTTCACCGGACAAGAACGTGCCCCATGGGGTGACGCCACCGGAGCAGTTGTTGAAGGTGCCCTCGATCTTGGTGCCTTCTGGGTCAGCCGTGGTCTTCAGCAGGTCGTGGCCAGCAGCCGGGCCGTCGATGGTGAACTCGGTGAAACCGGTGATGCGACGGTTGTGCTTGTCCGACAGGATTGGCTTCAGGAAGCCCTTGTCGTCTTCCTCAACAGCTAGCACCGTGTGGCCGTGAGCAGCGATACCAATGTTGACCTGCTCTTCGGTGGTCTTTTCGACGTCCCAGTCGTGGAACATCATTGGCTCGGTGGTGTACTCATGCGAGCAGACGTACAGGAGCGTGCCGTCCTCGCCTTCCATGACACCAGCGAAGTCGTTGTTGAAACCGAACTGGACCTTCTGGTCCTCTGCGGTCTGCTTGTCGAAGTTGAACTCCGGGCCACCCTCGTGGATTGGGTCGCCCCAACGGATCATGATGTTCTGCTCGTAGCCATCTGGAATGACCACTGCATCATCGGTGTTTGGCTCGACCGGGGTGAAACGCATGCCCTCCAGTGCCTCACCCTCGGCCTTCTTCGCCTCGGTCTCGCCACCTGCAGCCTTCGTGGAGGATTCAGTTGCACCCGCGGTGTCGTCCTTCGAGCAAGCAGCCAGAAGCGAAGCGCCACCGAAAGCAACGGTTGCAGCACCAGTTACCTTCAGTGCAGAACGACGGCTGAATGTGCGGTTGTCCAGCGCCTGCTTGGCAACGTCGCCAAAGTAGGCGTGGTTCGAATGCTCATTCGGAGCATCGTCATTACATGCGTTACCGCATTTGTAGGTACAGGTCAGGGAGCTACGGGACGTTGCAAAAGGGTTCTTCAGCAAATTCTTGCCGTTAAGTGCCACGGGGTCACCTCTATGAGAGTAAGGATGTACCCGCGCTACTCATCAAAAGTCAGGCGAGCGCGGGCACGGGGGCTGTTTTATTCCTTAAAAACTTTAAAGAACATAAGTAACCCCGACCTTGCGGTCTCATGGCCGATGAGTGACCCCTGACTGATGACTCAGTAACCCCTCACTTAACAGCAGGTTAATATCGCTGAGTTGATGCGCTATTTCCGCCAATTAGCTTAACGACGAACTCGTAGTTAAGCGTTGTCTGTGGTGCGCGGATCCCACAGCCCGGAGCCTTCAGGAACCTCGGCTGGGTCTTCGCCTTCTTCAAGAATCTTGTTGTTCTCGTCGACGAAGATCACGTGTGGCTTGCGGGTACGAGCCTCTTCCTCATCCATCATGCCGTAGCCAATGATGATGACCAGGTCACCTGGGGAAATCAACCGTGCTGCAGCACCGTTGATAGAAATAATTCCGGAGCCACGCTCCCCTGTGATGCAGTAAGTGGTGAGGCGATTGCCGTTGTTGATATCGACGATATCGACGGCTTCGCCCTCCAACAGATCTGCAGCTTCCATCAAATCTGCATCAATGGTGCAAGAACCGACATAGTGCAGGTCGGCCTGCGTCACCGTTGCCCGGTGGATCTTGGACTTTAACATAGTGCGAAACATTGGCGAACCTCCCTGGTTAGTCGTTGTTGGTGGTGCCGAAGCCGGCATCACCGAGTTGTGTACGTGCAGCTTCATCAGCTTCACGCTTCGCGCGGACTTCGCGAACACGTTCTTGCAGAGCACGTAGCTCAGCCATTTCAGCGTCCGTCAGTGGCGCATCGTTCACGCCTGCTGCATGCAGTGCAGCTTGAGCAATTTCACGTTCTTCACGATCGCGCATGGATTCTTCATCGTCAATGCCGAGGATCACACCGACGTTGTCAATCAAGCGAGTAGTGCCCACACGAGCTGCCACCAGCAGACGAGCCTCCATTGGCTCATCCTTGCCTGCAGTGTCCATGTTGAGCTTGCCAAGAGAGCCGTCGCGAAGTTCCAGGTAGTCGACATCAACTTCTGGACGTTCCGCCAACACCAGCTTCGCCGTCTCAAGTACAGCGCGTGGGCCACGTGAGCCCATATGTGCGCCGGCGATGAGCGCAGCGGACAACGTCACTGCCAATTCGCGTTCATCGTTGCTGAGGTAGCGATTACGAGAGCTCATTGCCAGACCGTCCGCTTCACGAATAACCGGTACACCATGCAGCTGCACCGGCATGTTCAAATCCGTGACCATCTGCTGCATAAGCGCGAGCTGCTGGTAATCCTTTTCGCCGAACACAGCATCCGTGCAATTGGTGATGTTGAACAGCTTGTTCACCACCGTCAGCGCACCCGCGAAATGACCTGGGCGAGTCGCACCTTCCAGCTCGTTGGCAAGTGGTCCCGGAACAACCGTGGTGCGGAAACCATTCGGGTACATTTCCGATGCGTTCGGAGCAAAAACAAGCTCAGCTCCGACGGTCTTCAGCTTCTCGACGTCCGCGTCAAGGGTACGAGGGTACGCATCGAAATCTTCGCCCTCGCCAAACTGCAGCGGGTTGACGAAGATCGACACGACTACCACTGCACGTGGCAGCGACTTGGCGGCACGCACCAATTCCAGGTGCCCTTCATGCAATGCACCCATGGTTGGGACAAGCACAACCGGGCGCCCGGTCTTACGCAGCGCACGGGTTACCTGCGCAATGTCTGAGATCTTAGTGTGGACAGTCGTTTCGCCGGCAGTGTAACCGCTCACGATTCCTCCGAGAGGTTTTCCAAAAGAATGGGTCACATAGACCCTAGTCGGACAGGCGTTTCAGAACCTCAGTCGCCCCACGCAACTCGGCAATCCTACGAGCCATCGTGCGATACGGCGCAACTGCCCCAGGCAGTTCGGCACTGATTACTCCCAGATGCTTATCGACGGTCCCTACGTCGTCACGCACCACCGGACCCGTTAGGCCTCGGGATCCCCAGCGGAGCGTGTTCTGCAAGGATGCATTCAGCAAAGTCTCTAGCAAAGCTGCGGCTTGTTGTCTGTGAGTGTCGCTAGTGTAGTCGCCAGCACCGCCAGTCTCCAAAGCGGTCGCCAGGAGCTCTACCGCATCAGTCACAATTGCGCCCAGGTGATTCGACCCGTGCGCCATGGCTGCGTGATACAACGTCCGGTTCTTTTCCGGCACGACGACGACCCGGCCATGGATTTCCCCGATAAGAAGCTCAGCAACAGTCTTCGACAGCTCGTCGCCGACGGTCACTCCCCATGGGCAACCATTCAGGCGGTGGGCGTCGTCGGAAAGCCCCGCAAATGTCATTGCCGGATGAGCCGCAATGGTGAGTGCTCCTGTCAGCGCGATGGGATCCAGGACTGCCCTACCCAACGAACCCGCCGTGTGCAGAACGATTCGACCGGGTCCAACAACTGGTGCGATGTCAGCAACCACCTCAGGGATCGCAGGATCTGGTACCGCGATAATGATGAGTTCAGATGCTCTCGCGACTTCACGGGCTGACATTGCCTGAGCATTCGGTAGTCGAGCTGCGAGGCGTGCCTGCGAACCAGCCGATCGGGCAACAGCCGCCACCACGGTATGGCCAGCAAGTTCAAATGCCTCACCGAGAGCAGTACCAACGGCACCCGCAGAGATAACTCCGACGGTCAAACGCGGGGAACGCTGGGTAGCGGTGGGGGCTGGCGCGGACTCCGCAGGCGTGGACGGAGTTGATTCTTGTGGAGACGTGGTCACAATGTTTCATCTTCATGGAAGAGTCGCGCTCGGACAAGTAGCTATCTACAGACATGAAGAAAGTCCCCGGCACGTTACCGGGGACTTCATCAACGCATTCGCTTAGCGAAAGTAGGTAGTTTTAGCTGCTCTACTTTTCGTTTCCTTCACGCATTTGGGCGAGCAACTCTGCAACAGTCAGGCCACCCTGACGGTCTTCCGCACGACGACGGCCGTGACGCGAACGGGAAGCAACCTCCGGCGCGTCCTCATCGGTGGTGTCTGCATCGGCTGCGTCCGATGCATCGTCAGCGACGTCAGCACCTGCAGCATCTTCCGAGGTTGCATCGTCTTCTGCGATGTCGTCGATTTCATCTGCAGCAGCCTCGGTGCTGGCTGCCTCAGACTTCTCTGCCTCGGAGCTATCAAAAGCATCGTCGCTCATGGAAGCCTCGTCTGCAGCAGCATCATCCGCTGGCTTTGCCCAGTGCGAGTGCACATTCTGAGCAGGAACAGCCTCGTCTGGAACAACACCAAGGACCCGAGTTGCATCCTCTGCGTCACCAGCAGCACCGTTATCAACAACAGGTACCTCAACTGGCTCCTGTGCGGGCTCATCATCGTAGCCAGCGTCAATTCCGGTATCGACAGCCTCAGCATCGTAATCGGTGTCGTCGGCACTATCGATACCATCGGCCGACAGCGGACCACCATGGTTGGTGTGCGTGCCCACAACGCCACTTGCCGTCATCTCAGCACGATGAGTCAATGCGCGTGGTGCTGGGCGATCGTGCGCCAACGGATCCTTGAGCGGCGATGCCGACTGCGGACCATCCAACTCGCGGAGTCGCTCCGCGCGGGCACGGAGGGCCACTCGTTCGTCGTCAAAGCCGTCGCCCAAAAGCTCAGACAGCTGCTCGCGCAGTGCCACAATCTCGGCGCGCAGCTCCGAAATGGTGTTGTCGTTCTGAGTCTCCAGCGAATCGAGGTAATTCTGCTCCAGGATCAGTTCCTGCTCGCGGTGGGTAGCCAGTTCACGGTCGAGCTCCAGCTGGTGACGCTCTTCGATGTCCTTCATACGGGTGCGCTGTTCCTGCACCTGACGACGGTAACGAGTAACCAACACTGCGCCAATGACTGCGGCCCAGAGCGCTGCCAAGACGCCAATTTTCATCCACGCCGTCGAGGATGAGAACAACATAATCACGCTTGCCAGTACTGCGAGACCGATAAACACCAGCATCAAGATCATGGCGATCTTGTCTGGGGTGTCTTCGTCGTTGTCAGCAGAAGAAGTGTCACCGTTGGTGCCTTCTCCCACGGCGACCTCGCCTGCTGATGCGTGGTCTGGCATTGCGCCATTAGCTGCGTCAGCCTGTGCACCTGGCATATCTGCAGAGCCTGGCTGGCCCGTTATGCCGAGATCTTCTGGCTGCGCCGCCCATTCGTCGCGCGCAGGAGTATCGCCCGTCGGCGCTCCATACGCGTTCTGATTCTCATCCGGATGCGTCATGTCCCCCACCCTACCGATGGTGGCAGTGTTTCCCCTCCTGGCGGGGCGGTGTTTTCGTCATCTGGTGGAAGTTGACACTCCTTTTCCAACCAAATACCCGCGGCAGCAAGCAAAATCCCCGAAATTGCGCCCACCACGCACACAGGTGCGTCCTCAGATGCTGCTACGAGTTCACCCATTCGTGGCAGCGCCCACAGAGCAGCCCCCGCATACAATCCGGTCAAGACTGCACCAAGCCATGCCGATGCTGTGCCTACCACAAGCCAGCGAGCCAACACGATCGGTTGGACTTGGCTTCGGTCTTGTCCCACTTTGGACTCGTCCTTCAAAACGCCACGCACCCAGATCGCGGCGCTGGCGCACACGCCCGTGAGCAACCATGGGAACAACAGATCCCACCACGATCGCGGGCCAAGAGAGCCGAAGAATCTGTACATCACGAGGTACGCAGCCACCACGCATACCGCCGCGACTACACCTAGTGAAGTCAGCGATGTTGGTTTCATTGTTCATCACCGCCCGCATTTAACTTTCGCACCGCAGCAACCTCAGCTGGGTCTAGCTTTGCGACGAGATCCCGGACCGCAACACCGCGCAAAGTTGCCTTTTCGTCAGCGTCCAACCACGGCACGAGCACAAATGCGCGTTCATGGGCCCACGGGTGTGGGAGGGTCAGCGTCGGATCGTCGGAAAGTAATTCTTCACCGGAATCATCGACTACTTGGACGATGTCTACATCAAGAGTGCGTGGTCCCCAGCGCACCTCACGCACTCGACCAGCTTCATTTTCGAGAGCTTGACCGGCGCGGAGAAGCTCCATTGGGCTGCGATCAGTGCGAAGGATGATGGCGGCATTGAGGAAGTCACCTTGTTCAACGCCACCCCACGGTGGTGTGGCATAGACAGCCGAGGTGGCGACGATGTCATCCGAGAATGCGTCGACTACTGAGGCGAGCGCGGCTTGCGCATCGCCGAGGTTCGCTCCAATGGATAAAACAGCGCGAATCATGCGCGCCCCCGTCGTGATCGTCGAGCTGTTACGGCAGCGTCTGAGAAGGTCAACGGGATCGGTGCGTTTGGCTTATGAATGGTCACTTCAACCGCATGAATCAGCGGCGTTCGCTTCTGCTCCGATGCAGCGGCATCATCAGCAGCAAGCAAGGCTTCAGCGATCTCGGATGCCACGGTCTCGATTAGATCGCGTGGCTCACCAGTAATGATATCGTGCGCTGTCTGCGCTACAGCTCCGTAGTCGACGGTATGCGCGAGATCATCGGTTTCGGCAGCGAGTGTGAAGTCAGTCCAGATGGTGACATCGCAGATGAATTGCTGGCCGTCGCGCTTCTCATGGTCGAAAACGCCGTGGTAGCCAGTAGCTGCCAAGCCTTCCAATCGAATCCGATCAGCCATGCGTTGGCTCCTCGCCATCCGGTGCTGCTTGGTTGCCATCTTCCGGCTGTGCCTGCTGCATCGCTTGGTTGCCGCCACCTGTTGGATAATCGCCGTCGGCGGTAGCGCCTGACAACGCACGACCAGCGGTCCACGCTGCTGCCACATCGACCGCTGCCCGGCTCGGCGCTACATCGTGCACACGTACCGCCCACGCCCCCGCTGCTGCTGACAGTGCGGAAATGGCCGCCGTCGCATTGTCTGCCTCCTGTGGGGCAACTGCCTCCCCACCTCTGACCGTTGCCACAAAACGCTTCCGACTCGCCCCAACCAAAACTGGATACCCCAGTTCCACGAACTCAGGCAAGGCTTTTAACAATGCCCAATTGTCATCTGCATTCTTGGCGAAACCCAAACCCACATCGAGGATGATGTTTCGTTCGTCGATACCTGCGTCAACTGCGTCGTCGACAAGCGAGAGCAAGTGGTCGCGGACATCCACGACGATATCGTCGCTGACTTCAGCTCGACCTGATGCAGAACCAAAGCGGTCAGTCTTCCAATGCATGAGCGAAACAGGGATATCACCGGCTGCACACACTCGAAGCATGTCTGGGTCAGCTAGCCCACCCGAAACATCATTGATAAGCGCTGCACCCGCCTCAATCGATGCCTCTGCCACTGACGCGCGCATGGTGTCGACGCTGACGAGAATTCCAGCTGCCGCCAATTCCTTGACGACGGGCACCACCCGAGCAAGCTCCTGCTCCGCAGGTACGCGGATTGCTCCCGGACGGGTAGATTCGCCACCGATATCGATAATGTCGGCGCCAGCAGCAATGAGATCGTGAGCATGCGCCACCGCGGCATCAGGGTTAACCCAACGACCACCGTCGGAGAAACTATCTTCGGTGACGTTGACGATGCCCATGACTTTGCATCGATGATTGCTCGCTGGCTCAGCCATACTCTCGACCTGTCTACTTTCCGGTAATTAGTGACATTGCTTCAGCGCGGGATCGCGCGTCGCTCTTGAAGCCACCGCGCACAGCCGAGGTGACGGTCGTGGCACCTGGTTTACGGATTCCGCGCATCGCCATGCACAGGTGCTCACATTCGATCACCACAATCGCGGACTGTGGTTGTAGCTTATCGACGAGCGCATCAGCGACCTGCGACGTCAAACGCTCCTGTACCTGTGGACGCTTCGCATACAGGTCAACTAGGCGTGCCAACTTGGAGAGTCCAGTGACTCGCCCTTCATCGCCGGGAATGTACCCGATATGTGCCTTGCCGAAGAACGGCACGAGGTGATGCTCGCAGGTCGAGTAGATCGGAATGTCCTTGACCAGAACTAGTTCCTGGTGATCTTCAGCGAACGTCTTCGCGAGCACGTCTGTGGGATCAGTAAACAGGCCCGCGAAGATCTCTTGGTAAGCGCGGGCAACTCGAGCTGGAGTTTCAACCAAGCCTTCGCGGTCTGGGTCTTCACCGACAGCAATGAGCAACTCGCGCACTGCGGCTTCAGCGCGAGCTTGATCAAAATTGCTGTCCATTTAGTTCTCCTGCTCAGGATTTTCAGTTGGATTAGCCGATGGCTTCTCCGCTTGCTTGTTCTCAGGCTGTTCGTGATCTGGCAAACGGAAGCCTCGAGGCTGGAACGTCGTTGGCTGCTCGTCGTGAGACTGCCCACGTTGAGGAGCCTGTTGCGCAGGCGGGGTACCCCACGACTGTGCCGGGTAGTTTGCAGTACCTGGATGGCTAGAACCTTCTGGACGAGCGTGACGTCCACGGAAGCGTCGCTTTGGCGTTTCCTTCGGTTCTGGCTGACTGGTGTCGCCTGGCTGCGGCGCATAAGGGTGTTGCTGCTGAGGCTGCGGTTGTGGATCCCGCTGAGGCAGTGGAGCCCCTTGTGGCTGTGGCTGCTTCTGTCCACCTTGCGCTGGTGGCCAACCTGGAACAGTCCAACCCTGAGGGGGTGGAGTTCCACCGTAGACAGGCCCTTGACTGGTCTGTGACCCGCCAATTACGTTCTGCCCTGCTGAGTTACCTACAGGAACTGCATTGCCTGGTGTTTGCGTGCCTTCACCATTGGAATTGCCATTATTCGCGTCGCCGTTGTCTGCGCCTTCCTCCTGCTTTGGACGAACTGGCGCGAAAATGTTGACACGTCGCGGTGGCTCTTCGCCACGCTCGATAGCAAGCTCCACCGGAGTCTTCACAGGCTCGCGACCATCAGCAGGATGCGCTGGATCCTGGTCAAAGAAATTCAGGCGCGGACGAGTCTGCACATCAGTGAAAAGTGCCTCCAAGTCTGGGCGACGAAGAGTTTCCTTTTCCAGCAGTTTCTCAGCCAGCTTGTCTAAGACATCACGATTCTCGCGCAGAATTTCGTACGCCTCGTCGTGAGCCTTGCTAATCAAGCTACGAACCTGCTCATCGATAATCGACGCGACCTTCGGTGAGTAGTCGAGCATTCCCCCAGTGCTGCCACGTCCGGCAAAAGGATCTCCTTGCTCTTCGCCGTACTTCACCGGCCCCAGCTCTGGAGACATGCCGTACTCGGTCACCATTGCACGGGCGATCTTCGTTGCTTGTTCGATGTCGGCCGAAGCGCCGGTCGTCGGCAAGCCGAAAACCAATTCTTCAGCAGCACGGCCGCCCATAGCGAAGACCAAGCGAGCGAATAGCTCTGGCAAGTTGTACATGCCCTTGTCGTCTTCTGGGACAGTCATTGCGTGACCACCGGTGCGACCACGCGCCAAGATGGTGACCTTGTACACGCGCTCGATATCCTTCAATGCCCACGCCGCGAGTGTGTGTCCACCCTCGTGGTAGGCAGTGACCTTCTTCTCCTGTTCAGAGATGACCTTGGAGGTACGACGAGGACCGCCGATTACGCGGTCAACGGCTTCTTCAAGTGCGTCCGCGGTGATGATGTCGCCATTCACGCGGGCAGTCAGCAGCGCAGCTTCGTTCAAGACGTTTGCCAAATCAGCGCCGGACATACCTGCCGTGCGCTTCGCCAGCGACGACAAGTCAGCGTCTGGACCAAGTGGCTTATTTTTCGCGTGCACCTTCAAGATGGCCTCGCGACCCTTCATATCTGGTGCGCCTACTGGAATCTGGCGGTCAAAACGACCTGGACGCAACAGCGCCGGATCCAGAATGTCGGGACGGTTTGTCGCGGCCATGATGATGACGCCCTGTCGATCACCGAAGCCATCCATCTCGACGAGCAGCTGATTCAGCGTCTGTTCACGTTCATCATGACCGCCGCCCATGCCGGCACCACGCTGGCGACCAACCGCATCGATTTCATCAATAAAGATGATGCAGGGGCTGTTTTCCTTAGCCTGATTGAACAGGTCACGAACACGCGACGCACCAACACCAACAAACATTTCGACGAAGTCCGAGCCGGAAATGGTGTAGAACGGCACGCCTGCCTCACCCGCGACAGCACGCGCAAGAAGCGTCTTACCGGTACCAGGAGGGCCGTACAAAAGTACGCCACGCGGAATCTTCGCGCCCAACTGTTCATAGCGGGCTGGGTGCTGCAGGAAATCACGAATCTCGTCGAGCTCCTGAACAGCTTCATCTGCACCCGCGACATCGTCGAAAGTGTTCGTCGGAGCTTCCTTGTTCAGCAGCTTCGCCTTGGAACCACCAAAGCCGAACATGCCACCCTTGCCACCTTGCATGCGGCTAAACAGCCACATGATGAGGAAGAAGAAAATGACCATCGGTAACAAGAACCCAAGAGTCGACATCAGGAAAGATTCCTGCGTGACCTTCGTGGTGTACTTGTCCACACCCTTCGCAACAGTGACTTGGTCAAAAACTTGATCAGCTGCACGAGCCGGGTACTGGGCCATCACCTTGGTGACGTCCTTCTTCCCCTCGTACTCAATGCCCTTCTTCAGTTCGAGACGCAGGCGCTGTTCACGGTCATCGATCTGCGCTTCCTTGACGTTTTCCTTGTCAAGCTGCGTCAGAGCTACCGATGTTTCGACTTCGCGGTACGTCCGCGAGTCGTCGGTAAGCGTGGTTACCGCGAAGAGAATGAGAAGGATGACACCGGTAATACCGGCGATCCGGAACACCTTATTCTTGTCCATTGGTGGGTTAATCGCTGTCGCTTTCTAGGGGGTGTGAACGCTACTTCTGGTACACGCGAGGATGCAGGGTGCCAACGTATGGCAAGTCGCGGTAGCGCTCGGCGTAGTCGAGCCCGTAACCAATCACGAACTCGTTTGGAATATCGAAACCGATATCTGCAATATCAATCTTCGCCCGCAGTGCATCTGGCTTACGCAGCAACGTCACAACTTCGAGGGTGCGTGGGTTGCGGTTACGCAGGTTCTTCAACAGCCACGATAGGGTCAGACCGGAGTCAATGATGTCTTCGAGAATGACAACGTCCCGACCTTCAATGTCACGGTCGAGGTCCTTCAAAATACGAACGACACCGGACGACGACGTCGAATTGCCGTAGCTGGACACCGCCATGAACTCCATCTGCGTTGGCAGCTTCAGCTCACGTGCGAAGTCCGTCATGAAAAAGACGGCACCTTTCAGCACACCAATAAGGATCAGATCCTGGTCGATGTCCTTGTACTGTTCGTTGACGCGAGCAGCCATTTCCGCGATACGCGAATGAAGCTCGTCCTCACCAATGAGGATGGCTTCTACATCGTCCCCATATGGGTTATCGGGAACGTTGAAGTCCTTTACGTCATGCATAGGGTTGTCCTTTCCGACGGAGCAGTCGGTCGAAGCATAGCTAGAGCAACGGATTATCCAGTTAAATCCACAACACTGCCAGGGTGCCACCTTTTCTCGCCACGACCAACCTGGGGTTTTTCCGGTACTGAAGCTCCGTTGCCGAAGTCCCCACCGAAACCGCATCAGAAGAAGACGAAAAATGTGACCGCTGAGGCACTGCCACTGGTCCCTGCCCATGATAATTGGTTGCCATCGCGTCGATGTCACAAAGCTGCGACTGACCCAACTCTCCTACGTCAGGATGCTCGCGTATCCACTGCTGATACATCCGCAATCGCACCGCTCGTGGCTGCTTTACGACGGCGCCCACCACCAACTCACTTCCCTGTCCCTCAGAATCCGTGGCAGGGGTGGTTGCATCGGGCAGAGCCCGGCGCGCAAAGTCGTCAAGAGCAGCATTGTCGTCACGAACTGTGTCCGCTGTATGCGCGAGATTTTCTGCTACTCCCGGCCCCAAGAGCTCTTCGTACACAGGCAATAGTGAGTGCCGGACTCGTACTCGAGCGTAGGAATCATCGTGATTGTGCGGGTCGTGCCACGGCACCACCCCTAGTTCCGCACAGGTGGCCAGAGTCTGGGTACGTCGTAAAGCAAGCAGGGGACGGTGGACGGTGACTCCGTTTTCCCACCTCATGATGGGCCGGATGCCACTGAGAGCTGCAGGACCCCCGCCTCGTGCAAGGCGCAGCAACATGGTCTCGGCCTGGTCGTCGAGAGTATGCGCCAACAGAAGTGGCCGGCGGAGGTTGGTGGCCACTGCGTGCAACGCTTCGTGGCGGGCAATGCGTGCGGCAGCCTCAGGCCCCGCTCCATCCTCGGCAACAGCGACTCGGACAATGCGCGTCGACGCACCCCACAATTGGGCTTGCTCAGCGGCAGTGTGGGCAACACCAGCTGAACCGGACTGCAGCCCGTGATCGATGATGACGGCGTGCACAGGGGCGTACTGGGAATTATCTGTATCGTCAGCGCTCCGCAACTCAGCACAACAGGCAGCCACTAGGGCTAACGAATCAGCTCCACCGGACAGACCAACGACGATGCCCCCATGCTCCGTGTACGCCTGCTGCACGGTAGACGCCACAGCATGACGCACCTGTGTAAAAGCCGGCGAACGACGAGGCCAAAACGGCTTCGACCGCTCCCACCCAGCCCGAGGATCAGTACTCACACTGTTAGAGATTACTGATCACGGAAGCTGGCGAGGAATGGTGCTGCCCTGAGCAATCTGCTTCATCGCGGCCAGCACCACATGTTCCTGGTTCTGACGGCCAATCACCTGAACAGGCAAACCTGTTATCGGCTCGACGACGATACCTGCAGGCATCTCCAGGTAATTCCACGTCGAAACAAACGGGCTAAAACGCATGTTAGATGCCATGTTCGCAAGCCACGGACGCTTGTGCCACGAACCAGCCTTGGGTGGTTCAGCAGCAAACGCTGGAGTGATAATGACGCCGTCGGCCGGCAAAAATTCTTCAACTTTGGCTCGCGCCCGAGCGACCTGCTTTTCTGAAATCGACCGGCGCAGCACATTGCCGAGGCCTGCATGAACTCGGTTACGCCACTCCACCTTTTCCTTTGGCATTCCCTGCTTCAGTTCTTCTTCCAACGAATCAGCAACGCCTGCAGTCCACCGGGCCAACATCGGCACTGGATTCAATGGATACGGAACCTTTGCATCCTTACCGGAATGGACGGTCACGCCCGCATCGGCAAATATCTTCGCAGCTGTTTCTGCTGCATATTTCCAGCGCTTGTCTACCGGAATCCCAGTCACTGGTGACGCCGTGTCGACGAACACTTCACGTGTCGCTGGCGCATCGTGGCCGACGGCGTCGATCTTGTCATCCGTCAATGTCTTCGTGATGAGAATGAGGTCATCGACATCCAGCGTCAGCACACCTTGAACTGCCATGCCGAACCAGTTATTCCCACCAACGTTGCCCGCAATAACTCCTGGAGTGGTCTTGAGAGTGGACAAATTACACGCAGCCGCCGGGATGCGAAGCGAACCCATACCATCATTTCCCTGCGCAAACGGCACCATACCGGCAGCTACGGCAGCCGAGGAACCACCCGACGAGCCTCCTGGAGTGCGTCCTGGACGAACAGGATTCCGCACAATATGTCCTGGTTCGTCTGTCACTCCCCACGTGCAGAACTGCGGGTTGATCGTCGACCCCACAGCGATAGCCCCCGCAGCTTCCAATTTCTGCACGATCGAATTCGACCGCGGGGTGTTTTCCTTCACCGCGAACGGCACACCAGCAAGAGGCAACTCAGACAAATTGTCGCGGTTAGCTAAAGCCTCTGCGGTAGCGAGCGCATCGTCTGCCCACACTTCTCGGAACGCGCCAATCTCACCGTCTTTATCAGCAATCGCGGCCAGCGATTCCTGCACAGTATCAACCGGAGATTTTTCTCCTGCGTGCACTGAAGCAGCAATGGCACGTACGGTCGGATACTTTTTCAATTCGTCTGCAGTAAAGACTGTCTGGGACAATTCAGTAGAAACTTCGCGGTTGCCGGTCATATCTAAACCATGACACGATCCGACCCTATTCATGGGCGATTTCCGAAAGTGATATGTGAAGCACTACTTGATCTGCTTGAGCTTGCCGACGATCTCGTCTGCAGCAGCTCGCGCCTCCAGTAGCTGTGCTTCATTCGAAAGCATGACGAAGGTCAGCACTTCCCCACCATCGGTGACGACATATCCCGCCAGTGCAGAGACTCCGTCGAGAGTGCCCGTCTTTGCACGAGCGAAACCAGCGCCTGGGTTGCCATTGCCGTAGCGGTCTTCCAGCGTTCCAGACACCGCAGCTACCGGAAGGGAATCGAGCAGTGGCCGCAGTTTCACTGTGTCCAGCCCGCCTGGTAACTGCGAGAGATCGATTGCTTCGCCATCTTCATTCGTTGGCAATGGCCGTGCAGCAGCATTCAACACGGCCACCAGCTGACGAGGAGTGAGCTGGTTATCCGTGCTCAAACCACTGGAATCGCTAATGACGGCAGCACCTGGACCGGCAGGCTGATCAGCCTTCGTTCCGCCGTCGCTGTTTTCGACACCGAGGTTATGCTCTGCAAGGGTGTCTCGCACTGCCTTCGCACTGCCAGCAAATGTTGGTGGCAAACCACGTGCGATAGCCAGCTCTCGCGCCAGCGACTCTGCCAACACGTTGTCGGAGTGCACCATCATTTGTCGCACTCGCGTTTCAAGCGGTGCCGACGTCACTTCGGCAACCACTGTCGGCTCGCCTGCAGGCTTGTCCTTCATAACCTCCGCAGTCGACGCACCAATCAGCTTGGCCAATGTCTGGCCTGCAACTTCGGCAGGCTTATCCGTCCTCTGCGAATTATTGTCCGTCGGATCTTTCCGACCTGCATCGATCTGAATCGACTCGATTGGCGACACATAACCGTCGCTAAGCCCGGCTTTATCCCACTTCTCATGGAAGGTTTCTCCGAACAAGGACGTATCGACGATCACCTTTGCTGGGGTACTTCCCTGTGCCTTCTTAACTTTCTCTGCAAGATCTGTGAGTGATGCGGCATCGTCATAGAAACCAGCACCCGACTCGCTCAAAGTGGGGTCGCCGGCACCTACCAAATACAAGTCTGCGGAGTCGCCGTAGCGAACGACTTTGGTGGTCAGCTTTTTGTTGTGGTCAAGGTGCAACAATACTGCGGCTGCCGTCAGAATCTTCATCGAGGAGGCCGGGGTCGCAAGCTCTCGCGACTTCGACTCCCACAGCTCGCCACCGGTAGCACCATTAAAAACGGCAGCATGCAATGTGCCTAGCGCCTTATTCTTCCCAGCTTCATCCATGATGGGGGCGACGAGCGGCCGCAAAGCGTCGTCACGAAGCATAGGCTCCTCCCCCGGAGTGCCAACTGGAGCGAGCGGAGCAGCCGCAGGAGCGACCACAGGAGCTGGCTCTACAGTCAACGTGCGCGAGTTGTACACGAAGGCAAAAGCAATGACCACACCAACAACTACGCAAAACGCAATTGCTGAAGCAATCCAAGCAGCAGTACGACTCACAGGGGAATCCCTTTCCAAAAAGAACGCGCCATCCACGATTAAGATTAAGTCAGTCTACGATGGGCTACATGTCGTTGGGGCTACTGTAGAGCGGTTTGCCCAACCCCTTCGCACTACTGACAGTTTGATACGAACTATTTAAGGAGCCACAGCCGTGAGCATTGAGGTCACCATTGAGATTCCAAAGGGACAGCGCAACAAGTACGAAGTAGACCACGAAACTGGCAAGGTCTACCTCGACCGCTACCTCTTTACCCCGATGGCATACCCAGCAGACTATGGCTTCATCGATGAAACTCTGGGCGAAGATGGCGACCCATTGGATGCTCTCGTAGTTCTGCCAGAGCCAGTGTTCCCAGGTGTCATCGTCAAGGCTCGCCCAGTTGGCGTATTCAAGATGACTGACGAGGCTGGTGGCGACGACAAGTTGCTGTGCGTACTCGATGATGTTCGCTTTGACCAGTACCAGGACATCGAGGACATTTCTCAGTTCACGCGCGACGAGATCGAGCACTTCTTCGTTCACTACAAGGATCTGGAGCCAGGCAAGGAAGTTTCCGGCTCGGGCTGGGGCAACAAGGCTGAGGCAGAAAAGATTCTGGCTGAGGCTATCGAACGCCACAAGAACTAAGTAAGCGGAAGTACAATCTTCGCTCATGGAATACGTGAATCCAAAGGATGTCCCTGAAGACGCACAGCTGATCGACCTTCGATCCCAGATGGAGTGGGATGATGGTCATGCAACCATTGCCACACACATGCCAATGGAAGAGATTCCGTCCCGGTACGTTGAACTTGATTTGGATCAGGATATTTATCTGATCTGCCGTTCGGCCGGACGCTCTGTTCAGGTTGCCAGCTGGCTGGAACGCAATGGCATTGATTCCATTGTTGTTCGTGGCGGAATGATTGACTGGGAGTTCGATGCTCTTCCAATGACCAAGGGCGAATAGCTTTTCTTCCACAGTGTGGCTCTGTTCTTGACCTACTAACGGGAAAGAGCACTGCATGGCCGGGGTGTATACCCCGGCTTTTGTCGTATCTGCCTCTCCGATTCCCCTCCGATGCGCTCCACCCAACCCTCATTGTGACCAATATTTCTTGCAGAATTCCTGGAAACAACGATGGATAGTTGGGCGTTTCCAATTATCCCATTGCAGGTTTGTTAGCTACGATGGGGGCATGCCAACAAATAACGCTGTCCGCATGCCTCGCGTGGTCCAACGCTCCGCATCGTGGGCACTGACCCAGTTAGAAACTGCTGTTCGCCAGCAAGTGGATGCTGCACTCGCTCGCACGACTGATTCCTTCGGTGGACTGTCGCTTCGCGGATATTGGCTGCTCGAAGCAATTTCCGGTAACTCGTTCTCGCAACGAGAGTTGTGTGACCTTCTGGGAATCGACCGCTCTGACATGGTGCGTTTGATCGACACCCTGGAGGAAGCAAACCTGGTCGAGCGCACTCGCGACATGAAGGACCGTCGCCGTCAATTGATCATGATCACGGAGACGGGTAATTCGCTGCGTCAAAACCTGCGTCGCAATATCCGTCGTGCAGAAGGAAATGCTGTCGCCGCAATGGACGACGCCGTACTCGAAGCTGTTGCCGATCTCTTAGAAGAACAGGTCGACGACGAACCAGAGGACGCACCAGAAACTGCAGCTGAAAAAGACGATGCGCCTGCGGAAAATGCCGAGGTGCAGCCTGCAAGCCAGGCCGACTCCGAGCAAGACGAAAAGCAAGACGAAAAGCAGGACGATAAGAAGTCCAAAAAGAAGAAAAAGAAGAAGAAAAAGAAGGGTGGCAAATAGTGGCGAAGGACTCGTCCGTGCCATTACATGGCGCGATTCCCACTCAGTACTTGCGCGGCGATCAGCACCCGCCGTTGCGCACTCTGATTGATGTTCTTCGTCGCACTGCGGAGGAACATCCGCATGCGGAAGCTATCGACGATGGCGAGGCTGTCGTCACCTATGCAGACTTACTGCAGGAAATCGACGAAACGGCTGTATGGCTGGCGTCGCAAGGCATTGGCCGTGGCGATCGTGTTGGCGTTCGCATGCCGTCGGGCAACCGCGAACTGTACATTGCAATTTTGGCTATTCTCACTGCTGGAGCTGCATATGTTCCGGTCGATGCCGACGATCCTGATGAGCGCGCCGAAATGGTATTCGGCGAAGCTGACATTGCAGGATGGTTCGACGCGCAGGGTCTGCATCTCACCGCCCGCGGTAAAGCAGCTGCAGAATCTAAGACTGCAGACGAGAAAACACACGCCGCTACCCCGACGCCTGACGACGACGCCTGGATCATTTTCACCTCTGGTTCCACAGGCAAGCCGAAGGGCGTTGCGGTCACGCACGGTTCGGCAGCAGCATTCGTTGATGCTGAGGCGCGACTCTTCTGCGCCAACCACCCTGAAGGCCCCCTCGGACCTGAGGACCGTGTCCTTGCAGGTCTATCCGTCGCCTTCGATGCGTCGTGCGAAGAAATGTGGCTAGCCTGGCGCAACGGTGCGTGTTTGGTTCCTGCGCCTCGTTCTCTGGTGCGTTCCGGTGTGGACCTCGGCCCATGGCTGATTTCCCGTGGCATTACGGTTGTCTCGACTGTGCCAACTCTTGCAGGCTTGTGGCCTGCGGAAGCACTCGACAGCGTTCGCTTGCTCATCGTGGGTGGCGAAGCCTGCCCGCAGGAGCTCGTCGATAGGCTCTCTACCGATGACCGCGAGATGTGGAACACCTACGGCCCCACCGAGGCGACAGTAGTTGCATCGGCAACACAGCTGTTCCCAGGCAAGCCTGTCAGTATCGGCTTGCCTCTCGACGGTTGGGATCTCACCGTCATCGACGAATCGGGCAATCCCGTCGAATACAGCCAGCAAGGTGAGCTAGTCATTGGTGGCGTTGGTCTGGCCCGATACTTGGACCCCGCCAAGGATGCCGAAAAGTATGCACCTCTCGACTCTGTCGGCTGGGAGCGCGCCTACCGCACCGGCGACCACGTGGTCTTGGAACCCGAAGGTCTGATGTTCACCGGTCGTGTTGACGATCAGGTGAAAATCGGGGGCCGTCGTATCGAGCTTGGCGAAGTCGAGGCTCACCTTGCCGCACTTCCCGGAGCAACCCAAGCCACAGTCGTTGTGCAAAAGACCGGCGGTGGCGACTCCGTTTTGGTTGGTTACGTCGGCGCTGGTGGCGATGCCTCTGCCATGGATCATGCCGACTGCATGACCCAGCTTCGCGAGGCCATGCCAGCTGCGATGGTTCCTCGCTTGCACATCATGGATGAGCTGCCAGTTCGTACCTCCGGCAAGGTCGACAAGGCAGCCCTCCCATGGCCGCTTCCTGCCGATCCTTCCTCCCCGTCTGACGAAGACCTCACTCCCGCCGAAGCATGGCTCTCGGAGATTTGGTCCGACGTGTTGTCAGTCGCCTCCCCTGGTGCAAGTGCTGACTTCTTCGCCCTCGGCGGTACGTCCTTGGCCGCTGCGACGGTCGTCGCAAAGATCCGTGAAGTTGCACCACAGGTTGCAGTGAAGGATCTCTACGATCACCCACGCCTCGGTCGGCTTGCGGAGGAGCTTGTCACCCGCGGGCTTGTCGACGAAGCCACCCTTGCAGGTGGTGAAGTCAAGGAAAGCGATAACGCCCCGACACCACGGCCCGTAGCGCGCAGCACCCGGTTTAAACAGGTAGCCATGATGGTCCCACTTCAGTGGGCGCGTGGCGCGCGGTGGGTTGCGTGGTTGGCGATCGTCAACGCCGTGTTGTCTGCTGCCGGCTGGGAAGCAGCACTACAGATTCCATTGTGGTTCGTAGTTCTGCTGGCCGTGTTGTTCTTGACTCCTCTTGGAGTCATGCCGGTCAACGCGCTGACAACCCGCGTGCTAACCCGCAAGATCGAGCCCGGCGACTATCCTCGCGGTGGCTCCGTCCATCTACGCCTATGGGCAGCCGAACGGCTGGCCGAAAGCTCTGGAGTTCGCTCGGTTTCCGGCGCACCTTTCGTGCTGTGGTACGCCCGCATGCTAGGCGCGAAGATTGGCAAGGGTGTGAATCTGCATTCGTTGCCACCGGTCACGGGGCTCGTCCAATTGGATGACTACTGTTCCGTCGAACCAGAAGTCGATCTGTCCGGTTACTGGGTAGATGGCGAAACTGTCCACGTCGGTCGCATCCATGTAGGCGAAGAAGCCCGCATTGGTGCCCGCTCCACGTTGATGCCCGGTACCCGCGTGGGCAAGCTTGCTCACGTCGAAGCGGGATCGACCGTCACCGGAGACAAGAAGGTCAAGAATGGTGCACGCTGGTCAGGTTCACCTGCCAAGAAGGTAGGCCGACCAAAGCGCCGCTTCCCTGAGCAGGTTCCGCCACGTCGCACGGGCTGGGTATTCGTCTACGCACTGACTGCGTTGATTTTGGCGCTGGTGCCTATGGCATCGCTTGCCGTTGCGGCGACAGTCATTGGCTTTGGCACGTTTGCAATGACGGAGACGTCGTCAAGCAATGCACTGGGGCTGCTCGGTTGGGCACTCGCGTGGACTCCGCTGGCAGCACTGGCGGCATTTGCAACGTACGCGCTGCTGACGCTGCTGTTTGTGCGATTGTTCTCGATCGGATTGAAGCCAGGTGTTCATGCTGTACGTTCACGTATTGGCTGGCAGGCATGGGCAACGATCCGACTCATGGATGCTGCACGCGTCGATCTGTTCCCGCTCTACGCATCAATGTTGACCCCAGCTTGGCTTCGTCTGCTCGGCGCGAAAATCGGTCATGATGCCGAAATTTCCACGGCGATTGCCATTCCATCACTCATGGATGTTCGCGAGGAGAGCTTCCTTGCCGACGACACGATGGTCGCCAACTACGAACTGGGTAGTGGTTGGATGCTGCTTGGCGAATCGCGCATCGGCAAGCGCGCATTCCTGGGCAACTCTGGAATTACCGCACCTGGCCGCAAGCTGGCGAAGAACTCTCTGGTGGCAGTTCTGTCTTCGACTCCTAAGAAAACCAAGAATGGTTCTAACTGGTGGGGTTCCCCGCCAGAGCGGTTGCGCCGAGTCACCGACGTCGATACCGATACCTCAGCGAAGACGTACCGCCCAACTTTCGGGCTGAAGTTTATGCGCGGAGTCGTCGAGACGCTTCGATTGCTTGCACCGATGGTCTCGCTGGCGCTGGCGGTGTTGACGCTGGCGGGATTGCAAGTAATTGCTTCCTTCATTGCAGTCGAATTTGGCCGTATCCCAGAGGGTGGCAACGGGCTGATGCCGGATGGATTCTCCAGCATTTTGGGACTCATCGTGGCGCTGGTGTTGTCGCCACTGGTGCTGCTGATCGCAGGGTTTGTTGGTCTGATCATCACAGTGGTGATGAAGTGGCTGTGCGTCGGCAAGCACCGCAAGGGCGATCATCCACTGTGGAGCAAGTTCGTATGGCTCAACGAACTACAAGATGCGTTCGTCGAATCCGTTGCTGCTCCGTGGTACCTGAACCCCGCCATGGCGACGGGCGGAATCAACCGCGCCATGCGTTGGTTGGGCGCAAAGATTGGCCGTGGCGTATGGCTGGAGTCCTACTGGCTGCCGGAAACTGATCTTGTTCAGATCGGTGAAGGTGCGACTGTGGGTCGTGGTTGTGTGGTTCAGACTCACTTGTTCCAAGACCGTGTGATGACCCTGGATACCGTCGTGCTCGAACGTGGCGCGGTCCTTGGACCACATTCGGTGGTGTTGCCAGCAGCGAAGTTGGGCGTTGGCACCCGCGTTGCGCCTGGTTCATTAGTTATGCGAGGCGATCACGTGCCACGTCGCACTACGTGGCGAGGCAATCCGATTGAGCCGGTTATGTAATGGTGACCGCACCGTAGCCGCTGACCAGTGTTGACAAGATACAAGCAGGCCCCGACCTTACGGTCGGGGCCTGCTTTCGGTGATAGAGCCTCCGCTGTTGATTGAGCCTGCTCTAACCTGCCCGTGTTTGGCCTTTTGTGGCTACGTATGCGACGAACGCGCACGCACTTACAGAGCGAAAACACCCTTAGCCATAGCGTGCAGATTGTCCACGACTTCGTCCTTGCTTTCCGGCGACTGGCCGATAAGCTCGCTGCCGCGCGCGATGGCGGCGTCGATAAGCGAAAACGCAATGGCCGAACCACCGATCAGACGCTGGCGCGCTGGTTCAATTGCGTCGTGTGCTTCTTGCACCCGCGGATCCGCGAACGCCTGCGGGAAGTTCCCAGCGGCGATCATCAGCGGGCCGTGCGAACCGTGGAGGAATAGATCCAGTGTCACATCAACGTAGGTGATCACCGACGGCCGCGTGGGGGCGGAGTTTTTCGCTAACGCGTCTTCCAACTCTTCCAACCACTGCGGAATGACCTTGAGCAGCAGCTGAATAAGAAGATCCTCTTTCGAGGTGATGTAGGCATAGACGCTGGGGCGAGCCAGCCCCACCTCCGCGGCAACCTCGGATACCGATGGCACCGTTCCACCAGAAGCAACTATCAAACGTTCTGCTGCATCGAGCACAGCTTTATGCTGCACAGCTCGATGCTGCGAAACAGTCGGCTCAGTGATCTTCGGCATGTTCCGAGAGCCTACCATCCGTCATTTCATAGACGCGGTCACAGTGCTCCAGCACCTCAACATCGTGTGTGACCATAACTCCGGCCACACCCAATTCGTGGCATTCCTGTGCCAGGAGTTTCACGATTTCATGCGAACGATTGCGGTCCAACGCTGCCGTTGGTTCGTCGACCAGCAGCAAATCTGGGCCTGACGCCAGAGCGCGAGCAATGCCCACACGCTGACGCTCGCCACCCGAGAGCTGTCCCGGACGGTAGCTGGCGCGGTGGGCCATGCCGACGGCCTCGAGCAGTTCTTCATTACTGCGACGGCCACGCTTGCCCTGAATCCGGGCTGCTAGTTCGAGCTGCTCGATAGTCTTTAGCGACGAAGGAAGATTGCTGGTGGACTGGAACACGAAGCCGATGTGATTGCGGCGAATTTTGGCCAAGCTGGCATCGTCCAAGTTCGTAATATCCTGGCCAGCTACTTCCACCACGCCACTATCCGGGCTGGTCAACGCACCAGCCACAGCTAGCAACGTAGACTTTCCGGAGCCTGATGGTCCAACGACGGCAACGAACTCGCCTGCATTGACAGTCAGGCTCACGCCATCAAGCGCGTGCACGACGCTGTCGCCATCGCCATACGAAATGCTGACATCACGCAGATTCAGCGCTGGAGTGCTGGTTGCGGTGGTGTTGGAGCCGGCAGCAGCGGCATTGTTATCGATAGTGCTCATCGGTTCTCTCCCAGCGCGTTGAGCGGATCAGTTCTGGTGACGCGGAAGACGGCAACTAGTGCACCAATCAAACCGGCGATGAATAGCGTGATGGCACCGGTGACCACTGGCCATAGTTCCATCAGATACGGCATCGGGGACTGTTCGAGGCCGAAGCCCATTGCGGTTGCGACTGCAACTCCGAGGAAGATGGACACAACCAGGATGACAATGGCTTGCCCCAGCGAGTCCTTCATCAAGAATCCACGAGTCGCACCCATCGCGCGCATCACCGCAATATCACCGGCTCGCTGAATGGTCCACACTAGGAAGAAAGCACCCGTGACCAGGGCAGCAATAATGTATAGGAACCACTGGATCATCGTCAGCGTCAGCGTTTCCGCCGAGTAACCTGGAGAAGAATTGAACGACTCCTTCAGCGTCCGCACATCCAAACCGGAGTTCTCAGACAGAGCTTCCACTTCTGGCTTATCGACGGTCCTCGCCACCACAACCGAAGCCACATCATAGGCCTCTGGTCGTGCGGCTTCACCGTTGCGCGCACCAGCGTGAACTTCCTGCCATACGTCCATTGGGGTGTAGGCCAAGCCGACGTGACCGAAAGTGCGCTGTTCATCAGTGAAACCGGTGACCGTGAACTCGGTGTTCAAGCGCTCTAGCGTGATGGTGTCGCCGACCTTCATGCCGTCATCTTCAAAGCTGTTGGAGAGGATGACTTCATGCGGAGTCGAGGTTGCTTCGTCAGCTTTTCGGCTTTCCGGTGCCGCCATCTCGGGCAGACCCTCGGGTGCCAAGAATGAATCTGGCAGCACACCGATCAGAGTGAGGTCAACGGGGACACCATCCTGGTTTTTGGCATTTGCAATGGTCAGACCAAGTGGCGCTGCTTCAGAAACTGCACCATCAGCAGCGAGAGCATCCGCATCAGCCAGGTTGATCTGGGACCTGGTGAACGCCGAATCGGTCTGGGTTCCTTCTTCAAAGGCGACCACGTCGGCATCAAAGGCCTTCAGACCAGAGACACCATCATTGACCAAACCCGAGGTCAGGCCAGAAATAATAACAATCAGAATCGACATCAGTCCGAGCACGAGGCCCATGAGCAGAAATCGACTACGCGCGAAGAGCATTTCGCGCCACGCTAAATACATGATTTTCCTTCGGTTTAGCGAGAGTTAACAACAGTACGTCGTTATCTTAACAACGCTATGTTGATAACATGTAATCTCGCTTCGACCAGGAAAAACGGGTAGTTTCTGCCAGGGGTTGCACCTAATGGGACGTGCCAGCCGGAGTTGCACTTGCCGTGCACGACAAACACCAGCAGCCCCAAAAACAGAAGAAAACCCGAGCCCCACCTGGGGTTCGGGTTCATTTCTGCACGAGACACTAGCGCCACGTTTGCAGCCAGCCAATCTCAGCTAGCCACACGTAGCCAGCAAAAGCCTAGTCACCAATCTGGTCGCGGCCACGCTTCACAATCAATGGGTCAGGCTCGCCCACAACTTCGTGATCCTTCTCCGTGTATTCGAACTTCGACAGAACGTAACGCATCGCGTTCAGACGCGCACGCTTCTTGTCGTTCGACTTAATGGTGATCCACGGAGATTCGTCCGTATCGGTGTAACGGAACTGCTCTTCCTTAGCGCGGGTGTAGTCGTCCCAACGATCCAGGGAGGCAAGGTCCATTGGCGACAACTTCCACTGGCGAACTGGGTCAACCTGGCGGATTGCGAAGCGGGTGCGCTGTTCCTTCTGGGTAACAGAGAACCACAGCTTGGTCAGAGAGATACCGGAGCCAAGCAGCATGTTCTCCAGCATTGGCACCTCACGCAAGAACTCCGCGTGCTGAGATTCAGTACAGAAACCCATGACGCGCTCTACACCCGAGCGGTTGTACCAAGAACGGTCGAAGAAGACGATTTCGCCACCGCATGGGAAGTGCTCAATGTATCGCTGGAAGTACCACGACTTCGACTCACGTGGAGATGGCTTCTCCAACGCAACGACACGGGCACCACGAGGATTGAGGTGTTCGTTGAAGCGCTTGATCGTGCCGCCCTTACCAGCAGCATCACGGCCTTCGAAAATAATGATGTGCTTCTGACCTGTTTCCTTGGTCCAGTTCTGCCATTTCAGAAGCTCGATCTGCAGCTTACGCTTGGTCTTTTCGTATTCCTTGCGCGTCATGCGCTCTTCATACGGGTAGTCTTCGCGCCACGTGGTTACTGGTTGCCCATCTGGAGTGACCAGCACTGGATCATCATCGTCAGAGTCATCGACGACGTAACCTTCGGTCTTCGCCAAATCGACGATGTGGAAGTCCTCTTCATTCTTGTCAGCCATACCACTATCGTACCCGGATTCTTCCCCGCGATTGACCCCAGAACTGAGGAACTCCACTTTCGATACATGTCACATTTTTGGTTGGGGTGCCCTTAGCCTATCCACTTGACGACGATCCCCTCCCCACATCACTGCTACCCGATGTGAAAATGGGCAGACAATACAAGAAGCGTCGTGTTCCGAAGAACACGACGCTTCTCAATCACGCTTCTGACGTGGAGAAACTATTCTGGTTTCACCTAGTCAGCAGGGTCGGTGGTTAGAAACCGCCCATGCCGCCCATGTCATCTGCACCTGGCATTGCTGGTGCTGCAGGTTCTGGCTTATCTGCAACAACTGCCTCGGTGGTGAGGAACAGTGCAGCGATGGACGCTGCGTTCTGCAGTGCAGAGCGGGTGACCTTCACTGGGTCGTTGATTCCTGCAGCCATCAGGTCAACGTACTCACCGGTAGCAGCGTTGAGGCCCTCGCCCAGCGGCAAGCCTGCAACCTTTTCTGCGACAACGCCGGCTTCGAGGCCAGCATTCAGAGCGATCTGCTTCAGTGGCGCACCAAGTGCGGTACGGACGATACGGACACCGGTGGCTTCGTCGCCTTCCAGGCCGAGTTCGTCGTCAAGTACGTGTGCAACCTGGAGCAGTGCGGAACCACCACCTGCAACGATGCCCTCTTCAACAGCGGCCTTTGCGTTGCGGACAGCGTCCTCAATGCGGTGCTTACGCTCCTTCAGCTCAACCTCGGTAGCAGCGCCGGACTTGATAACTGCAACGCCGCCAGCCAGCTTAGCCAGGCGCTCCTGCAGCTTCTCCTTGTCGTAGTCAGAGTCGGAGTTCTCGATCTCTGCACGGATCTGGTTGACGCGGCCTTCGATAGCAGCCTGGTCGCCAGCACCCTCAACGATGGTGGTCTCGTCCTTGGTCACAACAACCTTGCGAGCGCGACCGAGCAGTGGCAGGTCTGCGGTTTCGAGGGACAGGCCAACTTCCTCGGAAATGACCTGGCCATCGGTCAGGATAGCCATGTCCTGCAGCATTGCCTTGCGGCGGTCACCGAAGCCTGGAGCCTTCACAGCAACAGACTTGAAGGTGCCACGGATCTTGTTGACGACCAGGGTCGACAGAGCCTCGCCCTCAACGTCTTCAGCGATGATGAGCAGTGGCTTGCCGGACTGCATGACCTTCTCCAGCAGTGGGAGCAGATCCTTGATGTTGGAGATCTTTGCGGAAACCAGGAGGATGTATGGGTCCTCCAGGACAGCTTCCTGGCGCTCCATGTCGGTTGCGAAGTAACCGGAGATGTAGCCCTTGTCGAAGCGCATACCCTCGGTCAGCTCCAGGTCGAGGCCGAAGGTGTTGGCCTCTTCAACGGTGATGACGCCTTCCTTGCCAACCTTGTCCATAGCGGTTGCAATCAGCTCACCAATTTCTGGATCGCCAGCAGAGATACCAGCGGTAGCAGCGATCTGCTCCTTGGTCTCAACATCCTTAGCGGATTCCAGCAGCTTGTCAGTAACAGCAGTAACTGCCTTTTCGATGCCACGCTTGATACCCATTGGGTTCGAGCCAGCAGCAACGTTACGCAGACCCTCGGAAACGAGTGCCTGTGCCAGGACGGTAGCGGTGGTGGTGCCGTCACCAGCGACGTCGTCAGTCTTCTTAGCGACTTCCTTGACCAGCTCTGCGCCGATCTTTTCGTAAGGGTCTTCCAGCTCAATCTCACGAGCGATGGAAACACCGTCATTAGTAATAAGCGGTGCGCCCCACTTACGCTCGAGGACAACATTGCGACCCTTTGGTCCCAGCGTTACCTTAACGGCATCGGCCAGGGTGTTCAGACCCTTTTCGAGACCGCGACGGGCCTCCTCGTCGAAAGCAATGATCTTTGCCATGAGGCTTACGATCCTCCGTAAAGTTGACGACACTTACATGGAGTCAGTCAGGCGCCCGCGACGGCATCGATACGAGGAAGTGTCACCCCGCATCTCACCCAACTAACCGTGTTCAGTTCGTTTATTTTTAGCACTCAGATAACCGAAGTGCTAAGTCATGTTTTTAGCACTCGACCGCTATGAGTGCAAGCTTTCCGCCAATCCGAGGCTCCGTTTACACTGGCTGCATGAGCGACACTATTAATAATGAATTGACCACGCGCCTTCGCAACCACATCACTGCGCAGCGTGACACCATTAAGCAGCAGCTCACCGAGCTGGTCGCATTTCCTTCCGTACATGGGACCGAGGAAACAGCCCAGGCATGCCGTGACGCTGCGACTGCGACCGTCGCAATGTTTGCGGATGCCGGTGTTGAGCTCACACAGCACAACACCATCGACGGTTCGATCGCGCTATCTGGGACTCTGCCTGGTTCGTTGCCTGAGTCTGACCCGAATGCGAAGACTGTCCTTCTCTATTCGCATTACGACGTTCAGCCGGCCGGCGACATCGCCGCATGGACCGACGACCCATGGACTCTCACTGAGCGCGATGGACGCTGGTATGGCCGTGGCACGGCCGACTGCAAGGGCAATGTCGTAATGCACTTGGCCGCGTTGCGCGCGCTGCGGGAAGTCAATGCAAACCAGCCGATGCCAACCATCAAAATCATCGTCGAAGGGTCCGAGGAACGCGGTTCTGCAGGCCTGAACAACCTGATCGCTACCCAGCCGGACCTTTTCCAGGCAGACGTCATTCTTATTGCAGATGTCGGCAATGCCGAAGTTGGCCAGCCAACCCTGGTCACAACACTTCGCGGCACCGCAGATATCGATGTCCGCGTGGATGCCCTGAAACAGCCTGTCCACTCCGGCATGTTCGGCGGCGCAGCTCCTGATGCCCTGGCTGCACTCATCCGCGTTCTCGATAGCCTTCGTGACGAGACCGGCGCCACCAGCATCGACGGCCTCGACTGCGCTCAGAAATGGGACGGCCTCGAGTACGATGCCGACACGTTCCGTTCCGACGCAGGAGTCCTTGATGGCGTCAGCTTGACGACGGACGGAACAAGCAACACCGTCTCCGATCTCACGTGGGCCCGCCCTGCTGTGATCGTCACTGGTATCGACTGCCCACCGGCCACCAACGCAGTCAACGCGATTCCAGCGAGTGCTACGGCACATATCAACTTCCGCATCCCCTCCGGCGTTGACCCACAGCAGGCACAAGATGCCCTGGTAGCGCACATCGAGGCGCATGCGCCGTGGAACGTCAAGCTCACGATCACTCGCGACGAGCTTGCGTACCCGTTCGGTACAGACACTGACGGCGACGTCGTAAAGCAAGTATCAGCAGCACTGGAAGCGGCGTACGGGAAGCCGACCGCCAATATGGGTGAGGGTGCGTCGATTCCGCTGTGTGCAACGCTGCTGGAAGCAGTGCCGAATGCAGACATCGCGCTGTTTGGCGTTGAGGAGCCACAATGTGCAATTCATTCGGCTGACGAGTCGGTTGATCCACACGAAATTCGGGATATCGCCATTGCGGAGGCAATCTTTCTTGGGAATTTTGTGAAAACTGTGACCCCCGCATAACTGCACGATAAACAGCTATTTCTTCATTACTGATGGCACTACATAATTCTCCGACATGCACCAATCGTGGGAGAATGAGTTGCGTCACAGCTTTAAGATGCACTATTCTCGCCTGCATGCAGAAGAACATTCTTTCCCGAGTAGCCACGGCTATTCGAGTAGCCAAGGCTACGAACCCCGGTGGAGGCCACGACTAACCCCTCCGCACGGGGTCTCTGGCCGCACCTGAAGCCAAAACCGGTTGGTCCACTCACATCTTGAAACTCTTCTTATTCAATGAAGGACCGAAACAGAATGTTCTCCACCACTATGCGCACTCCTAAGAACACGTCCACTTCTATGATGTTCACCGAGCCTCAGGTTCCTGAAGGCAAGGAGTCCAGCACCAGCCGCACGTTCGCTGAAGATCCATTCCGCGCTCGATTTGGACACCGCCTGCCACGTGGACTTCGCCAGGAAGCACGCGGTATGGATTGGCGCACGTTCATGAACACGTACTCCCCAAGCCATGGCCAGCTGGGAATCCAGTCATTCGACGTGGAGAAGGGTCGCGCTGGTCGCTCGACGTACTTCGCAGAACTCATCACCGGTCGTGGCACCGACTCTGAGCGTGTTCAGTCGATGGAACTCGAAGCAATGGGACCTGTCTCCGCTACCACCAACATGCTGGCAGACGCTGGCTACCGGGTCGAGATCGTTGAGTTCCACCAGTTCGAGATCTTCGAAGCAACCGCAACCTTTATCTACGCTGCTTTCAACAACCACAGTGTGTGGACGATGGGCTTCGGTCAGACTCCGGAAGATTCCATCATGACGGCTATGGTCTGCGCAGCTAACCGCCTGCACAGCTAAGGCCTGGGGCGGTGTTACTCCGGCCTAGTCCATCGGGACGGGCTGGTTTTCTTTCATCGCTTTCCACCAGGTCTTCGCTTCTGGTGCAACGACAAGGTTGACACCATCCGGTGCCCACACTGTCGGTGTTGTGGCCATATTTAGTTTGCCGGTTCGAATCGTGGCCAAAACCTGCGCTGCGTTACCCATCGACCGCATTCCAGAATCCACAGTTAAATGCTGACCCAGCTTTCGCGATAGCAGAAGTAGGTTGGCAGACTGGCGCGGGTCACTGTTTTCCGACAGCTTCGTCGACACTGCCTTAAGTAGTTTGTGCTGGCGTTCAATTCGCGACAGATCCGATCCATCATCAACGCCTTTTCTCGCGCGGGAATACTCTAACGCCGCGTCCCCATCAACCACGTGACACCCAGCCTCAACTTGTTCGAGCTCAGCAGCCTGGTCGGTTGAAACGCACAGCTCAACCCCGCCGATCCCATCCACGATTTCCTTTACCGCAAATGCATCCATGACTGCGGAACCATCGACATCAATGCCAGTGAGCTTTGCGACGGTCTTCTCCGCGCACTCAATTCCGTAAGGTGATGCAACATCCGCATCGTCGCCTCGTGAACCATATGCGTAGGCTGCGTTGATCTTTGCTTTCGAAGGCTTCGTGGTTGTCCCATCTGCGGTTTCACAGGCCGGGATACTCACCATCAAGTCACGTGGTAGCGACACCATATCGATTGCCTGCCCCACTCGGATGTTGACGAGGATCATGGAGTCTGTGCGTCCGCCGTCTGCTGTGTCACTTTCTGCTGCCGATTCCATAACATCAGCGTTTTCCCCTGCCCTGGTATCACGAACCATGAGGAGGAAAGTGTTGTCACCGTCTTCAATGCTGGATTTTCCACCTTCCGACGACCCGTATGTCTGCACACCGTTGTACAGCCACAGCAAGAATCCGCCTGCCACTAGTGCAAACACGACGAGGACGATGACAAACGCAAGAATTGTGCGTTTGAGAACTCTGGACATGAGGCGGCAGCTTTCGGTCATTAAGAGAAGAACGGCAAGCGATTAGTTTAATCGCTTGCCGTTCTTTTCGTCGGTTACATTATTCGATTACGGTTGTGGCTCCACCGCACTTGGCATTTCCGTTTCGCGGAGCTTTGCCTTTTCCTCTTCGCGCTTCTTCAAGCACTCTTCCTTGGCTTCGCCCTCCAATGGCTTCCCATCTTCGTCGAGCTCACACTTCTCTTGTGGAGTTTCGGTCTCTTCAGGAGCCGTGGTTTCAGAAGGTTCACTTGGTGCTGGCGTCGTTGTTGACTCGCCCGGGTCGAGGATCGGGCGATCAGCGACAGGTGGCGAGCTAGGCGCTGGCTCCGCTGTGGATGGCGGAGGAGGTGGCACGTCGGCTGGGGCAGGCGCAGGAGCCGGCGGAGGAACTTCACCCGGCGCAGGAGCTGGAGCGGGTGCAGGTTCGCCACCAGGTGCTGGTGGTGGCACTTCACCTGAAGCTGGCGCATGTGGTGGCACAGCACCTGGGATAGCTGACTCCGGGCGTGGTGCCACTGCTGATTGACCTGGCGCTGGAGTGTTCACTGGCAGGGTTCGAGTAACACCAGCACTATTCATTGTTGCCTGAGCAGACAGATTGCGAAGCTTCGCTAGCAGCCCTTCTGCTCGATTTGGGACACCTGCTGGCTGAGCTGGCAGACCAGATGCTGCAACCGGAACCGCAGTATGTGGATTACCGTCGAGCCCAGCAGCGATGAAAGTGTCGCGCGACTTCTCGCTCCCGTTCTGCGCAACCGCCTCTTCTTCACCAGTGACAGCGGCCAAAGAAATTGGGGAATTATCGATTCCCGTCAGCGAAAACATACCCAGTACTGCAAAAATTGCAGTAACCGGCGCGACCATCATCCACTGGCGCATATTGTGATCTTCAAATGCGGAAACCTTAGGGCTGGCGCCGCTATTCGCACGTGTCCACATAGCGGAGTACTCCGAGCGCTGCTCATCAGTCCAGAAAACCTCGACCTGATTGCGCTGCTTCTCGTCGCTGTCCCACTCGTTGAGAGCCTTGAAGAACTCATCTTCGTCGAACGACACCACGTCATCGTCACATTCGTCCGCACTCACGAGAGCAACCGAATCACTCTCCGGTGTGCGCAAAGCCTGAATCTGCTGCCAGAACCACAGTCCCGTTGGGATCGCCAAAGCAGTGCCCAACAATGCAGCAGGAAGCCAGATATCGCTACCATAATTGAGCAGCATCCAAATCAGGGCTACATAACTGGCGATCATCACCACTGCAACGAGTCCAGTAATAACAACCTTTCGTGAAAGCTTCACACCTCCACGATTTTGTACAGATTCCTGCACGTTTGCCAGCACGCCTAACGTGCGACCTTTCAGATCTGCCACGGCAGCTCCTTTGTAAGAAAACCCGAGCCGTTAAACCGAAATATGCCGAGCGAATTGTGGTGATTTTCGCTGTTAGCAGTCTTTCGTTTTACACCTTGGTGGCTTCCTTACACTTTCCCTCACACATTCTCCGCGGGATTTTGCGCAATTGACCACCAATTATCTAGTACATCGTGTTCAAGCCTATCTTCGTTACATCGTGACTTCTAGGCAACGCAGCGTATCTCCCATAGTGGCCAGCCCCCTACAGGGGGTCATACGGTACACCTCTCGTCTGTGCCTCCGTTTCAGAGCATTTTCGTCACTTTTTCTCTTTATTCATTTCCTAAAGCTCCGATTCTTCAGACCAAAACGTCCCTGCTAGTTCACAAAATATTCACCTACTATCGGCGAGACAGAGCGAATTCCTGGCTCACCTTCAAGAATGGTCGGAAGAAAATCACCTGAAAGATAGTGGTCATGACCACAACTCGGCATTACGGACATGTCTCCACATTTGTCTGCGCCTGTAGATAACCCCAGATTGGGTTGCGCCGAGTAGTTCACCTTATTCATTATGGAGTTGTGACTTTCATCCTTTGCATCCTTTCCGCTACCGCGATGGTTGCACCATGGATAATTCGTCGATTTGGTACACGTGGCTTCCACGTACTCGCTCTTCCTCTTGCTGGCGGTGCTGTGTGGACCGGAACTCAACTTGCGACGCACGTCTCGCATTCCAACGCTTCTCCACGAGTTGAACATTTCGAGTGGATCCCCGCGATCCACCTCAATGCAACGTTGAGACTGGGGTCTTTGGAATCGCTGTTCGGAACGCTTGTCCTCACAATTGGCGTCCTTGTTCTGGTGTACTGCGCCGGCTATTTCCCCAATCCTCCCTACGGTAAACGCCGTCGCGTAAGCACTTTCGCCGCCCAAATGGTTGCATTTGCCGCGGCCATGTATGGCCTTGTTGTCAGCGACAACATGTTGCTCATGTACATCTTCTGGGAGATCACCTCGGTACTGTCGTTCCTTTTGGTTGGGTACTACGCAGAACGTGCTTCGTCGCGACGAGCAGCTGGACAAGCTCTCCTGGTAACGACGCTGGGGGGCCTGGTAATGCTCGTTGGCATCGTCTTGATGGGCATTACGACTGGATTCTGGACGTTTTCCGAGCTCACGGCCATGGGCGCACTGAAGATGAGCCAACTGGGCACTCCAGCGATTTCTGTAGCAGTTGTACTTCTGATCCTGGGCGCACTGACGAAATCGGCAATCGCGCCATTCCACTTCTGGCTGCCTGGCGCGATGGCAGCGCCGACCCCGGTATCAGCGTTCTTGCATTCCGCTGCAATGGTGAAGGCGGGCATCTTCCTTATCGCACGGTTGTCCCCAACCTTCAGCCCCACCCCGACCTGGCATTTCGCGATTATCCCGCTTGGTCTGGTCACGATGGTGATGGCTGGCTGGATGGCGCTGCGTCAGAAAGACCTCAAGCTCATCTTGGCCTACGGCACGGTGTCGCAGTTGGGCTTCATTATGACGATCACATCGATCGGCACCCGCGCAGCCATTCTCGCCGCTCTGGCCCTGACGCTTGGTCATGCCATGTTCAAAGCAACCCTGTTCATGGTTGTCGGCGCTATCGACCACACGACGGGCACCCGTGATGTCCGCAAGCTGTCGGGCCTTGGCCGTGCTCAACCACAGCTGATTATTATCGCTGGTCTGGCTGTTTGCTCGATGGCTGGAGTGCCGCCTTTCTTTGGATTCGTCGCAAAGGAAGCCGCGCTCGATGCAGCTTTATCTGCCGAAGTGCTAACGGGTATGCCCAGCGTTTTCACTACCGCTGGTGTGGTGATCGGGTCGATCCTCACGGTGGCGTACTCGCTGTACTTCATGAACGGTGCATTTAGTACTAAGCCATCGACACACCCGACGGGCGGTGGCCGTTCAGAGGCTGTTCAGAAAATGTCGGCGCCGGGTGGCGAAATGCTTGGACCTGCTTGGCTGCTGGCCATCGCTGGTTTGGGTACAGGCCTTGCTCCACAGCTTTACGACGCCGTCATCAGCCCATATCTGCACGAATCATTCATTGAATCCGAACATGCCACACACCTTGCCTTGTGGCATGGCATCACGATGCCGTTGGTGCTGACCGTGGCAATTCTTAGTCTCGGTGGCATCATGCACTGGCAACGCAAGCTCGTGCGTCAACTCAACTTTGAGCAGCCCGCTTTGGGCGATGCGGACTCTGCATATGATGCGATTCTGGATGGCGCTCGAAAGCTGTCGTTGCGCGTTACCGCTGCCACCCAGCGTGGTTCTCTGCCGTTTACCGAAGCCACCATTTTGACGGTGCTCATTTTCGTGCCAATTTCCGCGCTACTGCTGGGTGAACGCAACAATCTAGAGATGGTGCTGTGGGACTCTGCGCCTCAGGGCGCTGCGGCCTTCATCATCGTGATTGCTGCGTTGGCTACAACGCGGATGAGGAATAGGTTGTCGGGCGTCATCATGGTCGGTGTCACCGGCTACGGTTTGGCGCTTCTCTTCGGACTGTATGGTGCCCCGGACTTGGCTTTGACGCAGCTACTCATCGAAACCATTGTCATGGTGGTCTTTGTCCTCGTTTTGCGCACCCTGCCCACGAAGACGTCGGACCAGCCAACCGGCTTGGAACGCCATCGAGCATGGTTGGCGATTGCCGTGGGCTTGGCCGTCGCAACGCTGGGGGCATTTGCCATGGCAGCGCGTAGTAGCGCCCCTATCTCGGAGCGTATTCCGGAGCTCGCATTAGACATTGGCCACGGCGCGAATGCAGTGAATGTGTTGCTCGTGGACATTCGTGCGTGGGATACCTTCGGCGAAATTTCAGTACTGGTGATTGTGGCGGTGGGTATTGCGTCGCTGGTGTTCCGTACGCATACGGTTCATAATCCGTCTCGCGCTGCGACGCAGAAAGCTCGTCGTGCACGCAGTCCTCGGTGGCTGACCACATCAGATACTGCGATGGGTAAGCACGGGCGCCCGATGATGGTGGTTGTTATTACGCGACTGCTGTTCCCATCCATGCTGGTGCTTGCCGCATATCTATTCTTTGCTGGTCATAACGCCCCTGGCGGTGGCTTTGCCGGCGGTTTGGTAGCAGGCCTGGCGATTACCTTGAGATACCTCGCTGGCGGACGTTTCGAGCTCCTGGAAACCGTACCAATCAGCACCGATAAGATCCTTGGATCTGGCCTGATCCTTGCTGCACTATCCGCGCTGTGGCCAATGGCTTTCCAACGGCCACCATTATCCAGTGAGTATGCCTCGCTTCAAGTACCGCTTCTCGGGAAGATAAACCTGGTGTCACCGCTTCTATTCGACCTCGGTGTTTTCCTCGTGGTCATTGGCACCGTGACCTACATCTTGCGCAGTTTGGGCGGGCGAATCGACGTCGAAACTGAGCAGCGTGCCGAGCGTGCTCGTTCCCGTCGTGTCACATTGACAAAGCTGGGCCGCACCCGACCTATTCGTTCCAAGGCTGGACGTGTGGCCATGCCAAAGCTCGAACCAACCTCGGACAATAGGCCAACAGCAGACGATAAGAAGGAGGCGACGAAGCAGTGATCATCAACTTCGTTCTACTGGCGACTGTCGCCATCCTGGTAGCAACTGGTGTGTACCTGTTCCTCGATCGTGCGCTCACCAAAATGCTGATGGGACTGTTGCTCATGGGCAATGGCATCAACCTGTTGATTCTCATTGGCGGTGGCGCACCTGGTGCTCCTCCTATTTGGGGCCGAGGTTCTACACAGGCCGAAACGACAGCAGATCCGCTACCTCAGGCGTTCATTTTGACAGCCATCGTGATCATGATGGGTATGACTGCGTTCCTGCTGGCTCTTGCGTATCGCCAGCATCGTTACCGCATCAGCGATAACGTCCAGGATGACTTTGAGGACCAGTCCGTGGCACGTCGCAGTCTCGACGATCCATCAGCTGCGCCGGATCACGATCGTTCCGATGACCCAATGACCGGACGCCACACTGAAGCGGGCGACCAGTTCGGCCCCATGAGCTTCGAGAAGCCTGTGGAGGAAGGTGAGAGTCATGACGACTGAGCAGCTCATCCTCCTTCTCATCCCACTGCCTATCATCATTCCGGCAGCGACCGCTGCGATTGCCCTGTTGTTGTCCAGGCATCCACGTATGCAACAGCTGCTCAGCCTGGCGGCGTTGCTAGTGCTCGTCGTACTGTCATTGCTGCTGGTCTACTTGATTCACGACAACGGTATTCATACGTTGCAAACTGGAGGCTGGGACGCGCCGATTGGCATCACTCTGGTCGCTGATGGTCTGTCGACAGTGATGGTGGCCGTTTCACAACTTGTGCTCTTCGCGGTCCACTGGTTCGGCATCGGGCAGGGTATTCGCGACGGTGATGACGACGACCCGATTTCCGTGTTCATCCCCTCCTACATGTTGTTGAACATGGGCGTTTCCATGGCGTTCCTCGCTGGAGACTTGTTCAACATGTACGTCGGTTTTGAGGTGCTGCTCGTCGCGTCGTACGTGCTGCTCACACTCGGCGCCTCTGCAGCGCGAATCCGTGCCGGAGTGTCGTATGTGATGGTAAATATGCTGTCATCAATGGTGTTCCTGCTCGCCATTGGCTTGGTGTACGCGGCGGTTGGCACAGTGAACTTTGCGCATATTTCACTGCGTATGGAAGAGATTCCATCCGGCACCCGCACCGCAATCTTTGCAACGCTTCTCGTCGCTTTCGCAGTGAAAGCCGCAGTGTTCCCGATGTATTCGTGGCTACCGGACTCCTACCCCACTGCGCCATCCATGGTCACCGCAGTGTTCGCAGGTTTGCTCACCAAAGTTGGTGTGTACGCCATTATCCGTGCCCGTTCCATTATGTTCCCAGACGGCCGTTTAGACAGCGTGCTAATGTGGGCGGGCCTTGCGACGATGCTGCTGGGCATCCTCGGTGCCATGGCTCAGAACGACATCAAACGATTGTTGTCATTCACCCTCGTGTCGCACATTGGCTACATGATTTTCGGCATTGCGCTGGGCAACGAGCTGGGCCTTACTGGTGCCATCTTCTACATCGTTCACCACATTTTGGTGCAAACGGCATTGTTCCTTGTGGTGGGACTCATTGAACGACAGGCGGGGTCGTCGTCGCTACGCAGGCTCGGTGGGCTGGCAAAAGCATCGCCTTTGCTTGCGCTGTTGTACCTGGTTCCAGCTCTCAATCTGGGTGGCATCCCGCCGTTTTCGGGCTTCATCGGCAAGGTCATGCTAATCCAAGCTGGTGCGCAAGTAGGCAGCACAACCGCATGGATTGTGGTGGCTGGCGCAATCGTGACCTCGCTTTTGACGCTGTACACGATGGTAATCGTCTGGTCGAAGGCGTTCTGGCGCGACCGGTCGGATGCTCCAGACGGCGACACTGTATTGGCGCGCCCAGCGACCCTGCGCGAGCGCACCGAAACGGTATCGCTGGAAGAACGTGAAGATGTTGGCCGGATGCCAATCGGCATGGTGGCTCCCACCATGTTCTTGGTTGTCGCTTCGGTTGCGGTGTCGGTCGTTGCTGGCCCACTGTCGGGGATCGCGGAGCGAGCTGCAGCAAACGTGTCGGATGTGCAGCACTACCGTGAAGCAGTTCTCGGTGTAGAAGGCGCTGCTGCTCCGGACAGCACCTTAGAAGACGCTGGCCGTGATCTGCAACCGTGGTCCGATTCTCATGAGAATGTTCGTGACACCGCTGTTTCGGAAGGGGGCTCCAATGGCCGATAGTCCTCACTCTTCTTCACAGAAACCAACCATGCAGTCGGCAGATGTGACGGCACCACCTAGCCGAAGACGTCCCAATCACCGCTTGGGATCACTCTTGAGGCCTCGGCGTAGAGCTGCACGTCCCTCGTTGGTGATGTTCACGTGGGTCATCATCATGTGGGTTCTGCTGTGGGGCGAATCGTCGTGGGGCAACATCGCTGGTGGTATCGCTGTTGCACTGCTGATCTCGATTCTGATGCCAATGCCACGTGTTCCAGTCAGCAATATCAGGTTGAACTGGCCGGCCATGATCCGCTTGTTTGCATCGTGGTTCATTGATTTCATCAAAGCCTCGTTTGCGGTGGCATGGATTGCATTGCGCCGTTCCGACCCGCCACCGGGCGCGATCATCATCGTCCCAATGCGTACCCGGGATGACCTGACACTGGCTTCTGCGATCGCTTTAATCAATTTGCAGCCTGGTGGCCTGGTCATTGATAAGAGTCGCGCTCATCGCACAGTGACGATGCACATCCTGGATGGCTCGTCGACGGCGAAGATCGATGACACCATTGCACAGTTGACTCGTATGGAACGTCGCGTCATCCGTGCCTTTGAAAACCGAGACGTTGAGGATGAGGAGTAGGACCTATGAACCCCGAGGTTTTTCATTTGCTGCTCGCGGTCGCTGCGGTCATCTATTTCATCGCAGCCATGGTCGCCCTCGGACGATTGTTGGCCGGGCCTAACTCGCTTGACCGACTCGTTAGTCTCGAGTCCATGATCAACATGATGCAGGGCATGCTGTGCGCCTACATCGTGTGGACCTTTGACACCTCTGTCGTTTATGCGATGCTGGTCATCGCATTATTGGGATTCATTTCGTCGCTGTCGGTGGCAAGCTTTCGGCTTCCCGACGACAAGAAGTCCGCAAAGAAGGAAGTGAGCCAGCAATGATCCTCGCCCTTGATATTGTGGCCATTACGCTCATCCTCGTTGGTGCGTTGTTCTGTCTCGCTGCGGCATTCGGTCTAGCGCGGTTCCGCGATACGGTCAGCCGAATGCACGCGTCGTCGAAGCCTCAAACACTGGGGCTGTTGCTGGCGATGCTCGGCACATTTCTACACGTCGTTGTCCATAGTGAAGGTGGCGCAACGGTGTACGGCGACCTCGGCCTGCTGCTTCTTATCGCAGCGTTTGCGGTCGTGACGTCACCAGTGATCGGTAATCGCCTCAGCCATGTGTCTCTACAGGAAGGGCTCATCGACCGCGAGCACCTCTCACGTGACGATCTCGCTGATAAGTAAAAACTAGAAACCACTACTCGGCGAGCGGGCGACCAGCCTTCATTTCCCGAACAGATAGATCCACAGCTGCTGTCCACGGGGAATGCCCCAACTTCTCCTCATGGACACGCACCTCATCTTCGGTCACCAGCGACGGTAGCGCCCCTGCAGCCTGAGCAGCGCGACGCTGACGCTCATACCCAGCGCCTTCAGAAATGATGTCGTTCACACGCATCAGCTCAACAGTGCATCCAAGCTTTTCTGCAGTGGGCTCCAGTACTGTGAGCCAATCTGCGAGATCTTCTTTCACCCATCTCTCATCAGTGTCACGATTAACAATGATCAGCGCATCCATGCCGTATCGCGCCGCACGCCACTTGTTCTCTTCGGTGTGCCACGGCTGGATCGTCGGCAAGCTCTCCCCCGCATCAAGCAGTGCATCGTAGTGCACGACCAACGAATGAATAAGCGCTGCGATGGCGGACAACTCATGCGTATTCGACGCTGCGTCGGCGATACGGATCTCGATGGTCCCGTACTTTGCGACGGGTCGAATATCGATGTGCATCGACTTCGTGTGGTTAATCACGCCGGAAAGGGTCTGGTCGTGCATGTACGAAGTCCATTCATCCCACGAATGCACGTCCGGTGGTAGCCCCGCCGTTGGCAACTGTTGGTACAGCAACGAGCGATTTGAGGCATACCCCATGTCCTCGCCATTCCATGCTGGCGAGGAGCTGGAGATAGCGAGAATGTGTGGCAGGTTGGTCAACAATGCCTGGATGATTGGCCACACACGATCTGCGCTGCGGACCCCTACGTGAACGTGAATGCCCCAAATGAGCATTTGACGCCCCCACCACTGGGTGCGATTGATGATTTCACCGTACGCAGACTTCGTACTCACGGTCTGAGCAGTGCCACGCGCGAAAGGGTGCGAGCCAGACGACCAGACATCAACACCGAGTTCGTCGGCTGCGTCCATCACAAGCTCAAGCTGGCCGGACAAATCTGCCACGGCGGAAGGCACAGTGTGGTGGATTCCGGTTACCAGCTCCACCGTATTGGCGAGAAACTCTCGTTGGATGGTGTGCCCAGGCTTTGCAGCATCGATGATTTCGAGTGCATCGGATGCACGCGCGGTGGTATCGCGGGTATCGCGATCTACGAACGCAATCTCCCATTCGATACCTAGCGTGTGTTCGGGCGAACCAACGAAATCCTCGACCATGTCTTTATTTTCCCACACTAAATAGCGCTTCCGATAACCTTTCGCGCGCTAGTGTTTCAGCTGTGGGCACGTGGCCTAGTTAGAGCTGGTAGACGTGCTGGTGGTTGCGCTTGTCGACGGAGCGGTCCACGACACAGCCTTCGCACAGGCAACAATCTTGTCTTCTTCGTCAATGAGGGTAACCGTGGTGAAAGAATCCGCGTCGATCTTTGCTGGAGTGCTCCACACATCTGCAGAGCCCTTGTCCTTCACGTGGATCTCACCAATGACGCCGAGACCTTCATCACTCTTGGTTCCTGCGCCACCACAACCGGACGCACCGCGTGCTACGACCTTGTACGTGCCTTTGGCGAGCTCGGTGTACTGACCCTGCTCTTCCGCGATGCCGTACCAGTCGTCGTCGCTCAACACGACGACGTGGCTGAGCACTGTCGTTGATCCGTCATCCTCAGTGCGAATGAAGTTGTAGCCACCTTCCCGCTCTGACTCTTCTTTCGACATTTCCGGAGCATCTGGATTCGTGCTGACAGCTGCAGACTCGCTCGTCGCAACCGGAGCTTCTTTCGACTCCGCAGGATCCTGTGCCCCGCACGCTGCGAGTGTCAACGACGCGAAGATAAGGGCAGTCAGTGCCGAAGCCGACTGGGTCGAGCGACGCTTCATGGGGTGCAGTTCCTCCTGGCTACAGCAGCTATTACTCAAAACTCTGCACGGAAAAGTGCAGAAAAAGGGCCTAGCTCACAGGACGGAATCCCACAAGCTAAGCCTCACATCGAGATCCGGACGTAACTTTACAACGCATCTTCAGTTACCACGACCAGTACCCCGCCCGGAGTACCGTCGAGGCCTGCGCCGCGCTCTGCAACTTCCCAACCGTTTTCTTCAGCAATGGTCTCAGCGACCCGCTTCTCGACGTCGTTGCCCGCCGTGTAGTGCACCGTGGTCTTCTCCCAAATGCCGTTGGCTTCTGGGAGATTGCCGGACTCGACACGCTTCCAACCGCCGTCGCTAAGCTTCTCTGCCTGCTCTTCAGCGAGGCCAATTCGCATCGAGTTGTTCAGGACCGTGACAGGCACGTTTCGGTCAACTGCGCCTTCCTCAGCCGTTCCGTTAGCTTCACCGTTGCTACCTTCGCTACCTGGCGTGGCGTCATTACCGGGGTTCGCTGCATCCTTGGTGACTGCAGCCGGATTACCCGGCTGGCCGGCAGGGTTCTGTGCAGCACCATTGTTCGGCGCTCCGGCATTGTCCGCACCTACAGCTGGTGCCTGGCCACTGTCACCAGGTGCGTTCTGCACATCGTTGGCAGCGACAGCATCCGAGTTAACATTCGTGGTGCCGTCGTTAGAGTCGTTGGTGGCGAATGCATAGATGCCATAACCGACTAAGCACACGCCAATGAAGATGAGCACCAATGCGAGGTTTCGCAGTGGCAGACCTGCCCCCGTCGACGAAGGGGTGGCCGCTCCAGCACCGGCAGCAGTCGCACCCGTGGCGCTCGCACCTGCTGGGGCTGCGGTCGAGGCACCCGATGGTGCAGCTGCTGCAGCTTGCGACGGGGCTGGTTCTTCGACGAAATCATCGTCGTAAGCCTCGTTCGGTTCCATGCGGTGACGACCAGGTCGAGGATGGCGTGGTGGGAAGTTTTGCTCAGACACGCCCCACATCCTACTCAGCCCATAGCCTAACTGTGAAGTAAAGGTTTAGATATCGTCTGACGTACTGGATGTCATATCGTCTGGGTCGCCATCCCGTAGTCGCCGCAAGTGATGTACGACGACTGGATTCTCAGCCGCTGCGCGTGGTGAATCAAGCAAATAGTTGAGTCGCTGATGGTAGCGAACCGGATCCATCTCGAACTCGCGCCGGATTGCCTCCTCACGGAGACCCGCAACCCGCGCACCACGGCGAACCGACTGCGACCAGCGCTTCTCGAAAATCAACATTCTGCGGCCAAGCTCCGCATCAATGCCATGGCCGAAACCCACATCAGCTTCAGGTGTCACTTCCTGAGCTTTCTCCTGTGCGGTCTCGTCAGCCGACGGTTCGCTATCTGCCATGCTCCACACTGTAATAGGCACCAAGGCGAGCAGTACGATGTGTCTATGACCATCATGCCAATCGTCGTTTGTGGCGATCCCGTCCTGCATAACCCAACCGAACCTGTCACCGAGCCAGTGTCCGAGTTGGCAACTTTGATTGCAGACATGTTCGAAACGATGGAGGTTGCCAACGGCGTCGGGTTGGCCGCCAATCAGGTCGGCGTCAACAAGCGACTGTTCGTCTACAACTGCCCTGATGACGACGGGGTATGGCACAAAGGCTGCGTCATCAATCCGGTTCTCGAAACGACCGAGATCCCGAAGACCATGCCCCAGGACGATGGCTCCGACGAAGAGGGCTGCCTGTCAGTTCCAGGCCTCAGCTTTCCGACGAACCGCGCCGACTGGGCAGCAGTCACCGGACTCGATGAAAACGGCAACGACATTCGTGTCGAAGGCACCGGCTTCTTTGCCCGCTGCTTGCAGCACGAGGTAGGACACCTCGATGGCTTCCTCTACACCGACGTTCTCACTGGTCGGTGGAAGCGCATGGCGAAGAAGGAAATCCGCCGTGCCGGCTGGACTGAGCCTGGGATTACTTGGCTACCTGGCGAAGACGAAGACCCATTCGGCCACGAATCTATCGACGCGGACGCTAATGAATGACCACTCTCCAGCGCACAACGCTGACCCTTTAGCTCATCTCCCCATTAATCGCTGGGGTGTGGGAACGGTAGCCGTCGGCAAGCGTGTCATCGTGCGGCGCGAGCTCACTGCAAAAGAAGCGGCACAGTCGGGCAAAAAGGTCACGGATGTGATCGGCTACGTCGTGAGTTTGGATCCGTTTGTCGTGCGTCCACAGCAGGCACCAGGAAAACGCGCACCCGAAGATGCGCCCGCGATCGACTTTTCTCCGTATTCGCTGGTGACGGTGAAGGCGTTGCCAGAACGAACGGTTCGCAATGCAGATATTCGTGCTGTTGAGCTTGCTACTGCAAAGGCATTCCCCGGTACCGAGCACAAGTGGGTTGGCGACTGGCTGTTGCGTGCCGGCGATGGCATCACCGAGCGATCCAATTCGGCGTTGCCCGTTGGGCCCGGCGCGGGCACACAACCAGTACCTCTGCAGGACATTCGAGACTTCTATGCACGTCACCAGTTGCCGGTGCGTATCGCCGTGCCCGATCGGATCTGTAAACCCGCGCAAGCCCTGGTGCAATCGCCCGGCTGGTCGTTGGGGCCCGAAATTATCGTGATGACAAGGGAGCTAGGCAACCTCCCCGCCATCCAAACCGTCGACGGTATCACCGCTGAAGTACTGTCGCAGCCCGATGCCGAGTGGCTAAATTTGTATCACTTCCGAGGTAAGCAATTGCCCCACGGCGCGTTGGAACTCCTGCGCAAAGAAATCGATGGACGCATGTGCTTCGGCCAGCTCGTCCTCACTACTGACGGCGAGCGACGCACTGTCGCTATTACTCGCGGTACCTTGACCGAATCTGACGACGGTCGCACGTGGCTGGGTTTCTCCGCAGTAGAGGTAGCGCCAGATCTGCGCCGTCGTGGTTTAGGGACGTTGCTTGGCTTACATATGATGCAGTGGGGTGCAGAGTCAGGAGCGGATAGCGCGTACTTGCAGGTAGTAGACGGTAACGATGCTGGAGTTGCGCTGTATCGCAGTTTGGGGTTCGCCGAGCATCATCGTCACCGCTATGCGCTGTGGGAAGGCTAATCGCTCACCTTCGGTCCTTCTTGTCCTTCTTTTCCGTTACTCGAGTACCGATGGCCCGTTCGTGTCCACCTTGACCCAGCGGATCTGCACCCGCGGAAAACGCCATCCACACCAGCATGCCGAAGCTAACTAACCAACCCACAAACGGAATCATCGACGGCAAGATCCACACATTGCGCTTCAGCCCATCGCTGCCTGACACAGGAATGTAGTTGCGACCTGTCATGGACAGACCGAGCATGTGCTTGCCGGGCGAGCCTTCAAAAATTGCATCGCCAGCAGCGCGGTAACCATAGAACCCGAGTGGACCTGCCAAGAGCATGGTCAGCACTGCAGTATCAAACGCTTGATAGCCACCGAAAATATTGACACCCATGAGAACTAGCGCCATGAGAATGCAGTACACAACCGAGTCCGCAAACAAGGCAGCCGCACGTTTCGGCAACGGAGCATTCACCGCTTCGGGGTCATAGCCCTGAGCTTGCGCAGCCGCGATAGTCCTTGGGGTAATGCGGGGATTAGCTGGCACTGTTGGGTAGCCAACGTAGGTTGCAGGTGGTTGCATGGCGGGATTCATTGCTGGTGTCATGCCTGGCGCCATCTCGGGAGTCAACCCTGGATGCACAACTGGAGCCATGCCGGGCTGCACGGGCATTCCCGGCACCTGGGGTTGCTGCACCCCAAAAGGGTTTACCGCGTACGGGTCAGCTGCAAACGGATCCCGATCCCGCTGATGTTGTCCCTTATCCACTGCCATGACTCCTTATAAATTCCCTTCTTCCCCACTTGCTCTGTAAATAGAACGTGCCACCCCTCAACTTTGTTCCAGTAGGTACCGTGGAGAGCATGCGAATCTGTGTGTGGAACGTTAATTCCGCTCGAACGCGGGTGACTCGAATGGCCGAGGTCCTGCAGCGCCACGAGATTGACGTGATGGCTGTTCAGGAAACGAAGTGTAAGGACAACCAGTTCCCAACAGAGGTTTTCACTGACTTGGGTTACGAAGTCGCTCACCACGGACTGAACCAATGGAACGGCGTCGCCATCCTTTCCCGCGTGGGCATCGACGATGTCACAGTCGGCTTCCCCGATCAGCCTGGCTTCCATAAAGACCCTGCAGAAGAGCAGGCTCTCGAAGCCCGCCATATCGCTGCTACCTGTGGTGGAGTTCGTGTGCACAGTGTTTACGTGCCCAATGGTCGAGAGATCGATGATCCACATTTCACCTACAAGCTTGACTTCTTGGCGCGTCTCCGCGCTGCGTGTATCGCTTCGCTTGACGACGACCCGTCACTAAAGGCAATGGTCGGAGGCGATTTTAATATCGCTCCGTTGGACGAAGATGTCTGGGACATGGCTGCGTTTGAGGGGAAAACCCATGTCACCCCAGCTGAGCGAGCTGCATTCCAGTCCTTGCAAGATACCGGTTTCAAAGATGTGACTCGCCAGTTCACCGAAGGCGAATGGACGTACTGGGACTATCAAAAGCTTCGATTCCAGAAACGCCAGGGCATGCGTATCGATTTCCAGCTTGCTTCCCCTGCCCTCGCGGAAACTACAACAGGTGCTTTCATTGACCGAGAAGAGCGCAAAGGTAAGGGCGCCTCGGATCATGCGCCCGTCATCGTGGACTACTCATTAAATTAGAAAGCATTTCTAACACAAAATTTTTTTGAAATTATCCTCACTTTCCTACTTTTGTAGCGCTTCCGGAATATATGGTTAGAAACACAGTTAGCGACATAATTAATGGGGAAGGTTCACCATGACTTCGATTCATGAAGACAGCTTTGCTGCCTCGGAACCGGGCTTCACGCCTTCACACGACTCTGAGATCGATCCGAATATGCGCCTGGATATTCAAAAGATCGCAGTTGGTCTGTATGACTTTCTGGCGTCTACTCGTCGTCTAGGCGAGCGCCCGAACCAGGTCATGGATATTTCCCAGTCTGAGATGGAAGTTTTGCACTTCATTGCGACGCACCCTGGGTGTGGCGTGTCCGATATTGCTCGACTTCGCTTCTTGCGTCCGTCGAACGTCTCGGCGACCGTACGACGGCTACTGGACAATAACCTGATCAAGCGGGAAAACAATCCACGGGACCGCCGAGCCCAGGATCTATTTGTATCCAAGGAAGGTGCTCAACTGCTGAGCCAGTTGACTGACCATTGGGGTGACATCGTTGGGCGCATTATTCGCACCATGGAGCCACAAGATGTCAAGGCGCTCATTAAAGCAATGCCAGCCATGCTGAAGCTCGCAGAACACTCCGAATCGTTTGTCGAGGAACATCAGCGTCGACAGGATCCGTTCTAACCGGATCTGTCTCCCTTTGCGTTAAGTCATCTACGCTGGCGGACATGGATATGAATCTCAAGAAGGCAGAAGACGTACAGACTGCGCCACTCGTGGCAGTCGGGTTGATTGGTGGCTGGTTGACGGCTCGCGAAACGGGCATCCGCCCACTTGGCGGAGTCATTCTCGGCGCAGCAGGCGCCTATGCTGCACGAACTTGGGCAGCGAAGACCGGTGCAGCTGGCGCAACCGCTCTCACCGCCGCCTACCTCGGCGCATTTGGCCTTTCTCACCCACTCGCGAAGAAGATCGGCGCATGGCCTGCGGTACTCGCAGTCACTGCGGCATCTGCTGGCGCGGCGGCCATCGCGGACGCGAAGTAGTCTCCTGACACACGACTGGCAGTAAGAGACTGACGGCAAAAGTCGTCGCGTATACCCAGAGAAATTCAGTTAAGCCTTGCAGCAAGCAGCTGCAGGGCTATTTCTTTTACTCGTGGCCAGCTATCAGCAAAAGCAGGGAGAAGGTTTAGCGACGCCACGTCGTCAAGCGGAACCCACCGAAGCTCTAGTGATTCTGCATTCGCGGTGGTTTCCAACTCGTGATCAGCAACAGCGAAAACCGTGTGGTAGCACCAATCCCCCGCGAGCTCGGGGCGCTCAGGGTCGGCGGGGTATGGCCCGGCGGTGACGTGAGATTCGAGGATGGTCACCTGGTGTGGCTGGATCCCCGTTTCTTCTTCGGATTCACGCAAAGCAGCAATCGCAGGAGTCTCATGCGAATCACGAGCACCACCAGGCACACCCCAAGTGAGGGGGCATGAAGTCCATTCGGCACGGTATTGCATGAGCACTTTTATATCGGCTGGGGAGTCCGATTCAGCCACCAAGAGCAGTAATCCTGCAGCGCCAAAACGCCCCCAACAGCGCGTACCGTTGGGGCCAGCGGACCAACCATTGCCATCATGAAGCATGTCCCTAGAGTACGTGAGACGAGGAATTCATCTCAGTTGTGTTTTCCCTCACAGGTAAACACGGCTAGTATTTGCGCTAGGCAACGTACACCTCTGCGTCGTCAGAAAAACACTGTTTATCCGCCGATATTCGTCCCAGGAGGCGAGATGCATGGCTGAGTCTGCACCAGCAGCTGAGGCTAAGCGCCCACGCCGTCCTCGGCGGACGCGGTTCGGTAGTCGACGAGCACAAGGCGGCATTTCACTTGCCGAACTGGGAGACAAAAACGGCAAGGCGGACAAAGAGAATGTCCGTGGCACAGAATCCGGTGTAACTGGCTCTACTGCCGGGAATCTCGCACTGGAATCCGTAGATTCTGAACAACGAGTCGATGATCTTGAGCTGACGGAATCGTCGACAGGTATTTCGAAGCTGTTTGGAGAAAAGCTCACCCCGTCGGTGGAGTATTTGCAGCGGACTGGCTCATTCATTCTGACGTCCCCGGGACGGCTGACTTTCACTGCAGTGTTTCTCATCGTTGCGATCCTGGCGGCTGGTTTGTCCATGTCGGCAACGACAGACACCCGTCAGCAGCAGCTCGCCAATATGTCACAAGCTTCCGAACCGATGGCGCATGCGTCGCAGAACCTATACGCAGCTCTGACCATTGCAGATGCTTCGGCAAATACCGCCTTTTCGCGTGGCAATTTAGATGAAGGCAGTGATTTGCGCACTCGGTATGACAATGCGATCGCGCAAGCATCCCTTGCTGCTACCCGTGCTGCCGCAGGTGTCGACAACGTACAAAGCTCAGAGATGAAGCATATTGTCGAGGTGCAACGTTTGCTGCCTGTGTATGTGGGATTGGTGGAATCGGCGCGCGCGAATGCTCGCCAGACGCACCCAGTGGGCGTTTCCTACCTTGCTTCCGCTTCTGGGCTCATGACCTCCCAGATCTTGCCCGCGGCATCGAAACTGTATGAAGAAACCAGTCGATCAACGAACCATGATCGTGAAGTTCTCACCGCGCCTCCACTGGTTCCGTTGTCTGGCATTTTGGCTGCCATCGTGTTCTTGCTGCTTGTGCAGTGGAACCTCACTCGTCGCACTGGCCGGCTGATCAACGCTGGCTTGCTGGCCGCCACCACGCTGATGGTTATCGCCTTCGTCGCAGTGTCGGTGTCTACGGTGACGACCTGGCAAAACGAACGCCTCTACGGCAATAAGACATCACCAGTTCAGCCATTGGTCGAAGCCCGAATCATGTCTCAGAAGATTCGCGCCTCGGAGACACTGGATTTGGTTCGTCGCCAGCCCACTGACCAGAAGCAATTCACCAAGGATACGGACGAGGTCGAACGTCTTCTCAACTCCGCTAACGACGGCATTAATGATGCCAACATCGAATTGGCGCTGCGATCCTTGAATGGCTGGGAAAAGAGCCACACCAAGATGATCGCTCTTCTCGACGAAGGTGACTACGCCGGAGCTGTCCGCATTGCCACCGACCACGATGCCGATGACACTCGGGAATCTTTCGCTGAACCCTCGTCTGGCCAGGAGTTCATGCGCCTCGACCGAGCCCTTCAAGCGGCAATTTCTGATGCCCGCACCGAACTTCGCAACGACATCGAAGAAGCTCGCGTCGTCTCCGCTGCTCTCTCAGGCCTGACCGTGGCGTTGACCGTGCTCGCTTCCATTTGTGTAGTTGTGGGTTTCCGCAACCGACTGCTGGAGTACCTGTGATGTGCACCAAGGGAAGTTTCCGTGCTCGCTTGACGACGGTCGTCGCAACGCTTTCTGCCGCAAGTCTGGCACTGGTGTCGTGTGCGGAAACGGTGCCACTAGCTGCAGATCCATTCTCCGATTCCATTGAGCATGCGACAGGGTCCGCGCCACTTCCGCCTGGTGCGTATTACACAAGTGCGGGCGGGCGTGAACCAAGGCCACGCGAGACGGCCACGGCCTACGAGACGCTGGCACCGGACGATCAACTGCCGAAGGAGCGGATTCCGGAGATCTACAAGCGTGGCCGCATCATCGTGGGCGTTGACCAGGCGTTGAACTTGTTGGGATTCCGTAATGCCAGCACCGGCGAGCTCTCAGGCTTCGAAGTGGCGCTCGCGCAAGAATTGGCTCGGGACATTTTTGGCGATCCGAACGCCGTTGAATTCCGATATGTTCGCGCAACCGAACGAGTGTCGATGCTGCGCAGCGGCCAGGTCGATGTTGTCCTACGCACCATGACAGTCACGGAGAGTCGCCTCGAAGCAGTCAATTTCTCGGCACCATATTTGACTGCACGCGCTGGCATTCTGGTTGGCCCTAATTCTCGCATCGAAAGCGAAGCTGACCTGAACGGCGCGAAGGTGTGCGTTGCTGCGGACTCTACCCCGGAGGAAATTGTTCGCTACACGGCACCTGATGCCACGCTGCTGCTGGTGGGCAACTGGTCGGACTGTCTCGTTGCACTGCAGCAAAGCCAGGCCGACGTAATTGTTGCAGACGACACCATTCTTGCTGGCATCAACGAACAGGATCCCACCACCGCTATTGTTCGTCGCGGGCTCAGCGTGGAGCAATACGCCGCCGGCATTGCGAAAGACAACGACGGACTCGTGCGACAAGTCAACGAAACGATGGAACGCATTCGTTCGGATGGCACGTGGCAGGAGCTTTACGACGTCTGGTTCGGGCCATTCCTGCCGCAGGGAGCCCAACCACAGCCAACGTATGCTCCTGTTCCAGTCGACGAAGACGACCCAACCATTGACACCGATTCAGCAGAGGGAGGCGAATAGTAACCATGAATGACGACGAGATGGAGCCAACACAGGCGACTGAAGCTGTTGCGTTCAATCCTTTCGCTGACGATGACGAATCGGAAAACGTAGCGGTTGCTGACGAGGTCACCGATCCGGCCGAGGAGCCCGGTACCGAAGCCGTCGCGTTTGATCCTTTCGCGGATGACGATGCCGACGATGATTACGACTTCACCCAGGACCTCACTCCGCCCGATAAATCCTCGACGGGGAGAAAGGCCAGCACGTATGACCCATCCGCGGAGTCGCATCGTCGGGCGTTGTCGACTTTCCGTGAACGTCGTCATCAGGCTCGTCAGGGACGCACCGTCGCCGACGGCATGGTGCAATTGCCTTTCATTCCACCTACCGATCCACAGTCGGCGGTGATGAGCGATGAGAAGCTCGCGGCATCCAACAAACCTGCTCCGGCTCTGAAAGCCGGCGATATAGTTGCCGAGCAGTACGAAATCGTCGGTCCTATCGCTCATGGCGGTTTGGGCTGGATCTACCTGGCCATCGACCACAATGTGTCCGACCGCTGGGTCGTGCTGAAGGGCATGATCTCGGCGGAGAATGAACACAATTTGGCTGTGGTCCAAGCAGAACGTGAGTTCCTGGCGGAGATTACCCATCCGGGAATCGTCAAGATCATTAACTTCATTGACTCGGCCGATACAGGTACTGGCTCTGGCTTCATTGTGATGGAGTACGTCGGTGGACCGTCGCTACGCCAACAGAAACGTTTCTATGACGGCAGCGTCATGCCCGTCGATATTGCCATCGGATACATTCTGGAAGTCCTGCCAGCGCTGGATTATCTGCATACCCGAGGCGTGGTGTACAACGATCTGAAGCCCGACAATGTGCTGTTGACAGAAGACCAGGTCAAACTCATTGACGTTGGTGCCGTGACTGGTATCGGTGCCTATGGTCACATCTACGGCACGCCTGGTTTCCAGGCCCCTGAGATTGCGTCAACAGGACCTACGGTTGCGTCTGACATTTATACGGTCGGTCGTACCTTGGCATCGCTGATCGTCGATATGCCGATGACCAACGGCGTTTATGATCCTGGTTTGCCAACGCCCGCTGAATCACCGTTGTTCCGACGCTATTTGTCGCTGTATAGGTTGCTTCGTCGCGCTTGCCATGACGACCCGGAATCGCGGTTCCATTCTGCCGATGAAATGGCTGGTCAGCTGACTGGTGTGTTGCGCGAGATTCTGGCAGTACGCGATGGTGTGCAGCATCCGCATATCGGCACATTGTTTTCACCACAACGTTCGACCTATGGCACGAAGCACCGGGTTTTCCGTACTGACCAGCTAGTCGATGGCATCAAGCGCGATGTCATCATCACGCCGCCAGAGATCATGGCTGCGCTGCCTGTACCTCTGGTTAATCCGCAGGATCCCGGCGCTCAGTTGCTGGGCGCATCGTCATTTACCGAACCCGGCGAGCTCATCGACACTCTGACTTCCGCTCTCGATGAATCGAAGTACGGTGCCTCTGTCGAAATCCCGCTGGCAATTGTCCGTGCGCAGCTCGACCTCGGCCTCACCGAGAAAGCACTCGACGGGCTCCGGAATGCTCCAGAACGCCTCCGTAGAGACTGGCGTTGGAAGTGGTACGCCGGCATTACGGAACTGCTTCTCGACGACTACACCAGCGCACTACGCTCCTTTAACCTGGTGCTTGCCATGCTGCCGGGTGAGCCTGCACCAAAGTTGGCTCTGGCGGCAACGCTAGAGTTGATTCAGCAGCAGGTTGGTAACACCAATGCCCAGTTGCTGGATGCGATGACGGCTCGCTCAACGGCGACATTGGAACAACCGTTGCATCAGATTCCAGATGAAATTCGAGAGAGCCTCACCGATACGTGGGCCACACAGGACATGTCGCCGGTCACTATCCGGTTTAACTCGATGCGTCTGTATGCACTCGTCTGGGCGACGAATCCGACAACGGTGTCCTCGGCGTTTGGTTTGTCACGTCAGTTGTCAGCCGAAGGTCAAAATGAGCTCGCAATTGCGGTGCTTGATAGGGTTCCTGCCGCGTCACGTCATCATCGTTTGGCGAAGTTGACCACCATTTTGCTGCTGACGTCCGGCGATCCCACAATGCTGACGGAATCACGCATCCGGCGCGCTGCAAGGCGGCTCCTCGAACTGCCTACAAATGAACCTCGCTTGCCACAGCTCCGAATCGCTGTGATGGTGGCTGCGCTGAACTGGTTGCGCGCTTCCGGTCTGGATCAAGCTGCCAGCCCCAACGAACTTTTCGACGTCCCCTTCACCATCAAGGGACTCCGCGAAGGCTTGGAAGAAAACGTGCGCATGCTGGCTCGTTCTTCACCTTTCCCTCGTCACCGATACCGACTGGTTGATACCGCCAACCTCATTCGACCTCGAACTTGGCGGTAGTCCCGTGGAGGTAGAGACGAAACGGGCGACCGCACTTAGATAACACGCGTAACAAATGCCCATTGTTTCGTGAGCTTTACATACTCTGGAAATATGACTTCCTTCGATCGTCGCCAGAACCGCCAACATCGTCGTCGCAGCACCGCGTCATTCCGACGAATCGCACTGGGTGCAATCACCGCAACAACTGCACTTAGCTTCGGTATCGGATCGGCACAGGCACTTCCTACGCTTCCGACCCTGCCGGGCTCGCCTGCTTTGCCTCAGATGCCAGCGTCCCCTGCTCTGCCACAGCTACCTCAGCTGCCTGCGCAGCCAGTATCGCCAGATGCCAAGAGCATCATTGATAGCGCATACTCCCATGCTCAGGGCACCACGGCACCGACGATCGCGCTGATTCGCCAGGGCGCCACAGGCGCAATCAATGCGCTTCCGCTGTCCGCCGAGCAGAAAGCGTCCGCAATCGAGTTACTGACGCAGACTCTCGATACCATCGAACCTGCACCAAGCACTCCTCCACAGCAGCCAGCGCCTGAGCCAGTAACCGAACCAGTGACTGAGCCACAGCCTGAGGCACAGCCACGCCCAGAGCCAAGCAATCCTTGCCCAGCAACGGCTACTGCTTGCGTGGACCTGGCAAACCAGCAGACGTGGCTCCAGGAAAACGGTGAAATCACCTACGGTCCTGTTCCGATCACGTCTGGCATGCCTGGTTACGAGACCACCACTGGCAACCTCACCGTTCTCCGCAAAGTCAAGGATGAATGGTCCCAGCCCTACAATGGCCCAATGCCATACGCGGTCTACTTCACCAACGACGGCGAAGCTTTCCACGAAGGCTCCCTCAACGAGGCATCCCACGGCTGCATCCACTTGTCCCACGATGCCGCTGTCATGTACTTCGACACGCTCGACATTGGCGATGGTGTCTACATCTGGTAGTTACGCTTGACGACGGTCGTCGTAACGCAAAAACGCCCACCATCCTGGCACATTGCCGGGGACGGTGGGCGCTTGTCGTGGTGGGCTACTTAGCCCACTTCATCGCATAGCGTGCGATGGCGAGCTCTTCGTTCGTTGGCACGACGAAGACCTTGACTGCGGAATCGTCGGTGGAGATTTCGCGTGGGCCATCGTTTGGCAGCTCGTTGCGTTCCGGATCAATCTTGATGCCGAAGTTCTCCAGCTCAGCCATGGAATCGCGACGAATACCGACATGGTTTTCGCCAACACCAGCGGTGAAGGTGATTGCGTCGAGGCGACCGAGGATGAGCATGTAGGAGCCGATGTAACGGCGGAGCTGGTGGACGTACATCTGGTATGCAGCCCATGCGTCCGGATCGTTGTTGTCCATGCGCTCCTGCAGGATGCGGAAGTCGTTGACTCCGGACACACCCTTCAGACCGGACTCACGGTTGCACAGGTTGTCGATCTCGTCGATGGACATGCCGTTACGGTACAGGTGGAAAATGATGCCTGGGTCGATATCGCCGGTACGAGTACCCATCATCAGACCTGCGAGTGGCGTGAGGCCCATCGAGGTGTCTACTGCCTGGCCGCCACGAATCGCCGCACATGAAGCACCATTGCCGAGGTGCAGGGTGATCTGATTTACCTCAGCTGCCTCCTTGCCCAGCAGTGCTGGGACCTGGGAAGACACAAACTCGTGTGAGGTTCCGTGGAAACCGTAGCGGCGAATGTCGTACTGTGCTGCAACTTCAGCATTCAGCGGATACAAAGCAGCTGCTGGTGGCATCGTGTGGAAGAAGCCAGTGTCGAACACTGCAACGTGTGGCACGTCTGGCAGCAGCTTACGCGCTTCTTCGATACCAACGATGTTTGCTGGGTTGTGCAGTGGCGCGAGAGGGATGAGGTCACGCATCATCGTCACGATTTCATCGGTGATGAGTTCTGGACCCGAAAACAGGCGACCGCCATGAACAGTGCGATGGCCAACCGCAATGATCTCTGTAGAGCTTGGGCCACAACCGTGCGTGTCCATCAGCGCGAAAGCCTTGTCCAGGCCGTCGGCGTGATCCTTGATCGGCTCGGTGACTTCGTGCTTCTCGCCCTCGAACTTGAGGTTGATAATGCCGTCTTCTTCACCGATACGCTCGACCAGGCCGGAAACGTAAGGTGGCTCCGACGTACCCTTTTCCGGGTCAACGAGCTGGAACTTAATGGACGACGAACCCGAGTTCAGAACTAGTACGTGACGCGACATGTGTTAGTTTCCTCCTGCCTGGATAGCGGTAATTGCGACGGTGTTGACGATGTCAGCGACCGACGCACCACGCGACAGGTCATTGACCGGCTTGTTCAAGCCCTGCAGAATTGGGCCGATTGCCAACGCTCCGCCACAGCGCTGGGCAATCTTGTAGCCAATATTGCCTGCATCCAGATCGGGGAAGACAAACACAGTTGCCTGACCAGCAACCTTGGAGTCAGGCATCTTCTTCGCAGCGGTTGCCGGGGAGATAGCAGCATCGAACTGAAGCGGGCCGTCGACAGCAAGCTCCGGATCGAGTTCACGAGCTTTCTGCAAACCAGCAAGAACGCGGTCAACGTCTTCGCCAGAGCCGGACGTGCCGGTGGAGTAGCTCATCATGGCGACCTTTGGATCAATGCCAAAAGCTGCCGCGGTCTCTGCGGAGACCACTGCGATTTCACCCAACTGATCTGGGCTTGGCTTTGGCAATACAGCACAGTCAGCGAAGCCCCAAAGACGATCATCCATGACCATGAGGAACAGTGACGATACAGTCGAAGCACCTGGCTTGGTCTTGATGATCTGGAACGATGGTTTAATCGTGTGTGCGGTAGTGTTCGCAGCACCCGATACCATGCCGTCAGCCAGTCCCTTGTGAATCATCATCGTGGCGAAGTACGAGATGTCATGCATAGTTTCGCGAGCCTCAGCCAAGGTGACCCCCTTGGCTTTACGCAGCTCTGCGAACTCTTCCGCGAAGGAGTCAAGGTACTCAGACTTTTCTGGATCCCACAAAGAAGCCTTCGAAATATCAAGGCCAAGCTCAGCGGCTCGAGACTTCATGGACTCTGGATCACCGAGAATCGTCAACTCACAGATGTTCTGCTTCAGCAGCTCATCGGCAGCAATCAGAATGCGATCATCGCCACCTTCTGGGAGCACGATGTGACGCTTATCCGCCTTCGCCCGCTCCAGCAGCCACCACTGGAAACGCTGTGGCGTCATGATCGTTGGAGTCTCGACATCGACAGCGCTCTTCAGACCCGCTTCGTCGTCAAGCGTGACCACAGGGATATCTAGAGCCGGCAACTCCTCAACGGTGCCGGTCAGCAGAACAGCAAGCGGAGTGGCATACCGTTCACGCGTGGATGCGACGGCCAGACGAATGCGAGTCTGAGCAGCCATGGATGAGCAACCTTCACCCTCGGCGACCAATACAACGCCTGCGCCCGTGACGGCTGCGATACGCAGATCGAAATCAAGGTTTCCGGAGCCAGTGAGAATCACTGCGCCATCGTGCGCTGCGCGGTTAGCTTCCACAGCGGTGACGATTTGGCTCAGCGCATGATCTGGGTTGTCCACCACAGAGTCAACTGAAGCTGAAGTTGGGTCACCAACTGCGTGGAAGAGACGGGCGCCACCTAAGGCAGCGGACAGAGCTGCAATTTCGTCGCGATGCTCCCCCGACTGATCGATTGCGGCAATAATGACCGCTGGCGCACGATGTGCCTGATCGCTCACGGGCTTTCCTTTCCGGCGCGGACGTTCTCACGCCACGCGCGTGTTTGAAGTTGCTCGTAGATGGCGCTCTTCACATAGCAATGTCGACGGTATCCACGACAAATGTGCTTAGTCATATAAGTATGAGCGCTACTTCATTCTTAGTGCATTTTGTGAGTCACCTTACAGTGATAGCCGTAATTGTTGAGGTAGGGGGTAATTCCCACCACATGGATACGTGAAGTAACCCCATGTCAGCAGGTATTTTTATCACATCCCGGACGACCATTGTGGGCAACATCACATTCACTAAAATTAGTTGTTAGGCTTACCTTTGCTATACCAATCGTCCGATTACGGCCTTCCCACCTAGCCTCGCTAACATGGGCACCAGTTGCCCGCGGGTGCGTCATACCCCACGTGCGCGTTACTAAAAATGCTCTCGTTAGAAACTGTAGAAAGCAGGTCATCGCTTACGATGTCTCGTCCACTTCGCGTCGCTGTTATTGGTTCTGGCCCTGCAGGGGTTTACGCATCCGACGCGCTGATGAAGTCCGGCCGCGATGTCCGCGTCGATCTCTTCGAGAAGATGCCCGCCCCATTTGGCCTTATTCGTTATGGCGTCGCGCCGGATCACCCTCGTATCAAGGGCATCATTAAGTCACTCCACCGCGTCATGGATAAGGAACAACTGCGCCTGTTCTCTAACGTGGAGTTCGGCAAGGATCTGTCCATCGAGGAACTCAAAGAGCTTTACGACGGTGTCATTTTCGCAACCGGCGCTGTAGGTGATCGTGAGCTGCCTATTCCTGGCGCTGATTTGCCTCAGCATTGGGGTGCTGGCGAGTTTGTTGGTTTCTATGACGGTAACCCGTTGTTCCCTCGTGACTGGGACCTATCGGCAGAGTCTGTCGCTGTAGTTGGTGTCGGTAACGTCGGCTTGGATGTCGCTCGAATTCTGGCTAAGACCGCAGATGAATTGCATGTTACTGAGATTCCAGACAATGTCTACGAGACACTGAAGACGAACCAGGCGAAGGAAGTCCACATCTTTGGCCGCCGTGGCCCAGCCCAGGCGAAGTTCACGCCATTGGAGCTGAAGGAACTGGATCTTTCCCCAACTATTCAGGTCGTCGTCAACGGTGAAGATATCGATTACGACGAAGTTTCTGCTCAGCACCGCCGTGATTCCAAGATCACCGACCAGGTCTGCCAAATCCTGGAAATGTACGCGATGCGCGACCTACAGGACACGCCACACAAGATCTACATTCACTTCTTCGAATCTCCAGTCGAGATCCTCGGTGAAGAAGATGCAGACGGTAACCGCAAGGTCGTTGGTTTCCGCACTGAACGGACTGAGCTCGACGGCAAGGGTGGCGTCCGAGGCACCGGAAAGTTCACCGATTGGCCTGTGCAGGCTGTGTACTCGGCTGTTGGTTACCGCTCGGATGCGCTGCCAGGTGTCCCGTTTGACACCAAGAAGCACGTCATTCCAAATATCGCTGGGCGTGTCATCTTGTCTGATGCCACCGGCGACGAATCTGCACCGCATATCACAGGCCTCTACACCACTGGTTGGGTGAAGCGCGGCCCTGTTGGCTTGATTGGTAACACCAAGGGCGATGCCAACGAAACCGTCGCCTGCCTCCTCGAAGACTTCGACGCTGAGCGCACCTTCACTCCTACCAAGCTTGACGACGATGCCATTACGGCGTTGCTCAACGACAAAGGCGTTGATTACCTGACGTGGGACAACTGGCACGCGCTTGATGCCTTTGAGTTGGCTTCCGGCGAAGCTGAGGGTCGCGAGCGCAAGAAGGTCGTCGAATGGGACGACATGGTAGCGGCGTCCAAGAAATAGTTACGGGCGCAATCCCACCTCGAAACGATGGTGGGCAACAGCAACTCTCCTAGCGGCTCGGCGTAATAGACGCCGGGTCGCTGCATTTTTGCTCGATCCCACAGTACGCCGGGAGCTGTAAAGAGCGGCACGACGATGAGAGCGCGACCTCGTCGTGCAGCAGCATCAGCACACTCGATGACACGTTGGGATCCTGTCACTGCAGCAGATCCCACCGTAAACCCTGCACTCACCCGCCCTGGCACGTCATTGTTCAACTGTTCCGCACACTTTTCGACTGCTTCATTAGCTATGTCGTCGGACGAACCAACCGCCATGAGCAGAATATCGCTACCCACGGACGGGACGATGTCCTGTTGTGTTTCAACGATCCGGCGCAGAATGGCACGTTTTGTTGTGGGTCCAAGCCCTAATCCATCGGTTACCTGTACCGATACCCCATGCCGAGAGGTATCAGCGACCTGCTGCGGAACGTCCACTCGTTGATGAAAAGCATCAGTGAACAACAGCGGAACTGCGATAGCTGATACTTCCCCAGCTTGAGCAAGATCGGCGCACGCTTGATCCAACGTCGGCTCTGCGAGATCGAGCCACGCGAGCTGAACTCGAGATGGTGTGCTGCATCGGTGCACTGGTAGGGCAGCTCGCACTCGATCGGTGAGATTGTTTAGAACTCGCGCCGCGTCAGGATGGCGCGACCCATGAGCAAGCAAGATCAGTGCTGTCATGAGTAGTTCTGGTCAGTTCCAGTAACGAGGCCAGCAGTAAGCGTATCGCCGGTTCCTGGTTGAATGAGCAGAAACGCGCCCACTCGGCCACCAACACGATAATCTTCGACGGGAAGTGCACTTGCTAGTTCAATGGTTACTTCGGCTACATCATTGGCATGAAGTGCATCACTCGGCACAGTTGGCTCGCCTGTTTCGATATCGATGATGGCGTCCACAGAAGTGATGCGTCCCCGCACCAACGCAGACCCATAGCGAAGCTCCACGACTCGCCCAACGGCGAGTGACGCGTCTGATAAGTGGACAGCAACGGCCGAAAAACGTCGCGAGTCCTGCGGACGGTTTCCCTTTGACAAAAGGTCTCCACGTGCGAGGTCGAATTCGTCGGCAAGGCTCACTGCAACAGACTGCCCAGCGACCGCCAAATCAACTCTCTCTCCAGCAATAGTCAATTGAGTCACGGTAGAGCTGCGACCATATCCCAGCTCAACTGTGTCACCCACCGCTACTGTTCCAGTAGCGATTCGACCTGCATAGCCCCGATATTCAGTGTCATGATCCCGAATGACGTAATCAATGGGAAGGCGCAGCGGATAAGAAGCATCTTGGTTTGTGTCTGCGGCGACGTCGAGTTCTTCAAGAAGTTGCAGAACCGTAGGACCGCCGTACCACGGAGTATTGGCCGAAACCTCGACAATGTTGTCGCCTACCAGTGCTGACACCGGAACGACATAGGTGTCTTGCAAACCGAGTCGGGATGCCAGCTCACGAATATCCGCTTCGATTTTCCGGAACGCCACTTCGTTGTAGTCGAGCAAGTCGATCTTGTTGACCGCAAAGACGACGTGGCGCACACCTAGCAACGCCGCCACAGTGGCGTGTCGCTTGGTCTGTGTGACGACGCCATTGCGTGCGTCAACCAACACCACCACAGCTTCCGCCGTGGACATTCCTGTCACTGTATTGCGGGTGTATTGCTCGTGTCCTGGGCAATCGGCGAGGATGAAGCTCCGCGCACCAGTAGCAAAGTACCGGTACGCAACATCGATGGTGATGCCCTGTTCCCGCTCCGCGCGGAGGCCATCGACAAGGAGTGACAGATCAGGATTTTCCTGCCCACGAGCAGTCGAGGTGGCCACAACCGCATCATATTGATCCGCGAGAATGTTCTTCGTGTCGTGGAGAAGTCGCCCGACAAACGTTGATTTCCCATCATCGACGGAACCAGCGGTGCACAATCGCAGCGTGGTTTTACGATTAACCGGGGCGTGATCGTAGCTCGTCTTAACAGTGGTCAAAGCCGTGGTCATTAGAAATAGCCTTCCTTCTTGCGGTCCTCCATCGAAGACTCGGACAGTTTGTCGTCTGCGCGTGTTGCTCCGCGCTCGGTGAGCTGAGAAGTACGCAGCTCTTCCATCACTTCAGGAATGGTTCGGGCAGTTGATTCGACTGCGCCAGTGCAGCTCATGTCACCGACAGTGCGGTATCGAACGGTTCGCTTTTCGACGATTTCGTCGTCACGCGGACCTCCCCATTCGCCGGGCGTGAGCCACATGTTGTTTCGCTGGAAGACCTCCCGCTCGTGCGCGTAGTAGATGGGAGGCAGTTCTATATTGCGGGCGTGGATATATGCCCATACGTCTGCTTCGGTCCAGTTAGAGATAGGAAAGACTCGAATATTCTCACCGGCAGCGTGGCGGCCGTTGTAGAGGCCCCACAATTCTGGGCGTTGGCGTCGGGGATCCCAGCCACCGAAGGAGTCTCGTACTGAGAAGACGCGTTCTTTAGCGCGGGCCTTCTCTTCGTCACGACGAGCTCCGCCCAATACTGCGTCGTAGCCGCGCTCGGCAATTGTGTCGACAAGGGGCATGGTCTGCAGCGGATTGCGGGTACCATCAGCACGCTCGGTGAGTAGACCTCGATCAATCCAATCCTGCACGTGGGCAACATGCAGGTTAATGCCTGGCTGAGCTGCGATCTTGTCGCGGAACTCGATGACCTCCGGGAAGTTGTGGCCGGTATCGACGTGGAGCAGTTCCAGCGGCACTGGTGCGGGGGCAAATGCTCGTTTGGATAATTCCAGGACGAGCACGGAATCTTTGCCCCCAGAGAACAGTAATGCGGGTCGATCAAATTGCCCGGCAGTCTGACGAATAATGTCAATTGACTCAGCTTCTAGTTCTGCGAGCCGAGGATCCAAAGCTGCCTGTGTTTGGCCGGTTGTGGGTGATTCAGTAAGTGGTTGTGTCATTTTCTAGGGGTATTTTCGCTAGTTGTCGTGTCTTTTGATCTATGTGGCGGTTGTCGTACCTAAAGGTGCAGGCCACATTCTGTCTTTTCTTGACCGCTCCACCGCCCTGAGCGAGGATCTGCGCCTGGAGCGACCCGAGCCGTGCACGTTGCGCAACCAATGGATGGGAATCCTTGCCTCGTCAGCGGATGCACGATGAGATCGTTGTCTGTGACAAACCGTTCAACATCCTCGTCGGTCCACGTCGCTAGCGGATTCAACTTGATACGTCCTGTGCGATCCAATTCCAGGACCGGAGTGTGCGCTCGCGTGGGAGCGTCGCAACGCTTAAGTCCAGTCACCCACCCTTCGTACGGCTTCTTCATCTCCGCGAGAGGGCGCACTTTTCGCAGTTCACAGCACCTCGTGGGGTTCGTTCTGTAAAGGTCTTGACCCTCGACTGCGGCTTGCTGTGCGACGCTATGCTCCGGCGTAATCCGCAAAAGTCTGTTGGGATAGCGTCGGTCGACTTGCTGCGCGACATCGAGAGTTTCTGGAAAGTGATAGCCAGTATCGAGGAAGATGAGATCTGCTGATGGCGCGTGGCGGGCTGCGAGTTCTGCAAGAACCGTGTCTTGCATGGATAGGGTCACTGCGAGCGGAGTGTCTAGGTGCTCTGCTCCCCATTTCAGGATGTCGCCTGCGGAGTAGTTTTCTAATGTTGCTGCCCAGTCGAGTGCGAGGCCGGCGAGCCGACGCGCAGTCTCCGTGGTGAGAACGTCGGTTGTTGTCATGAGTGTGGTCCTTGCGTGTGTTGTTGTAATTCGCGCGGTATTTGTCCGTGAAGTTTCACTGTGAAAACTCGGCAGCATTCGCGGCATTGCCAGGCGTAGTCGGTCTCTGCATCTGGCCAGAGGTTGTCGCCACCGCAATATGGGCAATGCATGATGGCTCCCCGATTGGGATTCGGATGTGCACTTCGCCCGGTAATGCCCAAATGTGTTTGCTCTGGTTTCTTGGTCATTGCAATTCGCTATCGTCTGCGCGAACCACCCAATGCCGGAATTGTTCTCCCGCATGACGCTGGTTCTTGTAATTCTTTACGACGCGTTCGATGTAGTCGCCTAGTTCTGCCGAGGTCACCTTGTGTCCACGCAGCTTCCGCCCGAAGTTCCCATCGAGTCCAAGTGCGCCGCCAAGGTGAACTTGAAAGCCTTCCACCCGGTTGCCAGCCTCGTCGGTGACAATTTGGCCTTTCAAACCAATATCGGCAATCTGCGTCCGAGCACATGCGTTCGGGCAGCCGTTGAGAGCAATGGTGATGGGAACATCAAGATCATCAAGTCGCTGTTCTAGTTCGTCGACAAGTGTGATCGCACGCTGGCGGGTGGTGACCAGTGCAAGCTTGCAAAACTCCAAGCCGGTGCACGAAATGATGCCACGCCGGAACGCGGATGGGTTGGCGGATAGTCCGAGGTCGTCAAGTTCGGCGATGAGGCTGTCGACCTGAGCATCGGCGACGTCGAGAAGAATCAGTTCCTTCATGACTGTCGTGCGAATCCGAGTAACACCATGACGTTCGGCGATGTCAGCAAGTTTCACCAGATCAGTGCCCGGCACTCGGCCGACGGCTGGCTTGACACCCACATAGTTCAGGCCATCGGATTGCTTGTGCACACCAATGTGATCGCGTTCCTTTTCATACGGCTTCGGCGCTGGCCCATCGAGCAACGTGCGCCCCAGATAGTCATCCTCCAACACCTGCCGGAATTTCTCGACGCCCCATGCAGCAACTAGGAACTTCAAGCGAGCTCGGTTACGGAGTCGTCGATAACCGTAGTCGCGGAAAATGCGGCACACACCAGCCCACACTTCTGGAACCTCGTCGAGTGGGACCCACGCTCCAAGACGCTGACCCAGCATTGGATTAGTAGACAATCCACCGCCTACCCATACATCGAAGCCAGGGCCATGCTCAGGGTGATTTACACCAACGAATGCAACGTCCTGAACCTCATGTGTGACATCTAGACGAGGGCTTCCCGACACTGCTGACTTGAACTTGCGAGGTAGATTGTTAAATTCGTCCGTCGATAAGTACTCATCTTTGATACGTCGGATAGCTGGGGTTCCATCGATGATTTCATCTGCAGCAACTCCCGCTACTGGGCTGCCAAGAATGACTCGGGGCACGTCTCCGCAGCCGAAGTGGGTATCAAGACCAACGACTTCTAGACGACGCCAAATCTCTGGCATGTCCTCAATGCGGATCCAGTGCAGCTGCACGTTCTGCCGATCCGAAAAATCGGCAGTATCACGCGCAAAGTCACGGCTAATTTCACCGATCGCACGGATTCCTTCAGTCGTGGTCTGTCCGCCGTCCAGTCGGACCCGAAGCATGAAGTACTTATCTTGTAACTCTGCATTGGTTTTCGTGCCGGTGTGCTCGCCATCCAAATCTTGACGACGCTGTGTGTAAAGGCCAATCCATTTGAAACGGGGAGCTAAATCCTCGGCCGGGATCGAGTCAAAGCCCTGCTTCGAGTAAGTCTCAATGACTCGTTGCTTAACAGCGAGACCCGCGTCTTCTTGCTTAATCCGCTCATCATCATTGAGCGGATCATGTCCATCGATAAGCCACTGCCCTTGCGGCTTAGGGGCACGCTTGGCGCGCCGGTTGGAACTAGTCCCGGAGACTTGTGACACCGTCTGTGTTGCAGTCATGATTGAAGCTCACCTTTCATTACCTAGACATATCGGTCTAGTTTGGAATATTCAACACTTTAGACAGAGTGGTCTACTTTATGCAACTGGAGTGCACTCATGACCCGCCCCGACCCCCAACTCCACCCGGCGACGATGCCATGGAAGTTGATCATGCGACCGCGCCCAGATAAGGAGACCGAGCACCACGCAAAGCCAACTGAGCAGCAACAACGACAGGGCCCATGACGGAAGAAGATCAGCGCATAAGGTGCGCAGATTCAGCGCAACGAGAATTCCGCCGATCACGATCCCCAAAAAGCGAGGATTGAGTCGCCCCACTAAATAGGCAGCGAGCGGAGCTGCGAGAACGCCACCAACAAGCAGACCAACCACAGGCGCCGTATGCGCATGAAATTCCTGCTTCAGCATTGGAAAGAACCCCGCCACGGCAGCGCCCGCCACGAGAAACTCAGCAGCGGAAACCGTGCCAATAACCTTTCGCGGCTCCCGTGATTCAGCGGTCATCAATGCTGATGTCGTCACAGGCCCCCACCCGCCACCACCAGTGGAGTCAAGCAGTCCACCGATTACGCCAAGGCCAATGAGTTTGCCGGCACCTAGCCGTTGAGAGTCATCATCCGCGCGTTTCACCCCATTCAGAAAGGCGAACTTCATAACCACCCACAGGCCCAGGGTTAACAGGATCGACGAGGTCACCGGCACTGCGACGTCAACCTGGAGACTCGACAAGAATGAAGCACCCACGAATGCACTCACCGCTCCAGGAACGCCAAGCTGGGCAACCCGCAGCCAGTCAACGTTGCCGAATCGCCAGTGAGACAAGCCGGACGCTAGCGTCGTTCCGATCTCGGCGACATGCACTACCGCAGACGCGGTCGCCGCACCGGTTCCTGACAAAACAAAAAGAGTTGTGGCAGTTACCCCGAACGCCATTCCGAGCGTGCCGTCCACTAACTGCGCCCCTAGGCCGATCAGCGCAAATATCAGGATTCTTTCCATGTCTTGCATTCCCCAGACTGACTTGTCTATATTTTGTGGGGTCAACACTAGACCATCTAGTCTAGTTCGGGCAATTGCAGAAAACACAAGAAGCGGCCACCCGGCCGTCTGCACAACAAGCTGAGGAGTTTTCACATGAGTACGTACGATGCACAACCAACTCGTAGGCCCCTTAAGGTGGCAGTTGTCGGCTCTGGCCCGGCAGGCATTTATGCATCTGATGCGCTCATGAAATCTGGGCGGGACGTGTCCATCGACATTTTCGAGCGATTGCCAGCACCGTTTGGCCTCATTCGATACGGAGTGGCACCGGACCATCCACGCATCAAGGGCATCATCAAATCGCTGCACCGAGTCCTCGATAAGCCTCAAGTTCGACTGCTTGGCAACGTCAACATCGGCTCTTCTCTAACCGTTGCTGAGCTGCAGGAGTACTACGACGCAGTTATTTTTGCGACTGGTGCTACTGGCGACCGCGACCTCACCGTTCCTGGTGCTGAGTTGAAGGGTCACCATGGTGCTGGTGAATTCGTTGGCTTCTATGATTCCCACCCCGAGTTTTCTCGCGAATGGGATCTCTCTGCCGAGTCCGTCGCAGTTGTTGGTGTCGGCAATGTAGGGCTAGATGTTGCACGCATTCTGGCGAAGACTGCAGACGAGCTGCTGCCGACGGAAATCGCTGACAATGTGTATTCAGGTCTGTCGCACAACGCTGCTCGGGAGATCCATGTTTTTGGACGACGCGGACCAGCACAAGCAAAGTTCACCCCTTTGGAACTCAAGGAGCTGGATCACTCTCCCACTATCGAAGTCGTCGTTAACCCTGAAGACATCGATTACGACGAGGCATCTGCCAACCTACGCCGCGAATCGAAGATCACCGACCAGGTCTGCTCCATCCTGGAGAGCTACGCAATCCGGGAACCAAAGGGTGCTCCCCATAAGTTGTTCATTCACTTCTTTGAAGCGCCTGTAGAAATCATCGGTGAAGTAGACCCCGAAACCGGGCAGCAGCGCGTGGCAGCTATCCGCACCGAACGCACCCAATTTGATGGCACGGGTAATGTTCACGGCACCGGCGAATACACCGAATGGCCTGTTGGTGCCGTGTACCGTGCCGTCGGCTATCAATCAGATCCGGTTCCAGGTGTGCCATTCAGCAACTCCACACACACCATCCCCAATGGTGGTGGCCGTGTTCTCGATACAGATTCAACACCAATCCCAGGCCTCTACACCACGGGCTGGGTCCGTCGCGGTCCGGTGGGACTCATCGGAAACACCAAGGGTGATGCCAACGAAACCGTAGGAAACCTGCTCGCAGATTGGGAGGCAGGAACCCTACCTCAGCCGACGCATCCAGATATCGACGACGTCGTAAAGCTGTTAGAAGAACGCGGTATTGAATACACAACGTGGGAAGGTTGGCAGCGTTTGGACGCTGCTGAGCGCGCTGCTGGCGAAGCGGAAGGTCGCGAGCGGAAGAAGTTCGTGGAGTGGGCAGACATGGTTGCACACTCGCGCGAGACTCTGTCCGCGCGAGTGTAGAACCACTGAGAAACCTGGTTGTTGCTGGCTACTGCTCTGACGCAGAAACCGAAATGCAAGACGCCGCCTGAGCAGCGCGCTCGCGTGCTTCATCAACGTTTTCTGCGGTGGAAACAGCAACGCCCATGCGGCGACGGTCGTGAGCTTCTGGCTTACCGAAGATTCGGACATCCGTTTCCGGAACGCTCATCGCCTGAGCAAGACCGCCATACTGAGGTCCAACTTCTTCGCAACCGCCGTAGACCACAGCAGATGCACCTGGTGACACAAGAGTGACATCAATTGGCAGTCCCAAAACAGCGCGCGCGTGCAGCTCAAACTCAGAGAAGCGCTGCGTCGCCATAGTCACCATGCCCGTGTCGTGTGGACGAGGGCTAACTTCGGAGAACCACACGTCGTCGCCACGAACAAACAGCTCAACGCCAAAAATGCCACGACCACCGAGAGCATTGGTAATGCGTGCAGCCACCGAGCGAGCGTTGTCCAATGCCACTTCAGACATTGGCATCGGCTGCCAGGATTCCACGTAGTCACCATCGACCTGGCGGTGACCAATTGGCTCACAGAACCACGTTGCTGGTTCGCCCGTTGCCGGATCGATAGAGCGCACGGTGAGCAGCGTGATTTCGTAGTCGAAGTTAACGAAACCTTCGACGATGACGCGACCCGAAGAAACACGACCGCCACTCATGGCGTAGTCCCATGCCTTCTGCACATCAGCCTCGCTGCGCAGAGTGGACTGGCCCTTTCCGGACGAACTCATCACCGGCTTGACCACACATGGGAAACCGATTTCTGCGATAGCTGCCGAGAATTCCTCGAATGTTGAGGCGAATTTGTAGCGCGAGGTTGGCAAGCCGACTTCTTCCGCAGCAAGACGTCGAATGCCCTCGCGGTTCATGGTCAGCTGCGTGGCACGAGCAGTTGGAATGACCGTTGCCTCGCCGGCTTCCTCAATAGCAACGAGCGCGTCAGTCGCCAGCGCCTCGATCTCCGGCACGATGAAGTCCGGCTTAACCTGCGCAACCAACGAACGCACTGCCTTTGCATCGGTCATGTCAAGGCAGTACCAATGGTGCGCCACTTGGTGCGCTGGCGCATGCTCGTAACGATCCGCCGCATGTACCTCAACGCCCAAACGCTGAAACGCGATGGCAACTTCCTTACCCAATTCGCCGGAGCCGAGCAGCAAAACGCGCGTCGCATTCGACTGGTATGGAGTTCCTGTGGTCTGCGGAGTAAACATCGAGGTGGGCTCGCTTTCGGTGGCTGTTTCGATACTCACCTCCGAATTATGCCACGTTCGTTAGCTGGCTCTGCCGTCGTTGTCCTCACTCGTCAACGAAATTGCCCGCACAAATTCCGCCATCACTGAATCTCGATCAGCATGCGTGACGACGTCGACAGGTAGGCCACGGCGATCTTCGTAAATGTGGCCGCGTCGGTCAGGGTCTGTGTGCCAGGTGTCCTGGTCTGCTGCGCATAGCGCGATGCGTTCTGTGTCACGGTCAACCGAACCAACGGCAACCATGACCGCGAACAGATCATGAATCTGCGCCAGGTAGCCCACACCGACGCTCTGATGAAATTCAAAGTAGAACTTCAGGGCGAGGTTAACGGCGCAATGTAGTTCGGGGGACATGCCAGCTTCGTGCCATAAGGAAATGTCGTGGTCACTGACAGTGATCGTCTCTGTGATGTTGAGTGGGCACAACGTGAGCGACGGGAACTGTTGGCGCCTGCGTTCAATCGCGAACTCATCTGAAAAGACGGTGCTCGTGGCATGGGGGTCAACCCAGAAGTTCCACTCTGAATACGGAGTCGTATTACCCGGGTAACCGACTGCACCACCCATCACAGTCACTGATTCAAAAGCCCGCACGCATTCTGGACGCTCGGAAATGGCTCGCTCGAAAATGGTCAACGGACCTGTGACCACCAGGCGGGCGCCTCTCGCACGAGGTTGCGACCACAACGCCAGCGGGTCGTTGACACTCTCATAGTGAACTACTGGTGGCGCATCGTTATATCCCAGCCCTGAGGGGCCGTGGGTTTCAGGCGTCGTCGTCAGGTGAACCCCATAAGGAGCTGGAAACGCTGAGGCAACGGGCACATCCTGAACACCGCACAAATTCAGAATCCACCGCGAGTTGTGCGTCGCCTGCGCGGCATCGGTGTTGCCAGCCGAACAGGTGACGCCGATTAGCTCGATTTCACCGGCTGAGTGCAGAGCAGCCAAATAGATGAGGGCGAGGGCATCATCAATGCCCGTATCGACATCAGCGAGGATTCGGGGAGCGCGCGAATTACTCATGGTCTTTAGTGTGGCATGGGAGTTGAGTAGGTATTGAGTATCGAAAATTAAGTTTTGCACTTAAAGTCATTAATGAATAGAAACTTTTTGGATTTTTGCAGTTGCTAGGAGTCGGTCATGGCGCATTTTAATCTTTACGAGAAGCTGGGGCTTTCGCAGAATCAGCAAGCTTTTGATTTGAACGAGATTCTCGGTGATCGCCTCCGCGGGCTTGGCGACGACCACTCGCCAGAAGCTCAAGAGCTTGCCATGGCTCGAAATGTCATTGGCGATCCGCAGAAGAAGAGCATGTACGACCAACAGCTCAATGACCCAAACTGTCCAGATATCACTGTGGAAGATGTCCGCGAGTTGGCCCAGTTGAACCTTGGTGGTGCTGGCTTCGGTGCGGCGCCGAGTGCCAACGACGCTGACGATCAGACGCGCGCACTGCATGGTGCGGCCCAGCACAATCCGGCCCAGCACAATGCAGCCCAGCACAATGCAGCCCAGCAGCCAAATCAGAACCCGTATGGTGCAGCGCCATACGCAGGCAACCCGTGGGGTATGCAGGCTGGCCAGGCACAGGCGGGTCAAGGGCAGGCACAGCCAAACCAGGCCCAACCTAATCAGGGGCAGCCAGGCGCCAAGGAACAGATGACTCAGTTTGCAAACTCCACTAAGAACTTCGCAAATATGGGTCTCAACGAGGCGAAAGGAACCTTCCGAGGAGTGCCGAAGAAGCCTCTTATCATCACCGCGGTGGCATCCTTCCTCGCAACTGTCTTGTTTGGTGGAGCGATTATGGCATCGACCCATTTCATGTCTGCTGAAACAAAGGCCGAGCGTGCAACGAAGGGCCTGTTCAAGCTAGATACTGTCGACGACGCGGAAAAGTGGATCCTGAAAAACGTCCCTGCCTCGGCACGCAATGACATGCGAGATTCTTTGAAGCTCGATTCCGGGTACTCCGGCATGGAGGCCTACTTCGGCGCAGAAAAATTGGACGTCGGAGATACCGTGGACTTCACCGCGATCACGCGGATGATGCAGCAAGACAACGACATCAGCGTCGAAGAAGCACTTTCTGACCTCGGCATCGATGCCGATGCAACAGAGGACAGCAAACTCTATGTAGTCGAGGTGCTAAGCGATGAGAAGCCGGTAGGCATGTCTCTTGCCCTCGTCAGTGATGGAGATGCGAAGATCATTGGCGTTGAGAACTTCTAGCCTCATCGTTCGAATCAATACAAACAATGCTGACCACGCCAATTGCATATGAATTCTGCGCGATCCTGATGCAAGCTGAGTTGCGCCAGTCCTAGCCGCACAGTGGCAATGTCGTCCAACTATCGTGGATACCCTCGCCTGTGAAAATGGCTAGGAACTGTGCCCGCTCTTGCTCAGGCAGCACGATGGTGGCTGGGGACTTATCAGATTCGGTCGTAAGAACCCCCACTGAACAGCCGGAACTCACGGCCTTAGTGAGATTGTCTTTCCACCCAGATTCTCCGCCCAAAAGTCCAGTGACCGAGGAATCGCGCAGCTCTTCATTTCCGAAGTCCACAAACGTCGCTTCGTACCTATCTCCGTCTTGCTGACGGCAGCGAATCGCAGCATGCCCTGACCACATCACTGGCGCACACTTCATGGTTGCTTGTTGTCCACCGAAGCTCCACGTTTCCGTCGTCACGCGAGTATTCGGAATCGCCGAATCAAATGCACCAGCAACGGGCTTCTGCGCCGAAGACCACGCGAACTCTTCCATGTACACGATTACACCGGCGACCACAGCAATAATCGTGGACAGCGCTGCAATTATGCCGACCGCACGATTCTTCTTCGACTGTGCAGACTTCGCGTGGGAAGTTGTCTGGAACGACGTCGATTGAAACGACGAGGTTGGAAACGATGACGTCCGATACGCCGATTGCTGCGGAGATGGCTGCAGGTACTGCTGGGTCGCATACTGCTGGCTCAGGTATGGCTGTTGCACATACTGCTGCGCTGTACCCGGATATGGACCACCATCGTGCATCGGCAGCGTCGCATCGACTGTTCCACCTGCACCAATGTGCGTGTCAGGGACAAGTCGATGCTGCTCGTTATACTTCCCAGCTGCTTCCAGCGCATTGATAAATTCGACGCACGTGCCGAACCGATCTCGTGGCAGGTTTGCCAAGCCACGAGAAAATACTGCTGTCACAGCTTCTGCTGACGCCCCGTCTTCTTGGTGCAACGCCACCGGGCCGATATTGGGGGTTGGCCGGGAACCTCGCCACTGCGCATCGCTCATCAATTTGCACAGCTGCTTCGTGGTCAGCATTTCGAAGGCAATCAACGCCAACGCATAATTGTCGCTGGCCGCCGTGGGCTCGATTACTGGATTCGGATTATCCAACGACATAAACGCCTCTGGTGCCGAATACATTAGCGTGCCCAGGAATGTTCCCGTTGTCGTGTCCTCCAGCGAACTACTGATGCCGAAATCCGCCAGAATTGATTCCGCACCATGCGAATTGGTCGGGCGCAAAATATTCGCCGGCTTCACATCTCGGTGAATAATCGGCGGATTCAAACGATGAATGTAATCCAGCGCGGCTGCCACCGGACGCAGAATTCGGCACGTCTCTGCCACGGTGTAGTGCTCGTTACGCTCCCGCTTTGCGACGATCTCCTCGCGAAGGTTCGACCCCTCCACAAACTCCATAACGAAGTACGGATCCACTCCTGGAGAGACATTTCCCGTGTAAATACGAATGATCGCTTCGTGACGCAGCGCCGCGAGATGCTTCATCTCTGAACGAAATCGCTTTTCCGACGCTTCGTCGGAAAGCAGATCGAACATCAACCGCTTTACTGCAACTTTTCGCCCAAGGTTAGTGTCGGTCGCAGAATAAACAATGCCCATTGCACCGCGGCCGATTTCGGCAATGTCGGTGAGTCCATTGTTCTGTTCAAGATGCGCAATGAAAGCGCGATCCGAGCTATCCACGATTATCCTTCTGCATATCTTTCGCTCTGCTTTTACGCCGCACCTAACCTATTTACCCCACGGCAGAATTAGCCGAGCGGATCAAGGCCCGTATTCGGAATGCGACCAGAGTGCGCGACCTTCTTGCCATCCCAGTAGTACGTCACCGTCGACGTATAAGCTGCAGCTTCCGCGTTCGACGCGCCAGCCTCCCTGGCCGCTTCCCAGTCCTTGTACTGAACGACGAAGCCATTATCCGTCTCCGACACACTCATCGCTTGCTGAGGATAAACGGAATCGACACCCAAGTACTTGCCCTCATGGAACATCAACAGCAGTGTTCCGAATTGACCACTACCCTGCAGCGTTTGCTCTACGTACGCGTACGTCAGCGGGCTACAGGTGTCGTAATTGGAGTCCCCGGTGTACGTCCACCCACCAGCATTATTGGGGTATTCCTTGTTGGCTTTGTCCAGGCCTTTGTAAATCTCGTCGGCCTGCGTATCGACGGAACAGCTACCAGAGCTTCCCGAATCCTTCTTCTTTTTCTCCGTGGCAGTCTTAGTTTCGGTGACCGTGGTGTTGGCGTCACCAGAGGATGCTCGGCCAGTGGGGCGAGGACCGTCGTTGGTATTTCTGGAGTCACTGTCTGAGTTGCCGCCATCAGAGTTGTCACCGTCGGAGCCGCCGGAACCATTTGAGCCACCATTCGGGGCCGGTGGATTCTCGACAACCGTCATTCCGCCTGCAGCATCGACATTGTCGACTGAATCGTCTCCACATCCGGCAATGGCAAAAGTCATGAGCGCGACACCTAGCGTTGCGAATGGCACTCGCCTGCTACGGTTCGTGACGTTACCGCTTCTGCCTGCACCCATCACTCGCTCCTATTAAGTCCGATTGTGACTGACCTTGATCTTTCCTTGCATCGTCAACCTACGATAAAGAACAGCGGTGGGCAATACGCAACAAGGCGAGAAAATCCTCCCTGGTATCTCGCATATTGACCGTTGTTGACCCCTTTTCGGGGACGATCAGCACGATGGGAGAATTCCTCGCCTCAGTGTTGCTTCTACTTGCTGTTACTTCAGGATGTCGTTGATAACGATCGTCTGATCGCGACCTGGACCAACACCAACGTAGGAAATACGGCAACCCGACAGCTCTTCCAGACGCTTCAGGTAGTCCTGCGCACGTTCTGGAAGCTCTTCGAAGGTGCGGCAACCAGTGATGTCTTCTTCCCAAGCAGGCATCGTTTCGTAGATCGGCTCTGCGTGGTGGAAGTCGGACTGTGTCATTGGCATTTCGTCAAAGCGCTTGCCGTCGACGTCGTAAGCCACACAGATTGGGATCTCACCGATGCCAGTGAGAACGTCCAGCTTAGTGACGAACAGGTCAGTGAAACCATTGACGCGCGATGCATAACGTGCCAGCACGGAATCGTACCAACCACAACGACGCTTACGACCGGTGTTCACGCCGACCTCACCACCGGTGGTCTGGAGGTATTCGCCCCACTTGTCGAACAGCTCGGTTGGGAATGGACCAGCGCCAACACGAGTGGTGTAGGCCTTAATGATGCCCAAAACCGAGGTGATCTTGGTCGGGCCAACGCCGGAGCCAACACATGCGCCACCAGCGGTCGGGTTGGATGACGTCACGAATGGGTACGTGCCGTGGTCAACGTCCAGCATGGTCGCCTGTCCACCCTCCATGAGGACGCTCTTGCCCTCATCCAGAGCGGTGTTCAGGACATACTCGGAGTCGATCACCATTGGACGCAGTCGATCGGCGTAAGACATGAAGTAGTCGAAGATCTGGTCAGCATCGATTGCCTTACGGTTGTACAGCTTCACCAGTACCTGGTTCTTCTGGTACAGCGCAGACTCAATCTTCTGTCGGAGAATCGACTCATCAAAAATGTCCTGTACACGCAAGCCAACGCGAGATACCTTGTCTGCATACGTTGGGCCGATGCCACGACCAGTGGTGCCGATTGCGCGCTTACCCAAGAATCGCTCGGTGACGCGGTCCAGGGTCTGGTGGTACGGAGCCACCATGTGTGCGTTGCCGGAGATGCGCAGGCGCGATGCATTGGCTCCACGAGCTTCCAGGCCATCAATTTCCTCGAAGAGCGCTTCCAAGTTCACGACACAGCCGTTGCCGATGATTGGGGTCGCGTTTTCACTGAGGACACCCGCAGGAAGGAGCTTTAGCTCGTACTTCTCGCCACCGACAACAACGGTGTGGCCAGCGTTGTTGCCACCATTGGGCTTGACCACGTAGTCCACGTGGCCACCCAAAATATCGGTCGCCTTGCCTTTACCTTCGTCGCCCCACTGAGCGCCAACGATAACGATTGCGGCCATAAGTCACTCAACTCCCGATCATCGGTTGCTTGTCATAATCGGTTCTAATAACAAGCGTGGCGGTTGCCCCGATAAAGTGTAGTCCCATGAGGATTGTGGTGTTGCAGTGCGGTTCAAATCTGTCTTTGCCGACAGATCAAGCTCTGGCGAGTGAAAAGGTGACGCTTTACGATGTCCCGACCTTGCCTACCCGCAAAGACCTGGTGTTTCTCTCCGATATTGCAGCAGAGATGCTGCCAGAGGACACTGCCCCAACCCCTGACGACATTGCAAAGAGCAAAGAAGTCCCACATATGGGGTCCCCCCGTTTCGCCCCTCAGAAGCCAACTGAACCCGTTCGAATTGTTGTTGTCGGGCCTGATGCCTCCCTCGGTGCCGTGGCAACATTCTTGATGCGCCGCAACCTGTTGTGGTTCGAAGTCGCCCACGTCCCCGACTCTCCTTCTTCGGTAACGAAGAACTGGGACATTTCCGGTTCCGGTGAGTTTGGGCTTTCACTTGACGACGCACTGACCCGAGACGTCCATCCCGTCCCACTCATCCGAGACGACACGGGCCACGCCATTGTCGGATACGCGCTCTTGACGGAGGTAGGCATTTCTGGGCCGTCGTCACGCTTGGGTCTCGTCGGCGAAGTATATGTGGACGAGCACCGACTCTTTTCGGGGACGTCGAATGGTGTCCAGGTCCGCCCTACTCCAGATGCGCCGGGGTTGGTTGGCGCGGAAGTTCCGTGGGTTGGCGAAAAGGATGCAACTGAGGCCGATGCGAAGCCTGGGTTCTTCGCCCGGCTCTTTGGCCGTGGCAAAGATGTCGAAGAGCCCGAGACAGCAGAGGACCGCCCGTTGCACCCGCCAATTGAAGGCCGGGCAGTTCAGGCTGGTGGCCCTGGTTTCCGTTACGTTCGAGATGGCATCGAGGCGAAGAAGCCTCGTGAAAAGGTGACCATCTACCGGCATCTGCTGGACTTGCAGCTGGTGCGCTAGTCTTCCCACACTTCCGGTGGCATCGCAGGATGCGGTGTCGTGGGTGGCAGCGTTGCGACGGCCGACAACCTGGCCATACCGCATACCTGCAGCAGGTCCACGACCAGTGAACGACACTGCGCGAAGACGACAATCTCGGACAGTGTGCTGTCTTCAATCAGCTCGGGCTTCATGCGTGCTGCGAGGCGGCGCAGCTGCCGGATTACGCCCTCGTGAGTGAATGTTTCGACCTCAACCTCAGTGCCGCCTTCAACGTTGCCGGTTCCAGATTCGAACGGTAACTCTCCCCACTTGGGAATCGTCGCCAGCGTGGGGTCGTCGTCAAGCAGATGACGAACAGAACGCATCGCTTCGGAGACTCCCATCACAAGATCAACAATTTCGGGTTTCAGTTCGATGTGATCCTCGCTGGCTGTGATCGCCCGGCGCGCCAACAGGCGGATATTGCGCAGCGCGTTGTCGGTCGGGTGCACGATGCGGGCCAGGGAATTCAGTTGCTCACGCCGATGCCACAGCAAGGGTGCGACGCGAACCTGTTCTTGCGCTGCGGCAATGGTGCGGTCCATTAAAGAAACTTCAGCTTGCGACGACCGCCCCAACTGCAAGGCTGCCCGCACTCGGTCGAGATCGTGGGTGCGGAGTCCTTCGGCAATGTCATACAGAATGTCAGAGCCGAGATCCAACACCGAAGCGACCACTCGACGCGATCCAGGAACTGGATTGCGTGGGAGAATCGACATCACGGCGATGCCAATGAGACCACCGACGAGCGCGTCGATCATGCGGTGATATGACATCTCGGTGCCAGGCGGCATGATCGTGGCGATGAGGACAGCTGAGCTAGCAGCCTGATTGACCACCAGTGGACCACGCCCGACGAACACTCCCGTCGTCATGGCAACTAAGACGCCCACCGTCAGCTGCCAGATTCCGGTGCCCAACACGGAAATGATGAGGTCGCCAATACCGACACCAAGGGTGGCCCCCAGGACCAACTGCATCGAATTCTTGATGCGTGGCCCTTGCACCATCACGTTCAAACCAATGAACGCAGCCATTGGAGCAAAGAATGGCCGAGGGTGACCAAGAACATCAAGGGCAAACCAATAGGCAAGTCCTGCTGCCAGAGTCGCCTGCAGAATCAGCGCCCATCGAGTGCGAATGCGATTCACGCCATGCAGCAAGCGTGTTCGTGGGCGCATGCTTTTACGCATCGCCAAAGCCGCTCGGGATGCCGGATGCTTCACTGCATCCAAGTATTCACCGAGTTCTGGGCGTGGATTCTGCTGTTCGTCAGACACTAGTTAGAGTGCGGTTTCCTTCACCGCGGTTTGGTCGCAGTCCTGCAGAAGTGCAAGACAACGATCGAACTCATCCTCTTCACCAATTGCCCGCGCAGCTTTCGCCAGCGCAGAAATTGCGCGCAAGACACCACGATTCGGTTCATGCGACCACGGAACCGCGCCGAAGCCCTTCCAGCCGTTGCCACGCAGCAAATCAAGGCCACGGTGGTAACCAGTTCGCGCGTAGGCATAAGCAGTGACATCCTGGCCATCTGCAAGCGCCTGTTCAGCGAGCTGTGCCCACGCCAGCGAATCCTTTGGGCACTGCTTTACGACGTCCTGCGGACCTAAACCTTCTTCACGCGCTTTCGTTGCCTCCGGGAATTCGGGCAAGAGAACGGGTGGCGGAGCCATCATGTCATTTAGTTGCATGCCCCCTATTGTGCCGAGGATCTCAGTGAATAGCATCCACTATTTCTTAGGCGTACTCTTTTTCGCATGTCTTTTGCTGATCTCATGGATCCGATGCAGCTGCTCAGCGCTTCTGGCCCCTTCGGGGCATTTATTCTTCCTGCGATGTTGGCCATGGTCTTCATCGAATCGGGTCTGCTTTTCCCGTTCCTTCCCGGCGATTCACTGCTGTTTACGGGTGGTTTGTTGTCGACTCAGCCAGATCCGTTTGCACCACTGTGGTTGCTTCTGATTCTGGTCCCGCTTGCTGCGATTCTCGGTGACCAGGTCGGCTACCTCCTTGGACATACGTTTGCACCACGTATCGAGAAGATGAAGGACGGTCGTGTCTTCAAGCAGGAGTATCTCACTCGAACACATGAGTTCTTTGAACGCTACGGCCCTGTGACCATCATTCTGTGCCGATTCGTCCCCATCGTGCGTACCTACGCTCCGTTTGTCGCAGGGATGGCGCGCATGAAGTACAAAACGTTCATTTCCTACAACATCATCGGTGGTGTCATTTGGGGTGCCGGAGTTACATTCCTTGGCTCCGTGCTTGGCGAATTCGCATTCGTCCGCGACAACATCGAACCAATCTTCCTTGGCATCGTGCTGGTGTCGGTCCTGCCTGGTTTGGGTGGTTTGGTGAAGTCCTTCTTCAAGAAGGGCAAGAAAACCGATCTGGAAATTCAGCCAACTCCAGAGCAGAACCCCACCCCGGAGCCTCAGCCGTAGAGCATCTTGCGACGTTGTCAGCGTTAAGCTTCGAGCGCTTTCTTCCTGCGCTCGTCGTCTTCTGCGACTCGAGCACACGCTTCCATTACGATCCATCCAGACAACTGAACAGACAAGTCGCGTTCACGCACCGCTGATGAGCGCACTGCACCCGCGATCGATGCAGCCACTGGGCCACTTCCCTGTGGGAACGTAGCGTCCTTCTCCCAATTGGCTGGGAACAAAGGCAATCCATCGACTTCTAAACGATGGTTCCACGCGCTTTCGCCAGTAGCCAGCACCAACCGACGCGCAATGCGGGCAGCTGCACGGGATCCGTGATCATCGGAAGGCAACCGCACCGCAGCATCTGCGAGATACCGGATCAGCACACCGTTGAACAGGCCACCATCACCGCCGCCAGAGCCCTTAATCACGTGATCGGAGCTGGCCATGTTCACAGCAACCGCATGAATCAAACTCTGGCACCTGGTGAGGTACTCCATTGCTCGACCATGCTGTTCGCGGTTCTTCAACTCCAGGGCGATCTCGAGGCACGCCCCGATCATCACACCTTGGTTGTAGGAATACATGCCCCGCTGTACTTCCTCGCCGGTCATGCTTAACCGAATACCGTCGTAAAGAAGGCCGGTATCAGCGACGAGGTTGTCGAATACCCAGTCGACCAAAGCGCAGGCATCATCCAAACGGCCGGCGCGCGCGAACGCAATCGCAGCTGGTCCGTTCGACGGAACGTTGTAGAACAGTTCTTCTTCGCGCCACGGCAGTACGCCAGTGGTCGAATCGATGCCATTTGTGAGTGCCTGCAGCAAAAGCTGCGTCTGGCGACGAGGCTTGCGCTTGCCATGCATCGAATCCACACGACCGAGTGCGAGAACCATCCACGCACGATCGTCGTAATACTTGTTCGATGCCAACGGCGACAAATTGCGAATACGAATACCACGGATGGTGTTGCGTACAGCCTCATACTTCTCGCGGGATGGAACTCGCTGTGCAGCATCGACGAGGCATTCCAGATAATGCGCCTGCCACCAGTAATGCCACGTAAAGAACGCCTTATGCTGCGGTGTTGCTGGCCACGAAACAACGGCAAGATTGGTGCGGGGAAGACCCCACAACGCAGAAGCATGGCGATTGCGAATTGCCTGCTCAGCGACGTCCGCACGGTAAGCCCAATTTTCGACTTCCGGTCGGGACATCTTCGTGACCACATGACCCCCTCAACGTGGAGTGCCTACTCACTCCGTTGTGAAAAACTGGTGATACTAAATAGCTCGGGCTTTAGCTTAGCGCTTTCAGTGGATTCGCATGATTGCACAGTGACGATCTGGGGGACTCGCGCAGAGTGCTACCACGCATGATCCAGGTCAGCGTGCTGGCGAATCCACGAATGCATCGCGATACCTGCCGCAACACCTGCGTTCATCGACCGCGTGGAGCCGAACTGCGCGATGGAAACCGTCATCCGTGCAGCTTTTCGCGCCGACTCGGACACCCCCGGCCCTTCCTGCCCGAACAAGAGAAGACAATTGCGAGGCAGCTCGACTGTCTCCAGTGGCACGGAACCAGGCACATTGTCCACGGCAACAACGGTTAAGTCATGGTCGTATGCCCAGGCCACGACGTCGTCAACCGTGTCGTGGTGATAAAGATGCTGATAGCGATCAGTCACCATCGCACCACGGCGATTCCACCGACGACGACCAACAATGTGGACCGCCGCCGCAGCAAAAGCATTCGCGGTTCGCACGACCGTGCCGATATTGGAATCATTCTCGAAGTTCTCAATGGCGATGTGAAGCGGATGCCGTCGCGTATCAATATCGGCAATGATCGCCTCGGTTGTCCAGTACCGATACGCATCGACAACGTTTCGACGATCGCCTTCCTGCAACAGCGTCTCGTCAAACTTCGGATCCGACGGCATGGGTTCGCCCGGATGCTCGATATGCCACGGTTCTACACCGACGCGAGCCTCGAACCATTCCGTTGGCCCCCGACCTGGCTCCGGAATGAACGGTTCCGCGTTCTTCCCCAGCTCAGTCATCGGCAGGATCCAGCGCGATCAGTCCCTCGACCAGCAGCAACTGCGCGGCAATGTAAGTGTCCATCACGGCCGCGTCGAGAAGCTTTCCGACGACCGATTCCTTGCCCACCAGGCTGTTCAGCATCAGCAAAGAGTCAGAAATGAGGAATAGATTTCCTCCGTGGCCAAGCCCGTAACGAGCATCAGCCAACGGAAGCCCACTGTCAGGGCATTTCTCAACTTCTCCAGCGGTGGCGACCAGGCCGCGGTCGTCGGCAAGAATGGAGACAGCTGCCAGCAAGGAACCGTAGCTGAATACCACCGGCAGCAATGAGCGATCACACTTTGCAGCCAGGGCGACAGAGCCAGCCATCAGTGGCCCGCGGATCGCCGTGCGTGCGACATCCGGGCGGGCACCACCGCGGGCGAGCAGCCCGACATACGCAAGCTGGTTCAGAGAGAAGGCAGCGGCACCGTTGCTCAGCTTGGCATCTTTGGGCATCAGCACGAGATCGCCGATCCACCCAGCTGTCAGCCCGGCAAGGAGCGTCGCGGTGGTTACTGGCGACACGTCGTTACGACGACGAATTACTCCAGCAGCCAACAACGGCATGAGCACTGCCTTCGAGGCCTTGCGAGGCTTCTCCCACCCAAACGCCGACGACACCACATTCACGGCACCCGCAGCGATGTACCCCAACTGCTCAGGCTTGCCTGTAATCACGGTGTTCAGCGCACCCAAGCCTTCAACAGTGCGGGAAACGAATGACGATACGAGAGAAGCCATGCAAGTCCTCCTTAGTCCAAACCCAGATCAGATAGGCCGAGGAGGTAGCGGTATTCAACACCCTCGGCGCGGATGACATCGGCGGCACCGGTTGCTCGGTCCACGACCGTCGCAACGCCAACAACCTCTGCCCCAGCTTCGCGAACCGCTGCCACCGCGGTGAGTGGTGAATTGCCAGTGGTTGTCGTGTCTTCGACTACCAGAACCTTCTTGCCCACAATGTCTGGTCCTTCAATGCGACGCTGCATGCCATGCTTCTTCGCTTCCTTGCGCACAACAAAGGCATCGATCTGACGGCCATCTGCGTGCATGACAGACGTTGCGACGGGATCCGCACCTAGCGTCAAACCACCAACGTGGGCGTAATCCCAATCAGCGGTGAGTTCGCGGAGCAATTCTCCGATGAGACGGGATGCCTTGGCATGCAGAGTCGCGCGACGCAGGTCAACGTAGTAGTCAGCTTCCCGACCAGACGAGAGCGTGACCTTGCCATGGACAACCGCAAGCTCTTTGACGAGCTGCGCCAGCTCCACCAGCTTTTCCTTGTTGACCTGTGGTGCGTTATCACTCATTGTTCTCGTCGTCTCCTTCAGGAAGATCGGAATCAGCGATGCCATCGGCAAAGATTCCGGGGGTTTCTGTCGCTGGTCGAATAATACGTCCACCAGTGATGCGCGAACGCATATGCTCTGGATCTTCGCCCAGGGCAGGGATCCCAGCAGCTTCGAATTCCACGTCCCGGAAACTGGTGGCATCAGCGTCATCGACAGCAGGCCCCTCACTGCTAAACCGGGGCTTCGACCGCGATGGCAGATCTTCCGGATTCAGCGGTGTGTCATGTGATGGACGCCAGTCACCAATACCCTCGGCATTCACCGGCTTGGTGGTGTGCTCACCGTTGTCGCCGTCTGTGGCGGAATCAGAGTCGGCATCGGAGACTTGGCCCGCATCTACAGCATCATCCCCCGTATCGGTGGCATCGATAGCGTCGACGTCAATGGCTGAAACCTCGGCAGCAGACTCTTCGGTTGCTGGCTCCAGCTCCGCTTCCCGATCCCGCGCCAATTCGCGCGTCTGGTCCCACTGTTCGGGATCAAGCTCGACATCTCGATCCTCCACCGGAGGCAAACGTCGCGCAAAATCAGAGAACTCGGACAGAACTTGCAAAGCGATGTCCCATTCTTCGGCGACAGAATCCCGCGACAGTTCCGCCAGCAACCAATCGCCTTCAGCCCACATGACATTGATGAACTCCGGCACCGTGCCAAAGAACTCGCTGGCACGGGAATCCATGATGCGTCGAATGACTGTCGGATTCGTCGCCGACATCAGAAGACCTGACTCGAACGAGACAGTTGGCAGTGCGGAGTCGCCGTTGCGCCTCAATTCGACGACTTCATCGCTTGCCGACGCTCGTCGCAAAGCAACAATGGTCACCTGCCCCACATCACACACGTGCATTTCCCGACCGTGCGCGAAACCAAAGACAACTGCCTTCGCTTCACCTTCTGGAATGCGCTCCCACAAATCCGTCACCCCGTGGTCAATGCGGCGGTAATCTGCGTGGCGTTGCTTCGCCCATTGCTTACGGGCGCGTCGATGGCCGAGGCCCAGGCTGGACATGGAACCAGCGAGGGAGCGAGGCTCCCGTTCGTGGTCAGAGGCATCAGTTGCCTCGTCGGCATTGAGTGCATCATCGCTGAGATCGAGCGCGTCATCGGCTAAGTCTGTGGCAGCGTCTGCCGTGGCATCTGCATTGAAGTCTTGCCCGGTGGTGGACGATGCGACAGCTTCGGTTGTGGTGTCAGTCGCAGGAGGATCAGACGGCATCCGCTCAAGCCTGGCCGCTTCGGCTTCCTTGCGCTGACGCTCCATAACCTCACGGATCTTGGCAGCTTTACGCAGCTGTTCCGCCAGCGCAGCTTCCTGACGAGCTTGCTCACGAACTGCCCACATTTCCAACTGTGCAGCTTGGGAATCAAGGCTATTTGCGTAGTTCAGCAATTCCTTCTCAGTCTCGGAGCGCTCGAACGAAGCAGCGGACGCAGCATCAACATCTGCAGCGGTTTCAGGCTGATCAGTCCCCAATTCCGCGTCCTCGGGTTCGTCGCCTTCCGGCTCGTCGTCAGCAGGTTCCCTTGGAAATGGCTCCGTGGCCAAGACGAGCTCTGGGTCATCGCGAGGAATCAGCTCCGCTTCAGGATCCTGCTCAGGCTGCACTTCTACCAACTCTTGTGCCCGCGCCTCAGGCTGCGTCGCCGGCTTCGGATGCGCAGGAGGTAGCGTCGCACCGGCGTCATCTGCGACAGCGGTGGTAGACGCGTCTGTTGGGGTGTTTGCTTTTCGACGCTTAGCGTCCACAATCAGCAAAACAACAGCCGCAACAAAAAGCACGGCAGCGAGGGCAAAGGCTATAAACATCATCGCTCGCCAAGTCTAGTTCGGATGGCGGATTATCCGTGGCAACTAGTGCATATGGCGCGGTCAACACCCTACGCACTAACCCGGACTCGATGCTTTTCTAGCTTCGCGCAAGCTTTCCGAAATTAGCTACGAGCAATAGGAAGCGTAGGATCTCCCGCCCACTTCGACCATCCGCCTACGAACAAAGACGCACCTGGTAGACCAGCTTCGTGCATCGCCTGAATAAACAGCGATGAATGAAGACCGGAACCGGAATACACCGCGGCTTGTTCACCAGACGTCACACCGACGTCGGCAAGCTTCTTCCTGATCTCTTCAGCCGGCAAGAATTCGCCGGTTTCGCGATTCTGCAGATCACGGGCTGGAATATTCACGGAACCAGGGATGTGTCCTGCTTGGAGGTCAAGGCGTTCCTGCTTACCGCTGAAGCGCTCCACATTTCTAGAGTCGATCAGCACGCCACCCTGCGCAGTCCACTGAGCAACTTCAGCGATATCAACCGTTGGCATCTGCCCCAGTTCAACATCAGTCTCACTTGGGTGTGGCAGGTTGCCTGGGCCGTGCGCAGTTCCGAAGTCCTCATTCTCCCACGCGTGCAAACCACCTGCGAGAACCTGGACGTTGGTCAGCCCGGACCATTTGAGGACCCACCAGGCACGGGATGCGAAAAGGCCATCTTCTTCGTCATACACAACGACGTGATGGTTCTTGCTGAGTCCCCAGCGACGAATCGCGGAACGCACCCGAACGATATCGGGCAATGGGTTTCGACCGTGTTCACGGTCTGGAATACCAACAAGGTCAATCGTTGGATCACAGAACATGGCCAACGGAATGTGTGCCTCGGCGTAATGCTGGTAGGCAGTACGTTCAGGCGACCAACGCGCGTCGATGACAGCAACTCGGTCTCCGGTATGGATGAGTCGCTTGAGCTCCTGGGCTGAAACGCAAGTGTTCATAGATAGCAGTCTAAATCGATTCTGTTAGAACTGCTCACGAAGAAGTACCATGTACAAAAGTATCTATAACCAGCCGGACTCTTGAGCCTTGGCGAATGCTTCAAACCTATTGCGGGCTCCAACTTTGCTAATTGCCGCTGACACGTAGTTACGAGTTGTGCCCGGCGCGAGATGGATCGTCGCTGCGATCTCCTCCATGCTCATACCCGTGCCCGTCAATTCGAGCACTTGCCGTTCGCGTTCGGTCAGCGGCGACTCACTTTCACTAATCGCCAAAGCAGCAAGTTCTGGATCGACATAGCGCTTACCTCGTTGCACAGTGCGAATCGCATCTGCGAACTGCACAGCCGATGCAGTCTTAGGCATGAACCCCTGCACTCCCGTGGTGAGGGCACGTTTCAAATCCCGAGGACGGCCGAAACTAGTCACGATAAGTACTTTCGGGGTTCGCGCATCAACGCGCAGGCGAGCGAGCTTCCCCAACTCAACTGCTGTGTCAATGCCGTCGATGCCGTCCATCTGCAAATCAACAACACAGACATCGATGCCATCGCCGGCCACAAGCTGACGCTGACATTCCGCCACCAGCTCTTCGCCAGACCCACACGTAGCTACAACATCAATGTCGCGTTCCAGCCCCAATAACGTCGCCAACGAACTGACAATTAACTCCTCATCATCAGCAATCGCTACGCGGATAGTCGCGGAATCTGGCACGGATTCTGTGGTCATATCTCCCCTACTGATTTTGAAGGCAGCTTCAACTTTGCGACGAACTCCCCGTGACGCGCTGTCAGTTCCACGGTGGCATGAGCATCGACGGCTCGTCGCTGCAATGCCCGCATCCCCGCAAGTGGGCTGATGGTGTTTGGCGAGCCGTCGTTACGCATTTCGATGCTATCGGTATCCAATGTCAGTGTGACGTGCCGGGCATCAGAGTGTTTCAGAACGTTTGTGCTGGCTTCGCGGATGAACCATGCGGCAAGTTCGCGGAGATGACCGGGGATGTCGTCTTGGGAGCCGTTGACTGTGCACTGAATGCCAGCGGATGCGAATAGTGACGTTGCGCCGGTGAGCTCGGTAGAAAGGTGCGCGGTCCTGTATCCAGCAGCCACAGCTCGCATATCTGACATCGAGCTTCGAGCAAGTGCTTGGAGTTCTGCGAGTTCTGAATCAAGGCGATCGTCGTTACGCTGTGCGAGCGCTCGGGCAACCTCTGCTTTGAGGGAAATTGCGGCAAGGTGTTGTCCCAACGTGTCGTGGAGTTCTTGAGCGAAGCGCAGGCGTTCCTCAGAGACTTGTAGGGCAGCTTCGGTATCGCGTGCGCGGGCCATCTGCCGGGCGATTCGTACTACCCAATCGCTGGAAATGACCGTTGCGGCCAACGCTGGGTTGAATAGCAAAATCTGAAAGTAGAACGCGTCCCAGCCCGCCACGGTGCCAACCAATGACAGCCCCACAATCACAAGCCATCGGTACTTGAGCCGAACCCAAAACACCATCGTGGCTGCAGCTGAAAACGCGAAAACCCACATCGCCAAGAACCACCACAGACCGCGTTGACCAGCCGGATCTTTGTCGATAAGAGCAAGGGCGACGACAACCACTGCATATACGACGAACGACGCATACAAACCCCAGCCGAAACTCCAGTGCGGTCGACCATCGGCAGTGTCTGTCGTATGGAAATTCAGCTCCGGCTGGACGCCCATCGCAATCCACGACACAACAGTCAAAACTGACGCAACCAGAGCTGATGCAATTGCCACCCACCCGGGAATCGACACCGTGTCGGACGGCATCACTGACAGCACAACGAGCAAGAGCAAGAAGCACACAGCGATAAGCTGCAGGGAAACTCGAAAATACACAGCGATCTGCGAACCACTATCAAGGCTGCGCCACTTCTTGCGAATGTTCATAGAGGGCATATTACGACTAACGGTAGGTATCCCACTTCACAGATTTCACGCCGATCACCACAGCTGCGACCGCCCAGAGCGTGGCAATTGCCAGTGATACGCCTGCGCTTCCGGCAGCGTCGGCAGATTCAGCCACGATCTCGCCATACGTAGATCCTGACCATCCGATAAACGAGACATCAAAGACGGCGGCGAACGGAGTGCGATCAATAATGCGCAAGATAAGACCGTCGGCGGCATTGGCAAATAATGGCCGGAAGGTGCTGAGCGATCCCATAGCCAGCAACATGACCGGCATCGACGTGATCTGCGCAGCTTCCGCATTACGAGTAAACGAACTCGTCCACAAAGCCAGACCAGAAGAAATCACGAGTCCCAAAATCGTAGCGAGGGCGATAACAAGGATATTCTCCGGCATAGGCACACCCAGCGCGAGGAAAACCCCAATAAGCAGCGCACCAGAGAACAATGAAATCACTGCACCAGGAATGCAGATAGCCAACAAAATCTCGGCGTCTAGGGCCTCACCGGTGCGAAGTCGCTTCAAGACACCTTCGTCGCGACGCGTCGTTATCATCGACAACACCGAGTAGAACTGAACCAACATCATGGTCATGAGCAGGAACGTTTCGTAATGTGAGGCGCCTGCGACGGTGGTCAGGTTGTCGCGACCGCCTGCCACGAAGAACATGAATACCGGCATGCCCAGTGGAAACAGCACTGCCATATACATCAGAAGTTTGTTGCGCCAGAACTGCAGCCATTCGGCCTTCGCCAGTGCGGAAATACGTGCAAAACTCATTTACTTCTCCTCGGTGGTGTTGTGCTGACCCGCCACAGACATGAAGACGGATTCAAGATGCGCAGGCTCGGCCGCAAAACCCTGCAGCTCAATGTCGTTGTCGTGTGCCCACGTCAGCAGACGCAAGGTGTCTGCCTGCAGATTCTTCGTTTCAATCCGCAGTTCGTTCTCTTCCTGGACCACAACCGCGCCTGGGAAGTCCGGCAGTTGCACGCTTTGCGACGACACCTGCCCCGGCAATTCCGCCTTCAACACTGAATTCACGCTGGCTACCAATTCGCGCAGTGTTCCTGACTTTTGAATTGCGCCCTCATGCATGATGGCGATGCGGTCGCACAGGAACTGAGCTTCTTCGAGGTAGTGAGTAGTCAGCATCATGGTGACGCCCTGCTTCTTCAGGCGAAGGAGCAGTTCCCACGTATTGCGGCGACTTTCTGGGTCAAGTCCAGTTGTTGGCTCATCGAGAAAGAGAATCGTTGGGTTGCCCAATAAAGCGCAGGCAAGATCCAGGCGGCGCTTTTCGCCTCCTGATAATGCTCCAACTTTAGTGTCGAGACGATGTGTGAGGTCGACGTCGTGAAGCACTTCGTCGATATTGCGCGGATTTGAGCACGTTCCTTGCCACATGGTCATCGTTTCGGAGACGCTGAGCTGCTGCGGGAGGCCCCCGGATTGCAGCATGATGCCTAACTGTGGGCGAACCAGTCGGCGATCATCGTGTGGGTCGGCTCCCAGTACGGTGACAGTGCCTGCGGTTGGGCGGGCAAGGCCTTCGATGAGTTCGAGGGTTGATGTTTTGCCGGCACCGTTGGTTCCGAGGAGCCCGAACACTTCACCTTCATAGACCTCGAATGAGATCGAATCGACAGCGGTGTGGGGGTCCTTGTTATTGCTTTCGCTGCCCTTTCCGTAGACGCGCGTGAGGTTGGCGACCTCAATCACCGAGACTGTGCGGGTCTTAGCACTGGGCGCTGTGAATGCGTGATCAGAAGGTTGAGGCTGTTTGCTGTTCATGACTCTTATGATTCCGCGCAAAAGGGCTGGTAAACAGTGTCGCGAATCATGAAACAAGCGCAGAAATGTCATGACTTAGGCATGACAAATGTCATGTGCTTCTGGTGTCGCGGAGCTCCCCCAGAAACGACTTATTGCCCGCTTCTTCACCTGATGGTTCGGATGCCGAAGCCAAGAAGTGAAAATGCGGGCAATTAGTGGGGGCTAAGGAGAGTGAGAGCTAGCGAGAGCAGGAACTAGCAATTACTCCTCGTCGCGAGCTTCGCCGGTCACCGCCAGCGAATCGCCATCTTCGGCAACCGTGACAATCACTCGGTCACCGTCGCGGACATCGCCAGCCAGCAGACGACGAGCCAACTCGTCACCGATCGCCTTCTGCACCAGTCGACGCAGCGGACGAGCACCATACGCTGGGTCGTAGCCACGCTCGGCTAGCCAATCCAGTGCCTCGTCGGAAACATCGAGGACCAGTCGACGTGCATCCAGTCGCTTCGCCAAGTCACCGACCTGGATATCAACGATGCCACGCAGCTGCTCAGCCGACAGGGACTCGAAGATCACCACATCATCCAGACGGTTAATGAACTCTGGCTTGAACGCCGACTTCACCGCCGCCATCGTCTGCTCTCGGGTACCGCCAGCACCCAGGTTGGACGTCAGAATCAGAATCGTGTTGCGGAAGTCCACGGTACGACCCTGTCCATCGGTCAAACGTCCTTCGTCCAGAACCTGCAGGAGGACGTCGAAGACGTCGGGGTGAGCCTTTTCCACTTCGTCGAAAAGCACAACCGTGTACGGACGACGACGGACAGCCTCAGTCAGCTGACCGCCGGCATCGTAGCCGACGTATCCCGGAGGGGCACCGATCAGACGTGCAACAGAGTGCTTCTCGCCGTACTCGGACATATCGATGCGGACCATCGCGCGCTCATCATCGAAGAGGAACTCCGCGAGTGCCTTCGCCAGCTCCGTCTTACCAACACCCGTTGGACCGAGGAACAAGAAGGAACCGGTCGGACGATTCGGATCCGCCACTCCCGCACGGGAACGTCGAACCGCATCGGACACAGCCTCGACAGCTTCGCGCTGGCCAACGACTCGGTTACCCAGCACCGACTCCATCTGCAGCAGCTTCTCAGTTTCACCCTGCATCATCTTGCCGGCTGGAATGCCAGTCCAGGCAGAGACCACCTCGGCAATCTCCTGAGGGCTGACCTCCTCGTTGAGCATCGACTCGCCCTGCGACTGCTCGACGGACTTCTCAGCCTCTGCGAGCTTCTTCTCCAGCTCAGGGATACGCCCATATCGCAGCTCTGCGACACGACCGTAATCGCCTTCACGCTCCGCCTTCTCCGACTCAGTGCGCAATGCATCGAGTTCCTCACGAATCACGCGAACGTCTTCGATGGAGCCCTTCTCGTTCTGCCAGCGTGTCTTCAGTTGGGTGAGGCGCTCACGCTCATCAGCGAGTTCCTCACGCAACTTCTCCAGCCGTTCAGCGGAGGCGACATCGGTTTCCTTCTCCAATGCCATCTCTTCGATTTCAAGACGACGAACAATACGCTCCGCCGAGTCGATTTCTTCTGGCGACGAGTCGATTTCCATGCGCAACCGTGACGCAGCCTCGTCCACGAGGTCGATGGCCTTGTCCGGCAGGAAACGGGACGTGATGTAACGATCCGACAGGGTTGCAGCTGCGACCAACGCAGAGTCCTGAATACGCACACCGTGGTGGACTTCATAGCGCTCTTTCAGACCACGCAAGATACCAACGGCATCTTCCACGGAAGGCTCACCAACGAAAACCTGCTGGAAACGACGTTCCAGCGCGGCATCCTTTTCGATGTACTTGCGGTACTCGTCCAACGTGGTCGCACCGACTAGGCGAAGTTCACCACGAGCCAGCATCGGCTTAATCATGTTGCCCGCATCCATCGACCCATCACCGGTGGCACCTGCGCCAACAATGGTGTGGATCTCATCAATGAAGGTGACGATCTGACCGTCCGATTCCTTAATCTCGTCCAGAACAGCCTTCAGACGCTCTTCGAACTCACCGCGGTACTTCGCACCAGCGACCATCGAACCCAGGTCAAGGCTCATCAGAGTCTTACCCTTCAACGACTCCGGCACATCGCCTGCGACGATACGACGCGCAAGACCTTCCACAATCGCGGTCTTACCAACACCCGGCTCACCAATCAGCACAGGGTTGTTCTTCGTACGGCGGCTAAGCACTTGCACGACACGACGAATTTCGGCGTCACGGCCAATAACCGGGTCAATCTTGCCCTCACGAGCGCGAGCCGTCAGGTCCGTGGCGTACTTCTCTAGAGCTTGGTACTGCTCTTCTGGATTATCCGTGGTCACACGGCGATTACCACGCACCGACGTCAACGCACCGCGAAGCGCCTCAGCCGTAGCGCCGGATTCTGCGAGCACCTTGCCCGCATCGTTTGAACCCGTTGCAATACCGATGAGCAACACTTCCGTCGAGACATACTCGTCTCCAAGTTCGCCCGCCAGCTCTTCCGCGGCCGTAATAGCATTCAGCGCATCGCGGTTAAACTGAGGATTCGCCATATTGGAACCCGATGCCTTTGGGTAACCGTTAACCAGCTCACGAGCACGCGTGAGCACACCATCCGGGTTAACTCCCGCAGCTTCCAGCAGTGGCGCAGCAATCCCGTCCTCCTGCTCCAGCAGCGCTACCAGGAGGTGGCCTGGCCGGATATCAGGATTACCTGCCGACGACGCCGACTTCAGCGCCGCCTGCAAAACCTCATTCGTCTTTGTGGTTGGTGTGAAGCTCATGTTTTCCTCCTTGTTTAGTTGCGAGTCTACCGTCACCTTGAGTTAGATACACTCAACTTCGCTTCTTACTCTCCATAACGCTCCACACATTGAGTCTGTTCCACTCAACCCTGAAAGTTGATGTGAGTTAAACCACATCGGGCATTAATATCGCCTCGACATAACTTTGGCGACATTCGCGTCCCGCACTAGCCACTATCCCAAGAACATCTCTATAACGATTCAGCACATTGTTTCCACGCCATTCCATCCGGCATTACGACGGTTCCCCACTAACTACGCTGGTCATCGACGGTTCTTGTGCGTCGAAAGAAGATATTGCCCGGGCGAGAGACGTCGGAAAGCACAAACTACCCCTTTATGACGAGCGGGTTCTCGGATTCTTGATTACGCTCGTGAATGAATCTTCTTCTTCCTTACCGAAAGGATCTGTATGAATACCGAGCAGGCAAAAAAGATGACCGAGGGCAAGGGCTTCATCGCCGCACTGGACCAGTCCGGCGGATCCACGCCTAAGGCTCTCGGCCTGTACGGCATCACCGAGGACGCATGGTCTAACGAAGATGAGATGTTCGACCTGGTCCACGAGATGCGTACCCGTATCATCACCTCCCCTTCGTTCAACTCGGATTCCATCATCGGCGCAATCCTGTTCGAGCAGACCATGGATCGCGAGATCGAGGGCATCCCAACCGCTCAGTACCTGTGGGAGAAGAAGGGCATTGTTCCTTTCCTGAAGACCGATAAGGGCCTTGCAGATGCAGAGAATGGCGTTCAGCTGATGAAGCCATGCCCAGGTCTGGACGAGCTGCTCGAGCGCGCTGTCGCTAAGGGCATCTTCGGCACCAAGATGCGTTCCTTCATTGCTGAGGCAAACGAAGAGGGCATCAAGGCAAACATTGCTCAGCAGTTCGAGTTCGGCAAGCAGGTTCTGTCCCACGGTCTCGTTCCAATCCTGGAACCAGAGGTAGACATCAACGCTGCTGACAAGGAGCAGGCTGAAGCTATCGTCCGCGACGAAATGCTGAAGGGCCTCGACGCTCTGCCAGAAGACCAGCAGGTCATGATCAAGGTCACCATCCCAACCGTTGACAACTTCTACGCTCCACTGATCGAGCACCCACGCGTCATGCGCGTTGTCGCGCTCTCCGGTGGTTACGAGCGCGAGGATGCAAACGCACGCCTGGCTCGCAACAACGGCATGATTGCTTCGTTCTCCCGCGCACTGTCCGAGGGCCTGAGCGCTAACCAGTCCGACGAAGAGTTCAACGCAACGATGGCTGACTCCGTCAAGGGCATCTACGACGCTTCGGTTTCCTAATCGATTCGTCTCGGTTCCTTGGTAGGTAGCTCTTTTAGCTACGTACGATGAACGCCCTGGCCGTACTTCCCTTTCGTGGTGAGTGTGGCCAGGGCGTTTTTGCGTCAATCACCTGGTCATTCACCTGGACATTGAGCCACTTATGACCGAGCCTGCAACAAATTCAGCGATAATTCGCCGTTAAATGTTGCAGGCTCGGTCATAAGTGCGCATGAGGAGTGCGGGCGGTAGTTATTCCGCGTTCGCAGCCTCAGCGTTTGCAGACTTGCTACCGACTGCTTCAGTGCGCGCTTCCTTCGGCCCAATATGGCCAGGTCGCAGGTGTCCTTCGTCATTCACACCATGGCCACCGCGTTCGGCACCACCCTTGCCATCGCGACGCACCCATCGAGGACGTGGCCCTAAGTGGATGCGATCACCCAGCTCGCTCAGGTCTCCGAAATGTGGCCACTCGCCGAAGTGCTCTGGCGTCTCGTACACACGGCCTGGCGAGTAATCGTCTTCGTCCACGCCTTGTGGCAGCGTCGTCGGCAAGCCCTCGTAGCGGCCCTTAATACCGGTCTTCTGCAGGAAGATGCCAAGGATAATGACCACCACCAAGCTCGCCATTGACTGCAGGAACTCTCCGCGCGTCGCTTCGCGGATACCCATGGTCACCAGGATGACCACAATGAGGCCAGTGACGAGTGCTGGAATGACAGGCCAACCGAACATCTTGAAGGTCAGGCCACCCGCGCCAGCAAGCTCGCGTTCGAAGCGTGGTCGCAGCTTGATCTGCGACAAACCAATGAATACGTAGACGAACAACACCACTGCACCAGAGCTATTGACGAGATAGATGAAAATGGTGTCTGGCCAAACATAACCAGCAGCAATACAGATGAAGCCAACGATGGATGAGAAGAAGATGCCACCGGTTGGCACGCCTCGCTCGTTCACTCGGGTCATCCACGCTGGCGCATCGCCGTTGCGGCCCTGGGTAAAGATCATGCGGGACGCCGTGTACAGGCCCGAGTTCAAGCAGGACAGCACCGCAACCAGCACGATGAAGTTCAAGATATCTGCGGTATACGGGACACCCATCGCATCAAGTGCAGTAATGAACGGCGATACACCAGCTTCGTAGCTCGTCCACGGGAGAATCGATACCAGCAGCGCAGTGGAGATAACGAAGAACGCGAGAATACGAACAACGACTGTCTGAGTCGTGCGACGAATCGCATCAGCTGGGTGCGAGGACTCAGCAGCTGCGATGGTCACAAGCTCTGCACCGGTCATCGAGAAAATAACCGTGACGACGCCGACAAAGATCGCTGACACTCCATTTGGAACGAATCCGCCGTGGTCCCACAGGTTCGAAACCTGGGCAGCATCGCCCACGTTGCCACTCCACAGACCCGCCAAGAATGCGAAGCCCGCGATGATGAACGCCACAATGACGACGACTTTGATGCCAGCGAACCAATACTCGGCCTCACCAAAGCTCTTCACGGAAAGAAGATTGACGGCGATCATCGCCGACAAAATGACGACTGCTGTGATCCATTGGGGGATTCCTGGTACCCATCGCGCGATAAGTTCGCCACCGACGACCGCTTCGATGCCGACCACGATCACCCAGAAATACCAGTACAACCAGCCGGTGGAAAATCCCGCCCAGCGCCCGAAAGCCATACGCGCATAATCCACGAAAGAGCCGGTAGACGGCTTAGCAACGGCCATCTCGCCCAGCATGCGCATGACAAGATACACGATGATGCCAGCTACGGCGGTGGTCACGATTGCCGCCGGGCCTGCGACAACGATCAGACCCGAAAGACCTACGAAGAAGCCTGCACCAATTGTGCCACCCATGGAAATCATGGTGAGGTGCCGTTTCGAGAGGTCAGAACGAAGTTCTTCGTTCTCGACCACCCCTTCTGCTGAGTTCATACAAGTCATGCGTTGCCTCTCTCGCTGCTTTCCAGCTGCTATCTAGCTGCCGTCCAATTCAGGTTTAACTACGCCTTATTGGTGTGATTGGGAACACATTAACGCTGGGCAAATTAGATCCAAATCGCCAAAGTGTCGAAATACGGCAATTTCATTCACTCAAATGTCGATAGCGTGCGTCACCATTTTCACGCCAAAGTGATTCACAACACATCAATTGCTCCCAGTAACAATGAGCAGAAACTTAGAAAGGAGCTCCCCATGGCTGGAGTCGACCTTCCACAGACCCGTCTCGTGTCCACAGAGATCCCAGGCCCGAAGTCCAAAGCCCTCTCCGAGCGCGCAGCAGCAGTGCTGCCAGCAGGTTTGGGTGCAGCGCAACAATCCTGGGCGTACCGCGCAGGTGGCGGCATCGTGGAGGATGTCGACGGCAACCGACTCATCGACCTCGGTTCCGGCATTGCGACGACGACCGTCGGCAACGCAGATCCGAAGGTAGTCGCTGCCGCGAATGCTCAGGCTGAGCTCCTGACTCACACCTGCTTCCTGAATCAGCAGTATGAGCCGTACTTGGCGCTCGTCGAAAAGCTGGTGGAGATCATGCCGCGCTCGGGTGAGAAGCGTGCTGCGCTGTTCTCGACCGGTGCGGAGGCGTTGGAGAATGCGGTGAAGTACGCGCGTGCCTTCACCGGTCGCGGTGGCGTTGTGGTTTTTGACCACGCTTTCCATGGACGTACGAACATGACCATGGCCATGACTGCAAAGAACAATCCGTACAAGAAGTCGTTCGGCCCTTTCCCTGGCGAGGTCTACCGCGCGCCAAGCCCCTACGCATATCGCTGGCCAGGTGGCGCAGAGGAAGCAGCTGATGGTGCGATGGCGCAGCTAGAGCTCATCGTTGATGCACAGGTCGGTGCCGAGAACATCGCTTGTGTGGTGCTGGAACCAATTCAGGGCGAGGGTGGCTTCATCGTTCCGCCAGAAGGTTTCCTGACCAAGCTCGCGGCATTCTGCCAGGAGCGTGGCATTTTGTTCGTCGCTGACGAAGTGCAGACCGGCATCGCCCGCACGGGCTCGATGTTCGCGGTGGAGCATGAGGGCGTGGAGCCAGACCTGATGACCTTGGCGAAGGGGCTCGGTGGTGGCTATCCAATTGCTGCAGTGGTTGGTCGCGCCGATGCAATGGATGCGCCGCACCGTGGCGGTATCGGTGGTACCTATGCTGGCAACCCAGTTGCATGTGCTGCAGCCCTTGAAGTTCTGAACGCATGTGAGCGCGACAATTTGCCACAGCGCGCGCGGGAGGTCGGCGAGATCATGACCACCAAGCTCACGGACGCACAGAAGTCGAATCCAGCAATCGGCGATGTTCGTGGCCGGGGCGCAATGGTGGCGGCGGAACTCATCGTCCCTGGTGGCAAGACCCCCGATTCAGCAAAGGTGGCGGCTGTTGCGCGCGCCTGCGAACAGCGTGGCGTGCTGGTATTGACTGCCGGCACGTACGGCAACGTACTGCGACTGCTGCCACCGCTGTCGATTTCGAACGAACTATTGAACGAAGCAATGGACATTTTGGTCGAGGAACTGGCGAAGTAGTCATTTCTTACACCTGTGCTTGTTCCTACACCTGATCATTTTTCTGAAAGGACTTTTCTCATGACGTACACCCACTCCCAGCTCATTGGTCTCGATTCCATGCTTACTCTGGAGGAACGCCAGATCCGCGACACCGTTCGTGAGTTCTGCGACCGCGATCTGCGTCCACACATCGAAGAGTGGTTCGAGGATCACACCATTCCACGCGATCTGGGTCCCGTTTTCGGCCAGATGGGCGTGCTCGGTATGCACCTGGAAGGTTACGGTTGTGCGGGCACCTCGGCAGTTGCTTACGGCCTGGCGTGCATGGAGCTGGAGGCTGTTGACTCTGGTATCCGTTCCTTCGTGTCCGTTCAGGGCTCGCTGGCAATGTACGCCATCTGGAAGTGGGGCTCTGAGGAGCAGAAGCAGAACTGGCTACCACGCATGGCCGAGGGTGAAGCAATCGGTTGCTTCGGTTTGACCGAGCCTGATTTCGGCTCGAACCCAGCAGGTATGCGTACGTTCGCGAAGCGCGATGGCGACGACTGGATCCTCAACGGCACGAAGATGTGGATCACCAACGGTTCGCTTGCCGACGTCGCCGTCGTCTGGGCACAGACCGACGACGGTTATGCTGGCTTCCTCGTTGAAAAGGGCATGAAGGGCTTCACCACCCACGACATTGAGCGCAAGATGTCGCTGCGCGCATCCATTACCTCTGAGCTGGTACTTGACGACGTCCGCCTCCCGGACTCCGCTCGCCTTCCAGAGGTCAACACACTGCGTGGTCCACTGTCGTGCCTGAACGAAGCACGCTTCGGCATCGCATTCGGTGCGCTTGGTGCTGCTCGTGACTGCATTGACCAGACTCTGGAGTACGTCAAGGAACGTAAAGTCTTCGACAAGTCACTCGCTGCTTACCAGCTGACCCAGGCGAAGCTTGCAGACATGGTTCTGGAACTGGACAAGGGCATGCTGTTGGCATTGCAGATCGGCCGTATGAAGGACGAAGGCACCCTGCCAAAGGAGTCCATTTCCCTGGGCAAGCTGAACTCCACTCGTGAAGCTATCAAGATTGCTCGTCAGTGCCGTACCTTGCTGGGTGCTTCTGGCATTACAACTGAGTACTCCCCTATTCGACACGCGAATAACCTCGAGTCGGTTCTGACCTACGAGGGCACCGCTGAGATGCACCAGCTGATTCTCGGCAACGCACTGACCGGAGAGGCAGCATTCCGATGAGCCCAGCATTGATTGAACACCTCATCGGCGGTGAGTGGGTCGCCGGTGCTGGTCAAGAGTTTTCGTCTACCTCGCCTACGCGTCCCGATGAAGTCATTGCAGCAGGCCGTTTGGCTACTGCTGAACAGGTCGAGTTGGCACTAGCAGCTGCCGATGAGGCTCGTGCTGCATGGGCATCGATGCCTATCGCAGAGCGCGCCACCATTTTGAAGCGTGCTGCCGAGATCATCCGCGACAACGCCGATGCGTGGGGCCACGAGCTGTCTGCGGAAGAGGGCAAGACCCTCGCAGAAGGTGTCGGTGAGGTGAATCGTGCTGCGGCGATACTGGATTTCCAGGCGACCGAAGCGACCCAAGACGCAGGCGAAATTTACCACTCTCCACGCGCTGGTGAACGAATCGAAGTTGTGCGTCGCCCAGTAGGTGTTGTCTCGATGATTACGCCATTCAACTTCCCTATCGCTATTCCAGCATGGAAGGCCGCACCAGCACTTATTCACGGAAATACGATGGTGTGGAAGCCAGCGCAGTCGGTTCCGCTGCTCGCGGTTCGTCTTGCTCAGGCTCTTGACCAGGCTGGATTGCCTGCGGGTGTGCTGAACCTCGTGGTCGCGCCGTCGTCAGCTACAGCGGTATTGCAGGAAGACGAGCGCGTCAACGCATTGACGTTTACCGGTTCGACGAAGGTCGGACGCATGATCGCGTCCAAGTGTGCTGCGGTGGGGATTCCAGTGCAGGCGGAACTCGGTGGCAAGAATCCTGCGATCGTGCTGGCAGATGCTGATCTTTCGTATGCAGCAACGCAGGTTATCAATGGTGCGTTCAATTCGACTGGTCAGAAGTGCACGGCGACCTCACGTGTCGTTGTTGTCCGCGAGGTCGCTGAGGCGTTTACGAAGGAACTCCTCGAGCAGCTGTCCAAGCGTGTCACCGGCGATCCGCTGGCAGAAGGCGTTGCTATGGGTCCGCTTATCGACGCCGGTTCCCGTGACTACATCGTTGATGCTGTGGCGGATTCCGTCGGCAAGCAGGCAGAAGTCCTGGTTGGTGGCGGGAAGCTGGAGATTGACGGGTGTCCCGGCGGGTACTTCATGGAGCCGACTGTGGTGAAAGTGGAGTCGACGGATCATCGCCTGTGGGTTGAGGAACTGTTCGGGCCGGTGTTGTCGTTACTCGTGGTGGAGGATGCCGACGAGGCATTCGAAGCTGCGGACTACGGCGAGTACGGGCTGTCGGCGGCGGTATTCACGGATTCGCTGGCGGCAACGTTTGATGCGTCGGAGCGTCTTGAAGTGGGTATTTTGCACGTGAACTCGGAAACTTCTGGTGCAGATCCGCATGTGCCGTTCGGCGGTGCGGGCGCGTCCGGATTCGGGCCGAAGGAACAAGGTCGGGCGGCACGCGAGTTCTTCACGCGGACAACGACGATGTACCTCGGTCGGTGGCCTCGATGACGAGCGGCGCGCCTGAAGCGGGTGCGGGTGCAGTCAAGGGCGCTGGTGCGGGGTCTGAAGCAGGCGCGCTCGATGGGATCGTCGTCGCGGATTTCTCGCGGGTTCTCGCAGGCCCGTACGCCACGATGATGATGGCGGACTTGGGCGCGGAGGTCATTAAGGTCGAGCGTCCTGGCGTTGGTGATGACACTCGCGCCTGGGGCCCGCCGTATGGCCCGGACGGTCAGGCGACGTATTTTGCGTCGGTGAATCGCAATAAGAAGTCCGTGTCCCTGGATTTGCGCAACCCGGATGATGTTGCACGTGCCCGTGAACTGGCGCTGCGCGCAGATGTGGTTATTGAGAACTTTCGGCCCGGCACCATGGATCGTCTCGGGCTGGGTTATGAAGAGTTGTCGAAGGAAAATCCGCGTATCGTCTACGCTTCCCTGTCGGGTTTCGGTGAGGGCAAAGGTGCTCGCCTGGGTGGATACGACCTGGTTGTGCAAGCCACGGGTGGCCTCATGTCTATTACTGGTCAGGGGCCGGGCGAGGAAGTAAAGGTCGGCGTCGCGGTTGTCGATGTGCTGACTGGTCTGCATCTCGCATTTGGCGTCTTGGCCGCATTGCGCCACCGCGATGCGACGGGCGCAGGTCAGCGGGTCCACACAGATTTGCTGTCGTGCTCACTATCGTCGCTGGTTAACCAGGCTTCCGCGTTTCTGGGTGCAGGCAAGGTGGCGTCGGCGATGGGTAATCGGCATCCGTCGATTAGCCCGTACGAGGTGTATCCCACGGCCGATCGTAAGCTTGCTGTGGCCGGTGGCAATGATTCACTGTTCGCTCGGTTTGTGACGGTTCTCGGTGTGCCCACGCTTGCCGACGATCCTCGTTTCGTCACCAATCCCCTTCGTGTGGAAAACCGCGAGGAGTTGCGGGTGTTGTTGGAGCAGGCATTGGCCGCAAAAGGCGCGGATGAGTGGTTCGCGGAACTAGCTGAGGTGGGTGTTCCTGCAGGTCCGGTCAACAATATTGAGGAGGCTTTCGAGTTTGCGGCCTCTCTCGGATTGGAACCTCGAGTCGAGATTGATGGTGTGCCAAGCGTGCGTAATCCGCTGACGTTTTCGGAAACTCCGGCGACGTATCGGACACCACCACCAAAGCAGGGCGAGTAAAGAGGACTCACTACTAGTGACGCAGCTTCGCGGCCCGGAATGCGAGCCACAGTTCGGCTCGTAGGTCCGGGTCGTCGAGGCTTGCGCCGACGATGTCTTCAATGCGGTCGGCGCGGGTGCGCGCAGTTTGCCGGTGTATTCCCAGTTTGCGTGCCATCGCCTCAAACCGACCGTTGGAGTCAATGAAAGCTTCGGCTGCTTCTACGAGGTCGTCGTTATGTGCGACGTCATGTTCGATGAGCTTGCGGTAGGCGCCACCGGTGAGAATGTGGTGAGCTGCGCCGTCGTTAAGTAGGCCGAAAATGAGGTCGTGAGCTGGCATTTCTTCGATTGATCGGAGGGCGCCAACGGCGGCCTCTTTTGGTAGCGCGACTTCAGCTTGGTTTACGGTAAGCGCGGCTTTGTGCAGGGCGACGCGGGCACCGATGCCAATGCTGACTCCGATGCTGCGTGCCGACAGGCGTTTCAGAAGGGTGCGCGCAATCGCTGGTGCGCCATCGTGGATGGCGACAAAGGAATTGCGTGACGAAGCTTCCGCCAGCAAGAATCTCACGCCAAGACCTTGGAGTTCCTCCGTGAGAAGTTCGGTGTCGAGGTTCCGACCGCGAATATATAGACCATGAACGGAAGTGTCCTGGTCAAGGCCGAAAAGTGCGAGGTTATCTGCGCTGGGAGTCTCGCCATGGATGAGGTCGGCCATGGCTTGCTTGCGCAGCCGTTCCTCGGCGACGTGTACTGCCAGTGACCGCGACCGGGATAGTGAGATGATAGCGGCGGCATAGCTGACCAGAAGCCGGTCGGATTCATCGAATTGCCTGGATGAGTCAATGATAAGCGCGCCTTGACCGACGACTGCGCCGGTCAGTGGCTGTACGAGACGAGCACCGCGAGCGTGAATCTTCGATCCTGAAACCTGTGGTGAATACGGCGGCGGGGTCAACGTGGTGGCGATGAGCTGGGTTTCGCCCGCACTGGCGGTGACACCGCCGTGGTTGTCCACGACAATGACCACCGCGTCAAGCTCGCGTGCGAGATCTTTGACTACTTGAACGATGCCAGCGCGCAGCATCGTGCGGACGAGGTTGCTCTGCGTCGTAATGAGGTTGGACAGTCGACGCACACGTGATGCCGTGATGTCCTCGGCCACGGCACGCACCACCGTGGTGAACGGAGTGTCCGCATTGACGGCAAGAACGGGGAAACCAATGTCTTCTCCCCTACGTATAAGCACGTCAGGGACAGTTTCCCATCGACCTCCGGTATCAACGGCAACCGCGCATGCACCGGCTCGCTTCAGCTTGTCTATCTGGTCGGCGAGATGAGAGTCGTCGTCAAGAAATTGGTAACCAGACGTCAACACCAAGGTGCCGGGTGCAATCCAGCGGTCGGAGTCGACGCGGTCGATCGCATGTGCCCACTCAACTGGCGTGACGCGGGCGGTGTCGAATGCACTGAGCAGTGTCAGACCCAGATCCGGGCGGGCTGACAGAGATGCGACGGTTAGTTTCACTCCCGTTCCTTGTCGCGAATCTCGAGGACCGGGATCTCCTTACGCAAGCGGGAGATTTCGTTCAGATCAATGTCGACCATCACAAACTGCTGGTCGTAGCCTGCGGAGCCGAGAACATCCCCGTCCGGGCTGGCTACGAATGAATGACCAACACCGGTTGGGCCTTCTGGCCTGCCTGCCTTCGCGGCGCCACCCGGTCGGGCTGCACCGGTGGCCGCGACGAAGCACGTCGAGTCGAGTGCTCGCGCAGACACGAGCGTCTGCCATTGGCGCACCTTGCCGGGGCCATCGTTCCACGACGCCGGCAACGCGATGACCTGTGCACCAAGCTCTGCGAGACTGACAAATTGCTCCGGGAAACGCACATCGAAGCAGGTAGACAGGCCCAGCGACACTGATCCAGATTCTTCGTTGCGAACAGGAATGTCCACCACAACCAGGCCCTCGCCCGGCGCGACGGTGTCCGATTCGTTGTAACCAAACGCATCGAAAAGGTGGCGCTTGTCGTAGTACTCGACAAACGGCGAACCGTCTTCCTCCGGCCCCGCGCACAGCAGCGTATTGAAGATACGATTGCGCTCTTTACCATCCCGCACCACGGTGTCTGCCGGACGGAACATACCCACCACAACCGTCACGCCTGCTGCAGCAGCAGCCTCGGCAATCTCGGTAGCCCACGGGCCATCGAGCGGCTCCGCAACCGTGTCCAACCTGCCGGCCCCAAACGCCTTCATCGTGGCTTCTGGGAAAACCAGCAGGTCAACCTGATTATTTTTGCCCCGCTCGATTGCTTCGAGCACGGCAGATTTGTTGTCCTGGGGATCGTCGGAAAGCAGTAGCTGAACCAGTGCGATACGCATGCGCCCAGGTTACCGACTCCCACGGATTGTCGAGGCGGGTTCGGCGAAGTTATCCACATGTGGTGTTTCGGGGCGAGTTGTCCACAGCGGCGGGGTTGTGGCCTTTCGCATTTGCTTTGCGACGGCCACCGTTAAGTCATGCAGAATTCTATGACGGTGAATCCCGGTGTTCTTGACTCGTTGGCTGCGTCGCTGCGCGAGATCGCGGGGCGTGTGGAGGGGTTGGCGATGTTGACTGACGGCGCGGGCAGGAGCGGTCGTGTGCTGGCTGGTTCCGCAATTGCGGAGGCAGTGGGAGCGACTGCGCAGCGGTGGGCGGAAGAGTTGGATCGTGAAGCGGTGGATGTTTACGATTTGGCTAACGTCCCCGAGCTAATCGCTGCCGAGATCGAAGCTGCCGAGGTGTCCTTTGCTTCTCGATTGAAGAATGCGTTTGTGGCGGCAGCATGACAGATTTGGCAACTGTCCTGTCATGGCAACCACGCGAGTTATTACAGGTTGCGCGACGTTTTCAATCGGTCTCGAAACTGCTGAAAAGCGCAAGTGTCGATGTGGAACAGGCGCTGGGCACCGTTCCTCGTTTCGATTTTGACGGGCGCGCGCGAGATGCCGGAGATGCACGCATTGGCGAGCAATCTCAGCAGATGATTCGTGATGCCGGTGGTTTGCAAAGGGTCGCGTATGCCATCGTGCAGGCGCAGCAGGAAGTGGAGGAACCGCTGGCAACGCTGAAAGCTGCGGTCGCCGGTGCTGAAAGTGCTGGTCTGCGTGTTGATCGTCGCGATGGAACCGTTACTGTTGCGTCGTCGACTGCGTTGTCGTCCGCACCGTCAACTGCGTCTGCCACCAGCGGTACCGAATCAGCCCACGCAGCCGAAGCGGAGGCGCATTTCTATCAAGTGGCTATCCAGTCGGCTTTTCACAATGTCCTTGATGCCGATCGACGCTTTAGCACCACTATCGCTTCGCTCGTTCCAGACTCGATGCGCTTGAACTCCACGGCTACCGGTTTCGAGTCACTCGCACCTGTCGATCTCGCTGGTTTACACCTCACTCCGGCTGAGATCCAATCAATATCTACCTTGACCAGCAGTTCCTCAAGCAGCAGTTCCACACCTCCCATCACTGTTTTGGAGGCCTCTCCAGGGCATTCTGCGGTAGCTTTTGGGGATATTGCTGAGGCGGAGACCGTCGTCACGCTTGTTCCTGGGACGAACTCGAATTCAGCGGATTTGGCAGCGCAAACGGAGCGCGCGTTGGCGCTGATGGATGATTCAGAGGACGTTGCGGTGGTGTTGTGGTCATATGATGCGCCACCCAATCTGACGGAGGCTGCGTCGGCGGACTACTACGAAACGGCGTCGTCGCGCTTGCAGAATTTCCAGGCCGGACTCGCGGAAGCTGGTGTGCCGAAGCAGGTTGTAGCTGGCTATAGCTATGGGGCGACGGTCGTGGCGCAGGCGACACGTGGCACTGGTTTACATGCCGACCAGGTGTTATTGGTTGCACCACCAGGGGCAGGGCGTGGCATCAATTCCATTGCCGACATGCGTCTACTGCGTAACGACGGCTCCCGTTACAGCACCGCCGACACCAGCGGGCGCGTGGGAGTCGCGACCTCCCCGCTCGATCCTATTCGCGCCGCAGCGGGCATCGGCGTGCATGGGCGCGATGTCGCAGACGAGGAATTCGGAGCGACAGTGCTGGATCTGCAGCGGGCTGACGAATCGTGGTTGGAACGCTTGCGTGGGCTTTCGGAGATTCCGAAAGCCCACACGGAGCACTATTTTGGCGACCAGCGCTTCACATCCGAGACTGAGAAGTGGACGCGAAGCATGTCGGGGTCGGGACCGGGCTAAAACAGGCCGGTTGGCTTGTTGTCGTAGGAGACGAGCATGCACTTGACCTCTTGGTAGTGAGCCATCATCATCATGTGATTCTCACGGCCAATACCGGACTCCTTGTAGCCACCGAAAGCGGCGTGAGCTGGGTAATTGTGGTAGTTGTTCACCCACACGCGACCGGCTTTGATGGCACGCGCGGCACGGTACGCGTTCTGCTGATCACGACTCCAGACACCTGCACCGAGGCCGAACATCGTGTCATTCGCGATCTCCATTGCCTCATCGAAATCCTTGAAGGTGGTCACTGCCAAAACAGGTCCGAAAATCTCCTCCTGGAAGCACTTCATGGAGTTGTCGCCCTTCAAGATGGTCGGCTCAATGTAGTAGCCACCATCAAGGCCTTCCATCTGTGCAACGCTGCCACCAGTCAGAACCTCTGCGCCCTCCTTCGGGCTCGACTCCAGGTAACCAGCAATCTTGTCCATCTGTTCCTGGGATGCCTGCGCACCCATCATGACGGAAGGATCGAGCGGGTTGCCGGTCTTGATCTTCTTCACTCGCTCAACTGCAAGCTTCAGGAACTCTTCCGCAATGTCCTCATGAATCAGCGCACGCGATGGGCAGGTACACACTTCACCCTGGTTGAGCGCGAACATAGTCAAGCCTTCGACACACTTCTCCAGGTAGTCGTCGTCACGATCCATGACATCCGGGAAGAACACCGATGGCGACTTGCCGCCCAGCTCGAGCGTGACCGGAATGACCTTGTCGGATACTGCCTCGTGGATGAGCTTGCCCACTGGGGTCGAACCGGTGAACGCAATCTTCGCAATGCGGTTCGAAGCCGTCAGCGCAGCGCCTGCCTCCGCGCCAAGACCGTTGACAACGTTGAGGACGCCCTCCGGCAGGAGGTCTTGGATGATCTCGATCAAGTACAGGATGGAAACCGGGGTTTGCTCCGCAGGCTTCATGACGATACAGTTGCCCGCCGCCAACGCCGGTGCAATCTTCCACGCTGCCATCAGAATTGGGAAGTTCCACGGAATGATCTGGCCGACCACGCCGAGTGGCTCGTTGAAGTGGTACGCGACCGTATTGTCATCGATCTGGCTAATGCGGCCTTCCTGCGTGCGGACGACACCCGCAAAGTAGCGGAAGTGGTCGATAGCAAGCGGGATGTCAGCAGCGAGAGTTTCACGGATAGCCTTGCCGTTTTCCCACGTCTCGGCAACAGCGATCTCTTCGAGGTGCTCTTCCATGCGGTCTGCAATGCGGTGCAAGATTAGTGCGCGATCAGCAGCGGCGACCGAGGCCCACGAGTCCTTTGCTGCGTGAGCTGCATCGAGGGCCTTTTCAATGTCCTTCTCGTTCGATCGCGCTACCTCACAGAACACTTCACCGTTGACTGGAGAAATGTTGTCCATGTACTGGCCGTCGACAGGCGGAACCCACTGGCCACCAATGAAGTTCTCGTAGCGCTTCTTGAACTGAACTAGCGATCCTTCGGTGTTCGGATTCGCGTAAACGTTGGCGTTGTTGGATTCTTGTGCGGTCATGGTGAGTGCCTTCCCGTGTCATTCCGTGTCGGTACGCGCCGTTTCATGCCTCAAACAGGTAACTGAGTGGCGTGGCTCACACCTTAGTGACTGAGTTCGCCGATGTGTACAGTTTTGGCGACAAATGTCCGGGAAAGATGAGTGAACACTCAATATGACTGAGTGGGCAACATTTGCAGCCGAATATCAGCCCGAAATGTTGCCCACTCATGCATAAGTCGCAGGGTCATGCTGCATTGCGCAACACCTCCCTGCGACGTTTTATGTCCTACGCTTTGCGACGCCTCCGTGGCTCCCACATCACGACCGCAGTGGATCGTGGGACGTGTACGAGCTCGCCACGTGAGCGACCTCGCTGTGCCTGGATGCGCTGCGCTTCGGAGATTCGAAGTTCCTCTTGCAGACGTTCGTTCTCTTCCTTCAGCTTCTCTACCTTGGAATTCAGTTCGATAATCGCCTTGATTCCCGCAAGGTTGACTCCCTCTTCCTGGCTGAGTCGCTGAATTTCACGAAGAAGATCGACATCTCGCTTCGAGTATCGACGACCACCACCACGCGTTCGCACCGGCGTGACCAAACCCATTCGGTCATACGTCCGCAAGGTTTGGGCATGCATGCCGGCGAGATCGGCGGCAACTGAAATTACAAAGAAATCAGCGTGTGCTTTGGCAGTTCTGCGCTCAGCAGGACCCTGCTCGCTGCCAGTCGACTTCTCTTCAGCCATTTACTTCGCACCTGCCCATCCTTCACGGGGATCGAACCCGGAGGCCCGTTCCGCTTCGATGTAGTTGCGGAGTGCGGAGGTTGCGGCGTCGTCAAGTTTGGTTGGTACCTGAACCCGCACGGTAACCAGCAGATCGCCTGGGGTGCCGTTGCGCTTCGGGATGCCACGACCGCGAACCCGCAGCGTACGACCATCGCGCGTGCCCGCTGGGACGCGGACGCGGATTTTGCCGTCGAGTGTCGGGACCGTGATCGTGCCACCTAGCGCCAGTTCGCCGAAGCTGACTGGCACAGTGACTTCGAGATCGTTGCCGGTGCGGGTGAAAACTTCGTCCGGTTGGACGTGCACCTTCACAAACAGGTCACCTGCTGGCTTGCCGCGCAGACCGGCCTCACCTTGTCCGGCGAGCCGAACCTTCTGCCCATCGACGACACCCGCTGGAACGCGGACGGTGATGGTGCGTCGGCGCGTCGTAACGCCAGTGCCACTGCAGTCTGGGCATGGGTCGTCGATGATTGTGCCTTGGCCACCGCAATCGGTACATGGCTTGGAGAAGCCAAAGGCACCGCGTTGCTCGTCGACGAATCCGCTGCCGCTACACGTGCCACATTTGCGTGGTGACGTCCCCGCTTTCGCACCCGACCCATTACAGGAGGTACACGGCGACGGGTTGGTCAGCTGCAGCGGGATGGTGACGCCCTTGGCTGCCTCGCGGAAGTCGAGGGTAATTTCCGTCTCGACATCAGCACCGCGACGCGCCCGAGGGCGGCCAGTACCGGCACCAGCTCCTGCCCCACCAGCTGCGAAGCCGCTGAGGAAGTCACCTAGGCCGCCACCTGCGCCGCCACCGAACAAGTCGGATACGTCGAAGTCGAAGCCTCCACCGGCACCGGTGCCACCAGCTGCGAAGCCACCTGGTCCGCCAGCACCGCCGAAGCCACCGCTGAACCCACCAGGTCCGAAACCACCCGAACCTGGGAATCGCATTCCGCCCTTCAGGGCTGCGCGGAGTTCGTCGTACTCTTTACGCTTGTCCTCGTCGCCGACCACGGAGTAGGCTTCGGAAACTCGTTTGAATTTCTCTTCTGCTGCCTTGTTTCCGGGGTTTTTGTCGGGGTGGTTTTCGCGCGCGAGTTTGCGGTAGGTCTTTCGAATCTCGTCATGCGTCGCAGATTTAGAGACACCCAAATCCGCGTAATAGTCCTTTTCGGCCCATTCTCGCTGTGTCATGGGGCATCTCCTCCTTTCTTTCTGCCCACATCAGAGATTTGTTTGTTGCGATGTCGCTTTACGACGGATCGCCAATTACCACCATCGCCGTACGGATGACGCGGTCTTCTAGGCGGTAGCCCTTGCGGAGCACCGCTGCCAGCGCCTTGTCATCACCGTTCGACGTATCCTGCACTGCTTCATGCAGGTTAGGGTCGAACTCTTCGCCTTCTTCGCCGAAGGACTCGACTTTGAGCGAGGTCAACGTGCTACGGAACTTGTCTGCGAAAGCCTTGAGGGGGCCATCGGACAGGTCGCCGTGCTGTTCCGCTCGGTCGAGATCGTCGGCAAGTGGAAGGAGTTCGTTGATGACCTTCGACTTTGCCAACTCACGGTCGAGTGCACGATCGCGGTCGACGCGGCGACGGTAGTTCGCGAACTCTGCGGAGACACGCTGCAGGTCCTCGGTGCGCTCGGCCAGTTCAGCCTTGAGAGCATCCTCAGCACCATCGGTGGCATCCGCATCAGCTGCATCGGTTACCTCGGCGTCGAGGACCTCGCCGTCGACCGCATCGGCCGCGTCAGCGTTTGCTGCGCTTGCCTGTGCGGTGTCGGCGGGATCCGCTACGTCGGACAGGTCGGCGTTGTCGAAGACTTCGTTAACCTGGTCGGCCAGGTTTTTATCCTGGTCAGACATGGTTTACTTGTCCTTTTCGTCTTCGTCTACGACCTCAGCGTCGACGACGTTGTCGTCGGCAGGTGCTTCGCCCTCAGCTGCGTCAGCCTGGGTTGCGCCCTGTGCTGCCTCGGACTCGTAGATTGCCTTGCCCATTTCCTGAGACTCGGTCGACAGCTTCTCAACCGCAGACTTGATTGCCTCGAGGTCGGTGCCCTTCAAAGCCTCGTCGACTTCCTTGGCTGCTTCTTCAACGCGGTCGCGGATTTCCTGGGAAACCTTGTCCTCGTTCTCGGAAGCGAACTTGCGGGTCTGGTAGGCCATGGACTCTGCAGAGTTACGGATTTCCTGCTCCTCGCGGCGCTTCTTATCCTCTTCTGCGTGAGCCTCGGCGTCCTTGATCATCTGGTCGATTTCTTCCTGCGAGAGGCCGGAACCGTCCTGGATGGTGATCTTGTTTTCCTTGCCGGTGCCCTTGTCCTTCGCGGTGACATGAACGATGCCGTTTGCGTCAATGTCGAAGGTGACCTCGATCTGAGGAACGCCACGTGGTGCTGGAGCAATGCCACCGAGCTCGAAGGAGCCGAGCAGCTTGTTCGCAGATGCCATCTCACGCTCGCCCTGGAAGACCTGAATCTGTACCGAAGGCTGGTTGTCCTCGGCGGTGGTGAAGGTCTCGGAACGCTTGGTTGGGATGGTGGTGTTGCGCTCGATCAGCTTGGTCATCACGCCGCCCTTGGTTTCGATACCGAGGGACAGTGGGGTGACGTCGAGAAGCAGAACGTCCTTGACCTCGCCACGCAGAACGCCTGCCTGCAGAGCAGCGCCTACTGCAACAACCTCATCTGGGTTGACACCCTTGTTTGGCTCGCGACCGCCGGTCAGCTCCTTGACCAGGTCAGAGACTGCTGGCATACGGGTGGAGCCACCAACCAGAACAACGTGGTCGATGTCAGACACAGGGATGTCAGCGTCTGCGATGACCTGCTGGAATGGCTTGCGGGTACGATCCAGGAGATCCTGGGTGATGCGCTGGAACTCAGTGCGGGTCAGGGTCTCGTCCAAGAACAGTGGGTTCTTGTCAGCATCAACGGTGATGTATGGCAGGTTGATGGATGCCTGCTGCGAAGAAGACAGCTCGATCTTTGCCTTCTCTGCTGCCTCGCGGAGACGCTGCAGAGCCATCTTGTCCTTGGTCAGGTCAATGCCATTGGAGGACTTGAACTTCTCGACGAGCCAGTCAACGATGCGCTGATCCCAGTCGTCGCCGCCGAGGCGGTTGTCGCCTGCGGTTGCGCGAACCTCAACAACACCGTCGCCGATTTCCAGGAGGGAAACGTCGAAGGTACCGCCACCGAGGTCGAATACCAGGATGGTCTGGTCCTTGTCGTTCTTCTCCAGGCCGTAAGCCAGAGCAGCTGCGGTTGGCTCGTTAACAATACGGAGAACGTTCAGGCCGGCAATCTGGCCTGCTTCCTTGGTTGCCTGGCGCTCTGCATCGTTGAAGTATGCAGGAACGGTAATAACTGCGTCAGTGACGTCGTCGCCAAGGTAGGACTCTGCGTCGCGCTTCAGTTTCATCAGCGTACGAGCGGAGATTTCCTGAGCGGTGTACTTCTTGTCGTCGATCTCGACGGTCCAGTCGGTGCCCATGTGGCGCTTTACCGAGCGGATGGTGCGGTCAACATTGGTAACTGCCTGGTTCTTTGCCGACTGACCAACCAGAACTTCGCCATTCTTCGCGAAAGCTACAACCGAAGGAGTGGTACGCGAACCTTCAGAGTTCGCAATAACCTGAGCTTCGCCACCTTCCAGTACCGAAACACAAGAGTTCGTAGTACCGAGGTCAATACCTACTGCGCGTCCCATAGTGAAAACCTTTCTAGAGTCTGCGTCGCGGGTTCGGTGTGAGCGGGAGCTTTACGACGATTCTCGCCCCTAAAGCTCCGCGCCGACCGAGGCGACTGTTAGTTCTTTGAGCCTTTCGCACTCAAGTTTGCCTGGAGGGTTTCAACCTGTCAAGTAAACCTGAGTGCGCGTGACTCAACCTTTCACTATGGACAACGGGACGGGTTGCACAGTTGTTCCCAGGGGACTCAAGTTTGAGGTGTGATTTGGGTTACACCAGAAGAGAGAGGTGCCTAGCCTATGAGTTCAAAACGCAACTCGCAATCAGATGATCTAGCTGACGAACATCAATTTCACGACCAAGCTTGATCTTGATGTGCCCGGCACGAGTCCACAGCTCCATCTCCGAGTTGAAGTCCAAGGTTCCTGCATTCTCGCTAGACCACATATTGATTGCCGTGTATGGCAGAGAATAGACCTCGACCTTCTTACCCCTCATACCCTGGGCATCGCGGATGATGAGACGCTTCGTCGTAAAGATTGCCGAGTCACGGAAGGTCGCAAACGCAGCGACAGGTTGCTCACCTTGGACCATGAGATTTCCCACATCAGCTGGAATCGGGATTGGACGCATGAGTGTCCAGGCAGTGATCGCAGCAGTTTCCATTAAATTCTCCAGTCTTGGATTCGCCCATTGAATATGTGCGAAATGAATTGAAAGGCGCACGTCTAGTAGGCGAAAACCGGGATCTGTTTCTAGGAGTCAGAAGCGAACCGATCATCTGCACTATCAGTGACAAAGCAACGATAGGCCAGCGCATGGATTCAACATCGCTGTCCTAGAAAAGACGTTCTAAAGGGCTGGATTGGGAACGCAAGATGGCTGCTTCCTCCACCATATCTAGCCACCCTCGCCCATCGCGGACACACCCCACAACCTATTCCGCGAACCGCAGCGACCACGCCACGCGAATCGTCGCGTTATCAACGTCGTCGCCAAAGCGTCCGTACATACCCTCCAGCTCGTCCGGATCAATATCCTCGGGCAACGACACAAACCGCGGCTCAAACTCCTCGTCCGTCAACGAACACGTCTTAATCCGATCAACCCGGAACGTCCGCCAATCCTCGCGCAACTCATCCCATGCCAGCACATAAGGCCTGTTCAGCACCACAGTTTTCGCGGGATGAATCACGCGCGCCGTCGGCTCATCTTCCCTATTTCCATACAGCATCGACACCTTCTTCTTCTCGACGATCGCCCTCTCCAGCACCCCGACATGATTGTCGAAACAATCCTCGTCGGTCAGGTAGTCCTGAATAGACGTGTCATCTGGCCCTGGCGATCCCGGCACACCAAAAGCCTCCGAGACTTGTTCGACCGCTTCGATCGACGCGGCTTCCCACAACGCACTTTTCACCGACTCAACCTCATCCCACAAACCACCGTCACGCTGCCATGCCTGGGCAACTCGGCACCCCAGCAATCCGGCACCAATCTGGTCTTCGCTTAGAGGAATCCATTCAGTTCCCTCTTCGCGACGTTCCACCGCCCATTCATCGTCGCCCCGTCGATAAATATTGATGCCATAAGCCCCGTATATGTCCTGCACCCGCTGCTCCAGACCATTCGGCCCGGTCCTCAGCTTTGACATCAATTCGACCGTCGAGCACGACGTACGTTCAGTCAGATACCGAACCGCCACCGCATTGTGATCGATCTCTGGATTTCGATAGCACCGTGACAGCGCCCGCGTTCGCCTCTGTGCCACTTGTTTCGGGGCAAGTTCAGGAGTCCTCACCCTCATTTCGCGATCAAATACCCGCAGCACGTCCTCATACTCATCCGTCATGATCGCCTCATCGCTGATCCCCAAACCACAGTTATCAAACAACCCGGCCACATACTTTCCGCTCAGTTTCTGCAGCGCACGCGCCACTTCGACGGAACCATCACCATGCTGATCCGCCTGCTCCGCCAACCATTCCGGGCATGGCAGCAGTGCTATCGCGCGCTCGTCGTCAAGCGTGACCTGTACCGAAAGAAATGCCGTATGAGTGAACGGATTGCGGTGCAACTGCGGGAACTTTACGACGGCAGCCCCCAGAAAAACCTCTCCGTATTCTGAATCGGCGCAGCACCGATCGGCACCGACTAGCCCTGCGAGCGAAGCTGGCATCTCGTCGATGTCGGTGTAGAAGTTGCAGTCCACGGCGGCGTAGAAGTTCACGCCGGTGCGTGCGGGGTCAAAGATGAGGGCTGCTCCCCAGGACAGCGCCGGCAAGGACAAGCCGAGGGTGCACAAAACGTGCCTGCTGGAGATGGTCATCGGCTGGGCGAGAGTCCACGTCGCTGCAGGGTTGTCTTCGAAAGTGCCCGCTGGAGAGTCAGCTGCGAGAAATGACGACAGCCGGTTCGTGGACATTGACATCGCACTGGCTGGAGGCCGCTGAAACTGCCAGAAGAGCCCAGAATTGCTGGTGAAGTCGAAGCCCAGACACCCTGCGACATCGGACATCGAGTAACCGTACGAGAAATCCCAGGCAGTTCCGGCACGACGCTCGCTCACTGACATCGAATTTGCAGACGGCAAACCGCCTTGGATTTGCGCCCTGGTGGGCAACACGTAGGGGTCCATGATGACTCTGCGCGCTACTGACGACGAACCGGTCAATTTACTACGCACTACTGGCGAGAAGTGACCCGTGAAGAGGACCGTGCCGTGGATGACAGAGCCAACTGGGTACGGCGAGAAGTGCTCAAACTCGCCGGCCAGAAACGGGTGTTCGGCGCAAAAGTTAAGGACTCGACCACATGCGAACTCGACCTGCAAGAACCAAAACTCAAGATTAGTCGTCTGGTTGCGCAGCTTCGTCGCCCCCACAATGATGCCTGTTAGCTCGGCGATTGGGCCACAGAGGAAATCAGTGAAATCAACATCCTCGACCGCATCCGCATAGTCGATGTCGGATTCAAGGGTGACAATCAGCGTGGATGCTTCAAAAAGGCCGATCAATTGGAGCAGACCGAACCTCGCCTTATCTTCTGTGTAAGAAACCCCCGTGTCAGAGCCCAGGAAGTCATGCTCGCCTGGATTGAGCGGTACATACTGTATAGAAAGTGCGTGCGACTCTGGTGCGTATTCCTCGTCGATAGCATCAATATCGAGGTCAAGATACGGAGCAGAGTCACTGTGACAGGCTGCAAAATGGTGGTCTTGCGCGGTCAACAGCCCTTCGTCGTTAAGAAAGCAGGTCGCAAGTCGAGACATCGGTGACTCATCCGGCTCCGTTGCGACAAAGGTGGGCACTCCCCCGTCGTCAGCTAAGAATCCATAGCGAATTTCGCTAAGCCCTGCGGTGATAGCGGCACCGGAATCGTCGCCGATCATGCGCATGAGTAGCGGGACGACACCTCCCCGCTCGTTATCATCGACGGCATCGACGAAGGTAACTTCGCCGAACCCGAAATGCCCCTCTAGATCGCCGAAACAGCGATGAGCTGAATCGGAGGTTAGGGTGAATCCCACCGCCGACGCGAAGCGATCATTAATGAGCATGGTGGCTCCTTCCACGAAGCATCCGGGCTGTCGCAATGGACTTTCGCAATGGGCCTTGAATTCAGCCTTGCTGTCACCCGAAAGGTATCTAGCTTCGCGGATTCACCAACCCACTATTCGAATGCTTTTTCGCTCTTACGATGATGCGGAAGCCACCTGAACACCCATGGTGCCGCCAGAATTACGACAGCTAATACTGTGGCAACGCCACCTAGCCCAATGGTCCAGCCTGCAATAACTGCAATCGGCGCGATGATTGTCATACCAATCTCGAAAGGCGCGAATCCGATATATGCCACGCCGTATTCGTTCAGCGTGCCCGACTTCAGCTTCGGATCGACGATCTTCAGCAGTGCAATACCCGTCGCGACGGCTGCCGTCGCCCAGCCCCATCCGAAAATGCCACGCTCAAGCCAGTGTTCTCCGAAGAAGACAGGTGCGACGAACATCAGGAAAATCGCACAGTAAGCAACGCCCAGCACAAACAGAACGATCAATGGCACCAAGTAGTCAGCCAGTGCCTGCGGGACAATGGAAGCGATGCCGAACGCAATCAAATAATCTGTCGACGCGCCGGAAATGGACTTCATTGTCTCTTTATCGAAATACTTCGGCTTGCGAAGCGCCTTCAGCAGTCCCATGCCAATACCACCAAATACAAAAGACACGGCGAAAAGTGGAATGGAGACGTTGGAGAACATCGACGTAATCCACTGGTTGAACAGGTACGCCACCATCACGGTGAATGCCAGCACGCCCACATGCAGGGCCAGAGAGTCAATGGCGGACGGGTTCGTCGTGGCGCGACCAATGGATGGTCGTTCCTTTTCCTCATCGATGTAGCCAGAGCGCATTTCCCACGGAAGCTTCGCTGGCATAGACATGGTCTTGCCGCGCTTCACTCCCCAACTGGTTGCAATCAACCCGCCGACGATCGCTGCCAAAGTACCCACCGTTGCCGATGTGAATCCCAGCGAGCTGGCAGCATCTGCGCCGATACCTTCCAAAGACGACCCCACTGCAGCCGCAGTACCGAACCCGCCGACGAAACCGACTGGCAGCATCATGCCGAACCAATCATCGGTTCCCCATACCGGAGCGAACAAGAATGCTCCGAGCAGAATGAACAGGCCCCATTGGCCGAGGAACATGCCCGTTGAGTAGGACCACATAGTCCTGGCGCCACGCCGCACGCCGCGGTCGAAGGTCATTGAGAAAGGCATTGCTGCGAACACAACTGCAATCAGCAATGTGGTGTAGTCGCCCAAATTGTCGGAAAATCCGATCCACCCCAGAATCTCGGGGCCAAGAATCAGACCGAGGAGGCCCGCAACAATCGGGCTTGGCAGGAGGAGCGCCTGGAACAGTGGGATCTTCCGCCTCATTACGGCGCCGATCAGCATCAGCAGCGCGATCCAACCCACGTCGGTCAGCATCGTAAACGCTGTGAATTCCATGTCGCTCCCCACTTAAAACTTGCTATGTGCCCGCTGTTCACGAACCTGTTACCACAGTTAACTTTATATAAACCTCGTTCCCCTCATCACATAACCGTGCCAATGTCACACATGTCACCGCCACCGTATACCCGCACCGTTACTGACGATTAACTTTTTCAGCTCATATTCAGCCATAAGTTATGTGAGTATCCGTCGTCCGTGATACAACTCACAAGAGAACAATTTTCACTCAGCCCCTCACCGTTAGGTCTGTGTGCTGCACTATTAGTGACGTCGCAAAGCATTCAACGCAAGCGACCGACTGGTGGTATAGAGCAAGACCGACCGGTGAAATACCCAGGTTGGGTAGAGAATTTCCAGCCAAGTTCGCGGTGACGCTCAGGAAACTGGTCGTCGCAAACGCATGTAAGGAATGTCATGAGCGTGCTAAACCTCGCCGCCGAAGCAGCGGGCGACCCGGTAACCAGCAATGGTTTCACCGTGGCCGTCGGTGTTATCGGTGTATTGCTGTCACTCCCCTGCTGGTTCATCTTTATTAAGGGCTTCACTCATATGGTGAAGACCATCATGGTGGGCCAGAAGACCTACGGGCATACGGGCGAATGGGGTGCTCGTATTTGGACGATGATCCGCGAGATCGTCGGCCATACCAAGATGGCAAAGAAGCCGGGTGTCGCTATTGCGCACTGGTTTGTCATGGTGGGCTTCCTCCTCGGATCACTCGTGTGGTTCGAGGCATATATTCAGACATTCTGGCCAGCAGGTGGTTGGCCAATCCTGAAGGACCTCACTGCATGGCACTTCATTGATGAGATCCTGGGCCTCGGCACGACGCTGGGTATTCTGGCGCTGATCATTGTCCGCCAGACCAACAAGGGCAAGGAGCGCCTGAGCCGCTTCTACGGCTCCGATGCAAAGGCTGCGTACTTCGTTGAGGCTGTTGTCCTCATCGAGGGTCTGGGCATGATGCTGGTGAAGGCTGCGAAGCTGGCCACCTATGGCGACCCACACCACGACAACGTCTGGAACTGGGCGAACTTCGTCACTGGTGGCATCGCGCAGATCCTTCCGGCCTCCGCCGAGATGGTGTCCATCTTCGCGCTGATCAAGCTGCTGTCCGGCATGGTCTGGCTGTTCGTTGTTGGCCGTAACCTCACGTGGGGTGTTGCATGGCACCGCTTCCTGGCATTCGCGAACATCCTGCTGAAGCGCAACGCTGACGGCTACAACGCACTTGGCGCTGCAAAGCCAATGACCTCCAGGGGCGAGATCCTGGAGCTCGAAGAAGCAGATCCTGAAGTCGATTCCATGGGTACCGGTGTCGTTACCGACCACTCCTGGAAGGCTCTGCTGGACTTCTCCTCTTGTACCGAGTGTGGTCGCTGCCAGGAGCAGTGCCCGGCGTGGAACACCGCGAAGCCACTGTCCCCTAAGCTGCTGGTCAACCGCCTACGCGATCACGCGTACGCGTCTGCTCCTTACCTTCTGGGTGGGGACACTGAGAACGAGCTCGTCGCAAAGCCATTGGTAGGCGACGACGATGCCGGTGTCATCGACCAGGACGTACTGTGGTCGTGTACCAACTGTGGTGCATGTGTCGAGCAGTGCCCGGTTGATATCGAGCACATTGACCACATTGTGGATATGCGCCGTTACCAGGTGCTGGTGGAGTCGGACTTCCCGACGGAGCTCGCAGGTCTGTTCAAGAACCTCGAAACCAAGGGCAACCCGTGGGGCCAGAATGCGTCCACGCGTGCGGACTGGATTGATGAGGTCCGCAAGGATGGAGTTGTTGTTCCAGTATGGGGCGAGGATGTCGAGAACTTCGACGACACCGAGTACCTGTTCTGGGTCGGTTGTGCCGGTGCTTACGACGACAACGCCAAGAAGACCACCAAGGCCGTCGCAGAGATGCTGTACACGGCAGGTGTGAAGTACGCGGTTCTCTCGCAGGCTGAGGGTTGTACTGGTGATTCGGCTCGTCGCGCGGGTAACGAGTTCTTGTTCCAGATGCTCGCTGAGCAGAACATTGAGCAGCTGAGCGAAGTCTTCGATGGTGTACCACCGAAGCAGCGCAAGATTGTTGTCACCTGTGCGCACTGTTTCAACACGTTCAAGAACGAGTACCCAGAGCTGGGTGGCGTGTACGAGGTTGTGCACCACACCAAGTTGCTGAACAAGCTGGTTCGCGAGAACCGTTTGCAGCCGGTTGCATCGGGTCAGGGCCGTCAGGTGACGTACCACGATCCGTGCTTCTTGGGCCGCCACAACAAGGTTTTTGAGGCTCCTCGTGAACTGATCGGTGCATCTGGCGCGAATCTTGTGGAAATGCAGCGTAACCGCGATACCGGGTTCTGTTGTGGTGCTGGTGGCGCACGCATGTGGATGGAAGAAACCATCGGTCAGCGCATCAACGTCAACCGCACCGAAGAGGCACTGGGCACTGGCGCCGACGCGATTGCGATTGGTTGCCCGTTCTGTAAGACCATGATGTCCGACGGGGTGAATAACCTCGTCGAGGATGATGAGAAGAAGCCTGAGGTCCTCGACATCGCTCAGATGTTGCGTGACTCTGTACTTGTCGACGGTGTGCTGCCCGAGCCTCGCTCCCCTGAATGGATTGCACAGCCAGAACGTGGCTACGTCGATCCAGTGAAGGCTGCGAAGGAAGAGGAAGAGCGTCGCGCTGCTGAAGAAGCGAAGGCTGAGGCTGAGCGCAAGAAGGCTGAAAAGAAGGCAGCGAAGGAAGCTGCTGCTAAGGAAGCCTCCGCTAAGGGTGACGCTGGTGCTGCTGGTGCTCCGACACCAGGTAAGAAGGCCGCTGCTACGGGCGCTGGTGCTGCGGTAGCTGCAGGTGCGGCTGCTGCTGGCGCAGCTGCCGCGGGTAGCGCGAAGAAGGGTGCTCCAGCACCGGGCGGCGCTCCAAAGCCAGGTGGCGCGAAGGGTGGCGCTCCTGCTCCAGGTAAGAAGGCGGGAGCTCCGGCACCGGGTGGCGCTCCAAAGCCAGGCGGCGCGAAGGGAGCTCCTGCACCAGGCGCGGCCAAGGGCGGCACCCCAGCCACAGGTGGCGCACCGAAGCCAGGTGGCGCGAAGGGCGCACCTGTTCCGGGTGGTGCCAAGAAGGCTGCGCCGGCAGCTCCAGCGGCTGCTCCGGCTACTGAGGCTGCTGACTCCGCTCCTGCAGAGCAAGCAGCACCAGCACCTCAGAAGGTTGGCGGTGCGCCGGTTCCCGGCGGTGCTCGTCGTGGCGCTCCAGTTCCGGGTGGCGCAAAGAAGGCTGCTGCTCCAGCGCCTGCACAGGCATCTGCACCAGCTGAGACTCCTGCTGAAGCACCTGTCGACGCACCCGTCGTCGACGCACCTGCTGCAGTAACCAAGGCTGACTCCGGCGTGAGCGCTGGCGCAGTTGCTGCGGGCGCTGCCGGTGTCGCAGCTGCGGGCGCAGCCGTTGGTGGAATCTTGGCGGCGTTGCCTCGCAACGACCGTGGTGTTCCATTGCCAGGCTCTGCTCGCAAGGCATCGGCGGGAGAAATCTCGGCCGCTGCTGCACCTGCTGCGACGCCTGCACCTGCTGCGACGCCTGCACCTGCCGCCACTGAGTCAGGAGCCCCTGCCCCATCGGCTCCTACCGAGGCAGAAACACCTGCAGAAGGCCTCGCAGCCGAAGAAGCAATCGCTCCTGAGGAAGCCGATGCTCAGCCAGAGGCCTCCCCAGAAGTAGCTGCCGAAGCTGAAACTGCTTCGCCTGCTGCAACTCCAACTTCTTCTGATGTTGGCGCAGCCGGTGTGGCTGCTGGTGCTGTGGCGGGTGGCGCCCTTGCATCGTTGCCTCGCAACGAACACGGTGTGCCAATCCCAGGTAGCGCTCGTGGTGTAGTTGCTTCGCCAAACGTTGGCGGCGCAGCTCCGGTTGCAGAGTCTGCACCAGTCGCAGAGTCTGCTCCAGTTGCCGAACCAGCTGAAACAGTCGAAACTTCCGCCGAGGATTCTCTTGCCGACGACGCCCCGGCCCAGGGTCTCGCCTCCGAAGAGGCAATCGCGCCGGAAGAGGCAGAAGCCGAGCCAGAGGTTTCCCCAGAAGCTGACGCAGAACCAGCCGATGAAGCTGTCAGCTCCGACACCGTCGCTGACACCGTCCGTGATGCAGCAAGCGGCATCTTCGCATCGTTGCCTCGCAACGAACACGGTGTGCCAATCCCAGGTTCCGCCCGCCGGAACGGCTAGTCCTCCGTAACGAGGATCACCGCCAATCCCACACACAAAACCCGACTGAGGGAATTCCTCTCAGTCGGGTTTTTACTGTTCGGGCTACGTCGTCGCAAAGCAAACGAGGTTTAGAACTTCCTCGCTCCCCATGCGAAGATCGCGCCGGCAACGTTGTGCCACACGGCAGCGATGGCACCTGGGATCGCAGCTTCCGGAGCGAAGAACTTCGCAGACATGCCCGATGCAAGACCGGCGGACTGGGTTGCGACCTCGATGGCGGTGGTTCGACACGCGGCCTTTGGCTGCTTCAATACCGCCGCCGCGCCGTATCCGAGCACGTAGCCGAGCAGGTTATGCAGAACCACGGCGACAAACACAATCAGGCCGACATTGACGAGCTTCTCCGACGCATTCGCCACTGACGGGAACACGACAGCGCCGATGCCCAGAATCGAAAGCCACGGCAGAATCGGCAGGATGCGGTCGACGAAACTGTTGAACAGCACTCGAATCACCAATCCGCCAACAACCGGAATCAACACTGTCTGAGCCAGAGTCCACGCGATACCAGGCCCATCGACCGGAGTCTCCGCATTAGCGAGCACCAACATGATTACCGGCGTGACCAGTGGCGACAGCAGCGTCGACACTGATGTCATCGCCACCGACAGCGCAACGTCACCCTTCGCCAGGTACGCAACAACATTGGATGCGGTACCACCCGGCACCGATCCAAGCATCAGCAGACCGACCGCGAGCGCTGGGTTCAAACCCAACAGCTTTGCGACGGTCACCGCCCCCAAAGGCATAATCACAAACTGCGCAACAACACCGATACCAATCGGCCACGGCCTGCGCGCGACTTCTTTAAGATCAGGGATTGTCAGCGTCAGGCCCATGCAGAACATGATGAACGTCAGCGCCGGCGTGATGTAGTTAGCCATTGGCTTGAATACATCAGGGAGGAAGAACGCTGCGATGGCTCCCACCAGGATGAAAATGGGGAACGCCCAGACGGCGATCGCTGCGGAGCGTTCTTCTGCTTCTACGGGCTTTTCAAGTACTTTTACGTCTCCACTAGATTCCATGCAGTGAGATTAATATCCCACAGGTCGGGAATGCAACTCTATTTAGTGGTTTTTACTTCGCGCGCTCAGCAGTTTCCAGCAGCCCAATGCCCCACATACCCCAACTACCCCACGCGCCCCACCCAAAAGTGTGCCCGCGATCCCCTGAAACACCCGAATACCAAGCCAAATGCTTCCATTCCTACATAAAGGTGGCATGCTTGGACGGGTGAGTTCGAGCAAAGAGTCTTCAAGTGAAAAAGTAACCGCCACCACTGCGTCTGACGATTCCGCGACCGCAGAAACTGCCACCGCGGGTTCCGGTACGGATCACCTCTCTCCGCAAGATGTGAAGGAAATGGCGCTGAAAAAGTCGGCAGATCTGCTCAAGGCCGCCCGTGCTGAGCAGACGCGCGCGTCGACAGCTGAACAGACGCGCGCTGCCCGCGCTGCTTCGCGACGCAACATTAAGGCTCCTCGTCGCACGCCACTGAAGTCCCTCGATCAGTCGAACAAACTGAAGAATGTGCTCTACGACATTCGCGGCCCAGTGTCGACGCTTGCGGAGCAGATGGAGGCTGACGGCCACCGCATCATGATGCTGAACACCGGCAACCCGGCGAAGTTCGGCTTCGATGCGCCTGACACCATTGTCCAGGATATGGTTCGTGCGCTGCCGACTGCGCAGGGTTACTCCTCGTCGAAGGGTATTTACTCGGCACGTCGAGCTGTCGTCACGCGCTATGAAATGGTGCCTGACTTCCCGCGTTTCGATGTCAACGATGTGTGGCTCGGCAATGGTGTGTCGGAGCTCATTTCGATTGTGACGCAGGCGCTCTTGGATGAAGGCGATGAAGTGCTGATTCCTACGCCGGACTATCCGCTGTGGACGGCGGCGACAACGCTCGCGGGTGGCACTGCCGTGCCGTACATGTGCGACGAGGAGCAGGATTGGGCTCCTGACCTGGAGGATATTCGGTCGAAGGTGACGCCGCGGACGAAGGCGATTGTCATCATTAATCCGAATAATCCGACGGGTGCGGTGTATTCTCGCGAAGTTCTTGAGGGCATTGTGGAGATTGCACGTGAGCATTCCCTGCTGCTTTTGTCCGACGAAATCTATGACCGGATTCTTTACGACGATGCCCAGCACATCTCTACTGCCGAGCTGGCTCCGGACTTGCTGTGCATTACGTTTAATGGTTTGTCGAAGACGTATCGTGTCGCTGGTTACCGTGCGGGTTGGATGGTGTTGACTGGTCCGAAGCGTCATGCCGAGGGCTTTATCGAGGGCATCAATTTGCTGGCGTCAACGCGATTGTGTCCGAATGTGCCTGCTCAGCATGGCATTCAGGTGGCGTTGGGTGGATACCAGTCAATTGAGGACTTGATTCTTCCGGGTGGTCGTTTGCTGGATCAGCGTAACGCCGCGTGGGAGGGTCTGAATGCGATTCCAGGTGTGAGTTGCGTGAAGCCGATGGGTGCGTTGTATGCGTTCCCGAAGTTGGATCCGAATGTCCATGAGATTCATGACGACGAGAAGTTGATGCTGGATATTCTGCGTGAGGAGAAGATCCTCATGGTGGGTGGCACTGGTTTTAACTATCCGACGCCGGATCACTTCCGTATTGTGACGTTGCCGTGGGCGAGCGAGCTTCGTGAGGCGATTGAGCGTTTGGGCAATTTCTTGGCAAGTTACAAGCAGTAGTTCCTAGTGTCTGTCCGTTTGGCGGTTCGCTTTTGGCCTGCGAGTTTCTCCTTGACTGGGGGTTAGTGATGAAGGAGGGGCGCCGTGGATTTCTCCACGGCGCCCCTCCTTCAGCTTTGGCTAGTTGGCGCTAGCGTTGGCTTATACTTATGTGGTCATCTTCTTGCGGGTAACTACTGCTGCACCGATTAGTCCGAAGGCTGCGAGCAGGATTGGTCCGAAGCCGATTCCGCCGGTCTTTGGCAGATCGCCGACCTGGTAATTCGCCAAGGTGATAACGATATTGTCACGAGAACCCTCCGACTTCACATATTCGACGGCAGCGGGAACAGTATTGTCATCATTCAAAATGGTGACAATGGACTTTGGATTGCCAGCAGAATCAAGAACCAGGATGCCAGAGGCGTTGCGCTCATACGTCACGCGAATCTTGATTGGCTTCGGCAAAAGCGAGAACCCAGCCGGAGACTGCGTCTCCAAGATGTAGTAGTCGCCTTCGACAAGACCCGGAGACCTGTACATCATTGAAGTCGCGTCATACACCAACTGCGCAGGCTTACCAGCGACCATGGCGGGATCACCCATGGTGCCATCCGGGTTCACAGTGCGAATATCAAACTTCGCATCCTCCAAAGGCTGGGTAACCTGTTCTCCATCAACAAAGCCAACCTTTTTCAGAGCAAAGTGCACGTCCGGCAGCTGCTTATTGATCACGGTACAAACCACTGGACCGTAGACATCGACATTCACTGAGAAACCAGTCGCAGAATTAGGATCATTCGCAGAAGCGAGTGGCTTATTCCAACGCGTGCACGTCGCACGCTGACCATTCTGCAACTCCAAGCTGTAGCCAGCCTGCTGAGTTTCCTTCACCAAGACAGGAGATTTTGGCGGATTATTCGGATCGATAATCTGGTTGGGGTTCACCAACTCAAACTTCCAGAACGCCGAGCCTTCTGCGTCGGTGTGCTGCACAGGATCGCTGGTGTTCTTCAAGGCTCCTGGAATTGCAGTTGCGTTGAACTCCCAGTTACCACCATCGATTAGTGTGCCGTCAAGGAGCCTGACCTGCTTGTTTACAATTAGCGAGGACTCACACGCTGCGAGAATTCTTTTCGAAAGCATGCTTGCCAGTGTCGAATAGTCGGCGATCCTGTACCATTCTTCATTCTCTTTCGGACCAGAAATCCACGTCAACATATCGAGCGTGTTTCGGGTCTCGCGGAATGAGCTGTTGTCATTGTAAACGTCGGCCGTTGGCTTCATACCGACACCAATGGTTTCGACTCTGGTACCCGCCTTTTTCAGGAGATTAGCCGCCTTGATGGCACGATCAATATCGCTGACGTGAGTGGTATAGCCAACATCCGAGCTACCTTCGTACGCCGTCGGCTCTCCATCCGTAATTACGTAAACAATGTCGTACCCCTGCCCGATGGCCTCCCCGATACCACCTTCCCAGTTGGTTCCGCCCCGTTGACTGTTCGTTGCCAGATGCAGGTTGTTGACTTTTGTATTCAACGTTGTGACGTTTGCAGAAACACCAAGATCAAGAGCGTGCGACCAATTAGTACTGTTGCCATCTGCTGGGGCATCCGTCGCAAAGTTGTAGACGCCAAGTTGAGTAGGAGTTCCCGCCAATTTGTTGATAATTTCGGTTCCTGCCCTCTTAATATTGGTAAGACCAGTTGCTCCGATTGAGTTCGACACGTCAAAGACGAGCGCGATCTTTTGGCCGCAGCGTGGCTGAGCTGCTGGATTAGGCAAGGGCTGAGTCAGGTAGCTCGGAGCTGTTACAGCAGTACCTGTAGGCAAAGAACCACACGCCGAGACAACACCAGATGTGTACTTACCTGTGGTGTACTCATATAGGTAACCATAGCGGTCATATGCAGTAGCAGTTGTCGGATATATATTGCCATCCGGCACATCCCAAACGCGGATTTTCACAGTGTAGCCAGGATCTACAGCCACGGGCGCAGGAAGAGTAAAAACCATATTATTGCCGCTACGAACCCACGTAATCTGCTTCCACGAGAAAGTCTTGACCAGATTTCCGCTTGCGTCATAGACATAGCCCGTTGTGTTCGGGTGGCTCGACGGATAGATCGGATTCGTATGGTTTACAGCCAGCGTTAGCTGGTTAATGGTCCCCTTCACACCTGAGGTGAAGCTAATGTCCTGGCCATCGTAGTAGTTGTAGTAGCCGTAATAGTCAGTAGAACCATCCGTTTGACGCGAGTTATCCGTCCAGCTCGTACCTTTAATATCCACGCACGTAGACGCGGTATCCGCCATCAACGCAATATCAGGCGACGCTACTTTGTCACTCGACTTCGCAGCGACGCTCGATGAAGCAGCACTCTGCGTATCCGTCGACGAAAAAGGCATCGAATCTGCCATCAATCCGATCTCTGACGAATCGACAATTGGATCAATTTCAGGTGACGCTATTGGATCTTCAGCCACTGGCGCAGGCGCAACAGAATCCTGAGCTGGATCAGGTCTAGCTCCATTTTCTTCAGCGATAGCCGCAACCTCTTCAACTGGCATTGCTTCGAGAACTTCAGGCTTCGTCTGGAAGTTCACAAAGAAAGCCTCTGCACCCGGCTTCCCTTCTGGAACCTTGACATCCTTTGCAACCACACGCAGCAGTTGTCCTGGGTCCACGTGCACATACTGTGCAAAAGTGATTTCTACTAGTTGCTCATCACGCACGAACCATTGCGCTTGCACATCCTTTACTTCCCGATCTCCCAGGAAGAATGACGATACCCATGCACCCGGTTTCATTCCGTGTGGCTCTGCAAAATTTACGACGATCCGGTCAACATTTTGCACCGCCTTGAACCTTGCGTCGATCATCCATTCGTTATCTCCCCATGCACTCGCCACTCGGTCGATCAGCGCGCTGTCCAGAAGGACTTCATGCTGACTGTCCCCGAGTCTGCGGTAGCCATCAGGTAGTTCGGCATCGAGATTTTCGCCCGAGAGATCGGCAGGAGCTTCAGCCGTAGTGGTTTCTGCCGGCGTAGGTGTTTGCGAAACTGGAGATTCATCTGGCGCCATTACCTCTACAGGAGCAGACACTTCCTCTCGCACAGGTACTTCCTCTGGCACAGGCAATTCCGCCGGAGCAGGAGCTGGTGCTTCTACCGTCTCGGTCACAACTTCTTCAGCAGAAGTTGCCGCCGGATCACTACTCGCCTCCTGCGCACCCGCAGCAGGCACATCCAATGCCGAAGACATTGCAAACACGAGAATAAAACTCAGCAAGAACGCCACTATCTTGCGAGACCCATCATGCCTGACGGCTACATCAGACGAGCGCCTCATTAAAGGGCCTACAAAGTCCGGCACGTCGATACCTTCCCAACTACTATCGCTAAAGCTCTAACAACCAGAAGCTCGGCGACTAGGCAATCGGAGAGCCAGCGTGTTGTTCTACGCCCGAACAATTGCCAACTGCGGGGAGAACGCACTCAAGAACTATTCGACGGGTTCATCAACTACATCGACTGACTTTGAAAAAGCGTTACAAGGGCGCCAGCCCATCACTCGATTTTGTGAGCAACGCCACCAACCCAGCACAAAACCCTGGAGAGAAACGACTCCAGAGTCTGCTCGTCGTAATGCAATAATGCCAGCTTCAGAGGGTACTACCCACGCCCCAACGCAGTGACATCCCAACCAGCGTCCAACCATGCAGCCAGTGGCAGGCAGTTGCGACCATCGATGATCTTCTTCGTCTTCACCAATTCGCCAGCAGCAACCGGATCCAGCTCCTGGAATTCCTTCCACTCTGTTGCCAGAACAACGACCTCGGCGTCCCGCAAAACGTCCTCAATCGAATCTGCGTAGTCCAGGGTTGGGAACAAACGGCGCGCATTGTCCATTCCCTCCGGGTCGTACACGCTTACCGCTGCGCCACCGAGCGACAGCGAGCCAGCAATGGACAGAGCTGGTGAATCACGAACGTCATCAGAGTTCGGCTTGAACGACGCACCCAGCACTGCAACCTTGTGGCCCAGCAGCGAACCGCCACAAATGCGCTTTACATCGCCCACGACCTTTTCGCGACGACGCATATTAATGGTGTCCACCTCACGCAAGAACGTCAGCGCCTGGTCCACGCCCAGCTCACCGGCACGAGCCATGAAGGCGCGAATGTCCTTCGGCAAGCAGCCACCACCAAAGCCAAGGCCAGCATTCAAGAAGCGGCGTCCGATACGCGCATCCATACCAATCGCATCAGCCAGCACGGTGACATCTGCCCCTGTGACCTCACAGATCTCAGAGACGGCGTTGATGAACGAGATTTTCGTCGCCAAGAAAGCGTTGGCAGAGACCTTGACCAACTCCGCGGTCTCCAAATTGGAAATCACCAGTGGAGTGCCAGACTCCAGGATTGGTGCGAAGCACTCGCGGAACGCGGCCTCGGCAGGAGATTTACCATTGGACTCACCAGCATGAATGAACTCGTCACGCAGACCAAGCACCATACGATCCGGGGTCAGCGTATCCTTCACCGCAAAACCCTCGCGCAAGAACTCAGGATTCCATGCAACTTCAATGGACGTGGTGTTGCGCTCGATCTCGCCAGACGAAACACGCTCGGCCAAGATCGTGTCCGCACGCTCCTGCAGACGACGAGCCGTCCCCACCGGAACCGTCGACTTACCCAAAACGACGTGATGACCAGTTACGCGCCTCGCAAGCTCATCAATAACTGCATCCACATACCTTACATCCGCCGCGAAAGAACCCTTTACCTGCGGAGTTCCCACCCCAATGAAATGCAAATTCGCGAATTCAGCAGCGCGGTCATAGTCAGTCGTGAAATCAAGACGTTCGGTACCGATATGCTTTTCCAGCATTTCTGGAAGGCCCGGTTCATAGAATGGCACCTTGCCACTTGCAAGGGTTTCGATCTTTTGAGGGTCAACATCGACACCCAAAACCTCGTGCCCCAGCTCCGCCATCGACGCAGCGTGCGTAGCTCCCAGATAACCAGTTCCGATAACCGTCATTCGCATAGGACTGATTATTAAGTACCTATGAAAGTCCCGCCACTTTGGAGAAACATTTGATAATACAATTCACACAAACGGGTGTAGACGTTACTTTCAGGTAAACAAGAAATGTACAGAACTACACAAATAATTGACGTGGAGTAGTCCAAGTACCTATTAGTTGGTCGCGTTAGTCGCTCGCGTTAACCGGTCGCACCCAGCCAATCCCGCGCGATCAATTCAGCACCAGCCTTCTCATCTCCCGACGAACGCAAATTCATCGCCGTCAAGTCCTCCGTCGTCATTCGATCTGCAACGCTTCGCAGAGTCTGCCGCGCCGACTGATCAAGCACGCCCTTACGCACCAGGGCCACCACATTCTGAGCTGGAATGAGCTGCTTCGGATCCTCTAACGTCACGACGTCGACAGGCGCACCCACCGTATCGCGCAGTGGCGTCGTTGTGTAAATATCCGCCACGTCCACCGCACCATCAGCAAGCGCGCGAATAGTCAGCGGACCGCCCGAATCGCCGTATCCCACCATCTCAATGCGGTTTTCCGGCACCCCATACAGCTCCGCCAACCCTTGCGGACCATATGGCTGCTGCGCCAGCTCCGGCGCACCACCAATCCGAATCTTTGCGCTTGTGCTTTGCGACGACTCGTCCCCCAGGAGCTGCCGTACATCAGCAAGGCTGCGAATGTCATGCTTTTCGGCAACACTGCGCAGCATTCGGTAGGCATCCTTTGACTCTGCTTTCGCCGGTGCCACTACTTCAAATTCCGGTGGAATGTTCTTGCGCAGAGTAGCGAGCACTTCGTCCGGTTTCGCTCCCTTCGATACTTCACCGTAATAGGACGCCAAGTTGCCCGAGTATTCGGGAACGATGTCGATAGAGCCTTCTGCCAGCGCAGCCAAATACACATCACGAGCGCCAATCTGCGGCACAACCGTCACCGCATGGCCAGCATCCTTCAATGCCAGCGCCCAAATTCGCGCAATAATCTCTGATTCCGGGAACATCGCCGACCCAATACGGATCTCTCCTGGTTTTCGGTTCGCCGGGTCAGCAGGGTCGAGGCCACACGCGCTGAGTACCGACGCTGAAACACCACCCGCGAGAAAAAGCGCTGCCCGCGCAGAAGAGGATAGGAAGCGTCGTCGGGAAAGTCCCGCTTGGTGTACGTTCATGATCTCTTCCCCAGTCGCAATCCAGCTGGCGTGAACGCGCGTTCTGCCTGCGAAAACAGTGCGTCCGATATAAGTGCCAGGACAGCAACGATGATCGCCGCGCCCAGCATGATGCCGTAGTCGCGCACAGCCAGGGCATCCAACAAGTATCGACCCAAACCACCAAGGCCAAGGTAGGCGGCGACGGTGGCCGTTGCTAAGACCTGCAACCACGCGGAGCGGAGTCCGCCAACAAGGACCGGCATCGCCAGAGGCAGCTCAACCGACGAGATGACTTGCCACGTCGAATGACCCATCGCATACGCAGCGTCGATAGTGGAGCGATCGATAGCCCGAAACCCCGATGCAGTCGCAGCCAAGATCGGTGGAACTGCGAGGAACACAAGCACAATCGTTGCCGGAATCAACGGCATGGTGATGCCAGCGGGAATGATCAGGGCCAGAAACGTCAGCAAGCCAAGGGTCGGCATTGCCCGGAAAATACCCGACACACCAAGCACCACAGCCTGTCCACGGCCTGTATGCCCCACAAAAATGCCCAGACCGATGCCGATAATGGCAGATAGGAACGTCGCCAAGAATGAGTAACCAAGGTGCTCGGCGATGCGCATGCCGATTCCGGAATCGCCAGACCATGACGACGCCGTCGTCAGCCAGGACCAGGCTTGTTCGGGAACACTCTTCTCAGGGACGCTCATGCCGTCACCTGCTTACGCGACCACGGCATCAACGCAGCGCCGAGGGCAACCAAAATGCCATCAAAAACGAGCGCAACAAGCGCCGTGCCCAGGATGCCGGCCATGATCTCGGTGGGAAAACTGCGGTTAAAGCCATCCGTGAAGAAGTAGCCCAAACCATGCACACCGACCAGGGAACCAACACTGACCAGCGACACCGTTGATGCCGACACCACCCGTGCACCTGCCAACAGCACCGGCCCAGCAAGTGGCAATTCCACTCGCGTGACCTGGCGGAGCGGAGAATAGCCAATTGCGGTTGCAGCATCTCGAGTCACGCTAGGCACAGCGCCGAAAGCATCGGCGGCGGTCCGAGTCATCAGCGCAATTCCATACGCAGCCAACGCCACTTGCAGATTCAACGGCGACAACACCGACGTGCCCAACACCAACGGCAACATCACGAACATCGCCAGTGACGGAATCGCATACAGCAACCCCGTGCCCGACGTAATAACGCCACGCAATCTCCGGCTTCCCGATGCCCAAAACCCAAGTGGCACCGACACCAATATCGCAGCAATAATCGGTGGAACCGCCAACACAATATGCGCCCAGGTCAAGTCGATAATCTGATGAATATTATCGACGTACCACGACCACCGAATCATGACGAGACACCCCGAGCGGTCGAGGGCGCTGTGGGGTCAGAGTCGTCGTTAAGCTGTGGCACCGCAGACTGTGGCGAAGCAAGCACACCCGCAACGCGACCGCGCGCGTCGAGCACTCGCGAACCATCGATGTGCAATTGCCGGGAATCCGCATCAATGAAGTCGCGCACGAACTCGTTCGCAGGATTCTCAATGAACTCGTTGGGTGGGCCCTGCTGAGCAATTCTGCCACCCTCACTGAGCAATACGACCTTGTCTCCGAGGTGGAACGCCTCACCAATATCATGCGTCACAAACAACACCGTGCGTCCAAGCTCCCGCTGCAGACGCTTTACCTCAGCCTGCAACTCCCGACGAACGATCGGATCAACGGCAGCAAAAGGCTCATCCATCAGCAAAATCCCGGATTCCGCAGCCAACGCGCGAGCCACACCCACTCGCTGTTGCTGACCGCCCGACAACTGCGCCGGATACCGCTTGGCCACCGCCGGATCAAGCCCCACAACTTCAAGCAATTCCATCGCCCGGTCGCGCGCTTTACGACGGGACCAGCCATTAAGGCGCGGCACCGTCGCCACATTGTCTACGACCGTCCGATGCGGCAGAAGACCCCCATTTTGCATGACATAGCCGATGCCACGACGGAGCTTCACAGGGTCGTGACCATCAATATCTTCACCATCAATGAGAACCCTGCCCGAAGTTGGCTGCACCATCCGATTGACCATGCGCAGCAACGTCGTCTTGCCACACCCCGAGGAGCCCACAAACACCGTCACCGCGTTCCGCGGAATATCTACATCGACGGACTCCACGACCGCGGGACCAGCGCCATAGGTTTTCGAGACACCCTCAAAACGAATCGCAGGCGTAGACCGATCAGACTCCCCTGATTGGCCAGTTGGCGTTGGCTGGGCTGCAGTCATGTGTGCAACGTTAGCAACGTCGCTCGAGCTGCCGTGGGGATTCGTCGTAAAGCGTGATCTAACGGAAGTTCAGGTAGGCCTTCGACGGCGTTGGACCACGCTGTCCCATGTACTTTGAGCCGAGCTTGCCTGTGCCGTACGGCACTTCCGCCGGCGATGTCATGCGGAACAGCGCGAGCTGCCCGACCTTCATGTTCGGCCACAGCGCGATTGGCAGATTCGCCACATTCGACAGTTCCAGCGTGATGTGCCCCGCGAAACCCGGATCGATGAAACCGGCCGTCGAGTGCGTCAACAGTCCGAGCCTGCCTAACGACGACTTCCCCTCCAAGCGCCCCGCCAAATTCGTGGGGATAGTGAAGTATTCAAGCGTCGATGCCAGGACAAATTCGCCCGGATGCAGGATAAATGCCTCACCTTCGGGCACTTCTGTCAGCGAGGTCAGCTCTTCCTGAGGCTGCTTCGGATCGATGTGCGTGTACTGCGAGTTATTGAAGACGCGAAAGAACTTGTCCAACCGCACGTCAATGGAAGACGGCTGAATCATCTCCGGGTCAAAGGGCTCGATGCCGAGACGCGAGTCGTCGTCAGCAGAGATAGCAGCACGAATATCACGATCTGAAAGAAGCACGTAGCCAGCATACCTTCTATATATGTGCCGTACGCGAGCGGTATGTGATGCGGGCGACAGCAGTCACCGTTGTTTGGGCTATGCGTGACGTGGGCGGGGCGCGTGGGCGATGGCGCTATTTTTACCGAAATAGCTCGAGTGCTACATTGAAAATAGGCCAAGCGCCTGGGCGTAATGCCACTTGCCGATGTAGTTCAATGGTAGAACTTCTGCTTCCCAAGCAGACAGCGCGGGTTCGATTCCCGTCATCGGCTCCAATGTCTTTCTGACCAGCAATTTGACCGTGCAAGGATTCCTTGCACGGTCTTTTTCGCTTTATCGGCGCTATTGGTCGGCGCAGGGGTCGAACTCCCCTACCCCACCGACTCACCCAACAGCTCGCTCACCAGCGTACCGACCCGCCGCTTGATCTCATCCCGGATCGGCCGCACCGCCTCAACGTTCTGACCAGCAGGATCGTCGAGCTTCCAATCCTCGTAACGCTTGCCTGGGAAGAACGGACACGTGTCGCCACATCCCATCGTCACGACTGCATCTGACTTTTCGACGGCTTCCGTCGTCAAGATTTTCGGCCTTTCTGCCGCGATATCGATGCCCTCTTCGTGCATCGCGGCGACTACCGCGGGATTGAGCGAATCCGCCGGCACAGACCCCGCGGAGCGAACCTCGACGCGCCCGCCGGACATCACGCGAGCATATGCGGCCGCCATCTGGGAGCGCCCAGCGTTGTGAACGCACACGAACATGATTGATGGCTTGATCAATGGTTTCGTTGGCTGGGCAGATGATGGATTCTCCGACATTTCGGCCTCGAGTTTCTCTTGTGACGGCTTGCAAGCTTGCGACGATTTGCGACGATTCTTGGTCGTTACGGCAATTGTGACGAATAGCGACGTACCGCGCCGAACAAGCAGGAGCATCCTACGCCGTCGCAACCAGGAAAACCCCTGCGCAGTGTCGCGGAACTGCCCTAAGCTGGCAGTATGACAGCTCCGGATTCAATGCTCATTGCTTACGACGGCTCCGACGAAGCCAAGCGCGCCCTGGATTGGGCGAGCAAGGTCCTCTCCGTCAAGACCGCCTATATTCTGACCGCCTGGGAACCACTGCAGCGCCAAGCCGCCCGCACTGCTGGCGCATCTGGAATGATGCAGCCAGACTGGGATTCTTCCACCGTCGAAGAGGATCCCGCCCAGGTAGAGGCAAAGCGCGTGTGCGAAGAAGGCCTCGATCTGGCCGCCAAAGCCGGTTTTCAGGCCGAGCCATATCTCGTCCAGTCCGAGACGACCATTTGGTCCGCGATCGTCGACGCTGCGAATCAGCTCGACGCGAGTGTCATCGTCTCCGGTACGCGTGGGATGTCCGGATTGCGTGGTTTGCTGTCGACGTCGACGGCAGATGCGATCGTGAAGAATGCCGGTCGCCCCGTTCTGATCTGCCCGCCAGAAAAGAACTAGCAACACCGGCTCCACCCACCCCAATAACCCCAATAGTGCGCAGCAACCCCAGTAATTCCCAAGAAAAACTGAGCTTTGTCTGACAAAAACTTCCCAGTAGTAAGTTTTATGGTCTACAGTCAGAACCATTCGTCATGACCCAAAGATCCACAAGGGAGTCGCTCATGCCTTACGAGACCGCCTCAGAACCTCGTCGTACCGCAGGCCCAGCACTTGCTAGCGCACTCGTGGGCGCACTTTTCGGCGGTGCTGCCATCTTCGGCATTGCGCAGGTCGCATCCGAAGACGAGCTTCCAGAAGCTCAGGCCATTTCTGCCGACCAGGCTCTGCTTGGTGGCGTTGAGTACGGCCAGCGCTAGGCAGTCGCTAGACAGCCGCATTCTTCGTATTCGTCATTTGAGCGTTCACTGAGCAATAGTGTCCACAACTCGCACGCCCACCAGGGCTCTCGTTCCCTGGTGGGTTTTGCTTGCCCTCATTGCGTTTGTCCAGTCGCCCGGCCGCACGGTCGCGGACACTAAGCACAATCTGACGGAGAACCCCCTCGGTTTCCTCGCCAATTCGCTGACCATGTGGTCCGAGACTATGCCTCTCGGCCAGCTGCAGAATCAGGCGTACGGATACCTCTTTCCGCAAGGCGCCTTCTTCGGGCTTTTCGACGCCACCACCCAGCTCCTCCCCGACTATCTCCACGATGCGTGGAATATCGACTGGGTCGGCCAGGCCCTCTGGTGGTCGCTCACGCTGATTTTGGCGTTCACCGGCTTGTATCGAGTTGCCGAAGCAGCGAGCGTCGGCACGCATACCTCCCGCATCGTGGCTGCGTTGTTGTATGCGTTTTCGCCACGAATCATCACGACTCTCGGGGCGATTTCCTCTGAAGCCTGGCCGGTAGCTCTCGCCCCGTGGATTCTCTTGCCAGTGTTGAGGGTGGTGCTGGCTCGCGATGTCGTCGGCACGCGCAGAGCAACGATTGCCGTGCTGTTGTCGGGCGTTGCGGTCCTCAGCACCGGCGCCGTCAACGCAGTCAGTACCGCTGCGGCGTGCGTCCCCACTGCTCTCGTCCTGATCGGGGCAGCGCTATTCGGGCCACACCGCCGGCGCGGCTGGACAATGTTCGCGGGCTGGGTGGCTTCTTGCGCAGCTGTCAGCATCTGGTGGTTGGTGCCGTTGCTCCTGCTCGGCCGATATTCACCACCGTTTACCGACTACATCGAGTCCTCCGGCGTCACCACCCGCTGGCTCAACCTCACCGAAACGCTGCGTGGCACGACCTCGTGGACTCCGTTCGTCTCTACTGAGCGCATCGGCGGTCACGCGCTCGTCGCCGAACCGATCCTCATTTACGCAACCATCGCGATCATGGGTCTTGGCCTCCTCGGCCTCGCCATGCGTTCCATGCCACATCGCCGGATGTGGTGGGTCGTGGCGCTTGCGGGGATCGTCGTCATGTCTTCGTGGACGGAGCCGTTTGGCCTATTCGGTGCATCGGGGCGTTCGCTTCTCGACGGCTCCCTTGCCGCAATTCGAAACCTCCACAAGTTTGACCCCGTATTGCGATTGCCACTCATGCTCGGAGTCGCACATGCCATCGCGCAGTTGCCGCTGGTGCCGTGGAAGCGGGAGAACCGGGCCGCGTGGTTGCATCCAGAGCGCAATGTCGCCGGGATCGCGGCGATGATGGTGCTCATCGCATTCGCGGGGGCGACTGCACCTGCGTGGAGTGTTCGACTAGCTCCAGAAGGCAGCTTTGAGCGGGTGCCGTCGTACTGGCAGGACACTGCGGACTGGCTCAACACGAATGCGCAGGGCTCGCGCACACTGCTCATGCCGTCCACCCCGTTTGCCCTGCAAGAGTGGGGTAATACCCGTGACGAACCACTACAGCCACTTGCCGACGTGCCATGGGTCGTTCGCGATGCGGTGCCGCTGGTGCCGCCAGAGGCAATCCGCGGGCTGGACGGCCTGCGTGATTCCTTCGCCCGTGGCGTTGGCAACGATGCACTGGCGGCAACGCTGAATAACAACGGCATCGGCTACGTTGTCGTGCGCTCTGACCTTGGTGGCAAGTACCGCACCGACAGCAAGAAGATGGTGCAGCAGACCCTCGAAGATTCCCCGGCCATGCTGAAGGTCGCCGAGTTCACCGACCACGATGCCTCAGATTCCGCAGATGCAGCAGAAGCCGCGGGCAGTTCCAGCACCAAGATTCAGATTTGGCGAGCTGGCGAATCTGCAGGCGCTGTGGCGAATCTATTGTCCCCACGCCTGATCGACACCGCCAATATCCCACTAGTCGCCGGCGGACCGGAAGTACTATCGCGACTGGATCAGGTTGATAAGGACGCGCCAGTCCGCATGCTCGCTGGTGTCGATGCGGGCACCGTCACCGACACCCCAGCTCTGCGCGGTCGAAACTACGGCGAAATTACTCGCGCTGTCAGTGGCATTCTTGCCACCGACGAGGACGCTAAGGTTCGCAACAAGATCGCCGACTATCCCGTCGATGGCCTCCCACTCACCACCACCGCAACGGGGCGTGGCGAGTTGGAAGCATCGTCGTCTGCTTCCAATCCATTCAATGTGGGTGGCGCTGCGTCGGAGCATTCACTCAACGCACTTGTCGACGGCGATGACACCACCTGGTGGCAACCCGCCACCGGCACCGGCCAGGCGGAGTGGGTCGAGGCGAGGTTTGAGAGTCCTCGGAAGGGAGTCGTCGTCACGCTGACCGGTGCTGTGGTGCCCGTAGAAGTGCAAGTGAAATCGTCCACGACCACCACCAACAAGGTGCTCTACCCCGGTGAGGAAACGCGGATCGCAGTGCCCGGCGCGGAAACCGACCGCATCCGAGTCACCGCAGTCAGCGCGCCAGTGGGCTTCACGCTCGCGGAAATGCGCATCACCGCAGCTGGTGAGGACATCACTCCAATCCGCGTACCAACCGTGCCCGATTCCTCGAAGGTGGTGCAGCGCTGGTCGTTTGGCCAGGAAGTTCGCGAAGGCACGCTAACGCGCATGTTCTCGGTACCTACTGATACGACCGTGTCCGTCAGCGCCGACACCTGCGACACCGGCGTAGGCGATCCGTGGACTAGCCTGGAACGCATCGGCGGCGGCTTCGAACGCACCGAGCTGACCTGCGAGGACACGTACCCCCTGTCCGCTGGCATGTACCGCTTGGAGTCCAAGGCCGACTGGGTAACGCTGACTTCCAATCAATTCCGCGCACCAACTCGCGCTGAGCAGAACGTCGCTGTGCTTCACGACGATCGTCTCGACGCAGCACCCACCGACCGCATTCTGTGGCGCCCGATTTCCGTCAACAAGGGCATGGTAGCGACTGTTGCAGGTGGCGAAGGTGGCGATCAGCCAATCACCCTCACCCCTGTAACCATCAATGGTTGGCAGCAAGGCTGGGTCGTGCCGGCAGGGATGTCTGGCACGGTGACGATTGCTTATGAACCAGCATCGACATGGCGCAATGGCATTCTGGCTGGTGGCGCTATCGCTGCGGTATTCGCGCTGGTCACACTGGCGCTGGCGTATCTGTGGCGTGCAGAGCTTCGTCGCGACTTCACGCTTGTCGACAATGCCGACACAGTCCCAGCGTGGTTCGTGCTGGCATGTGGCGCGGTGACCGCGACTCTTGTGTCGGGTCTTCCTGGCCTTGCCGTTGCTGCTGCGACGAGTGGCGCGGCATGGTTTGCGCGCAAGAAACTCGCAGAGGAAACGTACCGCCACGGCATGATCGCAACTCTTGGCGTTCTTGTCGCAGCGATGGCGCTTCTCCTCGGAACGAATCCGTGGCCACAGTCTGGCTACGCCGGTGCGGGTTGGCTACTGCAATTGATTGCTACGGCTGCGGTGTGCGTCACGACGCTTCTCGTCGCACCCAGTTCTTCCCCAACCAACGTCGAGCAGGCTCCTCGACGAGGGCATATGATGCCGCTGCCATCGGAATAGCCAACGCCACGGTGGTGAGGGTGATGGCCAGCAGGTGGCCGTCGAAAAGCGGGATACCAAGCAGCGGAAAAGCGACCGACAACATGGCCATGTGCCACAAGAAGATGCCATACGACCAGCGGCCGAGTGCCTGCATCACTGGATGATTCAGCGCCCGAGACTCCGGAGCGAGCGCCCACGGGCCGATGATGCACGCGCCGAATACGAGGCCACACCACAGGCGACGCAGGAACTCCCAATTCGACAGCTGCACGAGCCCTTCCGGCCCGAGTAGCGCCGCGACAATGAGCGCCACCGTCGCGATACTCAGCCATAGCCAGCGGCGACGCGCCCACTTCTGCAATCCCCGGTGCACCGCCCGCGCACGTGCCGACGACGCCCCAGCCAGCGACTCCAACTCCGCGAGCACTAACCCGGCAGCGAACCACGAGAAATACGCCGCAGGCTGAATGTGCGGATTCACGCCATCGAGGTATGGCAACGGCAACCACGCCCACCCGAAGCTGAGCACGGCTAGCGCACAGATGACACCGATACGCTGAAATTGCTTCGACGCCGGATCAATGCGCTGCAAGGCCACGGCAATAACTGGCAGCGCAATATAGAAAGCCACTTCCACACTGAGTGACCACAAATGAGTGAGCCCGCCATGGAGAGAATCCGGCACGAAAACTTGGGTGAGCGTGAGGTTTGCCAACCACGCTTTCAAGTCAGCTCCGGCACCGACAGGCAATGCCATCAGCACAATCAGAATCAGTACCCAATACGCCGGCAGAATACGGGCGGCGCGCTTGCGGTAGTAGGTGGCAACTCCCGAGCGACTATTCTTCGCGCCAAATCCCACACGGTGCGAACGCCACAACAAAAAGCCCGAAAGCGTAAAGAACACTGCGACGAAAAAGTCGAATCGCCCCAGTACACGCTCCCACAACGCACCCGTGTCATGACCAGTCTGAAACGCCACGTGCGTGCCAATAATGCCCAACGACGCAACCGCCCGCAGCCCCTCCAGCGCCGGCAAAAACCCGGGCTTCCACGCTGCTGCAGACGATACAGTCGCTGCGTCCGAAGCTGACGATCCTGCTTTTACAGCTGCTGTCTCAACCACGCCCGGCACTCCTTCCGCGTCATTGCATGCGATATGTGGGAGCTACTTTACGACGTGATCGTCGCAAAGTTTAAGAGTCCCATGACACACCTGAGAGAGCCTAGTTTCCCCTAGCTAACAGTGACAACTAGAGTGTTAACAAGAACTAACCCAATTTCTGGGGCGCTATTTATGCTGTTCAGAGTGCGGTACCCAGAAAATACCTTAGTTCAGAAAAATATTTATGAATTTCGGTCACTTCGGCCACCTGGTTACTGATACCTTTCCAAAAAGAACTTGAAATGATCTAAGGAAATCACTGCTTATGGCTAAGAGAACTCTATCGCTTGTGATGATCGTCATCGGTGCAGCGCTGCTTGTGATCGCGGTACTCCTGCCGTCGTTCCTTGTGCCAAAGCTGCGTGTCATCCCGCTGGATACCAAAAGCTCAACCGTCACGAACATCGAAAACGGCTACCTCCTCGACTCCGGCTTGCTAGCCAAGAACGAGCCAGCTGCCGATCGTAAGGACGACCCACGTTGTAAGGACGCGGGCGCGGACAAGCCAGAAGGCGATGCTGAGGCAGATAAACCAGAGGGCGATGCCGAGGCAGATAAGCCTGCGGAAATGCCACTGCACTGCTTCATTGGTGAAACGCCACTGGTATCGAACCGTCACGTCCGCATCCAGGAACCTGCGGACAAGAAGGTTGCCACCATGGAGGTCGGCACCGTCGTGCTTCGCGACGACCGCGAGGAACCAAAGAACCTCGTCAACGCAACCGTCGACCGCATTACCCTGGACCGCTCCACGGCATTCCCAGTGGTAGACCCAGTGTCGACCATCGAACTCAATGCACCGAAGGCTGGTGGCGGCGAGGACACTGCCGACATTCCAGCGTTCACCCGTGAAGGCATTCAGTACCAGTTCCCATTCGGCACCACGAAGAAGTCCTTCCCTTACTTCGATGCAACTGCGCTGCAGACTTTCCCTATCGACTTCGTCGGTGAGGAAAAGCAGGACGGCACCACCGTCTACAAGTTCACCATGGAAGTTGAACCAGTGAACCTGTACGAATCTCAGAAGGCTCACTTCACTCAGAATGGCCGCAAAATGACGGAAGCCGACAAGTCTTCTCTCGCCTCGCTGCGTCTGAAGTTCCCTGCTAGCAAGTGGGGTCTTGAAGGTGACGAAGAGATCGAAATGGATCGCTACTACACCAACGTTCGTACCGTTCGCGTCGAGCCAAACACCGGCATGATCGTCAACGGTACCGAGCACATCTTCCAGTTCTACGCACGCGATGAGGAAGAAGCCAAGGACATCGCACTCGGTGCCGGCCGCGAAAAGGAAAAGCAGGAGCGTAACCGCACTGCACTGGACTTCGTTGCCCAGTGGAGCGACGAAACCAAGGCAAACCAGCTGGAAAAGGCGAAGGAATCCAGCAAGAAGATGACCATGGCTGGTTCCATCGCACCATGGATCCTCGGCATCATCGGATTGTTGCTCGTAATCTTCGGAATCCGCATGCACCGCAAGTCGTAGCCACACGCCGTAGCCACACGTCGTAGCCAGTTAAAACCGGCAGCTAGAACCGGCGAACGGCGGTAGGTGCCCTTTCCTCCGCCTTTGCCTACTATTGGCCTGGTGAGCATCAACGACCCTGAGAAGCAGCCCCGCGCAACCTCGCGCGCGGCTGCTTCTCGCGTTGATAGCACCGACGTCGAGCGGGCCATCGCCCGACGTGCTGCCATCAATCAGCTCCGCATGGGGCAAGCATTCGTTGCTTCGTGGATCCTCATCCTGACCGCTGTCATCTTGTGGCCGCTCTTTGCTGGGCCGGCTGTGTCGGGCGCAGGGTCGTCGTCAAGCGGAACCCGAGGATCGCAGCTTCTGCTCCGAGACATGGTCATCCCGGCGCACCCTCCGCTAACCGATGCCTCGCTCGGGCTAACCGAAGCCGCCGCGCGCGCAGTACCGCAAGACACAGTGTTGTGGGCGGTGGGGAATGTCGTCGATGCCAACGTCGCGGTGAAGGTGCTGCTGGCGCTGTCGTTCATCATTGGCGGACTGGCCGCTGCGGAGCTTGCGCGAGTGGTCGTGGGCGCGCGGATCATCGGGCAAATTGCAGCGGCGACGATGTTGCTGTGGAACCCATTCGTCGCTGAACGTCTCTTGCAAGGACACTGGTCCCTGGTGGTCGCTGCCATGCTGTTGCCTGCCATTGCGCTGGCCAGTATCAATCGTGAGGTGTGGTGGCGCGCGTCGGCGCTGGCGCTGGCGGGGCTGACTCCGACGGGTGCTTTGCTGGGCGGCGTGGTCGCGGTGGTGGCGAGTAGGTCGTGGCGCGACCGCGTCGTCGCCTTCTTTACGACGATCGCCGTCTCCGCACCCTGGCTGCTAGCCACGGCACTGTCGGGAGGTGGCACCTCTGCGGACATGGCAGGCGCGGCGGCGTTTTCAGCAAGGGCGGAGCATTACGTCGGCACTATAGGGGCATTGTTGGCACTCGGCGGGTTGTGGAATGGCGAGGCGGTTCCCGAGTCGCGGAACTTTGGCTTCGCGTCACTGGCCGTCATCTTGTTGATGGCTTTCTTCGCAATCGGTGTGAAAACCGTTTGGCGTGCCCAAGCACGTCTCGTCGTCATGGCTGGTGTCGCAATCGTTGTGATCGCGCTTTTCGCCACTCCGACGGGCATCGCGGCAATGGAGCTGCTGCTCAACAACATTCCTGGTGCGGGCCTGTTACGCGACACCCAGAAGTGGGTCGCGCTCGCTATACCCGCTTACGTGTTGCTGGCTGCTGCGAGCGCTGACCTGCTGGCGCGTAACCTCCCCCCAGGTCGCCAATGGCTAGCGGTTTCCGTTGCTGCGCTGGCAATTATGTCGGCGGTGCCGAGTATGCCGAAGGATATGGAACCGCTGCGTCCTGCTCCGGCGTGGTCGGGCTGGTCGCCGGTATCGGGTGTCGTTGCTATGGATACGTCTGCGGTCGCCGTGCTGCCCGCTGGTTCCTATCGGCTTATCGACGATCGCCCCGTCTACGACCCCGCCATCAAGACGCTGCCCGCTCCCGTTGTCACCTCCGGAAACTTGGTTGTCTCCGGCACGGTGGTGAGCGGCGAAGGCTCCCGCACCGTCGAGCACACACTGCTGTCAGCACCTGACGATGCACTGCAGATCCTTCGCACCAACGGAGTCGGCTGGGTACTGCTGGAAAACTCTCCTGGCGAGTTCGGTAGGTCCGACGCAGTCATCGACGAACTCGATGAAGTCTTCGTCGACGAAAACCTCGCGCTTTACCGGGTGCCCGGTGCGATCGAGCTTCCCGAACCCGCATCCAGCACACAGCGGGGCCTTGCCTGGGCAGCCTTTACGGTGTGGCTGCTAATGCTCAGTACCGGTGTGCTGCGGGCTATGTGGCCTGGGCCACGACGTCGTGAAGCAAACTTGCAAATTTCCCGCCCGTAGAGTCCCAGCCGAACTCGTGCGATCGCTTCAGAGCCTCGACGCTGAGGAAATCATGTAGATCAGGCTCCGAAACGATGCGTCGGGTGGCTTCGACCAGTTCGGCGGGCGAATCGACGAGCAACCCCGTCACACCATCAACCACCGAATCACGCAGCCCTGCCGAGGAGCGGTAGCCAACGGTCGGCACCCCATGCTGAGCAGCTTCGATGACGGCCAGTCCCCAGCCTTCTTTACGAGACGGCATCACATGCACCGTAGCCCGCGACAAAATGAGGTGCTTCTCAACCTCGGACACCTGCCCATGGAAAACAACATGGTCTGCGATGCCCAGGTCGTGGGCATACGCCGCCAAGTTGTCCGCCCACCAGCCGGAACCAATGACGTCGAGGCGAATCTCTGGAATCGTCTCCGCGAGAGCAGCGACCGCATCGATCGCATGCTCAATCTGCTTATGCGGCACCAGTCGAGACAATGCCACCAGACGCGGCGCATCAGTTGACCGCACGCCACGGGCTTCAGGAGGCACCGGATCGACACCATTGCGAATGATGTCAATGCGCCCACGGTCCACACCCAAGTCCACTAGCTCACTAGCGCTCGGTTGCGATACCGTCACATACCTGCACTTTCGATGCAGAATGGGGGACAACTTTGACTCAATGAACCAACCAACTCTGCCCACGATTGGCCCCGCGACCGGCCACTGCTCGTGGTGGCAGTGATGCGTCAAGATGATCGTCGGCACGCCCGAAAACACTCGCGCGAAGAAGGGCACGCCGTTCTGCGTATCCACCACGATGTCCGGCCGCCCGCCCAACGCCTTCGCAATTGGCCCTAGCCCAACTCGCGCGGCAAGCATTGCTACCCACGCGCGCGGATACACGGAAAAGTTACCGCCACCCCGCGAGAAATGAATGCCGTCACGCTCTGACGAATGCGTTTGCCCGGTGTACGCGGCCGTCCGAAACACCACATCGTGGCCATGTCGCACCAAATGCTCGGCAACCCGCTCCAAATAGCGCTCACTGCCGCCACCCTCGGGATGACCAGTGTCGCGCCAACAGAGCAAGAGAATCTTCATATTTCTAGACCTTAATCCCGACTACTGGATCCGTTACCGATTTGGGGGAATTGGCTTCACGATGATGTTGTCGTAACGCATAAACCCCAAGCACCAGAGAGAGAAAGTGGTTAAGTAGAACGCATGTGGAAGGAATGGATCGTGCCTGCCGCGCTTCGGCCGGCGACGAGTTTTGCGACGCTAAAGCGGTCGTTCGGGCTGCTCAACGACTTCAAGTATGAGCAGTCGGATCCGGATCGCTTTTACGGGCACTTGGCCGATGACACGGTGACGCTGCTGGAGCGCATTGTGGCAGGTGCTGGCGTTGTAGGCGCTGATCCTGGCATTAGCGCTGATGCTGGTGCCACGGACTCGGGTGCCAGTTCATCGCCTCTCGCTGGCTCCACGATCCTCGATGTCGGTGGGGGTCCTGGCTACTTCGGAAAGGCCTTCGCCGACCGCAATGTTTCCTACTTCACCTGTGAGCCGGATGTTGGCGAGATGGCGGCGGCGGGGATTAAGTTGGAGTCGTCGGTACGCGGATCAGGTCTTGACCTGCCCTTTTTGAAGGACTCTTTTGACCTGACTTATTCATCGAACGTGGCCGAGCACGTGCCGGATCCGTGGCGAATGGGCCAGGAGATGTTGCGCGTGACAAAGCCGGGCGGGCTCGTCGTATATTCGTACACGATCTGGCTGGGGCCTTTTGGTGGGCATGAAATGGGCATGACGCATTATCTGGGCGGGGATCGCGCGCGCCGGATGTATGAAAAGAAGCATGGCAAGCGTCCGAAGAACTATTACGGCGAATCACTCTTTGAGGTCGGCTGTGGCGAGGGGCTGAAATGGGCTCGCACGTTAGAGGAATCCGGCGAGGTTGAAGTAATGGCTGCGTTTCCTCGCTATCACCCGTGGTGGGCGTGGTGGATGGTCCATGTTCCGGTTCTTCGCGAGTTCGCGGTGTCGAACCTGGTGCTGGTGCTGAAGAAGAAGTAGCGCGAATGGAGTGGGACGTGTCTGGCGTAGGTGGCGCGTCCAAATGCAGCCACCTGCGCGCGATTGAGGGCATCTGCGCTTTCCAATCGGCTCGGTGTCTCTTCTGCAGCCCAACGGGAATTTGTGCGACCTAGGGTTTTGCGTCGCAAGTCGGGGCTTCACAGGAGCTACCGAGCCGATTGGAAAGCGCAGACAGTCAAGCACCCTCGCCAATTGACCACACCTCTCCCACTGGCCACGGCCACCACATCCGCACCTCCCCAGAGTCATCGCGGCCACCCAGCCACCGACCAACCACCCCAGCCGTCGCCCAGGCACCACCCCAAAACCCATATAACAAAATAAATTTCACCCCCTCCCGTGAAACCCTGCCCCGCACGCAACTCCTATGGATATAGTGACTGTGAAACCAAAGTGACGTACACCACTTTTCCATGATTTGTGAGGACGAAACACACATGACCAACGCCAGCATCCCATCGGGCGGCGAGGCTTTCATTTACGAAGCCATCCGCACCCCACGCGGCAAAGGCAAGAAGGACGGCTCGCTCCACGAGGTGCGACCTGTCACCCTGCTCGCGGGCCTCATCGAAGAGATCCGCAACCGTTTCCCTGAGCTCGACGAAAGTCGCATCAGCGACCTGATCGTCGGCTGTGTCTCCCCTGTCGGCGATCAGGGCGCGGACATCGCTCGCACCGCTGGCCTGCTGGCTGGCCTTCCGTACCGCACGGGCGGCATGCAAATTAACCGCTTCTGCGCCTCCGGTCTCGCAGCCATCAACCTCGCTGCAGACAAGGTCCGTTCTGGCTCCGACGAACTCGTCCTCGCCGGCGGCGTCGAATCCATGTCCCGCGTCCCAATGATGTCGGACGGTGGCGCCATGGCAATGGACGCACAAGTTAGCTTTGCGACGGACTTCGTCCCCCAGGGCATTTCCGCCGACATCATTGCTTCGTTGGACGGTTACTCTCGCGAGGACCTCGACAACATGGCGGCAGAGTCCCACGCCCGTGCAGCACGCGCGTGGTCCGAGGGTCGCTTCGCCCGTTCGGTCGTGCCGGTCAAGGACCAGAATGGTCTGATGATCCTCGATCGCGACGAAACGATCCGCGATGGAGTTTCGGCTGAATCCCTGTCTGGCCTGCGCCCATCCTTCACCGTCATGGGCGAACAGGGTGGCTTTGACGCTGTGGCGCTGAAGAAGTACCCACAGCTGGAGACCATCAACCACGTCCACCACGCAGGTAACTCGTCGGGCATCGTCGACGGCGCTGCACTGGCACTGGTCGGATCTGAAAAGGCCGGCGCTGACATGGGTCTGACCCCACGGGCACGCATCGTTGCGCAGTCCATTAATGGTGTCGAACCAACCATCATGCTGACTGGCATCGAACCAGCGGTCCGCGAGGTTCTCGCCAAGGCACAGCTCACCGTTGATGACATCGACGTGTGGGAGATCAATGAGGCTTTTGCAGCCGTCGTAAAGCGTGCCCAGAACCAGCTGGGAATCGACGGCGAGAAGTTGAACATCAACGGCGGTGCGATGGCAATGGGCCACCCGCTGGGCGCGACGGGCGCGATTATCATGAGCGCCGCAATTGACGAGCTGCACCGCACTGGTGGCCGATACGGCCTGGTCACCCTGTGTATTGGTGGCGGTATGGGCGTTGCAACCATCATCGAGCGAGTCTAGAAACTACCGGAAGGATTGAAAACAATGACTGAAACCATGTCTGACAACATGTTCCGGTGGGAGCAGAACGACGCTGGTGTCGTGACGCTGACCATGGACGACCCAAATGCACCGGTCAACACCATGAACGACCAGTTCGAGTCCGATATTCGCTCGACGGTGGAACGCCTGGAAGCGGAGATCGGCGATGGTTCTGACACCTCGATTACGGGCATTATCCTGACGTCTGCGAAGAAGACTTTCTTCGCTGGCGGCAACTTGAAGGCAATGCTGAAGGTTGGCCCAGAGGATGCCCAGGCAATGTTCGACAATGTCGAGCACATGAAGGAATCCCTGCGCCGCCTGGAAAAGCTGCCAGTACCGATCGTTGCAGCCATCAACGGTGCAGCTCTCGGTGGTGGCCTAGAGGTCGCACTCGCAGCGAACCACCGCATCGCAGCTGATGCCCGTGGCTCCAAGATCGGCCTGCCAGAAGTCACCCTTGGCCTACTGCCAGGTGGCGGCGGCGTGACGCGCGTGGTGCGCATGCTCGGCTTGCAGGATGCGCTGATGAATGTGATCCTCCCTGGCGCACAGATGGCACCAGCGAAGGCGCATTCTGTCGGTATCGTCGACGAACTGTGCGCGCCGGAGGAGCTGCTCGACAAGGCTCACGCGTGGCTGGCCTCCGATGCTGCGAAGGCAGCACAGCCATGGGACGAAAAGGGCTTCCGCATCCCAGGCGGCGACCCTAACTCGCCGAAGCTGGCAATGCACCTGCCATCGTTCCCAGCGAACCTGACCAAGCAGCTCAAGGGCTCGCCAATGAAGGCCCCTCGCTTGGCAATGCAGGCCGCTATCGAAGGCGCACAGGTCGATGTCGATACTGCAATGCGCATCGAATCTCGTTACTTCACCGAGCTCGTATGCGGCTCCCAGGCGAAGAACATGATGCAGGCATTCTTCTTTGACCTCGGTCACTGCAACGGTGGAGGCTCCCGCCCACTGCAGGAAGATGGCACCCCATACCCGAAGTCCGAGTTCAAGAAGATTGCCGTTGTCGGTGCCGGCATGATGGGCGCGGGTATTGCCTACGTCTGCGCGAAGGCAGGCATGGAGGTTGTGCTGAAGGACATCTCCATGGAAAACGCCGAGCGTGGCAAGTCCTACTCCGTCGGCCTTGAGGAGAAGGCTCAAAAGCGTGGTCGCACTACCGCCGAGAAGTCTGAGGCTCTGCTGGCCCGCATCCACCCAACCGATTCTTACGACGACATGTCCGATGTCGACCTCGTCATCGAAGCCGTCTTCGAGAACACGGACCTGAAGCACAAGGTCCACGCCGAAATCGAAGCAGCTGTGCCAGAGACCTGCATCCTCGGTTCGAATACGTCGACATTGCCAATCACCGAGCTTGCATCGCACGTCAAGCGCGAAAAGGACTTCATTGGCCTGCACTTCTTCTCCCCAGTGGACAAGATGCAGCTCATCGAGATCATTACCGGCGACAACACTGACCCAGCAGTGCTTGCTGCGTCGCTGGACTTCGCAGTAGCTATCCGCAAGATTCCGATTGTGGTCACCGACTCCCGAGGCTTCTACACCTCACGAGTCATCGGCACCGTCATCAACGAGGCCATCCGCATGGTTGCAGAGGGCTACGACCCAGCAGTCGTAGAGTCCGCAGCCCGACAGGCTGGCTACCCCGCAGCGCAGCTGCAGCTAGCGGATGAACTGAATCTCAAGCTCATGCGCAAGATCTCCGAAGAAAACGAGACCGCAGCGCGTGAACGTGGCGAGGTCATCGATGACGGTGGCGTCGCAAAGCTTGTGAACATGATGATCGACAAGTTCGACCGCCCCGGCAAGCTCGAAAAGCGTGGCTTCTACGAGTATGTCGACGGTCGTCGCTCCGGCCTTTGGAGTGGCCTGCGCGCTGAGCTTCGCGACGAGTTGGGCATCACCCCAATTCCAAACGACGATGTCAATATGCAAGACCTCGTTGACCGTCTGCTGTTCATCGAGGCAGTGGAGACGCAGAAGTGCATCGACGAAGGCGTTGTACTGCACGATGCAGATGCCAACATCGGCTCGATCTTCGGTATTGGCTACCCAGCGTGGACGGGTGGCACGCGCCAGTTCGTGAAGAACTACGACGGTGGCACCGTCATTGATTCCGCGAGCGCGGTTCAGTCGGCATCGAGCGTTGGCGCTGAAGCTGGCCACGGTGCGCCGGGCACTGAATTCGCAGGCGTACGCACTGCGGTTGCACATCCTGAGCGTCGTGGCGTGGCAGGTTTCGTTGAACGTGCGGAAGAGCTCGCGGCAAAGTACGGCGCGCGCTTCGCGCCACCTGCGTCGTTGAAGGGCTAGTGCGTGGTTGCCGATTTGGTGCTTAGCTGAGGATTTAGCGTTGGTTGAAAGCTAAATGTGTAACCGCGTGACTTAGCTTTTTGGCTAAGAGCTATTTGGCCGTGGGCTGGTGAAGAGACATTCTTCACCAGCTTTCGCCATTTCTGAGGCAATTCTCACGCGCTACTGTCGATCGCTCGCAGGAGATACACCTCTCCAGCGCCTCACGTCCCACACGCCGAAGTCTCACCTCACATCAAACCTAAACTCGTGAAACGGCAGGTTGATAGTCTCCAGGTGATAAAACGCATTCTTCGCATGCTTCGAGTAGTGGTATTCGCGTGCTTTCAACGTCGTGATAGAAAGCAGATTTCCCAGCTCAGGAAGCAAAGCTGCCCGATTCGCAGTCAAAAATGGCGCTGCATCCCAGACATAGCAGTCCTCCAGCTCAAGCAACTGCGCCGAGTACACATCGGCCGTCGCAACGTGTTCCATCTTGGTGCGTTGTTCGTCCCCGTACGTCACCAAGTTGTCGCGCAACAGCTGCACCTTCAGCGCATTTAGGCCACCAACCCCTGGCCCACCAGTATTGATGTCCCAATATGACTTGTCGACGACCACCTTCACGGCATCGCCGTCGTGAAGCGAAACATTTGTCATTCGGCCAAAGAGATGGCTGCTGAACAAGTCCCGGGCCTCGCCATTGACCACTAGACGGATAGCGCCGGGGCGGAACAGCTCCTGCAGATTCGGGTCGCGCGAGATGATCGCGTTGAGCGCGTTGTTCTCGTCGAGGACTTCGGGCGTGGGGCTCATCAGCCGTGGCACCGACAGATCATCGTAGATATGCGGCTGGTTCTCGCGGATGAACGCATCGACAAGCTGCCGCGATTCTGCAGTTCGTGGCGGGAAACGCTCGGGCTGCGCGCGATACAGCGCCTTCTGCAGCGAGCACGTGTACGACTTGTTGTCCGCCGTGTTGTTCCGCTGAATCGGGCAGCCCGCGAAGCACAAATAGAAGTATTCGCAGACTCGGCAGTCCTCGCTTAACGACGGATTCCGTGCCTCATAATCGCGAATCGTATCCACCCCGCTGCGGACCATGTCGGGGAAACCCAGATTCAGGATATTGCCGAACTTTAGATCTGGTTCCGCTTGTCCACGGTGACAAGGGTAAACATCGCCGTCTTTCTGAACGAGGAAGTTATTGCTCCCGCAGTTGATCTGATTCGTGCAGTAATCGTGGGTAAATTCCTTGAACCATTCGTAGTAGATGGCTCGCTCAAACTTCGTGCCTGCAAAGCGGTCAAGCATACGCTCGTAGAACTCGACCATTTGGTCTTGGCTGAGCTGCGAAATGTACTCCGAATTGGAGCTGTCGTAGGCGAACATGATGTAGAAATCCGTCGCCATGTCGAAGCCATTGGCGTCGAGCCATTCCAGGTCATCCATGAATTCGTCAATGCGACGAAGATGCTCTTTGCCCACAACACAGCTGATCTGCTTCCGATGTGGGTATGTCCCCAACAGCTGCACATTCTGGAGCGTCCGCTGCAGGGTGGATTTGCCGCCCTTGGTCACGCGGAGTTCTTCGTGCAGGCTAAATGGCAGGTCAAAGCTGCCTGAAATAGACACCTCAAACTCTTCAAACAGTGGGCGCAGTACATGGAAGTTGTACAGATTTGTCTTAATGTGAATCGGCGCACCTGCCCGTCCGAGGGCTTTGAGTTCGCCTCGGAAGTGTCGTCGATAAGCGTGGTACTCGGCGAAAAGTTCGCGCAAAACTGGAGCAGGAAGGATGGAGATTTCGGCACCGTGTAGCAGCAGCGAATTGATGAGAGTGCCCTGATGCTCAAGGTGCGCAGCGATCTGCTGGAATTGCGAGACCACGTCGCTGGAATCATCGCGGTTATTTGTCAGGTCGCCAAGATAGCAATATTTGCAGCCGAGATTGCAGAACTGGTTCGGCACGAACGTGAGCTTGATGGCCTTGTGGTGCAGCCGGGTTTTGCGCATCCATGCACGTGACGACGGTGTCGTCGCTACATCGCTATCCATACATCAACCATTGTTGTTATTGTTGTTGTTATTGTTGTTATTTGAGCCACCGCCGGAAAAGCCGTCGTAGCCGTCAACGCCGACGCGATTGAAGTAAAAAGCCCAGCTAGCGTTGTAGCTTGAGGTTTCGGAAAATGGCGAAGCTACCGGCTGCTGCGCTGACTGTTGCTCGCTACTGAGCCAATCAGAATACGAATGTGTCATATCACGCCTCGCTTGAATCCCATTCAGGCTCAAGGTTACTTCGTTGCCTCGAGTGGCACCTTAATGATCAACGAGTTTTCATCATGTGGCAGAACTTTCACATCCACTGTGGCACCGGCTGTGACGTGCTGACATTCAAGATCATCAAGCCACATACGCTTGCGCACCTTCTTCACTGTGCCATTGGGGCGATGCAAAGCCAGCGCGATGTCGAACAGTCGCTTCGAATTCCACTGGTTCGTCGCCCGCGCCCCTTGCGCACCTTGCACACCCGGCCCTTGCGCACCCGGCACGCCTCCTGCGTCATAAAGCTCTTCAATCGACAGCACCTCGGCTGTGATGGGCACGCCATGCAGGTCTGCATTGTAGGCGCCGTCGTCGATAAGCCCATGTCGCCTGCAGAATTCGTTGAAGAAGAGCTGTGCGGGGCCGAGGTAATTGCGCTCGGGAAGCATCAGTTTGGCCGGCTGGCTTTCGCGATACATCACTGGGACGAGTGGCTTCCTATCAAGAAATGCCAGCTTCTTCCGGCCCACCGGCGCCCGTAACTGCCCTTGGAATTGAACTCCGTCATCGCCCTGCACATCCATCGCGATGTTGTACACGCGGATTCCGCCATTTTTGCTGCCGGTGTACGTGTACGACTGCACCTTGCCCACTCCCACATGGCCATCCGACCACGTGATGTCTGACCTGCGCGGAGTGATCGCTTTCAGCAGCCGCTGCACAAGATACGCGCCGATGATGAAGGACAGGATGATGGCAAACGATGTCAGCCGTTCCTTACGCGTCGATCCCTCGAACTCCATGAGGTCGAAGAACAAGACAACGCACGAAATGACAATCAGCGCCCATAATACGAAGCGCAGGAACCCGATTACCGCGCGAATGCCATCTCTACTGCCCATACCCGCAGAATACGATATGGAATTTTGTCTTGCCCACTTTTCCGGCCCATGCCTGCCGTACACTGCGACCATGATGCCGTCGCTCACCATGTCCATCGCCGCAGCGCTGCCGGAGCTCGCCGTCCCCACCACCGGTGATGCTGTTCCCCGCCCTTCGGTTCTTGCACTTAACGACGACCTCGCCCGCCAACTCGGATTCGACCCCACCTGGCTTCGCTCCGAGGAGGGCATTTCTTTCTTAATTGGCCGTGGCACGCCGCAGGCTGATACGACCAGGCAGGCCGAGGCGACCATGCAGCCAGTGGCGCTGGCGTATGCGGGTCACCAGTTTGGGCAGTACTCGCCCGTTCTTGGCGACGGACGGGCCCTATTGCTTGGCGAAGTTATTGCGCCCGCGGGACTTACTTTTCCTGATCGCCTGAACCCCACGGAACAGGATCACTCCGACGAACAGCACCAGCAGACGTATGACATTCATGCCAAAGGCACCGGTCGGAACGTCTTTTCCCGAGGTGGCGACGGCAAATGCACGGTGATGGCAGCTCTCCGCGAGTACCTCATGAGCGAGGCCATGTACGCACTTGGTATCCCCACCACCCGCGCGTTAGCGGTCATATCCACGGGCGAACTGGTCCAGCGCAATCTCACCCCTGCGTTTCCTGGCCAGGCAACTGGCTCCACCGATTCACCAACAGCAGTTGATCCGATCCAGCCGGGTGCCATCATCGTGCGCGTCGCCAGTAGCCATGTGCGCGTAGGCACGTTTGAGCTCGTCCGCACGGCCGATACTGCGCTTCTCGAACGGCTGCTTGACTACACCGTGGATCGCCACCGCATCCACGACTCCAACCCGACCGATAACAGCACGACCGAGACCAGCCAGAATGCGAAGGCGCTGTTGGAGTACGTCGTAAAGCAGCAGGCCGAGCTGGTCGCGCAATGGATGGCGACGGGTTTTGTGCACGGCGTGATGAACACCGACAACTGCACCATCTCCGGCGAAACCATCGACTTCGGACCGTGCGCTTTCTTGGATACGCACGACATCCAGGCGGTGTTCAGCAGTGTGGATGTGGGTGGCCGCTATGCGTTCGGCGCACAGCCATCGATCGCGGGATGGAATTGTGGTCGCCTTGCCGAGTCACTTTTGCCGCTGATGGATCTCGACGCGGCACAAGCCATCATTAATTCTTTCGGCGACTACTTTTCCACTGCCATTTCACGACACTGGCTTCCAAAGATCGGCCTTCCTGCCACTGCACTTGACGACGACTCCGCCGTCGCACTTCTCCGCCAATGGCAAGGCCTACTCGCAGAAGATCAGCCAGATCACACGAATGCTCATGTCACGTTGATGCGTGATCCAGCTGGTCTACCGGAAGGGTTCGCCGAGTGGGTGCGGTCATGGCGCGAATACCGTCGGGCACACGGCATTACCGATGCTGAGTCCGAGGAGTTAATGGCACACCACAACCCGATTGTGATTCCTCGAAATCATGTGGTGAATGAAGCGCTCGTAGCTGCCAGTAATGAGGTTGCGGGGGCTCTGTCAGACGATGCCGAGGCAGGAAACAACGAGACAGAAAGCCCAGTCACATGTGAGCTGAAGCAATTCTTTGCTCTCTATGATGCAGTGACCAGGCCATATGAAGATCCCGCTCCACAATATTCCGCATTCATTCAAGGGCCACCACCTGAGCTTGGCGATTTCACGTCATATTGCGGGACATAGGGACATAGTCGCCCTGTCTTTTCTTCCTCGCGTTACTGCCCGCGCTTGACCGTAATGATCCAGCCAGCGTCGTCAGTCTGCTCGAACTCCGTGATCTCGTGGCCATCCTGCGCAGCCCAACGAGGAATAGCATCAGTTGCCTGGGTGCAGTCAAACGTAATGACCAACTCATCACCCACATCGATCCGCTTAATCGCATCCTTCGCCTCAATGAGAGGGAACGGGCACACCGCGCCGAGCGAGTCCATACCCCACCGACCGTTGCCCAGCTCCTGCAAACCAGCTGGCTTTGCGACGACCGGACGCTCCAGCAACCCGACCGGAGCAGTGGCGAACGACGGGGTACTCGAGGTACCTGCGAAAGAGACTGGAGCTGGGTCTTCCACGTCAGTGGCCGGTACGGCCGTGATCGACTCGGCAGTATGTGGAGCCCTTGGAGAGCGTGGAGCAACACTCTTCTGTGCCACCGAGCCACCATCGGCTTGTGCGCTTGCTGGCTTCAGCCACAGCTTCGCAGCAACACCGACACCAACAGTGATCGCTGCCAGTGCGACCCAACCCTGGTAGCTAAACAGCGAGGTCTGAACCATGCCATTACCAACGGTGCAGCCACCAGCCAACGCAGCGCCAACGCCCATGAAGATGCCGCCCACTACGGAACGACCCGACTGAGTCGCATCCGGCACGCGCACTCGAAACTCGCCCGAAGCCTTCGCTGCGATGAATGAACCAACCAGAATGCCTACGACGAGCAGCACACCCCAGTCGAAACGCTCTGGATTACCAGTAACGATGACGCTGGTCAGGTTGGCGGATGGTGTGGTGATGCCGAGGCCGTCGTTACGCCCGGTAGCAGCCGATAAAGGCCAAGCGATAACTCCCAACGTGCCCACAATGGCAGCGGTTGCGTACACGTGCCATGGCTTTTCTGAAAGAAGGTGCGCAAGGCCGGTCTTCTTCGCCTTCAATACAGCTGGCTTTGGGCCGGAGAACTCGCGACGCAGCTGACGCACAGCGAGCCACGCGGTCAATGCTGTCAAAGCGACGGCAAAAGGCCAGGCGCTGGTGCCGAACGTCGCTGGCAGCGTGGTTAGTGGCACGGTTTGCGACTTTAGTGCGGATGCCGCGCCTTCCAGCACGCCGTACTTCATGGCCGCTGCGGATAGTCCGTACATAAACAGGGCGATCCACGAACCTACGAGCCCTTCGCCCGACCGGTACCACGTACCAGAGGCGCAACCGCCGGCGAGCACGATGCCCAGGCCAAAGACAAATCCGCCGATAATCACCGCAACTGGCGCGAATTCGTCATACTCCGGAGTAATCACGCCCGCCGTCGTGAGCGCAGCGAGTCCCACCGCATGGACTGAAATAACAATCAGCAACGCAATCAAACCGCGAGTACTGCGCTGGGTAAACAGATCGCGCAGGAATCCGGTGACGCAGAACCTGCCTCGCTGCATAACGAAGCCAAGCACGGCTCCGAGCACTAGACCACTAACAAGCATGGGGTAACTCCTTTTTGTTTTCACGCTTTACGACGATCCGCCACCATTGTGAACAGACCTGTCTATCTACACCCGAGTAAACTACGTGAAATACCCCGTATTGTCTAGTTTCCAAAGATTATGGCTCGCGACCTGCTGGAATCCAGGCATAGAAAAAGCACCGATCTGTCTACTTGACCAGATCGGTGCTCGAAGAAAGAAGGGCGGAGCTACCCTAGCTACAAACTAGGCGTCGTCCGACTCAGGGAGATCGCCAAGTTCAGCGACAAGAACGTCCTGCACTACCTTCATGGCGGACAGTGCAGCCGGCGCACCACAGTAGCCCGCAGTGTGAATGACCGCTTCCGTGATTTCTTCACGGGTCAGCCCATTGCGAAGACCGCCACGCACATGACCACGCAGCTCTTCGGTTGCACGAAGCGCAACCAGCATGCCGATATTCAGCAGGCTGCGATCGCGCTTACCGAGCCCGTCACGCGTCCACACAGAGCCCCACACGGTTTCCGTGATGTGCTTTTGCAGCTGTTCACCGTCGGTGCCTTCATTGCGACTAAGTGCGGCATCAACAAATTCATCGCCCATTACTTCTCGACGAATTCGGATGCCAGCATCGTAACGACCATCCTGAGCAGCGCCATTTTCATTCGTGCTTGTCATGGAGGCCATTATGTCATGACCATCAAACTTTTCTAGTCACACACGTCACAATAGCCCCGCCAATTTCGTCCGCTTACGCGTCAAGCAACCAGTCATTCGGTGAGAACAGCTCAAAGTGCACTCGCTCGCGCTCAATTCCCTTGTCCACCAGCTGCTCACGAACAGCCTGCAAGAACCCATTGCCACCACAGATGTAGATCTCGGCATCCGCAGGGATATCCACATCCTCAAGATTCATGAACTCAGGCTCATACCAGGTACGTTCCGTCGCATTCTCTAGCTTGGCGACGCACTCTGCACGGTCTGCACTCAGAACATCTGCAGCTTCGCTGCGGTCAGCATGCAAAACAACGATGTTTCTCGTGGAACCTTGCGCAACCAGAGCAGACAACATGCCGACCATTGGGGTCGCGCCAATACCAGCAGAAACCAACACGACCGGATCAGAAGAGTCCAGATCCAAAATTAGATCGCCAGCAGGCAGGGAGACCTCAATTGCATCGCCTTCCTGCACCTTCTCGACGAGCTGAGTCGATACCTCACCAGCAGGAAGCTCTGCCGATGCATCCACGCGACGCACCGCGAACGTCAGACCTTCGCTAGCGCCTGATGCATTGACCAGCGAGTATTGACGCAACTGACCCGCGCCATCCGACATCGTCTGACGAACCGAAATATACTGGCCAGGAAGAAATGCCGGGGTTTGGCCGTCGTCAAGCTGAACGGTGAAACGGACGACATCGTTGCTCAGATCCTCGCGCTTGACCACCTTTGCAGCACGGAAAACGTCGCCATCCTTGACACCACGTTCGGCGTAGGCTTCCTTTTCGAAATCGACGAGGACCTGCTGCATTGCCAAGTAAACGGAGTCCCATGCTTCACGGATTGCGCCCTGGAAAACGTCAGGCGTCAGGATTTCCTCGATCGCATCGAACAAGTGCTTGTGCACGATCGCGTACTGCTCCTCCACAATGCCCACGGAGATGTGCTTGTGGCCGATGCGACGAAGCAGCTCAATTGGTGCTGGCGCTTCAGGGTCAATCAATGTCGCAGCAAACGTTGCAACCGACGCTGCCAGCGCCTTCTGCTGTGCACCCTGCTTCTGGTTGCCACGATTGAACGTGTGTGCCAGCAGATCAGGATGTGCAGCGAACATTCGCTTGTAGAAATTCGCCGCGATCTCACCGATATTCTCGCCAACAACCGGCAGGGTCTGCCGGATGATGTCTTCCTGTTCAGATGTCAATACAGACTTCTTAACGACGATGTCAGCCATGCGATGTACTCGCTTTCAGGGTTGAGGTTGCGCACAGGAGGACACATACGGACTGGCCATGCCACTTTTCCTTAATGCGCTTTTCATATTCGCATTTAATAGTAGCAGCTGACATTGCATTTGCATATGACTTTTTATTCCACTGGGGTAATCGGTAGCGAAAAGTGCCCCCGCAACACCGGCGTATGCGTGAGCTGCTCGATAGTAATTGGGTCGAGGTAGGAGAAAAACGCCTCCTGCGCACCCGCTAATGCAACGCGAAGCTTGCAACCATTTATGAGCGGACATGCTGTGCCGACGCAGTCAACAATTTCGCCTGCTTCCAAGATCCGCAGAAGATGCCCGACAGACTTCTTTTCTGCGCCTTCAGCGAAGTAAATGCCGCCATAGCGCCCCTTCAAGGCAGTGACAAATCCCAGCTCAGCAAGCCTTGTCACAACTTTAGAGACGTGCGCCCTCGATGCGTTCAGCTCGTCAGCAACATCGGCCGCGGTGAACTTGCGACCTGGCTCGGCAACTGCCATTCGCATGATGATACGAAGCCCCAGATCGGAGAAAACCGTCAATTGCACGCTGACTCTCCTTCCCTGTGCTTTCCTCGCATCTGCAGCACTCACTTCGGCTTCCCTGCAGGGTGAGCAAACCAGACACGGTAATTCCAGCCTACTCCGCTGCAGGTAGATACATAAAAAGGCACCCGACACCGTGTGTGGTGCCGGGCGCCTTTTAGACGGCGTCAGAGAGACCCTTACTTGGACTCTGCTGCCTTGACGCGAGCCTTCAATGCTTCGAACTCGTCCCACACTTCCTGTGGAACGCGGTCGCCGAGGGACTTCAGCCATGCCTCGTTGTCAGCCAGGTCACCCTGCCACTTAGCTGCAGGAGCCTTCAGAGCTTCCTTAACATCCTCAAGTGGGGTATCCAGGCCGGTCAGGTCCAGATCCTCAGCGCGAGCGGTGTTACCGACAACGGTTTCCTTAGCGTCAACGCGACCCTCGATACGGTCGACGATCCACTTCAGAACGCGGGAGTTGTCACCGAAGCCTGGCCACAGGAAGCGACCATCTTCGCCACGGCGGAACCAGTTGACCAGGAAGACGGCTGGCATCTTGTCGCCACCCTTCTTGCCCATGTCAACCCAGTGCTGCAGGTAGTCACCGACGTTGTAGCCGATGAATGGCAACATTGCCATTGGGTCGTGGCGGAGGGAGCCAACCTTAGCTTCAGCGGACGCAGCGGTCTGACCGGAAGCCAAGGTTGCACCGATAAAGGTTGCGTGGTTCCAGCTCAGAGCCTCGGTTACCAGTGGAACAGTGTCTGGGCGACGGCCACCGAACAGGATGGCGTCAACTGGGACACCCTTCCAGTCGTCGTACTCAGGAGCTGCAACTGGGCACTGCGAGATTGGGGTGCAGTAACGGGAGTTAGGGTGGCTCGACAGCTCGTCAGAGTCTGGGGTCCACTCGTTGCCCTTCCAGTCGATTGCGTGGTCAGGCTTGTTCTCCATACCCTCCCACCAGACATCGCCATCGTCGGTCAGCGCGACGTTGGTGAAGATGGTGTTACCTGGCTCCATCGTCTTCATTGCGTTCGGGTTGGAGTCGTAGTTGGTGCCCGGAGCAACGCCGAAGAAGCCGTTCTCTGGGTTCACTGCGTACAGACGTCCATCTTCGCCGAACTTCAGCCATGCAATGTCATCGCCAACAACCTCTGCGGTCCAGCCTTCGATGGTTGGGGTGAGCATTGCGAGGTTGGTCTTGCCACATGCGGATGGGAATGCGGCACAGACGTGGTAGGACTTACCTTCTGGCGAGGTCAGCTTCAGGATGAGCATGTGCTCAGCCATCCAGCCCTCTTCCTTAGCCATGACAGATGCGATACGCAGTGCGTAGCACTTCTTAGCCAGGATGGCGTTTCCGCCGTAGCCCGAACCGTACGACCAGATTTCCTTGGTCTCAGGGAACTGGGAAATGTACTTGGTGTCGTTGCATGGCCAGGTGCTGTCTTCCTCGCCCTCTTCGAGTGGCGCACCCACAGAGTGGAGAGCGTGGACGAAGTCGCCGTCCTTGCCAATCTTGTCCAATGCGTCCTGGCCCATACGGGTCATGATGCGCATGGAAAGAACAACGTACTCAGAGTCAGTCAGCTGAACACCGAGCTTTGGCTCTGGGTCAGTAATAGGGCCCATGCAGAATGGAACAACGAACATGGTGCGGCCCTTCATGGAACCGCGGTAGTGCTCAAGCATCTCTGCCTTGAGCTCCTTTGGATCTGCCCAGTTGTTGGTTGGGCCAGCATCCTCTTCCTTCTCGGAAGCGATGAAGGTACGGGACTCCACACGCGCAACGTCAGAAGGGTTCGAGCGAGCGAGGAAGGAGTTTGGACGCTTCTCCTCGTTCAGCTTGATGAAAGTGCCCTTTTCCACCAAGTCACTCGAAAGACGGTCCCATTCTTCCTGAGAGCCGTCGCAGAATACGACCTTCTCTGGGGTCGTCAGCTCGACAACTTCTGCAATCCAGCGCAGCAGTTCGGCGTTTTCAGTTGGGGCCTGACCTTCGAGGCCCGGGATGGAAATATCCGACATCTGTTCTCCTGACTCGTCGTTTCGCGTCTCCTAATCAGGCTACCGGGGTATTGCGAATATCGCCCCCACTCTGTGTCACACCCGCCCCGCACCTGGCCTTTTTATGGGCAAAGAAACCAATGCAGCACCCAAATCACATTCACGTAGGTCGATTTTCGTAAGTTTACTAGGCGTTTACGCACTAATTTCGTGCTTTACGACGGTCTTTCCCACTCACCTACACCACCCAAACACAGCACTTAGCCTCGTTTTTTAATGTGATATTTATCCCACGATAAAAGAAACCTGTCACGCCCTGTGTTTTACCTCACACCCACCTGCCAGACTCCTCTCGTTCCCATTCACAGGTCGCCCAATTGGGGGTATTTGCGCCATCGAATTCGCTATCTTCACAAACATTCACAGTCCGATTTGCAGATTCTTGTCCATCTCCGGGCAGCGATTCCGATACCTGCTCCTGCGACCACGTTTCCCATCGACCGTCAAAGAGCACAGTGGTCACATGGTCAACCGTGCCATCTCCGTTGGTATCGGCGTAGATGCTCAATCCGCGATCGTCGGCAAGCGTGACCGAATCGGCGGCGCCACTACCTGTGCTGTGAACCCGATGTTCATTCCGAACAGTCGCCGACTCTGGGCTGTCGGCAGGTGGATCCTCAAGATCGGCACCAATTTCCGTGCCGATATTCATGTCAAGATCAGCAGAGGAAGCTCCCAAGTCGAAGAGCTGACCACCAATCGAGACAACCATGCCCTCTCCCACTTCGCCCGGCGCGAGAGGGCGTGCATCGGATAAGCCACATGCCAATTCGAGTGAGTCGGTACCGCCAGCATCGCCGAGGCTATTCATGTTCGCGTTGAAGTCCGGATCGAAGTTCATCATGTCCATGCTGTTGTCCTGCCGTTTTTCTTCACTGTCGGGCTAGTTACCGTTTGATTCCAGAGCCATCGTCAAGGCTCGTTCCCGCCACCCCGGAGAGCGAGCGTGCCCGCTTCCGTGTCCCACCTGGCTGTGGGCCATGCCGGTCGATGAGTTGGTGGTCTCGGAGCGTCGGCAGACAGCAATATGTCGCGTCCATTGCTTGCGGACGGTGGCCACATGTTGCGCCGCCCATGCCATCTTTCGGTGCTGAGCTTTACGACGCCCTCCGCCTACCGCCACCACCGCCGCAAGAAGGACACCAACGACAACGGCCGCTCCATGTGCCACGGCGGAGCCGATCCCAAGGAGCTCGAGTGGTTCGACAATCATGCGGCCGACCCCCATCGACGCACCGAAAGCGAGGACGCCGGCCGCGATCTCCATGCCATAAGACGGCTTCGCCAGCTGTTTTGGCGTAGGGCACGGCAGGGGTTCGGCAAGTCCGAGGCGCTCCGCCAGCCGGTCGCCCGTACGTTTAGTCGCAGTAGCCAACATTCTTGGAGACAGTGTTTTCGCGTCCCCCAAGGCAGTAATCGAGGCACTCAGTTGATCCATTGCTTCGGCAAGATGGTGCGAGTCATCGCTTGCTGTTGGCCTTTCGGGTTGCTCAGACAACTGAGCTTCCCGAAATTCCTGCTCCCCCGCCAGCTGCTTGCGCAGTAGGTCACGCCGCTTCTCCAACGGAGTCGGCGACAGCGGATGCGACGGGCCCTCACCCAGCAACACGAGTGTTCGCACCATCGCCGCATCGAGTGCCCCAACAGGTATGGATGGATCCACGGCTCGTCGCCACGCAAGCCAACTACTGTCCCCCGGTGTCACCGAGCCCGCGAGTCCCACCGCGCAGCGCCCGGTCGCGCCCGAAACAGCCGACACCAGATCGAGTTCTGAACGAACAGGCGGCACTGTGCCATCGACAACGATGAGGACTACTGCGCAGCGAGACGACACCAGCTCCACCAACGGAACGCCCTCATCGTCCATGACTTCCGCCATCGCCGAGTAGTCTGCCCACGACGCAGCAGGGCCAGTACGAGTGACCATCACCATGGTCGGGCACCTCCTGACTCTGCAGCCTCCCGGGAAGCGAGTAGTGCCTCGATGTCGTCTCGTCGTGAAGCAAAGGACACCGCGATGTGCTCTAACGCCTCGGTGAGCAGCGCATCACGAGCACCCGGTGCCGACACAATCTCCTCCAGCTGTGTGATTAACTCAGCAGCACGTTCGCCATCGGCACACTCTTCAGGATGAACCCACAACTCCCGCGCCGAAGCCACCTGGGCCGCTGGTGTCTGCTGCACCCCTGGTGCCTGCTGAACCGGCTGTGTATCCCGCGTAACCCGAACCCGCGCATCAACCCACGTCAACTGCCCGGCTTCACCGTTGATGGTGGAAAGCGCACCAGCCACACCCTCACTGTCTTGCCACTGCCACGTCGAGGCGGCACTCACGTTATTAAGTGCAACCTGCTGCAAGTACTTCGCGACGACTCCCGCCCCCGCACCAACGCGACCCCACACGTCAATTCGTGGTGGCCCGGATAGCTCCTCTAGTACAGCAGCCACAGCTACCGCAGCTGGCTCCTCGACATCCATCCTTGCTAACCAGTCAACAGTGGCGTTCCATACGTCTTCCGACGTATACAAAGAGCCCACAGACTCGTGATTCATGGTGGTATCCCCCCGGAAATCCCCACTAATCCCCCGTCGCGCAGCACTGTGACGCACCACGCGTGTACGCGCTCAGCTTGGCATGAGGGTTATGGCTCGGCAAGTTATGGGATACCTACTTCTTGACCCTTTCTCGCCGTCATGAACAATAGAGAATGTGAATAACCCTGATTTTCCTGAAAAAGGCTCTTTACCTTATGGCCGTCCGATGCAGACGGAGTTCGATGATGGACTCGAGTACCCACGCATCGGTGGCGTCAGCTTTCGTCGCGGCACCTTGACCCCGAACCAGTCTGCAATCTGGGACGAGAACTGGGATCAATACGGCACCGTACTTTCCGACGACATCATCAATGTTGAAGAATGGTTCGGTCGCTCCGGCCCCACCATCGTTGAAATCGGTTGCGGCACCGGCACCTCGACGGTCGCCATGGCTCCGAAGGAAGCTGACCACAACATCATCGCAGTCGAGCTGTACAAGCCAGGTTTGGCGAAGCTGCTTTCCGCTGCCACCCGTGAAGGTGTCACCAACATCCGCATGGTGCGTGGCGACGGCGTTGAGGTCCTTCAACGCATGATTGCCCCAGAATCTCTAGATGGCGTGCGCCTATTCTTCCCAGATCCTTGGCCAAAGGCTCGTCACCACAAGCGTCGAATCCTGCAGTCCGGCACGATGCGTCTGATCGCCTCGCGGTTGAAGCCAGGTGGAGTCTTCCATGCGGCAACCGACCATGCGGGCTACGCCGAATGGATCGAAGAGCTCCGTACCGTCGAACCAGCGCTGGAACCAATGCCCTGGCCGTGGCCAGAATCGCCAATGTTGCTTGACCGCCCGACCACCAAGTTTGAGCGTCGTGGACTGAACCTCGAACATGCAATCCACGAGTTCGTGTGGCGCAAGCGCGACATGCCAGTGGCAGAAGGTGACGAATAATGACCGTGACACACACCTACTCGGCTGTTGCTGAAACCACGCCCACCATGTTGTTGGTGTGGGACGCACCGAACCTGGACATGGGCCTCGGCGCAATCCTCGGCTCCCGCCCAACCGCAGCGCATCGTCCACGCTTCGACGCAGTCGGCCGCTGGCTCGTCGAAAAGTCCATGGCGCTGTCGGAAGAGTCCGACATGCGCATCACCCCTGAAGCGACCGTGTTTACCAATGTGTCGCCAGGGTCGGCGGAAATTGTGCGCCCATGGGTTGAGGCGCTGCGTAATGTTGGTTTCGCAGTGTTTGCGAAGCCGAAGCTGGAAGAGGATACCGATGTCGATCCGGACATGCTCGCGCATATCCGGCGTCGCTACAACGAAGGTGTACTCCACAGCGTTGTTGTCGCATCTGCGGATGGCCAGAATTTCCAGGACACGCTTGAGGAACTAGCTAACGACGGCATTCCTGTCACCGTCATCGGATTCCACGAACATGCGTCGTGGGCACTGGCGTCAGAACTCATCACGTTCGTGGACCTGGAAGACATCGAAGGAGTGTTCCGCGAACCGCTGCCTCGCATCGACCTCGACACCCTGCCAGACGAAGGCGCATGGCTGCAGCCATTCCGCCCACTGTCCGCGCTGATGCGCGAACGCTAGAAATCGAGGGCATTCTAGGAAGCTATGGAGCGCACCAAACGAGTTGTATCCCATCTGGCCCGCGCCGGATGGGTGCGCTGGGCACTAACTGGCATCATCGTCGCCATTGCTGCGTGGTTGACCCTGCAGAACCAGGGCATGGTCACCGATGGTCTCACGACGCTTCGCGACGCCGATACCGGCTGGACCCTCATCGCCATCGCAGCGGTACTCGTGTCGATGTTCGCCATGGCCGAGGTCATGTGGCTGTTATTCCGCGCTGCCAACGTCAAAGTCACAAGACGTGCTACTAACGCCCTAACATTTGTCGCGAATTCATGGTCGGTGTCTGTTCCTGGAGGCGTGGCGTTTTCCACTGCGTTGCAGGTCAGACGGCAATTGAAGTGGGGCGCATCGCCAGTCATTGTCAGCTGGTACGTGCTGATGTCCGGCGCTCTTGCTTTCCTTGGCCTCGTAGCTTTGGCTATTGGCAGCGTGTTCTTTATTGGCCAGCGGCCAGCTCCCGGGATGCTGGTGATGGCGGGCGTGGCGGTGCTCGCGGCGACAGCGCTGCTGTGGTGGTTCTCGCGGAACACCATTCTCATTGAGCGGATCGCGATCGGTGGTCTGCACCTGGTCAACAAGGTTCGACGCAGTCCACTTGACCGCGATGAAACCGCGGTCCGCGACACCATTCGTCAGCTCACTTCCGTCCAGCTTGGACCGACCCGCATGGGACTGGCTTTCCTGTGGTCACTGACCAACTGGCTGACCGACGTCATTTGCCTCTACGCAGCGATCCGCGCCGTCGGCATCGAAGGTATTTCCATGGCCGCCGTGTTGTTGGCCTTCGTATCCGGCAAGGTCGCCGGATTCATTCAGGCGACACCAGGTGGCGTTGGCCCCGTCGAAGCTCTGCTGACCGGTACGTTGGTGGCCGCCGGCATGACAGGTGTCGATGCTTTCGCAGCAGTGCTTCTCTACCGCATCGTGTCCTTCATCTTGGTAGCCATCATCGGCTGGATTATTTACCTCATCGGATACACCGGCGATAAGCCGACAACCGGTGACACTCCCTGCGATGCCAGTGCACCAAACAAAAGCGGTAACCTGGGCTCATGAAGCTCCGCACGACCACGGTTATTGCCGACGCCATCGCCGTCCTCATTTTCGCTATTTTGGCGCGACTGGCTCACAACAGCCCGCTCGATCCATTCACCATTCCTAATATTCTCGACACGTACTGGCCGTTCCTCATCGGCGCGTTGGTCGGCTTGGGGCTCTGCGTTGCGACGAAGAGTGAGGCAGAAGACCTCGGCACCGGTGGAATCCTGGTCTGGATTGCCACGGTCGCAGTTGGTCTTGGTATCTGGTGGCTCCGCAACGGGCAGATGCCACACTGGTCCTTTGTCATGGTCGCAACCATTGCTTCCGGTATTTTGCTCATGGGTTGGCGCTTTATTGCGCGGATTGTTGGCAAGAAGAAGACGTCGTAAAGTTCCATCCTGCGCGCACACATGCGCAGGTGAGAATGCTCGATTCGCATCCCATTCCCGTGGCGGGAATGGGTTTTTGTTATTTGGGCCAGAAATTCTGGCGAAATTTTGGTGAAACAGAGTTTAACGGCGAATACTGGAGCTCATGACAGATCAACCTTCTGCGACACAATCGCATAACGCTACAGCGCATAGCTCAAGTCATGAGCTCGCTGAGCACACCGAACGCACCTTCTTTGGCCAACCATGGGGTCTGGCCAACCTCTTCGGTGTGGAGATGTGGGAGCGCTTCAGCTTCTACGGCATGCAGGGCATCCTGGTCTACTACATGTACCACTCAGTTACCGATGGTGGCCTGGGCATGGGCAAAGACATGGCAACCTCCATCGTCGGCGCCTACGGTGGCCTCGTCTACATGGCGGCACTCGTCGGCGCATGGATCGCCGACCGCCTCCTCGGTTCTGAAAAGACCCTGTTCTACTCGGCCATCCTCATCATGATTGGCCACTTGTCACTCGCTTTCCTCCCTGGCGTGACCGGCCTCGCCGTAGGTCTTGTTTGTGTGGCGCTGGGTTCCGGTGGTTTGAAAACCACGGCATCCGTCGTGTTGGGACAGTTGTACTCGCGTGACGATCCTCGTCGTGATGCCGGCTTCTCCATCTTCTACATGGGCGTTAACATCGGTGGTCTCTTTGGGCCGCTGCTCACTGGTTGGGTCTGGGGTTGGAAGGGCTTCCACTGGGGCTTCGGTCTCGCCGCTATTGGTATGGCGATTGGTCTGATTCAGTACATCCTGATGCGCAAGACCACCATCGGCGCAGCTGGTCATGACGTACCGAATCCACTGCCAAAGAAGCAGTACCTGATGTTCGCCGTCGGCGCTGTTGTGGTGATCGCAGCTGTCGTGGCAATCATTGCAACTGGCCTGCTGCCTGCAGAACATCTCTCCAACGCTGTCACCATTCTCGCTGGTATCGCTGCAGTTGGCTTGTGGCTGCAGATGTACCTGAGCCCGCTGACGACCGCCCCAGAAAAGCACCGCCTCATCGGCTTCATCCCAATGTTCGTAGCTGGTGTCCTCTTCTTCGGCATCTTCCAGCAGCAGTTCACCGTGCTCGCAATCTACGCAGACGAGCGCCTGAATCGTAACTTCTTCGGCTTCGAACTTTCCCCAACGTGGATTCAGTCGTTCAACCCAATCTTCATCATTATCTTCTCCGGCATTTTCGCTGCAATGTGGACGAAGCTCGGTACTCGCCAGTGGTCGACCCCAGTGAAGTTCGGTGTCGCGAACGTCATCATTGGTATCTCGCTGTTCTTCTTCCTGCCATTCGCAGGCGGTGCGGCAAACTCGACCCCGCTGATCGCCATCGTATGGATCTTGTTCCTCTTCACCATGGGTGAACTTCTGCTCTCCCCTGTTGGCAACTCCCTTGCGACGAAACTCGCCCCCGAGGCATTCCCAACTCGTATGTTCGCTGTCTGGATGATGGCCGTCGCAATGGGTACCTCGCTGGCTGGTTCGCTCGCTGGTTACTACCACCCAGAAGATGCAGCTGCCGAAACGAACTTCTTCCTCGTCTTGGGAATCGCATCCATCGTTCTGGGCATTCTGCTGGTTGTCATGCGTAAGTGGATCATCCGCAAGTTTGAGGGTGTTCGGTAGTAGGTGCTTAGTGGGTCTTAGGTGGCGCTTCACGACGGTCGCGTTAGTCAGAATTACTTTCGCACGCTAATATTTAACGTGCATTTATTTCTCTGATTTCTTCGCACTTGAAAGTGAGCGCCGTCCGGGATGACTGACCCATTTAATGGCCAGCAGTACGACAAGAATGGCCTGCCAATAAACAACGCCGGCGCTGGCGGCTACGGCCAGCCATATGCACAGCCTCAGCAGGGCTACGGCCAGCCATACGGTGCAGCACAGCAACCATACGGTCAGCCATATGGCGCTCAACAGCCGTATGGCGCAATGGCTCCAATGAATGCTTACGGTGCCCCAGGCATGCCAGGTGGACCGATGATGTCGGACAAATCCAAGATTGTTGCGGCACTCCTCGCGTTTTTCCTTGGCGGTTTTGGTGTCCACAACTTCTACTTGGGCAAGACCAACGTTGCGGTTACCCAGCTGGTTCTTTACTTGATCGGCCTCGCAACAGCATTCATTTTTATCGGTTTCTTCATCCTTGTTCCACTTGGCATCTGGATTTTCGTTGAGTTCATTCTCATCCTGATGGGATCGGGGCAGTACGCCTACGACGGTCAGGGGCGCTTGCTGCAGTCTTAGACTGTCAAGCCCCATTGCCTCTGGGACACAAGGTTCCCACACTCAAACTGGCAAAAGCGCTATGCACTACTCCGCAAGGAAGTTGCATAGCGCTTTTTACATCTCATACTTTCAGTCCTATTGCCGGGCCATCGAAGCGTCGATAAGACCGCGCACCCAACCATCAATCCAAGCAACCGGTGTCGTACCCGGGATGATGGTCTGGCTGAAGCCGTAACTCGTGTGAGCGCCTGCCATCGCCATCATTTCGCCGGCACGTGCGATCGCGTCTGGAATGGCCGGCGGAACGTCGCAGAAAGAATCGCCCGGCGCGCAAATGTTCTGTACCCGATCATTCAGCGCCCCGAAACCTGGACGTGGTCCGCGCATGGTCGCGCCAGGCGTTACGTTTTGCACCAGCATGTTCATCGGAGCAAGTGCCACCTCGATCCCAACACCACCGAGTTCCACGCCTGGATTCATGCCCTGGTCCGGTGACCGGCGTGGATCGCCCACCAATGCCACCCCCGCGACGCGCTCCGCAGGCACCGGGCCATTTCCGTTGCCAACCTCGGAAGCGATATCACCAGCGATGGAAGCACCCTGCGAGTAGCCGATCAACACATAGTCAGTCAGTGGGCAGTCAGCATGCGTCGCCGACATTTCGGCCTTGATTGCATCGCGACCAATCGCCTGCGACTCGTCATATGTCTTCAGATGTGGTGCCTGAATCGACTGGATTTCTGCCGGGTACGGCGTCGTCCAGACCTTGACATCCTCGGTAGAGTAATCAGTCTGCATGGCACGAGTGACGCTCAACAACAACGCGATTGGGCTTGCAGTCGGATTCGTCGGGTCATCATCGACACGGGATTCGCCTGTGGCTGGCACAGCGATGAGTTCAATCGCTGGGCACCATTCTGGCTGCTCAGATAGCAGTCCGGCACCACCATCAGGGCCAGGTCCATTGTCGGGTCCCGGCTGGGGGTTCATCAACCATTGGCCAATGCCAAAGCCGATGGCTACCACCAGCACGATAACCGCGAGGAGTGTAAGCGTTTTTCGCATACTGGCTAGCAGTACGCCTTCTTCGCCGCATCTGCAATTGCCTTCGCCACATTCTCGGCCTTCGCATCAGTGCGACCTTGGGCGATCATTTGGCCTGCGACGGCGTCGGCAAGCACACCAACTTCTTCATCGGTGACCATCTCGTCGCACTGTGCGCGACCCGCTGCGATCAACTGATCTTCGGCGCCAGCGACATCAATGCCCTGGTCAATGAGCGCATCCAAGTAGCCCTCATCGTCCTTGCTCAATGGCATGGTGCCGGCTGGCTCTTCATCAACGCGCTCGGCTGCGTCATCAGTGATGTCGTTCGCGTCCTTCGGCTTAGTAGTCTTCGCCGTTGACTGTTCAGTCGCCTTCTCCGATGCGGTCGCCGGCTTCTCTGCTGTCGCAGACGTCGTCACATCCGACGACTCCACGGTCGCATCACCACACGCTGCGAGCAACAGCGCTGGTGTCGCACACGTGACGACGATCGCCGGCTTCAGAAGCTTCTTCATAGAGGTTAAGGACGTGCGATTCATCGGCGCTCCTCAACAATCTTGCCGTTCAGCTGGCGAATCCAGCCACCTTCAAATTCCTGCTCCAGGCCACCGGCTCGGACGTTCTGCTGCGGTCCAACTGGGAAGCCGTACTCGCCGTTCTCCCAGCCCTTTTCGCCCCAGAAGTCCATCATGTCGCCGTTAGGCACTGCATGTGCACCCGTCTCTGGCGACCAGTAAATGGAGCCGTGCTCGAAACGCTGGAATGCGCCACGGTTGAGCTTGATCTCGCCGGAAGTCGGCAAGCCGAGGGTCGACTTGGCACCACCTGCAGCAGCGTATGCTGCACCGATTGCGCCGTTGACGACTCGGGCTGGCTCGTCGCCAAGCTTGATGACAGTACCGTTCTGGAAGTCCTGCGACCAGCCACCTGGAACTTCGACGCGCTCAGCGGTTGGGTAACCAAGTGGGCCGGTTTCCCATCCGGATTCGCCCCATGCGTTCATGATGTCGCCGTAGACAACGTGTGCGCCGGTTTCTGGGGTCCAGTAGATGGAGCCGTGCTCGAAGTGGTTGAAGCGACCCTTGCCGTCTGGGGTCTGCATTTCGTTGCTCACTGGGAAACCAAGTGGCGATGCTGGGCCATCGAGTTCTGCGTAGCGGGAACCAATGCGTCCCCACACGACGTGTGCGTCAGTATTTGGGTGCCAGTATGCGCGACCGCCGGTGAAGTCCTGGACGCGGCCACCATTTGTGGTGTCGTATTCATCGGACAGGCAGGTGCCAATGCCGTTGAAGGACGCAACGAGCTGCTCGATTGCCCCACCAACGTGGCAGGTTGCGCCACGATCCTGCTCGGACAGCTGCAGGGAGTCAGCGAGCACTGGCCACGCCTGGCTCACTTCAAACTGCCAGTATGGCCAGGTGTGCGTTCCCGACTCGCGGAAGTTGACGGTAGCGTCAACGCCTGCCTTTTCGGCATCGCGAAGGAAAGTCTCGGACGTTAGTCGAGACAGCAGCTCCAGGGCGTAACCGGTTGGGTTATCTGGAATCTTCGGGTCAACCTGCGATGGACGATCCCATTCGCCGGTGTTGCCGTTACCCGCCGAGATGTACAGGGCCATACCCTTGTACTTCTCGATGTTCAGCTTCGGATCATTTTCCTTCCACCGCTTGCTGCCGAGTGGACCCCACATCTTCGTTGCATCGAAGCCACCGGTGTTCTTCATCGCTGCGGCCATCGCCTCTGGCATACCTGGCGACGACGTATCCAAGTAACCCGACAGGCTACCCACGAACTTCCACATGTCAGGAGTATGCGCAGCAATGTTCATCGCTCCGGTGCCACCCATGGAAATGCCGTAGATGCCACGGTCATTGTTGCCGCGCCAGCCCTTGGTAATGACTGGGACGAGTTCCTTGGTAATAAAGCTTTCCCACATGTAGTGAGTGCCATTGTCTGGCTGGTCCCAGTCAGCGTAGAACGACGACTTGCCGCCTGCCGGAAGAACGACGAGAACGTTCTTGTCCTCGTAAAAGCGCTGGATGTTAGTTGCGCGGGTCCAACCGGAGTAATCGTCAAACGAGTTCATGCCATCGAGGTGGTAAACACTTGGGAACGTACGTTCCTTATCGCGGTACCAGTCGCGTGGCAGCAACAGCTCAACCTGCATTGGCTTATCAGGCATAGCTGCCGAGTTGATGTGCAGCATGACGTGACGCTCGGTGAACCACTCCACCTTTTCCACGCTGACACCAGATGGCAGGCCATCGAGCTGCTGGTTATCAACACGGAACGGCGCCCGTGGTGGCCCAGGAAGTGGCTGCGGCATAAACAGAGCGGAGCGCTGCTTCAGCGCCTCCGGGTTCTGCAACTCCTCTGGAGTAACACCGTTGGCAGCAGCTGCCCGGCCGAGTGCGTCTAATGCGTCGCCAGCTGGATTCGACGATGCAGGTGCATCCTGTCCCGGAGCCTGCGTGGCCGGTGCATCCTGCTTCGTAGCGTCCTGCGCCTGAATCGTCTGAGATGCAGAATCAGGGATTGCTGGGACAGCCTGCGCTGCCGGTGCAAGCAGCGCCAGCGAAACTGGTACAGCCAAAATAGCGGTGAGCGCCCGTGGCGTACGTCCACGGAGGGAGTGTGCGGTAACTCGCATGTGAGGGCTTCCCCTTCAATCCTTTTGTCACGATTCGTCTAACGCGCGCAGCCCATCCAGCACATCGGGTGTGGTGATGTGGGGCCGTCCTTCGGCAAGTCCGAGGGTTCCCCTCCCTCGGCTTTTGCTTTACGACGGCTCCCATGTGCACGACTTCGTGTTAACACTTACCCGGTTGTGATGGTGTTTTGGCTGCGACACTCGGCAAACTTAAGCCTTAAGTTTAACTTTAGGGTTTTAGTCTAGGGCGAACTCGATAACAATGCAATAAACCCCACCCTATAACCACTGTTCACATAGGGTCTACCTGACGTAGACCGGCGAACAAATGAGTTACAGAACGGGGTTAAATGTCACCCGAAAGCTATGGAGAGCGAATCGAGGTGCAAACCGTAAAGTTTAGACTCCCAACGAGGAGAGAATCTGTGGACTCGCCTCGACCAAGTCACGCTCCCACAGCTGCCACGAATGCACACCATCGTTGGAGTACTTCATCTTCGGATCCAAACCTGCAGCGCGAGCCTGCTGCTCGAAGACAACGGTCGAAGCGCGGGAAAGTGCTTCCAGGACGGAGGCGTCGATAAGCGGAGGAAGCTGAGCCGGATCAGCAGCGAGTGCGGCTGGGTCGCTCCACTGGGAAGGCATACCGTTAGCGGACGAGATGTACATAGGCAGACCCTGCATCTGATCAAACAGTTTGGAAGGATCGTTGCGGAGACGATCCTCGTTAGGAATGCCAATTGGACCCCACATAGCCGTCGGGTCGTAGCCGCCAACGTTCACCTGAGCGCCAGCGATAGCGGTCTGCATGACGATATTGGAGGTCTGCAGGTAGCCCGACAACACCGTTGCCTGCTTGAACTGATCGCGGTGGTTGGCCGCCAGGGACAGAGCCGCGGAACCGCCCATCGAAATGCCCGCAATCGCATTGTTCGAGCGGGAAACACCGAAGTTCTGTTCAAGGTAGACAGGAAGCTCTTCAGTTAGGAAAGTTTCCCACTGGTAGTTCTGAACACCACGCTCCGTCGACACTGCCGGACGCTGCCAGTTGGTGTAGAACGATGACTGGCCACCAGCAGGCGCCACCATGGTCACGTTGGCATGCTCAAGCGCACGAGGGGCATTGCCACCCCAGACCCAACCGCTGTACTCGTCACGGGCACGGATGCCGTCCAGCAAGTACAGGCCAGCGTTCGAGCCGCCAGGAGCAGCCTTGATGTGCACGTTGATGTCCTTGCCCATCGACGGCGACCATACCCGGCAGTACTGCACGTAGTAGTTGTATAGATCCCACTCGCAACCCGGACGAAGTGTTCCCTGATTAGCGCTAGCTTCCTCAGTGTTCACCAGCTGCATCATGCCAAAAATCGTCGCTACTGCAACGATCGCAGCGAGAACCTTAGTCCGCCAACCGTGGGCAGTTGTCATAACGCTCATTTCTCTCCCTCGCCCGACAGTGTTCACCGAATGATGAACACGAAAAACGCAGAAGATCACGTTATCAAATTGAGATATTTTAAGGCAATTCTGAGGTAAAGCGGGAGGTCACCTTCACCTACTTTTGGAAATCTAACTAGTTGGGGATCCGTACTGGGCGTCTGCTGCGCGAACGCAAAAAGGCACCCACCACATGGCAAAACCATGTGAGTGAGTGCCTGAACAACTCAGCTTGAACAGCGCAAGCGAGTTAGCTAGTCAGCGCCGAGCTACCCCATCATCGGAATGACGTAGACAGCAATCGCGATCGACAATGCCCATAGCAGAGCCAATAGCTGCAGTGGACGATCGCGGAGTGCAATTTCGTCCGGGCTACCGGCATCGCCACGGTCGACATCAGCGGCAAAACGCAGAATTGCGACGGTGAACGGCACCATCGAAACCTGGTACCAAATCGCCGAAGCTTCTGGGGTTCCAGGAACCCGGCCCATCTCAAAGCCCCACAACGAGTACGCAAGAACAACTGCGGTCGCGGACAGCGTCCAAACGAAACGCAGGTACGTCGGGGTGTAGCCCTGCAGCGACTTGCGAATCTTCTTGCCCGTCGCCTGCGCCAACAACAACTCTGCGTACCGCTTACCAGCAGCCATGAACAGCGAACCAAACGCTGCAACCAGCAAGAACCACTGCGACAGCTCAATCGAACCTGCAACGCCGCCAGCCATGGTGCGAAGCATGAAACCGGAGCTCACCAGCGCAATATCAATCACTGGCTGGTGCTTCAGACCGAAGCAGTAGCCCAGCTGCAGCACAATATAGACCGCGACCACAATAAGCAGGCTGGTACCTGACGACGACAACAGACTGACCGCCAACGCACCCACAATGAGTGCCACCGCCATGACATAGGCCAAGGACACTGGCAGCACACCAGCAGCGATGGGGCGGAATCGCTTCGTTGGGTGGGCGCGGTCTGCTTCCACGTCACGAGCATCATTAATCAAGTAGATCGATGACGCAGCCAAACAGAACGCAACGAATGCGATCAGAACATCGAAAACTAGGGTGCCTAGCGAGTCACTGCTTGCCAGTGCTTCCTGGCCAGCGGCCGCCGGTGCGGCAATAACCAAGACATTCTTAACCCACTGCTTGGGGCGAAGTGCCTTGTACATGGCGTCGACAAGGTTCTTCGGTGGCTTGCCCTGGGGGAACGATGGCTCATCGATTCCATACGTGTGAGGTTCCGAGCCGAACCTGGAAGTATGCGGTTCAGGCTGTACGGCCCGTGCCTGCGCTCCCTCTTCGTGGCTTGTCACTTCGCGGTCCTTTCCTCAGCTTCAGCTGGTGCATCAGCTGGAATGGGTTCTGCCAGATCTACAGTGTTGATATCAGAGTTATTGTGCGCCCTCTTTGCGACGATCGCATCCACAACCTTGTCCACCACCACAGATGTAGTGGCGCCCAGGGCCGCGCCCGTCGCAACGTCGGTTGGGTAGTGAACACCCAAAACTAGTCGAGACAGCATAATCGCCGGAATTCCCACGAGTGGGGCTGGACCCGCGCCAAGCTGCATCAATGACACCATTGCTGCAGTCGTCGAGGTCGAATGCGATGACGGGAAACTCAACTTACTCGGCGTGGATACGCCAATGCGAATCCGCGGATCATGCGGGCGACGCCGTCGCACGATGCGCTTGATCACAACCGAGGCTGCATGCGACGTAAACGCCGATACGCCCAGCTTCACCCAGCCGATGCGGTTTTGCTTATCGACGACCGCCCCGACAGCAGCCATTCCCATCCAACCAGCAGCGTGTTCACCGAACAGGCTCATGGCCTGCGCGGTTGGGACGATGCCGGGCACGTCGAGGAGACGCTCCTGGATAGCAACCAGAATGTCGGACTCACCGAATGGGTCGCCGACCACAGCAGGAATATCGGCGTCCTTTTCGTTCACGACTGCGTCTGCGGTTACGACTGCGTCGTTACCCACGGTCGAGTTACTTCTCAAAGACATCGGCCCACTTCTTCCTGCTGGTCAGTTCTGGATGCGCTTCGCGGTAGCGACGCTGCATTTCTGGGAAGCGGTCTGCGACCTGCTTCTGCAATGCCCATGATGCTTCCAGCAGAGCCTTGGCCTTTTCACGATCACGCTGGCGGTACACTACGCCACGGCCGTCGGCGGTGGTGACGGTCGCGCCGTCGACACGCGAAAGCGAGAACCACCGTGCCTCGATTGGGGCGAAGTTGGCCTGTGGGATCTCGTGGTGGACGCGATCGGCTGGGCGCAGGTTGTTCAGCAGGCCCTTGGCGAGCCACACGGACTTCTTCAGTGGCGCGAGGCGGCCGCCGATGTCTCGGGTTGGTACGCCTGCCAGGCCGGATGCCTTCGGCAGTTCGCCAGCCGTTGGGATCACGCGTGCGTCCGGGAACTCCTTGCGCAGCTTGTTGATGCGTGGCAGCGAGGTTTCGAGGATGTCGAAAAGATGCTCAGGGCCTGCGAGGAAGTCCTTCATTGCTTCGTTCTGAATAGCAACGGTGGAGTACTCGAGGCACAGCAGATGCTTGGCGGTTGCCTTGCGCATCGACTTCACGATGCCATCAGCCGAACCCTCATGCTGAATAGCCGCGACGATAAGGCGGTTACGCAGGTGGAAGTACGCCTGCCAGTCGATGGCATCGTCCTTGTCGGACCAGGCCATGTGCCAGATGGCGATGCCCGGCCAGGTGGCCGTCGGGAAGCCAGCGTCTCCGGCGCGAAGGCCGTACTCAGCGTCGTCCCACTTAATGAACAGTGGCAGCGGCTGACCAATCTTCTTCGCAACCGTGCGCGGGATCAGGCACATCCACCAACCGTTGTAGTCAACGTCGATGCGGCGGTGCAGATCCTTCGAATCGATGACTTCACCAGCAGCGTTAGCGCCGTGCTCACCACGATCGCGCAATGGGTGCGTGTAGAAGTCGTGGTCGTAGTGCACGTGCGGAGCAGACGTCCACATGAAGTCATGGCGACCGACAACCTCACCCATCGAGTGCAGATGCGACCGTTCCTGCAGGTTCAACATCTGCCCGCCAACCAAAATTGGCTGCTTTGCAAAACGGCCCACTGCCACCGCGCGCAGAATCGAATCCGGCTCGATAGCGATGTCATCATCCATGTACAGAATGAACGGGCTATCCGTCGCGCGCTCTGGATCCGACTCCGGACCACCCAGCGCCTCGTACATAATGCGCGAGTAACCACCCGAACCACCGAGGTTGCCCTGCGGGAAGATCCGTAGTCGATCGCCGAAATGCTTAGCGACGGCTGCAAATCCAGGCTCATCCGCCGGATGCTTGTCACCCTGGTCAGGCATCAAAATAGCGTCGATGATGCCGTCAACTTCTGGGTCAGAGGCAAGTGCTTCCAGTGCTGCTACTGCGTCAGCCGGGCGGTTAAACGTTGGAATGCCAATGGTCACGCGACCCTCTGGAGCTGACTGCGTCGAGCCATCCGGCAAGGTCTGCTCACCTGCTGCGACTGGTGACCACCAAGCCGCCTGCTTGATCTCAACGTCGGTTTCACACGTCAGATCGAACCAAATCCAGCCACCGTCCTCGAAAGGCGCGAGCGATACTGGAATTTCGCAGATCGAGGTGGCTTCTGGCTTTTCGGGGTCACCCACGACCTCGCCAGTGACCGCAATGCGGGAGCCGTCAATCTTGGAACGAAACACGTCGACGCGTGCGACGCCGGTGAGTTCGAGGCGCAGGACGACGTCGTCAAGCTGAGACCAACGACGCCAGTAGCTCGCCGGAAGCGCATTGAAGTAGGACTCAAAGCTGACTTCGCTACCCGCTGGGATGTGCGCGGATGTGCGCGACAGAGCCTTGACGCGACCAGGGTTGGTGTCGGGTTCGACGAGGTAGAGCGAGCGGACGTCACGAGGTTCACCGAGCTTCGGCAGGATGATTCGCTGGAGACGTTCGACTGCCATGGAGCCGCTTGTCGAGTTAGCCATGAGGTGCATCAACCGCTTTCCGTGCCAACTAGCGAACCAGGTCACGGAGAAATTATCGTGAGTTTCCTGGGGCCAGGGCCAAGTTCTGATTGGTTAGTTGCTGTTTTGTGCTTGAGACGAAGTCGAGAGTCTTCAAGGTTCAAGTTCGCATCGAATCTTAATGTGCACTTGATACATGGGCATGCTGCCACGCCCTTAGCCCGGGTGATGGGTGGCCGCGCACAGCCACGCCCACAACCCCTCCCACAAACTAGGCGTGCTTCGACTCCAACGCAGCGCCTTCCTCGAAGAATGGCACCAGCTTGTTGTCCCACATCGACAGCGCCGAAGCGATAGCCATGTGCATATCCAGGTACTGGTAGGTGCCGAGGCGGCCACCGAACAGCACGTTCTCGCCTGCGGTCTCTGCAGCCGCGCGCTCGCGGTACTTGGCCAGCATCTCGCGATCGTCAGGAGTGTTAATTGGGTAGTACGGCTCGTCGTTGCCCTCCGCGAAGCGAGAGTACTCCTTCATAATTACGGTCTTATCCGTTGGGTAGGAGTCACGCTCTGGGTGGAAGTGACGGAATTCGTGGATACGGGTGTAAGGCACATCAGCATCGTTGTAGTTCATAACAGGAGTGCCCTGGAAGTCACCGGTTTCCAGCACCTCGGTCTCAAAGTCCAGGGTGCGCCAGCCCAAGTGGCCTTCTTCGTAATCGAAGTAGCGATCCAACGGACCAGTGTACACAACCGGTGCCTCTGGCGAGGCAGCACGCAGCTCTTCGCGCACGTCGAACCAATCCGTATCGACGACGACGTCGATAAGCTCATGCTTCGCCATGTTTTCGAGCCATGCCGTGTAGCCGTCGACAGGCAGGCCCTCGTAGGTGTCGTTGAAGTAGCGGTTGTTGAAGGTGTAGCGAACCGGCAGGCGCGAGATGTTCGATGCTGGCAGATTCTTCGGGTCGGTCTGCCACTGCTTGGCGGTGTAGTCGCGGACGAATGCCTCGTAGAGAGGGCGGCCGATCAGGGAAATACCCTTCTCTTCCAGGTTCTTTGCCTCAGCTGGATCCATGCCATCGGTCTGATCCTTGATCAGCTGACGAGCCTCATCTGGGCTGTAGTACTTGCCGAAGAACTGGTTGATCAGGCCCAGGCCCATTGGGAACTGGTACGCGGTGCCCTTGTGCATCGCGAAAACGCGGTGCTGGTAGTCGGTGAAGTCGGTGAACTGATTGACGTAGTCCCAAACGCGCTTGTTCGAGGTGTGGAACAGGTGCGCGCCGTACTTGTGGATTTCGATGCCGGTCTCTGGCTCCGCCTCCGAGTAGGCGTTGCCACCGATGTGGTTACGGCGTTCCACCACCAGCACGCGCTTGCCCAACTGGGTAGCAGCGCGCTCTGCGATGGTCAGGCCGAAGAATCCGGAACCGACGACGAAAAGGTCATACTTGGCGTTCTTGATGTTGGTGTTTTCGCTACTCACGCAGCCCACCCTATTAGATAGGTGTCGCCAAGTTTCGCTGCACACGCCACCACTCCCCCAGCCCCAATGGCCCCATTTCTCACATAATTTCCTCTAGACTAATTGCGTAACATTGGTAACATCCGTAACGTCTAGTCGGTCACAAGGAAGCGCGCAGTCATGTGTGCTCGCGCCGACCTTGAGAATCAGTCCCCTAGTTCTGGAGTAGAAACTTGCCGAATCGTCGCCGCATCAACGCCCCATCAGTTGGCCGCCGTTCGTTCCTGATGGGTCTTGCCGCCACTGCAGTTGCTGCCCCACTGGGAACCCTTGGTCTCACCAAGGGTCGTGCCGTCCTTGACGCATCGGGCGCAAACGTTGGCCCAATCAACGCAATTGTCGACTCATCCCCGCTGTCCACGGCTATTTCCGTACTCATCGAGGACGCTGCTATCGCGACGCAAGCGCTCGCAGATGCGCAGAACCCTAGTCGCGGCGTCGTCAAGGAAATCCGTCGCGACCAGGAATTCTCCCAGTTCGCACTGACCTGGACCGGCAGCCCGGATGTCAGCACGTTCATTCGCGCTGAGCGCCCAGACGGCACGTGGTCCGAGTGGTACCAGGCCGACCCAGAGATGGCGGCGGACAGCGACAACGGTCTCGTCGGCACCGAGCTGCTGTACATCGAGCCAACCAAGGCTGTCCAGGTCTCTTCGAACGGGCTGAACATCTTCGGCCCTGGCTCGGGCGTGGAGTGGAAGGACATTGTGGGCATCGACAAGCTGGACTTGTCGACGATCGATGTCGAAGCACTCAAGTCCCTCGGCCTCGACCTCGGCGCGATCGATCCGAACACCCTGGCAGCGGGCGCGCTTGGCGCAGCTACTGCCGGCGCACCGACGATGGATTCCCCATCGTTGGCAATGCCAGGTATGCCACAGGCGCCAAGCTCTGCAGGCAAGGCAGCGGGCGAGATCGCCGACGAAGCAACTGCCGCGGCTGGTGCGGGCGCTGCGGACGCGGGCGCGGATGCAGCCGCAACTGGCGAAACCCCTGCACCAAGCGACGTTTCCTGGGCAGAGATCAAGCCAGTCAACGATACGCTGCCACTGGATGTCGTCAACGCAATCTTCATCGACGGCAACTCCGCCGAAGGAACCATCAATCCAATCGCTGATGGCGTGAACATCAATGGCATGCCACGCGTTATCTCTCGTGCGCAGTGGGGTGCCGATGAGTCCAAGCGCGGTAGCGCTTCCTACGACTCCAAGCTCAAGGCAGCGACCGTCCACCACACCGCAGGCTCGAACAACTACACCGAGGCTCAGGCACCGGGAATCGTCCGTGGCATTTACCACTACCACGCAGTAACCCGTGGTTGGGGCGATATTGGGTACAACGCGCTCGTCGATAAGTTTGGCAATATCTACGAGGGTCGCGCGGGCGGTCTAGACAAGAACGTCCAGGGCGCGCACGCTGGTGGCTTCAACAAGGGCACGTTTGGCATTTCGATGATGGGCGACTACTCGTCGGTCCAGCCATCTCAAGCCATGATCAACTCTGTCGGCGAGATGATTGGCTGGCGCCTTAAGATCGCCGGCATTGATCCAATGGGCGAGACGACGCTGACGTGCGCAGGCTTCTCCGGCGCTAAGTACGCTGCTGGCGAGTCAGTCACACTGCCTGCAATTTTCGCGCACCGCAATACTGGTAATACCCCATGCCCAGGAAATTCGGGATACCAGCAGATGGGCACGATTCGTACGATCGCGAAGCAGGGCGCAAGCGGATCGGTGCCAAAGCCAGGTGGAGCCCAGCGCTCCCCAGGCAGCGGCACCGTTGGCGATCAGGTTGCAGATGGATCGCCTAATGCTGGTTCCCCGCAGGTAAGCAACAACACCGAAGTCAACGACGCAGCTCGCCAGTTCGCTTCGGATTTCGGGCCTGAGTTCCAGAAGTTCGCTGATTCACTGGGAATTTCACCTCGGTAATGGGTCACTTCAGGGTTTCGCTCTATAAATGAGGCGTTTGCCCGAGGACCCTCGCGAGCCTATTAGCTCCACCACTACTACTTCCCCACTTATGACCGTGCTGGCAACAATTCCTGCCGTTTTTTGGCCTTAATTGTTGCCAGCACGGTCATAAGTCATTCGGGTCAGTGGCAACTGCTCGCCTACTCGCGCACTTCTGACGCTCTAGCAGCCCGCCACGCGCCCCAGAAGCACAGCAAGCGCACCCCGCCCACACAAACACTTAATTAACATCAGTCACATAAACCACACCCGACACGCCTATCATCACTGGACACGTGACATCACTTTGGTAACATTCGTACCTGATTACTCATTTAACTATCAGGAAATTCCCCGCCAAAACCGCAGGTAGCACTTGTACTGCCCGTGTTGAGGTGGCTTTTCGTTGCCTAACGGGCAGTTTCTCGATGGGCTAAATGCAGTACACCTGTACATCAACAATTTGGAGCGATATCTTGCTGAATCGACGACGCATCAGCACCAGCGCAAGCGCGCGACGCCCGCTTATCTTCGGCGCGGTCGCGGCTTTGCTCGCAGCCCCGCTCGTCGCCATCGGCGGCAACGCGACCATTGACATGGTGGAGGGCGAAGGAACCGGTCCCGTCAACGCAATGGTGAACGAGATGCCATTGTCCGATGGCGCATCTGTCCTCGTTGACGATGCCGCTATCGCAACGCAGTCTGTGGCGGACGACCTACATCCGAACCGTGGTGTCGTGAAGGAGCTTCGTCGCGACGAAGAGTTCTCCATGTTCGCCCTCACCTGGACCGGAAGCGCGGATGTCGCGAGCTTCTTCCGCGCACAGCGTGAAGACGGTTCCTGGTCCGAGTGGTACGCGGCCGAGCCACAGTACCCAGCCAGCGACCAGGGCAACGGCCTGAACGGCACCGAGCTCATCTACGTCGAGCCGACGAAGGCTGTTCAGGTTTCGACGCACGGCCTCGATGTCTTCGGACAGGCTGCCGCAGATGAGGCGAAGAACATCAAGGGCATCGAAGATCTCGACAAGGATCAGGCAGATGCTCTGATCAAGTCCTTGACCAACGCCGCAGCAACCGCTTCCGAGTCCGTTAACTCTGCGCTTAACGACGTAGCTTCCAACGCAGCATCCAACGCTGACGCTGCCGACGACGCTGAGACTGGTTCTGAGGCAGGCACCGGCGCTGCACCAGAAGCAGACACGGCTGACAGGGCTGACAAGCCAGCGACCACCAAGACCGACAAGACAAAGGTCTCTCTCGACGACTGGGCAAACATTGAACCAGTAGTCGATGAGAAGCCAATGGAACAGGTCAATGCTGTCTTCATCGATGGCAATGCTCCAGCAGGTGGCATCGACCCAATCGTTGATGCCAAGAATGCGACCGGCATGCCAAAGGTCATCACCCGCGCAGGCTGGGGTGCTGACGAGTCGAAGCGCTGCCAAGGCGCTTCTTACGACGCGAAACTGAAGGGCACGACTGTTCACCACACCGCTGGCTCGAACAACTACTCCGAGGCACAGGCTGCGGGCATCGTCCGTGGCATTTACGCCTACCACGGCCAGACCTTGGGCTGGTGCGATGTGGGATACAACGCGCTCGTCGACAAGTACGGCAATATCTACGAAGGTCGCTACGGCGGACTCGACAAGAATGTCCAGGGCGCGCACGCTGGTGGCTTTAACCAGGGCACGTTCGGCATTTCGATGATGGGTGATTACTCGTCCGTTCAGCCTTCCCAGGCCATGATCAACTCTGTCGGCAACATGATCGGCTGGCGCATGAAGGTCGGCGGTGTCGACCCAACCAGCAAGATTCAGCTGACCAGCTCCGGCTTCTCCGGCGCTAAGTACGCTGCAGGCCAGACCGCAAACCTGCCAGCAATCTTCGCCCACCGCGACACCGGCTACACGACGTGCCCAGGTGACGCAGGTTTCGCTCAGATGGGCAATATTCGCTCGATCGCGAAGAAGAAGTACGACACGTTGACCAGCGGTAAGGTAGACAACGAAGGCAAGGAAGGCAGCCCGGACCTCGTCGTTGACAAGGACGGCTCGACCACGTCGTCCTCGGCTGCGCCATCTACCACGTCTTCCTCGAAGACCACCTCGTCGAAGGCTACGTCCTCTAAGACCACGTCTTCGTCTGCAGCACCTTCGAAGTCCACCTCGTCGAAGGCGACCACGTCTACCGAATCCGCTGCTTCGTCCACCTCGAAGAAGTCTGAATCCACCTCGAGCAAGGCTGCTGAGTCGACGTCGTCGTCGGCAAGCGCAGCCCCAAGCTCCACGCAGACGGATGAGCCAACCGAGCTCCCAGGCACCGAGCCAACCGAGCCAACCACCCCGGCTGAGCCAGGTACGGACGGCACTGCTGACGATGCGACTGCTGGCTCGCCACAGCTCACCGAGCAGGACAAGGCGAATGCTGCGCAGGCAATCACCGGTGCACGTTCGATGCTCGCATCGGCGCTGGGTCTGCTCGGCGCGCCAGGTCTGGCACAGTCTGCCGACGCAATCCTCGAATCGGTCGGCATGTCTATCCAGAACGGCCCATCGGTCGATGATCTGCCAATCCTTGTAGAGAAGCTGCTCGACATCAACGAGAAGAACAACCTCGCTGAAGAGTGGAACCGCATCGTCGCCGCATACGGCCAGGATGCACTTGGCCAGGTGGAATCCGGCGTACAGACCGGCGCTACCCTGCCAACCGACTCCGGCAACACTGACACGTTGAGCTACGTGAAGTTCGACAAGGGTCTGATTACCTCGTCGCCAGAAACCGGCACCAACGCAATCTGGGGCGAAGTTGCAGAAGCATGGGCAAACCAGGGCTTCGAGATCGGCGAGCTCGGCGCACCAGTTGCATCACAGACCATCGAGGGCGATATCGCTACCGCTGAGTTCCAGAACGGAACCATCACCTGGAATACGAAGACCGGCAAGGTTGACGTTCAGAAGCGATAAACGAGCTATAGCGTTGTTGAGCTGAGTTCAACAGCTGGCCAATCCGACGGCCTACATCGAGCGAAAGCCACGATGTAGGCCGTTTTTCTTTGCGGGTAGATTTGTGCGGGTTCTTCTGTACTAGTCCTTCCGTAGCACTTCTTCTACGGCGCGTTCGATGCCACGTAGACTTTTCATATCGACAAACTGGAAAGGTGCTCCATGGACAACGAAGATGATTTCACTGAATACACCCCTACTGCAGCAGATTTTCATCCGGTAAAGGCTGCGTGGTTTGGACACCTTTTCGAGAACGCTCCCATTGGTCTGGAGCCGCAACTGTATCTAGGTGTGAATATCGAGTGTGCCGACCTTGATGTCACGAACCTCGACACCATCGAGCTTTCTGGCACTGCCGAATTCCAAGGCGTGAACTACGGACTCGATGAACCAGGTCGCCTGTCCGGCTTTCTCGACGCTACTGACTTTGTCCAGGTCGGATCGTCCGCACTGTTCGTTCCCCGGGGCTAGGCCCGAAGCGGAAGCTCCGCCTAAAACCACCGCTCCAAAACTGCCGCAACGCCATCGTCATCGTTCGTCGCGGTGACTTCATTCGCGGCGGCCTTCACCTTGGCCGCGGCATTACCCATCGCGACACCGAGCCCTGCCCACTGCAGCATCTCAATATCGTTGGGCATATCGCCAAAGCACACGACGTCGTCAGGCCCAGCCCCAACCAGACCAGCCAACTCCTGCACTCCCCCACGCTTGGTCACACCAGGCGCGGAAACTTCCAGCAATCCCTCGGACATCGAATATGTCACGTGCGCGAGCTCAGTCGGAATATGCTTTGCGACGATCTCAAACATCATCGCACTGCTCAATGTTTCGTTGCGTAGGAGAAGTTTGGTGCACGGGACGCTCAGCACGATGTCTTCATCGACGGTGCCATGCTCCGTGGAAATCCAGGCGTGATCGTACGACGGCGACACCACAAAAAGCTCAGAGGCTGGGTCTTTCGCTGACTGCCCGGCGCGCTCCACCGCAACGCCTACTCCTCTATGTTCGACAAGAGCTTCGCGAGCAATATCTACGACCATTCGCTGCACTTGTGGCGTCAAAGTCTTGGTGTGGACAATTGTGTCTGTCGCCGAGTCATAAATAATGGCGCCGTTGGCGCACACGCACATTGGCCGGACCGGAATTTGTTCTAGCACCGGATACAACCAACGTGGTGGCCTGCCCGTGGCAAGAGACAACGGCACACCACGACGCAACATTCGCGCGACAACAGCCCGGAGACGTGGGGAAACGCGTTCCCGTGAATCAAGAAACGTGCCATCGATATCCGATGCCACGAAAAGAGGTGGGAGAGAATCAGACGTCGGCATTGTCACCCTTGATGGGCGGCTGTGGCGATTGTGCTGGCTCTGACTTCTTTGCCTTCTTCACGACGTTCGCAAGTGGCGCAGTCGCAGACTGAACTTTCTTTCGCGCTGCTGAAAGCCCAGATTTACGAGATTTCTTCTTCGCAGTCTTTTCTGCCTCAGCTGCCTTTCGTGCCTCACGCTTGGCGCGACGCTCTTCCAGCACCTGCGCATCAATTTCGTTGGCTTCCTCCAGCGTTGGCGCGCTACCACCGAGCTTCGCAGGCAACCAATACGCACCAGGCTCAGTGCCATACCGGGCAAGGTAGTCAGCCTTCAGCTGGTCGAGCTGCTTCTCCATTTCGGCATGAAGCCGATCATTCGTACCGGCAATGTCATCGGTTGGGATGACCGGGTCACAGACACGGAGCCACACCGGAACCTTGACACGACCAAGGTGCTTCTTATGTCCCTTGGTCCAGACGCGCTGCGAGCCAAACATGACGATAGGGATAACCGGCACACCCGCCTCATTAGCCATGCGCACCGCGCCGGTCTTGAAAGACTTCAGCTCGAATGATCGGGAAATGGTCGCCTCTGGGAACAACCCAACGAGAGCGCCATCCTTCAGGCGACGAACGGCTTCTTCGTAAGCACCGCGACCTGCGAAACGGTCGACGGGAATGTGCTTCATCAACCGCATGAGCGGACCTGCGATCTTGTTGTCGAAGATCTCCTGCTTGGACATGAAGCGCACCAGGCGCTTGCCGTTCAGGAACGCCGGGATGCCGTCGTAGACAAAGTCGAAGTATCCCGTGTGATTGGACACGATGATTGCGCCACCCGTCGTGGGGATCTTCTCGGCGCCCTCGACCGTCATGTCAAGACCCTGGAACCGCAGGTAATTCACGGCGAAAGGCAAGATCATGCCACCGTAGAACCACTCTTTGGCTTCCTTCGTATCAGGTGCCGGTTCAAACGACGTTGGCACCTTGAAACCACGTATGACCTTGTACGGGCCAAACTTCTGTGCTCGCTCTGACATAACGATTCCTCCGCCGCTTGCTGCCGCTAACTACGCGTGCCTATTACCGCTGGTTACTTCACTGGGGTCAGTACATCGCGACCAACAAATGGACGCAGTGCCTCTGGAACAACAACAGACCCATCTGCCTGCTGATGGTTCTCCAGGATTGCCACGAGCCAACGAGTCGTCGCCAACGTGCCATTCAGAGTTGCACAGTACTGGGACTTGCCATTTTCGTCGCGGTAACGAGTCATCAAACGACGGGCCTGGAAGGTGGTGCAGTTGGATGTCGACGTCAGCTCACGGTACGTGTTCTGAGACGGCACCCAGGCTTCAGTATCGAACTTACGAGCAGCAGATGAACCCAAGTCGCCACCAGCAACATCGATAATGCGGTACGGAACTTCGACAGCTGCGAGCATGTCGCGTTCCATCTTGAGCAAACGCTGGTGCTCTGACTCTGCCTCTTCAGGCTTGCAGTAGGAGAACATCTCCAGCTTGTCGAACTGGTGCACACGCAAAATACCTCGGGTGTCCTTGCCATAAGAACCAGCTTCACGACGGAAGCACGACGACCAACCAGCGTAACGACGTGGCCCATCCTTCAGATCAATGATCTCGTTGGAGTGGTAGCCAGCCAGCGCTACTTCGGAGGTGCCGACCAGGTACAGATCGTCCTCTTCGAGGTAGTAGATCTCGTCCGAGTGCTCCCCGAGGAAGCCGGTACCGCGCATGGTGTCTGGACGAACCAGTACTGGCGGAATCATTAGCTGGAAGCCGTTCTCGATGGCCTTCTGAGCAGCCAAGTTCAGCATTCCCAGCTGCAGCATAGCGCCGAAGCCAGTGAGGAAGTAGAAGCGTGCGCCGGATACCTTCGCGCCACGTTCCATGTCGATCAAACCAAGCGATTCACCAAGATCCAGGTGATCCTTCGGTTCGAAATCAAATTCTGGCACCTCGCCCACATGCTCCAACACGACGAAGTCATCTTCGCCACCAGCTGGGGCGCCGAGAACGATGTTGCCGAGCTTCATCTGCAGCTCTTCGACCTTGTTTTCAGAGTTGCGCTGCTGCACTTCCGCAGCCTTAACCTGGTCGGACAGACCCTTCGCTTCTTCAAGCAGAGCAGGTCGCTCTTCCTTCGATGCCTGGCCAATCTTCTTGCCGAAGCCCTTCTGCTCTGAGCGCAGAGCATCAGCCTTGGCAATGGAATCGCGGCGGGTTGCGTCGGCTTCCAGCAGCTGGTCTACCAGTGCCGGATCCTCGCCTCGGGTTCGCTGCGATTCACGCACGACGTCAGGATTTTCTCGGAGGAATTTAAGATCGATCACGATCCCTAACGTTACCTGGCCATAATCCTTATTTCTTCTAAAGCCAGGGCTAGCGAGCGTGTCTACACCAAAGTGGTGATTCCCTCGACCACAAAAATCATGCTCATCACGGCAAATATCACGCCAGCACCCATATCAATGTACGGTCCCGCATTCACCATTCGCTTTACGACGGCTTCCGTGGAAACCAATATCGCCACCATCGAAAAGTAGAAGATCTGGAACAGCAGCAGCGAGACTGCGACGAACATCAGAACCCACAATGGGGCGCTGACTGGGATGAATTGTGTCAGCACAGCAGTGAAGAACAGCACGATCTTCGGATTCGACAAGTTGGTGAGCATGCCTTGCCAAAAGGTACTCCGCAGTGGGCTCAACTGGCCTGAGCCGGCAATGACAGACGGGTCAGCGCCAGCCTGCATCTGGCGCATCGAAATGAACCCCGTCGACAACATCTTCCACGCCATGTACCCCAAATAGGCACCACCCAATGTTTGGATCGCGCCCATCGCGGAAGGGGTTGCTGCCAGTACCGCTGCCACGCCAAAAACAGTCAGCGAAATCCACAGTAGAGATCCGGTAGAAATCCCCATTACTGCTGCTAAAGCGTGTTTTCGGGACTTCGTCGCCAAGCGCAGAATCATGAGAATGTCTGGGCCTGGTGTGGACATGCCAACGAGGTGCATGCCCATCATCGAGGCATAGGCGGGCCAACTGATCATGGATGGAATTGTAATGGGTGCTGGAATGTTGGCAGTCATGTAGCACAATGGGGAGCATCATGGGACAGACACAAGGCTCAAAACGATTCCGCAATAGCGTGCGCGGTGGCTGGGGCATGCGCGTTCTCACCACTGCGATGCTTGTCGGTGGCAGCGGTGTGGCATTTGCGTATGAGCACCCAACGGATTTTGATATCCCTGGCTCGCCGGACAAAGTCGCTCAGCGGCAGGCAACAAAGGGCAAGGACAAAGAGAAGTCGGGTTCCGAGTCCACCACGACATCATCGAAGGTCCCTGTCGAGATCGTGGCGTTTACCAAGGCGAAGCCTGGCGACTGCCTGACGTGGGATGTCAACCAGGAGACGCAGTCGATCAACAACTTCCGCATTGTGGATTGCGCGGAGCCTCACAACTTCGAGGTTGCTTCTCGCCTAGACCTGCGTAACACCGAAGCGTGGCGTGGCCAGTTTGGTCTGAAGGCTGATTACCCGACCGAAGATTCGTTGGTGCAGCTCCGCGATGGCGTGTGTGAGAAGGAAGTCACCAAGTACATGGACGGCAAGTTCGACCAGCGTGGTCGTTTCTTGTCGGCACCAATCATTCCTCCGCAGGCGAAGTGGGATGAGGGCGATCGCACGTTGCTGTGTGGCGTGCAGCCGTCTGCTCCAGAGGGCCAGGATGCGAAAATCGCCGGACCTGCTGCTGAAACTGACCAGTCTCGCACCTTCGAGGTCGGTACATGTGCCACCACGGATGCCAATGGTGGCCTGGTCCCAACCGATTGCGCTAGTAACCACTTCATGGAATCCGTCGGAATTGTTGATTTGCAGACGGTATTCCCAGGTGTGACTCCTACCGCGCAAGAGCAGAATGATGCGCTGGCACAGCAGTGCACCCAGATGGCCATGGACTATGTGGGGGGCGATGAGGCGCTTTATCAGTCCACCCTCGTGCCTTTCTGGATCACCATTCCAGAGGATTCGTACGCTGCTGGTTCCCACAGCACCAATTGCTGGTTGGTGAAGGACAACGGCTCCGGTGGTTTCTCCACGCTCGCTGGCAAGGCTAACGAGTCCTTCACCATTGACGGATACGCTCCTATCGCTCCTCCGCCACGCAACCCAATTAACCCGAACGCCGCAGGAACTCCTGGGGGCTAGTCGCATGGTTGCGGTGAGCGAGGAACGGTTCGATCAGCTTGTCGACGAAGCCATCGATCGCATTCCCCACCAATTTCTGCATCAGCTGGGAAATGTTGTGATCCAAGTGCAGCCTCGGCATCCGCAGGTTCCCACGCTGCTCGGGCTTTACGAGGGTGTGCCGTTAACGAAGCGCCAAGCCAACCACTGGGGGCCACCGGACTGCATCACGTTGTACCGCGACATGTTGTGCTCGATTAGTCACTCAGAAGAAGCGCTGATCTTGCAGATTCGGGTCACGTTGTTGCACGAAATTGGGCACTTTTTTGGTCTTGATGAAGAGGACCTCGACCGGCTGGGCTACGGCTAAGCGACTCGCGAGTGCGCTAGTACCTGCCCAGTTCTTGTTCCAATGCCGAGCCAACTAGATCTCCCCAGCGAACCAGCTTCCACTCTCCAGGAACGACGAGATTGCTAGCCCGATGAGCATCGGCAGGCTGAATCGTGCGGGCGATTTCTACGCGAGAAGCGTTCGCCAACGGGTTGTGCACAATGAATTCTCCAGACAGTCCTGTCAGGTGCGCGGCAACAACTCGCATCACAGCGCCGTGCGTCACGACAGCCACATCGCGCCCTTCGACGTTCTGCGCATCGTCTGCCTGCGCGACCTCAGTATCTGCGCTATCGCCACCCGCAACTCCACTGGTATCTGCAGAATTACCAGCAAGAAGTGGAGAAACAATGTTGTTTTCAACCAACGTTTCTAGTGCTGGCAGATAGCGTTCCAGCACGTCAAGAGCGGATTCCCCATTCGGAGTCGAACGATCGATATCTCCGTGACTCCAGCTACGGAACACGTCGAGGAACTGGCGGTGTACCTCAAAGTCGCTGCGCCCCTCCCAGTCGCCAGCGTTGACTTCATGCAAGCCATCCATGTGGCGCAGACGCACACCTGGCCCCGCCAGCCTGTGCAAGCCAGCTACTGCGCCTGCACCCGTCTGTCGAGCACGCAACGCATGCGATGTCACAACCTCGCTCATCCGCCCCCACGACGGCAACAGCACCCTACCGAGGCGACGTGCCTGGGCAACACCTTCGTCGGTAAGCGGAGCACCCGGAAGCTGGGTATCCAGAATCTTGCGAATATTCGCATGGGTTTGGCCGTGGCGAATGAGAATCACACGACTCAGCTCAGGGTGAGCTGCGGACTCGTCGCGTGGACTCGTGCCGACGGCCGTCTCAAAAGAACCATCGCCACCAGTGGAAAAGCTACCGTCGTACTCGTTCTGCGGATGCGTCATGGTCGTTTACCTTCCTTCAGGCCCGATACCCAAGCAAGACTTGCGGAAATGTCAGGTGGAGCGGTCTCAGCAGTTGCAGTGCCATGCGCTGCAGGCCACGAACCCAAGAACCGGACGTTCTCAGCATGCCCATAAAGCGCGGCGAGCGCACTCCCGAGCTGCGGATCGTCGAGGTGTCCGGCCAAGTCAATGTAGAAGCGGTATTGCCCCATCATTTGGCGGGTAGGTCGCGACTCGATACGCGACAGATTCACGTCACGCACCGCGAACTCATTCATGGCACGCATCAGCGAACCCGGCACATCTGGAAGTGTGAACGACACCGAGGTGCGATCAATGCCTGTCCGAGGAGTCGGCACACCAGGACGGCCCACGAGAACGAAGCGGGTGCGGGCACCGCGAACATCGGCGACACCGTCGGCAAGCGGTTCCAGGCCCAGCAACTCACCAGCACGAGCTGGGGCGGCACAGGCGTCGTGACTGCCGTCGGCAACCAAATGGGCAGCCGCTGCGTTGGACTTGGCGTGGTACACATCGACACCTGGCAAGTTGTCGTCCAGCCACTGCTTCACCTGCGGGTGCGCGACCGGATGAGTCGTGAACGACTTCACATCCTCCAGCTTCGTACCCGGACGGACCAGGATGGAAAAGACAATCCCAATCTCTGTTTCTCGGTAAATCTGCAGTTCCGAACCTTCCGTCAGCGCATCGAACGCTGGTGTCACTGGCCCATCAACACTGTTTTCAATAGCGATACAGGCGTAGTCCGCCTCACCACGGCGAACTGCTGCCAACGCTGCATTCGGCGTATCGACGGGCACAGTCTCCACAGCCTCTGGGCCAGTCGGATCAATCTCGCCGCGCCGAGCCATGTCGAGGAGCGCTTCCTCAGTGAATGTGCCGGCTGGTCCTAGGTACGTCACGGTGGTCATGACTTAGAGCCTAAAGCGCCAAGTGTGGTTCCGGCTACACTGCTTATTCATGTCCTACCCCACGAGTGCTCGCGAGATCGTCGCGGCGATCGCTTCCGGCAGCGCTTCCCCCACCGAAATCGCGGCGAACGTGTTGCAGAAACTCGACGGTCCGCAAGAACACACTGGGGTAGCAACACTGACACCACAGCTCGCGCTTAACCGAGCGCGTGCAATTGCAGATGGCAACATTCGGGAGGGAGACCTGCTCGGACTTCCCTTGGCGACGAAGGATCTCTTTCAAATCAAGGATGTCCCGTGCACGCTCGGTTCTGCCAGGCTGACGCATACTCCCGAAGCGACATCTGATCCCATCGCTGAGGTGCTGAACCGTGGCGTCGTCATCCCAGCGACCACACACACGTCTGAAATGGGTCTCACCGCGTACACCGAACCCATCGACTTGCCCGCACCCGACAATCCGCTCCGCCCTGGCCATACCCCTGGCGGATCCTCCGGTGGCTCGGCGGTAGCAGTCGCCCGCGAGCTGGTCCCAGCAGCCCTCGGCTCCGATGGTGGTGGTTCGCTCCGTATCCCGGCAGCATGCACCGGTATCTACGGGCTCAAACCCGCCCACAACATCCACGGCGGTCGTCTCGCCGCCAACGGTTTCCTCACCCGCTCACTTGACGACGCTGCCCTCCTGGCCGGCGTCCCCTCCCCGTGGGAGAACAGTGAGTGGGGATTCGTCGCAAAGCAAGACCCCGCGAAGCAGCCTTTGCGAATCGGTGTGACCGTGGAACCTTTCCATGCAGCTACGGAAGTTGTTCCGCATTGGCGTGCAGCGGCGTGGGCAGCTGCGGATGTTTTGTCAGATGCGGGCTATGAGGTGGTGGAGGTCGGTTCGCCGTACGATCCCGCGTGGCCGGACTACTTCCAGATTTTCGGCGACATCATGTCGTACTTCGCGTCGAAACTGCCCGGCCGCGAGTATTCGCAAATGGTGCGGTGGATTCGCCAGCGTGGCTACAAACTGGAGAAGGCTCAGGTCATGCAGTTCCAACGCCAGCGCGAAGAGCTCGGCCCGAAAGTCGCGGCGCGCTGGGACATCGACATCGTGCTGACGCCAACGCTCGCGTTCGATCCACCAACAATCGGGCACTTTGCGACGATGACCCCCGAACGCAACTTCGCCTCCCAAACCGAATGGACCCCGTGGCTATCGCTGTGGAACCTCACCGGTTGGGCGGGGCTATCGATGCCGTTTGACGTCACCGATGATGCTTTTGGCAACGGCAGTAAACGCCATCCGACCAGCATCCACCTTGGCGCGGTGCGCGTTGGCGAAAAGGAATTGCTGGAGGTTGCGGCGAGTTTGGAAGTGGCACGGCGTTAGGTCGCGACGAACCCTAGCGTCGGGTGAGTGCCCGGCGCGCCAGTCGCCTCGCACGAACTGCCGTATTGAGTGTCTTTTCCTGGACCCGAGACATCGGATACACCGCATCGATGGTCGCCAACTTAAGCTCGCGAGCGCGCTCCACCGCTTCAGCTGACATTCCTTGCCCCGGCATGATGTTAGTTTCAGCCTCGGCATAAGGGTCGGCCACGGTCCACTGGCTACCCGCTGCCGTCACCAAACCGTGCTTCACGGTGTAGTAATTCTCCACATGAGCATCCAATGCCACGCCATGCGCTCCACGCGCAGCAGCAATCAAATGTGGATGGAACCTCGTGCTCAGCCACTTTTGTCCCGCTCTTACTGGCAGGCCGTGATTCCACAGTTCGAAGAAGCGGACCATCAGGACATCGTCGACAAGTTCCGGTGCGTGCTCCCGAGCAAGCTCAGCCACCCGAGTCCACACCAAACTGTCAACCTCTGGGATCGCCTCCACCACAGCAATATCCGAGCCGCGCACACCCCACGATTGCAGAATCCGAATCGTCGCCAGCGCCAGATCCGTAACTGGATCCGACTCTGCCTCGGCTGCCGATTCTTTCAACAGATCCGACTGCAAACACACCACGACATTGCGCTCACGTGCAGCTTCAGTACCAAATCCGAGTCCGTTGTCCTCCAAATCTGCACCGCCGAGAACTGTCCACGCATCATCGCCCGTGCAAGTGACGGCACAGCGCTCAGCCAAGGATTCGCCAACATACTGCTTAACGAGCTCCGTCGACCCCTCATCTCTGAGATCAATCCGGTCGAACCTCGGCCAAACCTCCCGCAATCGCTTCGCAGTCTCGGCCCCGGGCAAGAGGCCGATACCGGTCATCACTCGTAACGCCTCCGACTCACCAGCCACCGACGCTGCCGCCACCACTCCCGCGTGTTCTGGCCACATATCGTTGAACCAACCGCCACCCAACACGTGCACCACGTCTGCGGCCTGCGCCAACCGCAAACCGCTTTCCAAATGCGGCACTGCTTCCGGATTCCGCATGCCCTCTTCCGCGATCCGTACGACCTCGTCGAAGTGAGCGGATTGCGGATCTGCTTCACGACGAGCCTCGTCGCAAAGCCGAAACAGCGTATCGGTGACGGTGAGATTTGGATGCAAACCCGCATGGAGGACCGCGACGGAACCGGGTGTGCGGCAATCGAGAATGACCCTCGCCGAGGGGCGTCGGCGCGCAAGAGTTCGCAACCAGGCTGCGGCGATAAACTCGTCACCGAAGTTTGGCAGCCCGGTGGGCGCGACCAGGTAGATCAATTCTCTGTTGCGGTACATGTCAACAACGGTACCTGGATGCTGACCGCTGTTTGAGGTGGTTAGGCGTACTTCTTGGCGATATCGTATGCCTGCTCCGCATACTTGCCACGAAAGAGAATCGCGTGCATCAGGACCGCGTAAAGACGATGAAGCGGCGCGCGCTCCTCACGACCTGGAAGCGGGTGCACTTCTTCGTACGCTGCGTAGATCCGGTCCAAGTGAGGCATGCCGAACAGCCCCAGGAGCGCGAGGTCTTCTTCTCGATGCCCGCCATGAGCTGCCGGGTCAATGAGGATTGCTCCCTCCTCGTCCCACATCACGTTGCCCCACCACAAGTCACCATGAACACGAGCTGGTGAATCATCGGTATCGAAATCACCGTCATGTAGGCGTTCGAGAAGCCGATCGAAGGCGGCCAGTTCCCGCGTTGTGTACTCAGAACGCAGCTGTGCCAGCGCCGGACGAAGACGGTCGTTCGCCCAGTACTCGCCGAAGGTGGTGCGTGGTTTTAGAGACATTGGGTGCGGGTCATCGAGAGGGCCAAAGAACCCCGGACCATCCCAACCATCAGGTGGACTGCCCCACGCTGCAGCTCCTGCGTCGTGGGTAATCGCAAGCGCTGCACCGAACTTCTCTGCTTTTCGCGCGGTAGCTTCTGACTTCACAATTCGGTTCAAAGTCAATTCAGTCCGACCAATGCTGACCACATCGACCACGCGAGCTCCCCCTGCTGGTTCGGCTTCTTTGAGCCAACGCAGACCAGCAGCTTCACATTGAAAGAAGCCACGCGGTGCGCCACGGTGCGATTTCACGTGCACAGCGGGTTCTTTCACACGCGAATAGCGAGCAGGGGCGGTGGCTGAGTTCCGGTTTGTGGCCGAGCCGAACTGCGAGTTCTCCATGTATTCAGGATATGCCAGTGAAAATGCTGAGGTAATGCGCTGGGTTGGGGCTCGTGAGTCGCGATTGCTGTCTGGTCGCTTGTGCAGGCCGGTCGACCTCATCGAACGGCAACATTGTTCGTGTAGGTGTTTATGCTCGCATCTTCTATCCTTTACACCTATGGACGGTAACGACATGCCCCGAAACCCACGTCCGCCGCGCAGCTCCAGCGCCGACGGCGACTTCGTGCGGGGGTCTGACGGTCGACCGCTACTAGATAGGTACGGGCGGCCGATCAGGCGTCGCCAACCGGCTCAGAGCCAGCGCCCCCAACGTCCAGCGCAAAGTCAGCCACCAGCGCAGTCTTCACGCGCTGAACGCTCCGCGCGCTCCGCGGGTTCTCGCGGTGGTCAGTTTCCGGCTCAGCGTCCGGCGCAGCATCGAGAAGCAGATCCTCGTCGCCAGCATGTAGAACCGCGCCATCGCCCAGAGCCAACGCGCCGTGGAGAGCCGCAGCGTCGATCCGAGTCGCCGCACCGATCTGAAGCGCAACACACACGAATCGAGCAAGCGCCGCTCTATCGCAATCAGGATGATCCGCGCTTTCCTCCACGCGACTATGACCCCAACCGAGCCGTTCACGATGCTGGTTCGGCGCAGACTTCAGGTCGACGGGCAAGTAGTTCCCGTGATTCCCGAGGTGCTGGCGTAGGGTCGGCACGCGCGTCACTTCGCGACCGCGCCCACAGCATGCGTCTCCCACGCGGACGCAACGGTCGCCCATTTAGCGTCCGCCGAGCACTACGTGCAGCCTTCCTCGCACTCCTGCTCTTCATTGCGGGCGGGTTGATCTTCGTCGAGCTGTCCCTGAACCGCACGACGGTCTTCGACAACCTCGCTGACCGCCCCGGCCGTTCCATTGCTACCAACTGGCTTCTGGTTGGTTCAGACTCACGCGCTGGGCTTACCGACGAACAGGCCGCAGAGCTCTCCACCGGCGCCGGTGATTTCGGCCAGCGAACCGACACCATCATGATTGCCCATATCCCAGTCGTGGGTAAGGCAAAACTAGTGAGTATCCCCCGCGACTCTTTTGTCGAAATCCCGGGGCATGGCACAGACAAGATCAACGCGGCATTTTCGTTGGGTGGGCCGGAGTTGCTGACGGACACCGTCGAAAAGTCCACCGGCGTGCGCATCGACCATTACGCAGAAATTGGTTTCGGCGGTTTCGCCGGCATCGTTGATGCAGCTGGAGGCATCGAAATGTGTCCTCCTGAGGCAATTCAAGATCCCCTAGCTGGGCTTGATATCCAGGCTGGATGCCAGAAGTTTGATGGCAAGAATGCGCTCGGCTATGTCCGCACGCGTGCAACGGCGCAGGGTGACTTAGACCGCGTTGGCAGGCAGCGCGAATTCATGGGGGCGCTCATGAAACGAGTGTCGTCGCCATGGGTGCTGTTGAACCCGTACCGCACGATTCGCCTCGCCAACGCAGGCGTTAATTCGCTGACTGTTAGCGAAAAAGACCACTCGTGGAACCTCGGCTGGCTCATGGCACGACTGGCCATGGGCACAGAATCACTCACGGTGCCCACCGCCGGCACGATGGACACCGATTACGCAGGAAATGTCTTGCTCTGGGATGAAAATCAAACAGAACAGTTCTTCAAGGACTTGCGCTAAAAGACTTAGCGCAGCGTGACCTGGCGGGACACGATGGTTTCGCGGGACTTACGCTCTTCCGCCGTCAATGGTTCGGTGACAGCAAGTGCATCCTTGATGCGCTTGTCAGCGTCTTCAATGGCTTCATTCCACGAGTCATAAGGCTTGGTGTTATCCAGATCCCATACCGGAACCAGCACGCCATCGGCGCGGAAAACACCCGCGAACTTGGTCCCCTCGCCCATGGTCAAGTGGTCAGCTGCGTGGACTCGTGCCAGAGCGTCGAGAAGCTCGGCCTCCTTTTCCAAGCGGACCCAACGAATATGCGCGCGCTCGCCCGGATCAATCCACCACACGGCACCAGCGACATCAATGTCCAAACGGTAAGACGGCAACAGCGAGTCATTAGCCACGCGGAGGTTCTGCTCGACCAATTGAGTGCGCTCAATACCCTCTGGCAGCCACCATTCGAAGTCCTGATGAACGACGATGTCGTCCGGCGAAACGCCGGCGAGCAGACCGCTCAACTCGACAGCCTCACCATCAGTAGCGCCAGTAAGCTGCTGGCCAGGCTCAGCGTCGCGAGCCCATAGCAACGCACGCGCCAAATCCGCTGCAGCGTCGTTAGACCGAGCCTGGGTCTGCATAGCGACAAAAGCAGTCACGCCATCCTTATCCTCGCGCGTCAACGCAGCGATACCACCGGGAAGGACGGTGCAAAGGAAGATGTTGCGATCCGAATCGGTGACCTTCACAGGCACAACCACAGAAGGCGCGAACTCGCGCAACGCAACCAAATCAGCTTCAGCCGCAAAGCCTTCGAACGGACGAGGGTTGCCAGCCAAACGGGCTCGCTCAGCAGCGCGAGCAGCCAACTTAGCCTGACGACGGCTCATGCCCTCAGGAACATCATGTGCACGATTCTTACGAGATTTCTTTCCCACGCCAACTAACTTACTTGGGCGCGTTCAGACCTGCGCCATGACCCAACCTCTGCGGCACATTTCGTGGCACAAAAGCCCCTGCATCAGCGCGTTTCCGCTTTGCCTCGGCACCCGGAGCCGACTGCTCCAATCTTGCCGTATCAAGAACTGCTCTAGCTTCTGCAGGCCAATCAGTGGCCAGCCACTGCACACCACGGGCATGCGCAAAGGTCACGTCAGTGTCGGTTTTCGCCAACCAGCTATACAACGGCTTCTTCCACCCCGTTGCCCCAGTTGGATCACGTCGAGCGCCCACAATATCCACACCCATGGACGTTGGACGTCCGAGGTACCGTCGTAAAGCAGTACGAGGGCTGGGCGAATCAACGAGCTGGATGCGATTCAGCTTCGGCAGCATCGTTCCCACTGCGCTCATCGAACGAGTAGAGAAACTAATCACATGGGTCCGCTCAGCCGTATCCAAGCCAAAGTGCTTCAGCTGCTCCCGAAGCTTCCGCTCAGTGCGCAGCCCAGTCATGACCGGGTGTTTTGTCTCGATAAACACTCCCAAATCAGGATGCGCTGACACAAACTCCAGGAAAGTCTCGAACTCAAGAATCGGCTGTGGTGCCTCTTCCGTCCCAGCATTCAACGTCCGCAACTTGGAAATCGGCATCGCCCCAATCGGCCCGCGCCCATTCGTGGTCCGATCCAGCAAGCGATCATGGAAACACACCAAATGCCCATCACCGGACAGTCGAAGATCGCACTCAACGCCGTCCGCACCTTGTCGCACTGCCTCTTCGTAGGCTGCAAGCGTGTGCTCTGGAAAAGTGCCCGACGCTCCCCGATGCGCAACAATCTGCATCAGTCGTTCTCCTTGATGAACAACTTCTCGATACTGTCATCCAACGGTGGCGTCACCATCGTTAGTTCCGCCTTTGCGCTAGTAGCGGGCTCGATGATGCCACGACTCCAAAAGCCCGGCTGTGGCGCTTGCCTCCCAAGCATTACTTGACGACGACCTGACTCAGGCTCCAACGCCAACGCAAGGGTTCGAGCAGTGATGGCGGTCGTCGCAAAGGCGAGACACAGCACGACACCGCTTTGAAAGTTCGTCAGCGCGCTATCACCGACGATTGCCCAGATCAGGCCCAAAGGCCATAGGGCGCACGTCGCGAACCACACGTATCGGGCAGAACCTGTAACCCCAGTTTCAGCGAGGGCAACAACCGGACCGGTGATGTTGCGGACTGGCCATACATGCATCGTCGAAATGGATACGAAGTCGCGGTTCAGCGGTGGCTGCCAATATTGCGCACGGCGTTTGAGGGCAGCCAACGTGATCCACACGAACACACCCACAACCGCGGCACAGACACCCGCAATGGCGAAGAACAGCGTAGAAACGACGCGGAAGATATTGGCCTTGAAAATATCCGAAGTGTGATCCGTGTACCCAAGCGACAGCGCGACCAGGCCAAACGCCAACATCACAAAACCAGCAACTGCCCAGTTACTTACCGCTCGGGCGCGAAAACGCACCGGAGCATTCAACTGCTCCGGAGACATCAGACCAGGGTGTGGCTGAGGCCAGCCGGTGCCTGGTTGCTGCCAATTCATGCGCCCTCGCTCTACTCCATACGTTGCACAGGCGGCACATGGTGTTTGGCCTGCGCACCGTCGGGGACCTAGTTCATAGTGTTTTCTGGATGATACTCCGCATCCCAGCTGCGGATACGACGCAACATGATGCGGTTCTTACGCTGCGAACGACCCATCTTGTTCGCCAGATTATCCAGAATCTTGATCGCGTCGTTAATGTGAGGGCCCTTGTTCAACATGACGCACTCTGCACGCAGGGCAAACGCTGCGTCGGTGATCTCCGCGCGCGATGGCAAACCAGCCTTGGCGAGGGTCTCCAGCACCTGGGTACCCAAAATGGTTGGCAGGCCAGCAGCCTGTGCCAGCGACAGAATCTGACCTGGAACTTCACCCATGCGGTTGAAGCCGAGCTCCACTGCGAGGTCGCCACGAGCAATCATCAAACCAACGTTTCGACGACGCATCACCGTCAACATCAGGTTTGGCAAATTCTCGAAAGCTGGGATGGTCTCGATCTTCAGCACAATGCCCACATTGCGTGCCTTTTCTGCCAGTTCAGGCTGACCAGCCTTCTCGTGCTCCTCCGCAATACCGTTGATAACGTCCAGCACCTGCTCGACATCGTCAACCGTTCGAATGAAGCTCACTGCAGCTACGTGGGCGTTTTCCACGACGAAACGCAGGTGCTCGATATCCTCATCCGTCAAGGATGGGAACGGCAGAACGGTGTGTGGCAGGTTGATGCCCTTGTGCGCAGCCAGATTCTGTCCGCCCGGCTTCGCACGCGTGACGCGAAGACGCGCATCCAGGAACTCTCCGCACGGAGACTCTCCCTTTTCGATGACTTCTGCTGCAATTGCGCCGTCGTCGAAAAGCACTGGCTCCCCAACCTGGAGCGCTTCAAGAGCTTCAGTAAGAGAGCAATTGATGCGTGGAGCGAAACCAGGATCTGGGATTGCAGTTGGAGTTGGATCGGAGGTGAGGACCATCTCGTCGCCAACTTCGAAGCGAAGCTTCTGCACCGTTGGTGGGATGCCAGTTGCGCGGGTCTTTTCGTAGTCACAGCGCAGCAGGGTGCCGTCCAGGACGTAAGCGTTGCGTGGACCTTCCGCCAGTACGCCACCGTCTTCAATACGGGTGACGGTGAAATGGCGCTTCGCAGAACGATTGTCGTGGAAAGTGATCTCCGAGCCGATGTGCAGGCTCTGCAACCAACCAGCATCAACCGTCAGTGGCAGTGCTGGGCGACCTGGCAAATCAGCAGGTGGCGGCGTAACTGTCAGCGCGCGGGTTGGCTCACCCGAATGCGTATCTTCAGCATCGACTGGGCCGCCCATATCGACCTGACGCGGAGTCAGCCAGATCTTCGCAGGAGTCAACACGGTACCAGCATCATCACGGGTGACTCGCGCACGACCAACGCTTGGACCAGGTTCGATGTCACCGGTGCGCAGCTTTGGACCAGCCAGGTCCATCGACACCTTAATGTCGCGGCCAACCTGCTCGGCAGCTGCTTCAACATTGTCGATCATGCGACGCCAAACTTCTGGGCCGTCGTGCGCACAGTTGATGCGAGCCAAGTCCATGCCGGCCTCGGCGAAACCGAGCACCATCTCGGCATCGTCCGCAGCCTCAGACGGAAGGGTCACCATAATGCGCGCCGGAACGCCTTCGCGTTCTTCGCCGAACAACATTTCGGCGTTGTTTTCGAGTGCTTCGTCCGCTGCCTCGTCATCAGCAATGATCGCAGCGACGTCGGTATCTGACTCCTGGCCACTAGCCAGCTTCAATACGTTGCGGGCCAGTACCAAACGCCCGCGAGTACCAGATTCAGCGGTAGTCAGGCTGGTGACGCCCAAATCGTGCAGCTTATTCTGCAAGTCGCGGATATCGATCGTGCGCAGGTGCGCGTAATGCACCAAGTTCTCTGCACGACGACGATGCTCTGGATGCACCTCCTCCAGCTGACCTTGTGAAGCCTCGGCAGTCTTATCGAGCTCAGCGAGCAATCCGTCGAGCTGTTCAATCAGCGGAGCGATGTCATGCGACATTGAGGTGCACTCTCCCTACGTACGTAACTTTTAGTACTTCACATTGTGGGTCGAGATGACAGAAAGTTCATCCGGACAGATGACTTTCCGTGCTTTTGTCACCCATTGTTCACTTTGTCCTGCCAAAACGGATCCTGAACTTCGCGGAGTGCAGCAACCGACGCATCAAACTTCTCGCGCTCGTGGTCGTTTAACTCGAGCTCTACGACACGACGAATACCGCGCCGATTCACAATCGCTGGCGTACCGACGTAGATGTCGTTATGCCCATACTCACCGCGCAGCAGCGCCGACACCGGTAACGCCACCTCCTGGTTTTGCAGGATTGCTCGGGAAATACGCGCCAGTCCCATACCGATGCCATACGACGTGGAACCCTTTGCATCGATGATTTCGTACGCAGCATCACGAGTTCGGACGAAGATCTGCTCAAGCTCGTCGCGAAGCTCAGGATTCTCCTCCAGCCGTCGTGCCAGGCTCACTCCAGCTACGGTAGCGCTGGACAACACCGGCAACTCGGAGTCGCCGTGTTCACCGATGATGTACGCGTGTGCGCTCATCGGAGAGACCTGGAAGTACTCGCCGAGCATGTAGCGGAAGCGCGCGGTGTCCAAAATGGTGCCCGACCCAATGACGCGGTTTGCAGGCAGGCCAGAAAACTTCCAGGTGGCGTAGGTGAGGATGTCAACAGGATTGGTGGCAACGATGATGATTCCGTCAAACCCATTAGCCATGACGTCGCCGACGATAGAACGGAAGATCTTCATGTTTTTGTCCACAAGCTGCAAACGTGTTTCGCCAGGCTTCTGAGCAGCGCCGGCACAGATCACAACGATCGCCGCGTCTTCGCAGTCAGCGTATGTTCCCGATGTCACTTTTGTACGGCTTGAAGCCCACACAACGCCATGATTCAGATCCATGACGTTGCCTTCGGTCTTCTTCTCATCAATGTCAATGATTGCCAGGTGGTCACAAGTGCCCTGGTTGACCAGGGCGTATGCGTAGGCGACGCCAACATCGCCAGCACCGATCAGCACAATTTTGTTTCCGACGGATACCTTCATGAACGTCTCATCTCCATTTGAGTTCACATGAGTTCGAACGCGGATGGTCAAGCTAGCTATCTCGGGTCTTACCTCTCGTACTGTGGGTTCTTCGCTGACTTCTCGCAACCGCAACGGTCCACGCTCGCACCGGGTTCCCTTGAAAAGTTTTCGGACTCTCTTCAAGATGAAGTCATGAACCTCCAGCGTGCGCTCACGGCTGCCAGCCGAGTCGCTGCTTTTCGACGTCCCCACCGAGGCTTTCCCACCAATCCAGGCCTGATCGGCGCCGAAATAGCATCGTGGGCTGCGTTTTCGCCATCGCTGATGCCTCGATCAATGGTGCCGACAGCCGTGGTGACTTTCACTGCGCAAGTCGCTGGGCATGTGGTCGGAACAGCCGTTGGGTACGGCTTTCGCCGATTGGATCGCAGGTTGCGCGCTACTTCATTGGTGCGGTTCGCGCCCCCGCCACGTGTCGAAAGAAACATCGCGGTGTCGTGGCATTCCTCTATCGCTGCGACCACTATCGCGGTGTGGGCGCGGTCGATTTCTCAGCAACGTGAAATTGGTTCGCTCGTCGGTTTGGACGGTACCTCATCCGCAAAAGCGCAGCTCACCGGTACTCTGGCGGCGACAAGCGCCTACCTGACAACTCAAGGGCTCACCTTCGCGGCTGATTGGGTGTACGACAACCTGCGGATGTCCATTAGGCCGTGGCTTCCCCCTGGCTTCGCGCCGGTGATTTCCGGCGTTGTACTTGGCACTACGGTCGCGTTGGCCGTGGATAAGTTGTTGATTCGCAGGATCGTCGCAAAGGTGGCTCGCAATGCGCACAACCTGAATATGCGTTTGCTGCCGGGACGTCAGCAGCCGTGGGAGCCACAGCGATCAGGAAGTCCGTGGTCATTGGAGCCGTGGCATGCGTTGGGTGCGCAGGGGCGCGCGGTGGTGGCGGATGGTCCGCGGGCACGCGATATCGCGGCGGTGACGAAGCGGGATCGCAGCGAGGTCATGGAGCCGATACGCATTTATGCGGGGCACGTGCGAGGTCGTAGCTTAGCGGCGCAGACGGAGCTGATCATTCGAGAAATGCATCGCACCGGTGCTTTCCGACGCGACCATCTGGTCGTCTACACCACCACGGGCACCGGATGGACGCCGGAATGGTCGCTGGTCACGGTCGAATTCTTGACTCTCGGTAATTGTGCGCAGATTGGCCTGCAGTATTCAGATTTGCCGTCGCCTTATGCTTGGTTGGCTGATCATGACACTGCCCCGCTAGCTGGTCGAGCTTTGATCAATCGGGTGTATCGCGAATGGCAAAAACTCCCGGAAGACAACCGCCCGAAGTTCTACGTAGCAGGCGAATCACTGGGCGCTTTTGGTGGCACGAGCGCGTTTTTTGATGCGGAAGACATGCTGTCGAAGATTGATGGAGCCGTGTGGTCAGGCGCTCCTCGATTCACTCCGATGTGGCAGGAAATCACCAAAAACCGAGACCCTGGTTCTCCCGAGATCGCACCCACTATTGACGGCGGTCGGCACATCCGCTTTGCTACCCGGCCGAGGGAGCTCTACGAGTCGGTATCTGGGGCACCGCTCGGACAGTGGCTTCATCCCCGGGTGGTATTCCTACAGCACGCATCGGACCCGATCGTTTGGTGGGACTATTCACTCGCTTGGCGACGACCTGACTGGCTTCGTGAACCGCTCGGCCGCGATGTGCTGCCAACAATGCGCTGGTTCCCCTTTGTAACGTTCTGGCAAGTTCTCATCGACGGATTAGTCTCGACCGAAACCCCCGGTGGAATTGGTCACCGCTACGAAGAAGAAATGCTTCCTGCCTGGGCTTCTGTTCTTGGTTTGCCAATGAAAGAGAAGCTTAAAAGCGCCAATGGCATCAAATTCAAACGCATTCGGAAATGGATTAAACGCAACCATGCCCCTCGGTTCTAGGGCTTTCATTGGCATATTTCTCATGAAATCTCCCCCGCACGTCGAGGCAGGAGTCGTTATGGTGTGTGCCAAAGCGATCTTTACTGATCGACTCCAATTTGAGAAGGGACGGTGCTTTCCTCATGAGCATGTTCGACAAGGCAAAGCAGTTCGCAGCAGATAACCCAGACAAGGTTGACCAGGGCGTTGATAAAGCCGGCGACGCAATCGATGCCAAGACCGGTAACAAGCACGCTGAGCACGTCGACAAGGCTCAGGACGCTGCACGCAACCACCTCAATAAGTAAACGCGCTCCTACCCGCAGGAAATGCCCGTCGCATGGATTGGGCAGTATCCCTGCGGGTTTTTGCGTAAGTAGCCACGGTGAAATTCCTCAGCTGCCCAGAAACTTCCTGTCGGAGTCTGGCCGAGCGGCGTGACTTCGGTTGTCACTGGCCCGAATCCTGCTCGCGAAAGTCGCTGCCCATAGTTAGCCAGGAGTGCGGTGGTGACTGCCATCTGATCGTCGTCAAGTGGGAATACTGCAGAGCGGTACTGCGGGCCAATATCGTTACCTTGACGATCCCCTTGCGTCGGATCATGCGCCTCCAACACCACTCGGAGCAACTGGTCAAAGCTCGTTTCCCCAGGATCGAACGCGACCAACACCGATTCCGTGTGCCCTGTTAGACCGGAACACACCGACCGGTAATCCGGCTGCTCGGTGTGTCCGCCGGCGTATCCCGGCAGGGTTGTAACCACACCTGGCTGCTGCCACAACAATTTCTCCACGCCCCAGAAACACCCGGCCGACACGATCAGCACCTCGCAATTCGCTGGCCACTCCCCGACCGGGTTGCCCAGGACAACATGCTTCCCGACGACCGGAGCCCCAAGAATCTGCTCCGCCGAAAAAATGTGGTTGTGATGATTGCGCGACTCATTCGACATATGGCTGATGATAATGGTGGAGGGGGACGTCGTGAAGCATGCTTTTTGTGGGAATTTTTGGTTTTCCGCGCGCGGATTAAATAGACAAGGCCGAATAGTTGGCTGAGAATATGCCTATTTTCGAATGTATTCTCTTGCGTAATTCCCGATCTTGCGTACCATCGGTTGCACAGAAGTTATTTCGTCAAATGAAGGAGGACCATTTTCATGGCTACCTACGAGCTTCCACAGCTGGACTACGCTTACGACGCACTCGAGCCACACATTGCGGCCGAGATTATGGAGCTGCACCACACCAAGCACCACCAGAACTACGTCAACGGCGCTAACGCTGCCCTGGACAAGCTGCAGGCTGCCCGCGAAAACGGCGAAGTTGCCTCCGTTGTTACCGCTCTGTCCAAGGACCTGGCGTTCAACCTTGGTGGACACGCCAACCACTCCATCTTCTGGAAGAACCTGTCTCCAAATGGTGGCGGCGAGCCAACCGGCGAGCTGGCTGAAGCTATCAACCGCGACTTCGGTTCTTTCGAGCAGTTCAAGGATCACTTCTCCGGTGCTGCTCTCGGCCTGCAGGGCTCCGGCTGGGCAGTGCTTGGTTACGACCACGTTGCTGGCCGTCTCGTCATCGAGCAGATGACCGACCAGCAGGGCAACATCTCCATCAACCTGACCCCACTGCTGATGCTGGACATGTGGGAGCACGCTTTCTACCTGCAGTACAAGAACGTTAAGGCTGACTACGTCAAGGCTGTTTGGAACGTCTTCAACTGGGATGACGTTGCAGAGCGTTTCGCAAAGGCTTCTAAGTAAAAGATCTAAGTAAGAAGTCAAGCAAGTAAGCGATTACGCCGGTAGGCGATTCAGCTTGCTTGTTGGCTGGTCAGTTCTGCTGACTTTGCAGTTGGCTTTATAGCTAACCTGAACGCGCTTCATGCACTTTATGTGCGTGGGGCGCGTTTTGTGATTTCGAGGTGCGGGTGCAGGAGCGGTTTCCGGTGCAGGAGCGACATAGTGGCGTAGATTTCACGCCTGGCGATGCGTGCTGACGCGTTTTCGTGAATCGTGCGGGCCCGCGTACCTCATGGAGGGAGACTCCTAAAGCACAATGCTTTTCCATCTGCACCGCCGTCTCCTCACGCTCCACAATCAATTTCCGCAAAACGCCGCGCACCTCGTATCGCCCTGAATACGCTCACCCTCATGACCGAGTTCGCACATTTTCAGAACATTTCCGTGAGTTTCGAGCAGCTTTCCTCTGACGGTGGCGATGTTGCGGGGAAGGTAGCCGTCGTCAAGCTGAACCGTCCGGAAAAGCTCAATGGCCTGACCATCGACATGCTCCGCGACTTATCCACCACCGCCCGAACGCTCGCCCGCGACCCCGAGTTACGTGGCATCATCCTCGCAGGTGAAGGCGCTTCGTTCTGTGCTGGGCTCGATTTCGGCTCCGCTCTGCAGCCGACGCGATCCGCCCGTTTTGCGCTCGCCACCGGCTTCCTCCCCGATATCCACGGCACGAACGTGTTCCAGCGCGCATGCTGGGATTGGCGCCGCGTACCCGTTCCCGTTATCGCAATCGTGCACGGCCACTGCTACGGCGGCGGGTTGCAGATCGCCCTGGGCGCGGACTTCCGCATCACCACCGCCGACTCACGTTGGTCTGTGCTGGAAACCAAGTGGGGGCTCATCCCAGATATGTCTGGTATCCGCACGCTCACTGATCAACTCCCGCTTGATCAGGCGAAATGGCTCACGATGTCCGGCGAAGAACTCTCCGGCGCCTCCGCCACTGAGTTTGGCTTAGCGACGACTACTGCCCTCGACCTCACCGTCGCTACGGAAGAAGCATGGTCGATGATGCACAAACTCGTGGGGCGCTCACCAGATCAGCTAGCAGCGACGAAACGCTTGTATACGAATACCTCGAAATCCCCGCGCGCAACATTTCGGGCCGAACGCATCGAACAGCTCATGCTCTTCGCCAGGGAAAATACAGTCCGTGCACGCTCGGCAGCATTGAAGAAGGTCGCACCGCGCTATGCCCGGCGCGGCACCTGGCTAGGTCGGGGTTAGTCCTCTTCCGGCAGCAGCTTCGCTAGCGCCTCGACTGATGGGCACACGTACCAGCTTCCGGAGATCGCGTCAGTGAAGCGAGTCAGCGCATCGCGTGGCCCTTGCTCGTCGTCGGCTCCGGCCATGCGACGGAGCATTTCTTCCATGCGCCACTGGTCAAAGGAAAATCCGACGAACACTGTGCCATGGTCATTATGGTCTCCGTACGCGGTGTTACGTCGGAAGATTTCCAACTCCTCGCCGTCGACCTCAATCACATTTCGAGAGACGTGGGAATCGTCGGGCATGACGTGGTCGTCAAGCTCGGTGGAGTCATCGCGTGTTCGCCCAATGACATCTTCCTGAGTCTTGGTGTCCAAGCTTTCCCAGTCGACCGTCTTGTGCTTCCACAGCTGGTACAGCAGGATCGACGCACCTGCGCCCGGCTGACCTGCTGGAATCGCGACCACACCCGGAGCTTCGAGCGCACCTGGGTTCTCGGTACCGTCCTCGAACCCGGTCAGATCGCGATTGTGCTGGTAGACCCAACCAACTGTCTCGTCAGCCACAGTCAGAACCTCCCGCAGTTGCTCGATGATCGACCGCGACAGATCGAATGCTGCCGACCGCGACGATGACGCTACCCACAACCACACATCGTGCTGAGTCGCCGGCATCGTGTACCCGTCACGTCCCACAATCGCTTCGTTAAACCCGTGCACATTGTCCGGTACGTCCGCCGCCTCCGCGACACGCGCCCACAATTCCGGACGGACACCTGCCACGATGTTTGCACCTGCGGTCGTTGGCACGTTTATCGCTTCAGCTAGCTTTGCGACGGCCGTCGCCAAATCAACACCATCGATTAGATCGAATTCGATGTAGACGTGATCAGTAACGCCGATTCCGGTAATTCCACTTTGATGAGCCATGTATCCATGGTGCCTGTCCATAATGTGGTTGTGCCACCAAATTGGCGACGTTGCTGGCGGATGGTAGTGGTCACGCCTTCAACTGTCTGGCTACGGTTTCGGCAACTTGCTTCCGTGCGGAATCTCCTGGGTCGCTTGACCAGAGTCCAACCAATCGCGAATGTGTGCCACGGAGCGACAGTCGTCACCGTTGTAACGAAGTAAGGCAGCACGCGCGCTCTCGGCCACAGTAGGCGCGATTTCTGCGAGTCCAACTGCTTGTTCGTACAACGTAAGGGACATTTCGCCATCAACTCCTTCATCGCGCCAGTGGAACCCTGCCATCGGTGCGACGACCTTCAATCCCATCCCGTGTGGCGACAGCAGCTGCGACTTAGTTACCCGGAACATGTCGGTCCACATATCTGACGAGATGAACTCATCAATCTCTGAACGCAATGGCACCCGGATAACGGTTGAGCCTTCGCCACTCTTGCCTTCGCTGTTCTCACCATCACGGTCACCAACAATCGCACCGTCGACCACAAACTCCATGCCACCGAAGCGATCAGCGCTTTGCCGCAGCCAGTAGTTCTCGCCTTCCGCAGCCCAGCAATACACGCGAACGGATTTACCGGCACGCAGTGCGTCATTGCACCGCTTCATCAACCATGTCCAAAACAGCGCAAAGTTTTGTGCTTCCGCCTGACCGCCAAGCCCTTTGTCGCCCGGCGCGGCCCATGTCACGAAAGGTTGGTAATCCTCGCCCACCGGCCACGCTCCCCACAAATAAGCTCCGTGAGACGGGTACGCCTCCATATCGATGTCTATCTCCACATCGGCTCGGGGTGCTGAGGTGACATCAACTCGTCGTAAAGCAGGAATATCAGCGAGCACCGCCCGGGCTAGCCAGCTCTGCTCTCCGCAGTTGTCGGCGGCAGCAAGCTCTCGGACGGTGGAAATGCCCTGTTCGCGAAGCTTCGAGGCGCGGTCGCCCGGGAGCAACAGCGAGATGTCATCGCTGTGGCGAAGCTCCTCATCGCATGCGTCATGCCAACGGCAACCCTTGCACTCCCTCACTTTGCGAGCAGCCAACGGCCACCGTCCGACCTCCCACCGAGATGGTTCACCAGTGACTGCGTACACGGTCTCGCGGGCATCCCGAAGGGCGGCTCGATACGACGCCACCCGTGGCCCCTCATCGACCACCACAATGTTTTCCCCATCAGCGCCAATGCCGCCGACAAGACCACTCGAGACACCCAACCTGTGCAACAGCGCCGCAGCCTGCCCCAGGCGCACCGCATCCGGGCCGTGGTGCCGCAACCTCCACTTTTGCGTTGCGACGATCCCCTGCCGCATCGTGCGCCCAAACACCCCTGGTCCCGCAAGACGGGTGAGTGGCAAGATCTTTGCTGCCGGAGCACGCCCCTTGTGGGGACTAAGCAACTTGTGCGCGACGATTAGTACCGGCATGTAGCGAGGCCCGTGTGTCTGTGGAGCATCGTCGATTTTCACCAGTAGATCAGGACGAGACTCCTCGGCAATGCCAGAGAAAGCTCGTTGGTTCATGGCACGGCCGGCGGCATCGTAGGTGGCAGGCGGACGCTCATGTCTCAATACTGCGCCGATGATAAATGGAGCACCCGCTGCCATTGCTTCCAATGTTTCGAGGTCCGCATCTGGCCCATCCTGGATGACAATAGGATGCGGAATTGCAGCCAAGACAGCATCCTTGTGGTGAGAGCGAGATTCCTCAACTGCGTTCTTCACCTGACCTTTGCCCTGGTATTCCCATAAATCGCGAACCAATCGGTAACGGCAACCGATAAGATCGGAACCGGTAACAGGCTTGGCCAAAGATTTCAGGGGAGTCACAGTGCTCAAGAATATCGCCTCCCGCGCTCAAATCGCGTTACCCTGGTAGTTACTAAATAGTTAGATCATTAGCCGGATTTGAACTATCTCACGCTGACCATATAGCTGAACGAAGAACAGGACATCATGAGTTTCTTGGACGCAATGCGCGAACGTCGTCGCGATATGAAGCTGGAAGTAAAGGCCGCAACCGCTAAGGCCAAGGCGGCCGCCAAGCACGAGGCAAAGCTGAAGCGCGAGACGAAGAAGGCCGAGAGCAAGGCTGCCGCGAAGCAAGCTAAGCGCGACCAAAAGATGATGGAAAAGGCTGCTTCGATGGACGTCAAGCAGGCTAAAAAGGAACTGAAGAAGCAGCAGAAGCTGGATGATCGCGCGTCGAAGCGCATGGTCAAGATCCACAAGGGCGAGACCAAGACTGAACGCAAGGCACTCGCTGCAAAGCAGAAGCATCAGACCGCGATGGCCGCAAAGATCTTGGAGCAGCAGCGCGCGCAGGGATTTACTGCAGATAAGGCAAAGAACTGGGTCGCTGCAGCTCGCATGATCATTCCAGTTGCCCTGCCATTGGCCTACCGTGGCATTGCGTTCCTACAGAACCGAGAGCTGAATGCCAAGGCCCAACAGTACGGTGTCACCGGCGCGGAATCCGCACGCTTTTATGGTCACGGTGCTGGCTTGCGTGCACGTATCGGCAAGATCCGCACGGCTTTGGACGATCTCGAGCGTTCCAACAAGTCAGGAACCAGTGGATTCGTAAAGGATGCGAAGAAGCGCCTCGAGGTTCTCGACGACTCTGTAGAAACTGCCGAGCGGATGACCCCGGATCAGCGTCGCCGCACGCATAAGTCGATTACTGCCGAGCTGAACAAGCTGGATGGCGAAATCGTCGAAATGATTGGTAAGTAACAATCAATCAACGGGTAAATGAACTTCACGTTAATTTACCCCCGGAACGGGCTATATATATAGCTTAATGGCCTGCACTTTTCGTCGTGGCAATGTGACATGAGATCCATGCAACTGCGCTCTCTCACAACTTCACGACGTACCGCCCTCCGTGCAGGCGCCACCGGCGCCGCGATCGTTGGCGCTTCCGCCCTTTCGCCATTAACCGCATCTGCCGAGCAAGCCCCAACCGCTGACACGGGCGACAGCAACGCTGCCGCTACCGAGCACAGCGTATTTCAGCACGGTGTCGCCTCGGGTGACCCGCTCCCCAACTCCGTCTTGCTATGGACTCGTGCAACCTCGCATGCTGGCGACATCCCTGGCTCGGGCGCAGGTCACCCAGTCAACCTCCGCTGGGAGGTAGCAACCGACGAGGCCTTTAGCTCAATCGTTGCCAGTGGCACGACGGTAGCCAACCCAGCAGCCGATCAGACAGTCAAGGTCGAACCAACTGGCCTCGCTGCTGATACATGGTTCTACTTCCGCTTTATCGTCGCTGACGGAGAGTACTCCGGCCAGATCTCACCGATCGGTCGCACTCGAACGACTCCACCAGTCAATTCCTCGCCCGAACACCTCGGTATCGCCCTAACCTCATGCGCCAACTTTGAAACCGGTTACTTCAGCGCGTACGGCGATATGGCCCGCAATGATGGCATCGACATTGTCATGTGCGTCGGTGACTACATCTACGAGTACGGCACTGGTGAGTACGCAGGAAAGACCGGCCCAATTCGCACGCACCAGCCGGAACATGAAATTGTCACGCTGCAGGACTACCGACGTCGCTACGGCGAATACCGCACCGATAGCGACCTCCAGGAAGCACACCGAGTGAAGCCATGGGTCGTAACGTGGGATGACCACGAAGTCGCTAACGACAGCTACCACAACGGCGCAGAGAACCACACCGAGGGCGAAGAGGGCTCATATGCAGCCCGTCGTGACGCAGCTATCCAGGCGTACCTGGAGTGGCTCCCAGTGCGCGCGACGACATTTTCAGAACAGGGACATCTCTACCGTTCGTTCAATTACGGCGACCTGGCGGAAATTGTCATGCTGGATCTGCGTACGTACCGCGATCAACCCGTCGAATTCAAGGCCATGGCCGGAATTGATGACGAATCGCGCAGCATGCTCGGTTCTGAGCAATTTGAATTCCTTCGCGGGCAATGGACGACTTCGTCGGCAACGTGGAATATCGTGGGCAATTCGGTGATGTTTACTCCGGTCCTTATTCCGCCAATGGATCCCGAAGCGACCCGTGCAGTAACAGAATTGCTGGGTATGCCAGAAGAGGGGATCCCATACAACTTTGACCAATGGGATGGCTTTGCAGCCGAGCGACGCAAGCTCATCGATCTCATGGGCGAGCACCAGTTGGACAACGTTGTGTTCCTCACCGGAGATATTCATAGTTCGTGGGCATGTAACGTTCCGAGGTCCCCTGGACGATATCCCGTAGATGGGGTCGCTGCGATGGAATTCGTGTGCACCTCTGTGAGCGCGCCAAACATCGACGACATCGTGAAGCTGCCACAACGCAACGGCATCTCCTTGACCGCAGAAACAGCCCTAACTGGGGTCAACCGTCACGTGAAATATTTGGAGTTCGACCACCACGGATACGCGGCAATTCACTTCACTTCCGACGAAGTACGTGCCGAGTACCGATTTGTGCAGGACAAGACCCAAAAGGACCAGGAACTGTTTGTGGCAGCCCAGTACGTAGGCCGCCGTGGCTCTGGAGTGACTCTCGCATAGTCACTTAATCCTTGACAGTGCTCAATTCACTGTAAACCCACTTTCATTTTCGCAGGTGAAGGTGGGTTTATTTATCTTTTCACTACCACTACAATTTTGGATCAGCGAAGCGCTCGAACTCGCTAATCGCTATTCACCTAAATTATCGCGAGATATTGGCATCGTCGCCCGAAAAGCCTCATTTCGCATTGACTTAGACCCACTTCTACTTCCCTACCATTGTCGGTTTCGTTGAATCTGTCACTGAACTCGGCTACATTGACGTAATCTCGAGCATGTACTCAACAACTGCTCGGAATAAATCAATTCAGGCAAAGCAATGCACGCGGTACACACCCACTGCGTGGAGGTTCAGTACGTGCAATATTCATCCCCTGAATCGATTGCAAGAATTTCGACGGAGGTCTACTCACAAATGGCGCGTAAAGAAGTAATTCAGTACATCGACGATATTGACGGCACTCAGCTGAGCGCTGACAATCTTCGCGTTGTCCGCTTCAGCGTTAACAACCAAAACTACGTCATGGATTTGTCGGTCGAGAATGCAGAGAAGTTCACAGAGACGATGAAGCCATACATCGACGCGGCTTCTATTGACGAAGATGCCAACGTCGCTCGCAACCGTCGCACGACCGCTGGCGCAGCTTCCCGTCGCGCTCGCGAGCGTAATCACATGATTCGCAAATGGGCCCGCGAGAATGGTTACCAGGTCGCCGACCGCGGCGCTCTACCGAAGAACATTATCGACGCTTTCGACAAGGCTTAATTGCCTTACTGCCTCATGCTGGCAGCATCCATAGCCACGCTTTCAGTCAATGCTTGAGCCTCTCATCCTCGCGGTTTCAGGCGTACTGAAAGCGTGGCATGTTTTATATACCGGACTAACTTCCGTCAGCCCTTCAAGTAGTTGGCTACTGTCGATCATCTCACTGCTCGTTACTGTTCGAGCACTGATTGCGCCACTTAGCATCAAGCAGTATGTCATCGCACGTCAAAGCGCCAATCTGCGTCCCGACATCGATGCTATTAGACGTCGCTATCGCCATAGCGGCGATCCCCTTGCCCCTGCATATCAGCAATGGGCAATTGCCGACTTACAGCGATCTCAGAACATCAGTCTCTCTGGTGCCCTCACCACTCCACTGATTCAGCTCCCTGTCATCATCGGGTTGTACTCACTGTTACGCAGGATTGTCCATGCGGGACCACATGGAGTTGGTTTCCTTTCCACCGCTGAAGTGTCCGAGTTCGCCACATCTGAGTTACTCGGAGTGCCGTTATCCGCATCAATGTCGATGCCCTCTACCGCATTGGCGCAATTCGCAACCTCGCGCCAGCAGGTTGTCGATGTCATCCTGCCGTTGATCGTGTGCGCAGCCCTGTTTACCACCATCAACCTCGCGGTCTCTCTACGTCGCTACGGGAGCACTTACGACTACTCACGCCCTTTTGCGCGCAGAATGTCTCGGTTCATGTTGGTCATGCTATTCGTGTCTCCGATCTTCATCCTCACAATGGGAGTTTTCGGAAAAGTAGCACTAGCACTAATTATCTATTGGGTATGCAATAATTTATGGACGCTTATTCAGAATGTACTTTTGACAATTTATATTGAGCGGAAATATCCGCTTTCCGAGAAATTTATTCACCATCGTTCGTCCCAACGCATAATGGAACGTCGTCGCATTTCTATTGCTCGTCGCAAACGGCATTTAACATGGCGCTCGAGTTTTTCTGCACCCGCCCGTGCAGAGCTTGCCGAACTTCAGAAACAGCATGACGACGAAGTAGCCGCGGAAGCAGCTCGCAATCTCAAAGTGCAAAAATTCCGATTCGCGGTGGCGCTCATGCGTCCTCGCGAACAGCACTTCTTACCCGACTTGTGTGACCAAGCGCCGATCGCAACACTTCCCCAGGCAGACTTCACTGTTGAACTTCTGCAGTCGTCACATGTATTTCCGATACCGCAGCGAACACCACATTCTCGGGTCGCGACATGGCTACGTAAGAAGAAAAGCGTTCAATACGTCATGTGGGCAGGTCGCTCACTGGCTGCCGTCGTAAAGAAAAAGACCCTCGCGATGCGGGGTCGTGAAGAATCGCAATGGAAACGATTCCGGAAATGAACAGTAGAATGAATGAGTTTTAGAAATTAGTGTTCGCTATAAATCAGATCACGAGCAAGATCGCGGGCGGTTTGCAGCGGCGTCAGGTCCTTCGACATTTTGGCGCCAGCGAGGCCACCATCAAGGAACAACATAAGCATGTTCGCGTGAAGTGACGGCTTGTTACATTCCTTCTGAGTCAGCAATTCGCGGATCTGTTCCCACAACCACATCCGGTGATTAGCGACAGCTTCTCGAATATTCTGCTCCGACTCCGTTTCCGGCTTCGGGTATTCACTCGCGGCATTCTGAAAATGGGAGCCCCGGAAATCGATTCCCGGCTGCTCCGTAATACACAAATCAAAAAACGCGAGAATTTTTTCTTCTGGCGTATCGACGGTGGCAACTCGCTTGTTCCAGCTTTCGCGCCACTTGTTGTCCAGGTCTTCGAGATAAGCGATGACTAGCTTGTCCTTGGATCCGAATAGCGAGTACAAGGAAGCCTTGGCGACGTCCGCCTCACGCAAGATTCGATCGATACCAATGACACGAATGCCTTCGGTAGTGAAGAGATCCGTGGCAGCTGTTAGCAATCGTTCTCGGGGGCTGGGGCGATTTCGACGCCGAGATGTGGCTCGACCACTCTTGGCCGTCTTACCCTTCGCAGGCTCGTCCGCCACGTCTGCTCCTCGTTCTCGATTACAGTTTTTTTCAACTGTTGCCATTCTACAATGGACAAATCTGTCTTTATCAGTACGACTGTATGCCATGCTGCTATCGACCACCGACTATCACAGGAAAAACCCTGTGGACAGCAAAAAGCCCCCTCCCTTCGCACTTCGCGAAGGCAAGGGGCTGAGTTACCTTAGTCCTGCCGTATCAGGCTAGGCAGTCTAGTTGACTCGTACTAGCGACGGCGCTTGGTGACCAGTCCAACCAGGAACAGCAGGATGATTGCACCCAACAGGCAGGTCAGGAAGCTGAAGATCAAACCGCCACCGGCTACGTCGAAACCAAAGAGGCCAAGCACCCAACCGCCCAGGAAACCACCGATGATGCCAACGATAATGTTCAGCAGGATACCCATCTGAGCATCGGTGCCCATGATCTTGGAGCCGATCCAACCAGCCAAACCACCAATGATGATCCAGCCGATGAAGCCGAGCGCTGGAGTGGACGACGCAGCAAGCAAAATCTCGTTCATGTCGTGTTTCTCTTTCTATTCGGCGAACAATAAATGCAATCATCATGTGTCGTGCTGATCGGATCTACCCGATAGCTACAAGTAACATCACGCAACTTTTGCGAGTCATTACTTCGACACAAATGAAAGCGTCACTCACCATTTTAAGTGAATGACGCTTTCGTGCAGGTAAACATTCAATAAAGCTTCACAACCAATGTGACAACATATTGAAGGCTTAAACTCTTAATGCAACTCCTATACTGCAACAGTATTTATAGAGTTCATTACATAGACTCTGGGCGAACCACCATCATCGGACAAGGCGCTGCCTGCAGCAATGCACGAGAGGTGGAGCCCAGGAGCATCCCCTTGAAACCACCGCGACCATGCGAGCCAACGACCAATAGCTGTGCTCCCTCAGACGCGTCTGCCAGGGCACGCACCGGACGATCGCGGGTGACCACCTTCGTGACCTTTACGTCTGGGTACTGCTCTGACCAACCGGCAAGGCGGTGACCAAGAAGAGCATGCTGCTCTTCTTCCACAACCTGCCACTGCTGCTGTGCTGCAGACAGGCCTGCAAGCGACGCCTGAACCTGCATATCCATCCAGGTATGGACTGCAATTAGTTCAGCTCCACGCGCATCTGCCTCACGAAATGCGTTCTCAATTGCCTTCTGAGAAACACCCGAGCCATCGACACCAACAACAACCGGACCGTACTTGGTTTCTTCAGTCACCAGATTGTCCTCGCGGACAACGACAACTGGGCAGGAAGCGTGGGAGACTACTGCAGCCGAGACGGATCCCATGACCATGCCAGACAGACCGCCGAGACCACGCGAACCCATAACAATCATGGTCGCCTGCTCAGACAGATCGAGCAGCATGTCAATTGGGCTGCCTTCTTCAATCTGGTGAGAGACCTGAACTTCTGGAGCAAACTCGAGCGCAATCTTCTTCGCTTCATCAACCTTCTCGAGGGTCTCGGCCTCAAGATCGTCGTAAAGCTCCTGCGGAGGAACCATGCCCTCCGCGTACAAGAACTGTGGCATTGAGTAGCTGCTGACCAGACGCAGCGGAACATCGCGCTTTACAGCTGTATTTGCAGCCCACTTGACCGCGGTCTTCGATGCATCGGAACCGTCAATTGCGCAGACAATAATGTCTTGCTTCGGCATTGTTTCCGTCCTCCTTCGTACAGCACCGTGCGTCGGGTTCTCGCGCGACCAGATTCGGCTGCGTCCAACTGGGTGCCAAAGTGTGTGATTCTTACCTACCACCCTACCCCCGCAGTCTCCACCCTAACCATGTTGAGCAAGTCACAATGCCCGGTGAAGCGGAACAAGAACACCAAAGAATAGGGTTCTTAGCGAAACGGCTGTGCTTGAAGTGACAACTGAATCCCAGCTCATCGGTGTTACCGCACATTCGGGGCTAGCAAAACAGGCCGTTTTAACGCTGCGAGTTCCACGCCTCACCGAGTGCCCGTACCGAGTTGATTCGGACCTCGGGATCGTGGGCATATGTCGTCGTAATGATCTCGTCCGCCTCGATCTCCCGCGCAAACTCGCGCATTTCGGTGGCCACATCGTCCGCAGTTCCTGTGAAAGAACATTGCAGAACTGCCTTTACCCGCTCCCATTCCATCGTGGTTGCCCCGGCCATCGGGTTCTTCGTCGGCTCCGGCAATGGCTTGCGTGTGCCGCCCCGACCCAGCGATAGGAACATCTGTTGCACTACCGAGAACTGGTACTCCGCCTCTTCCTTTGTATCTGCAACCATCGTGTTCGTCGCCACCATGACATACGGCTTTGCGACGGTCGCAGTCGGAGCATCCGGGTTAAACGATGAGCGATACACCTCTAACGCCTCGACCAGCTGGAATGGCGAGAAGTGCGAGGCGAAGGCAAAAGGCATGCCCAAGGTGGCAGCTACCGACGCCCCTGCCGTGGAGGAACCGAGAACATACATCGGAACATTGGTGCCCTGTCCCGGGTACGCAATGATGTGCGCTTCGGGCCGTACGGGCGCTAAGTATCGCTGCAAATCACGAATATCGGCAGCGAAGTCTGCGACATCGGAGCGACCGCGACGTAACTCCCGGGCGGTCATTGGATCTGTGCCCGGCGCGCGTCCCAGACCTAAGTCAATGCGGTCAGGATAGATGGTGGCTAAGGTGCCGAAGTCTTCCGCAACGCGCAGTGGCGCGTGATTGGGAAGCATAACGCCACCCGAACCGACTCGGATGCTGGAGGTAGCGCCGGCGAGATGACCGATCAACACTGCCGTCGCCGACGATGCAATATTCACTGTGTTGTGGTGTTCTGCCACCCAGAACCGCGAGTATCCCGCCTGCTCAGCCACTTGAATGGTTCGCACCGAGGCTGCAATAGCGGTGGCGGCATCAGTCCCTGCTGACACCGGTACGAGGTCGAGAAAGGACAACGCGATGTCGGAGTTATCGCCCGATACAGATCCTGAAGTTGATGTAACAGCATTCGTCATGGTGCCACTGTATCGAAAAGATGCGACCCACTAGGCTGAATGATTATGGCGAATGCTCCTCTCCCGATCCGTGACGGCCTCAACCCGTCCCGTGTTCGTGTACCCGGACATCGTGGCGACCCCACGGTCACAGCTCTCGAGCTACTAACTGCTGCAATTTACGGGCAACGGCACCGCCATCCTGACGACGACCACGTCGCCATTGCACAGCGCTTCACCGATGGGCTTGTCGTTGATTCCAATGGCAAGCCTTTCTCACCCGACTCTGTGCTGAAACCCGGCCGTGACATCTGGTTTTACCGCGTTCCTGCAATCGAGCCTGTCATCGCCGGGGATATGCCTGTGGTGTACAGCGATGACAACGTGGTGGTCGTCGATAAGCCTCCTTTTCTCGCGACCACGCCGAAGGGGCGACACATCACCGAGACTGCGGTGGTGCGACTTCGGCGTCAGCTGGACAATCCGGAGTTGGTGCCAGCTCATCGGCTGGATCGGATGACGTCAGGGCTATTGATTTTCACGGCTCGGAAAGAGGCTCGTGCTGCGTACCAGGGGCTTTTTGCGGCGCACGGGTCCGTCGTGAAGCGATACGAAGCACTGTCGGAGGTGCCCACGGCCTTGCCTGAAACACCTCTACAGATCAGCACTCGGCAACGCAAAGTTCCAGGTGAACTGCAGGCTTACACGATTGACGGCGAACCGAATGCGCACACGATTATCGAGAAATGGGAGCTTATCGACGGCCCCGACGCCCCCCTGTGCCGTTGGTTCTTGCGCCCGTTGACAGGGCGAACACACCAGTTGCGCCTGCATTTGTGGGAACAGGGTGCACCGATTCTTGGGGACCAGGTGTATCCCGAACTGCTGCCCGTGGAGGCCGAGGATCCGAATTTGCCACTACATCTTGTGTGCACGGAAATGTCGTATACCGACCCGATGACTGGCAAGCCGATCAGTTTCCGGTCAGCGCGGAGTGTTCTCGCGCCCCTGCAGTTGGACTGAGTTGGGCCGGGTTGGACAGATCTGTTCTGGTGTGAGCTGACTTTCTCTAGCGCCACGGCCCTAACCCAGGAAGAATAGAGATAACTACTGTTACTACTGTTATTTCAAAGGAATGGTCCACACCATGGCCGACACCCCTGCGTCCACCGAGTACTCGCCTCGGCACGCGGCAAAAATCGACAACGCCGCTTACGCCCAAGGTCTCACCAAGACCTACGGATCCGGAGACGCAACCGTCACTGCCCTCGATCATGTCGATGTCGAGTTCTACAAGGGCCAGTTCACGGCCATCATGGGTCCTTCGGGATCCGGCAAGTCGACACTCATGCACTGCATGGCGGGTCTTGATACGCCAACCTCTGGCACGTCCTACATTGGCGAAACTGAACTGAGCAGTTTGAATGACAAGGGAATCACTGCTTTACGACGAGACCGGCTAGGCTTCGTCTTCCAATCGTTCAACTTGGTCCCTACTCTCACGGCAGCCGAGAACATTACGTTGCCGTTGAACATCGCTGGTCGAGACGTCGATAAGGAATGGTTCGACGAAATTACCAGCCGCCTTGGCCTGACGGAACGACTATCGCATCGGCCAAGCGAGCTGTCGGGTGGCCAGCAGCAGCGCGTCGCGTGTGCGCGTGCACTCGTGAGTAGGCCTGACATCATCTTTGGTGATGAGCCAACCGGCAACCTCGACTCCAACTCTTCACGCGAAGTACTCGAGATTCTGCGTTCGGCTGTGGACGACATGGGTCAGACAGTCGTGATCGTGACACACGACCCGCGCGCGGCGTCCTTCTCCGATCGCGTAATTTTCCTTGCCGACGGCAAAGTCGTCGACGAACTCCGTAATCCTGATGCTGATGCAATCCTTGCGAAGATGTCGCAGATGGAGGAGTTCTAAACATCATGGCAACCTCTGCCTCCACGATGCGGAAGGTGTCGCTGCGATCAATCGCGGCGCACAAGCTTCGCCTCGTTCTCACGATCCTGTCAGTAGTCCTTGGTACGGCATTCATCGCCGGCGCATTCGTCTTCACTGCATCACTGAATAAGGCATTCGATGGTGCGTTGAGCACCGCGTACGACGGCATCGATGTCGTAGCGACCGTCGCTCCCGATGATGCGATGGTGCTGAATAGGGAGACCGTCGAAAAGATCTCTCAGTTTCCCGGTGTTGAAGCAGCCAATGTTGGTGCTGCATCTGTTGGCGTAATTATGACCGGGTCGGATGGCAAGGCCATTCAGACCAACGGTGCGCCGTCCATGGGACTTCCGTATTACGACGCCGAGGAAGCAGTCGGCAGTATTCAGACGTATACGGCTGGCCATCCGCCTCGCGGTCCTGACGAAGTTGCTATCAACGCAGTAGCCGAGAGGCTTGGCAATCTGCAGGTTGGCGACACCATTACCGCAGTGACCAGCAAGACCAGAGCTGAATTCACTGTGTCAGGCGTTTTCACTACCAAGGCAGATTCGACTGGCTGGATGAGTGGCGTCTTCCCGCTCGACAAGTGGTACGAGATGTATACCGATGGCGAGCACGTGGAAACACTGTCGCTATCAGTCGACGATTCGACGACCCCTGAAACAGTATCCAAAGCGCTAGCGGACGCCTATCCGACGCTCACTGTCGAACCAGGATCGGTGCTCGCCGAACGCGACTCCGAGGTGATTTCGCAAGCACTCGGCTTCGTGAACTACTTCCTCATCGCCTTCGGCCTCATCGGTTTGTTGGTGGGCATGTTCATCATCTCCAACACCTTCTCGATGTTGGTTGCCCAGCGTACTAACGAGTTCGCACTGCTCCGTTCACTCGGCGCATCCCGTGGCCAGCTCACTCGTTCGGTGCTCACCGAGTCATTTGTCGTCGGCTTGATTGGTTCCATACTCGGTATCGCGGGCGGTTTCGGACTGACCAAACTGTTGTACGAAGCCATGTCGCTTTTCGGCTACGAGATGCCTGGTGGCGGGCTCACGGCAACGTGGACTGCGTTCACCATTCCCCTGATCGCAGGTGTTCTCATCACTGTGGTTGCAGCGTGGGCACCAGCTTCGCGTGCCGGAGCAATCCCTCCGGTGGAAGCGATGCGCAGTGGCGATGCAACCTCCGAATCCAACCTCAAGGTCCGCACCATTTCCGGCATTATTGCAGCACTCATTGGTGCAGCATTGCTGATCGCACCGGTGCTGTGGGAGGACGGCACGACTGGGCGACGAGCAACTCTCGTCGGCATCGGCGCATTCGCGGCCATCGTGGCCATGTGGCTCATCGGCCCGGCATTGTCCCAGCCTCTCGTCGGTGGGGTAGGCAGGGTGCTCGGATGGCCGTTTGGCACCGTCGGCAAGCTCGCTAGTACGAACTCGCAGCGTAACCCGCGACGAACTGCGGCAACTGCTTTTGCGTTGATGTTGGGACTAGCGCTCGTGGTGAGTGTCGGCATGCTCGGCGCGACCATGAAGAATTCAGTCAGCGAGTTTACGAAGAGTGATCTGAAAGCTGACTACGTCATGGCACCGCCGATGACCGCACATGTAGCAATGCCAGACGGTGTGCGCGCAGAAGTGGATCAGGTTGAGGGTGTAGAAGCGACAGCGGTCAGCTACTTTGGCATGGCCAATGTCATGAACCTCGATGAAGCCGAAGCGCTCGCAGCGTCCGAGGATGCAAACACAAGCCCTGTCGGTGGCCCGCAAGCTGGAAATGCTTCCTTCTTCGACGGTGACCTTGGATTCTGGTATTCCGCGCATGTTATCGATGGATCTCTCGACCTGACCGCGCCCGATTCTGGCGCAGTTATTAACAACACTGTGGCAAAAGAAAAGGGCTGGAAAGTCGGCGATGACGTCGGCATGATTACCCCGATGGGAGTCCTCCCTATCCCTATCACGGGTATTCACGAGGACACCGCCGATCCGTCCCTCGCAATTTCCATCTCACCAACCGTTCTCGATCGCGCCAACGCAAGCCGCGACATGCTGATCCCCCGCATGCTGCTTGTCGACGTTGCTGGCGAAAGCACCGCCGACATTGAGAACAAGCGCTCGGCTTTGGAAGACGCCGTTGCAGACTTCCTCGTAGTCCAAGTCATGGATGCCGAAGACTACTCCGGCATGGCAACGCAATCCATCGATGTCATGCTTGGCATCGTCTACGGACTGCTCGGCCTAGCGGTGATCATTTCGATCTTGGGCATCATCAACACGTTGGCGTTGTCGATCGTTGAGCGTCGTCAAGAGATTGGTATGCTCCGCGCCGTTGGTTTCCAACGTCGTGATATCCGTAGCATGATCCGCCTCGAATCCGTCCAGATCGCCATCTTCGGAGCGATCACTGGTATCGGCTTGGGACTGGCACTCGGTTGGTCGTTACTGACCGTGCTCTCGAATGAAGGACTTGGCGACGTCATCGTGCCATGGGGCCAGATCGGCATTATGTTGCTTGCCTCGGCCGTTGTCGGCGTGCTCGCGGCAGCCTGGCCTGCACATAAGGCAGCATCGACGCCACCTCTCGCAGCGATTGCTGACTAGCGCTGGGGGCGGTACACACGCCAATGGCACAATGGTCTCATGCAAATGAGCACTAGAGAACGTCACCTCAACTCGATCGGGTTGAGGCTCGCCGTTTTTACCGTGGTCTACAACCTCGCCGAAGGTGGCCTATCTATGTGGGCGGGTCGCGCCGCTGATCTTTCCACAATGATCGGTTTTGGTCTTGACTCCTTCATCGAGTCACTCGTCGCGATCCTCGTTGCTCTCCGCCTCCGCGGCAGACTTGCCGACGAATCACTGACCGACGCAAAACATCGGGAGCATAATACGCTCCGAGCGGTAGCCGTGACTTTCTTCTTACTCGCGGCCTACTTGGCCTACGAAGGAATCAGCGGATTGCTTGGCGACAAGGATCCAGAGACATCGGTAATCGGAGTAGGTGTACTTGTAGCGTCGGCCGTCGTAATGCCGTTGCTCTGGTGGGCGAAGCTTCACGTGGGTAAACAACTAGATGATCCACTCATCCTGGCCGACGCCGCCGAAACCAAGATCTGCCTGTTGATGACCTTCAGCTCGCTGTTGGGACTTGGGTTGCTTCACTACACTGGGTGGGCTGGCTTTGATGCGCTGGCAGCATTCGCGATTGCGGGGATTGCCATCATGGAAGGGCTCGAAGCCTGGGAGGGCGAGCTCGAAGAGGATTGCGACTGCCACTAGGGCAACGGCTAAACCACCCCGCGCTGGATATCTACTTCGCGTTTAGAAGTCGACGCTCATCGCGTTCAGTGATCTTGATCCGCTTCTTCAACATCAGGAAGAACCACACAAAGGTCACCGACAGCAAAATATGACCAAGACCAACGACACCCGACTGAGCAGCGCCCCACGAATCACCGTTGCCTGTTGTGTGAACAATTCCATTCACCAGCATCGCGCCGATGGTCCACACCAAGGCCACGTTATGAGCTACAAACCACTTGCCAAAGTTCTTATCCGCGCTCAGCGTAAACAGCTTCTCTAATGCGACCGCAATAAGGAAGAAGAACGTACCCAACACCAACAAGTGAGTGTGCAGGGTATTCAACTGCGACTTTTCGACGGCGTCGAAGAAGCGAGTGAACTCCCGATAGAAGACGCCAGCCGCCAGGCCAACAATCAAGTACGTCAGAGATGCGCCATAGAGTTTCTTCATGTCCTCGACTCTATAGGGGCGTATCCACAACAAGTAATCACTAAGGCTGCTACCAGGACATATAACCCCTCAGAGCGGGTCAATCGAAAGACTGAAATTGGGAGTAGGGGTATAACCTCGAAGCCAGACGACGTGGCCTTCGCTTGTGTGTTCGAGTGTGGGCACACAAAAAAAAGGGGGCCCAGCCCACAAGGACCAGACCCCCACAAAAACAATGCCGGCAGCGACCTACTCTCCCACACCCTCCCGAGTGCAGTACCATCGGCGCAGGCAGACTTAGCTTCCGGGTTCGGAA
>NZ_JBBHKZ010000003.1:0-372846 GCF_037572315.1 Corynebacterium sp. H113 | reverse complement strand
CAGGCACCCTCGTTGAAATCCTCGCTGACGAAGACGACACCGTCGACGTAGGCGCAGTCATCGCACGAGTCGGCGATGCCAACGCAGCTCCAAAGGCAGAAGCAAAGAAGCCAGAGCCGAAGGAAGAGCCTAAGGGCGAGGATGCTGCTCCTGCAGTCGAGCAGGACGAGGCACCGGCCGAGAAGCGCGCAGAGGCTAAGGAAGAATCCAAGCCTGCTCCGAAGGCTGAGGAGAAGAAGCCAGAGCCTAAGCAGGAAGCGCCTAAGCAGGAAGCACCAAAGAAGCCTGCAAAGGCCGATGGCCCATACGTCACCCCACTGGTTCGTAAGCTGGCTGAAAAGCACGGTGTCGACTTGGCAAACGTAGAGGGCACCGGCATCGGTGGTCGCATCCGCAAGCAGGATGTGCTCCGTGCAGCTGAAGGTGGCAGCACCGAGTCTGCAGCACCACAGTCGGCAGCGTCGACCGCAGGTGTTCGCCCAGAACTCGCAGAACTGCGTGGCACCACCCAGCGTGTTAACCGCATCCGCGAAATCACCGCTGCAAAGACCCTTGAGTCCCTGCTGACTTCCGCTCAGCTCACCCAGGTCCACGAAGCCGACATGACCGGCATCTGGGATCTCCGTGCAGCTAAGAAGCAGGAGTTCCAGGACAAGCACGGCACCAAGCTGACCTTCCTGCCATTCTTTGCAAAGGCAGTCGTCGAGGCACTTGTTGCACATCCAAATGTGAACGCTTCGTGGAACGACAAGACAAAGGAGATCACCTACCACGACAAGGTCAACCTCGGCATCGCCGTGGACACCGAACGTGGTCTGCTCTCCCCTGTCATTCACGATGCACAGGACATGTCGCTCCCAGAGCTGGCCGCTGCCATCGTGGACATCGCTGACCGCGCTCGCAACAATAAGCTTAAGCCAAACGATCTGGCTGGTGGCACGTTCACCATCACCAACATCGGTTCCGAAGGTGCGCTCTCCGACACCCCAATTCTGGTTCCGCCACAGGCTGCCATGATGGGCACCGGCGCGATCAAGAAGCGCCCAGTCGTTGTGTCCGAGCAGGGCGGTGACTCCATTGGTATCCGCGCAATGGCGTTCCTCCCACTCACCTACGACCACCGTCTGGTCGATGGTGCTGATGCTGGTCGCTTCATGACCACCGTTGTCGACCGTCTGCAGGTCGCCAACTTCGAGGGTGATCTTGAGCTCTAAGCTCACTGTGTCGCAGTAGCTTGACGACGACGCCCCCGGCTCTTTGGAGCCGGGGGCGTTTTCGTCGTAACGTGCTTTCCCTATTGATGAATACAAATTATCAATAGGTGAAAAATGTTTTCCTAGAGTTAACCTTTAGGATTTTTTAAGGTTAAGCCTTTTCAAGGTTTTCCTTACCCGCATACGCCACAATGCTTCCTTGTCGAGCTGCGCATTCGTGCAGCTCTCCATCTATGTATGAGACAAGGAACCTAGGAATGACGACTGTGAAAACAGCGCCTGATCCCGCACCTGTCGGCATGAGTGCGCCCGTGGACACGAGCAACAAATGGTGGCATCTGTTCTTCGGTGCCTTGATGTCTGTCACGCTCATTATCTTTGCGTTCTGGTCTGTCGACTTCGTCGGCCCAGAAGCAAACATGATTATCTTGTTCACCACTGTTGCGTTCGCTATCTTTATGGCGTTCACAATCGGCGGTAACGATGTCGCGAACTCTTTCGGCACCTCTGTTGGTGCCGGCACTTTGAGCCTGAAGCAGGCTCTTGTTGTTGCGGCGATTTTTGAAGTTTCCGGCGCTGTGTTGGCTGGTGGGGAGGTTACGGATACCGTCCGCTCGGGCATCGTTGACCTTGACGCTATTAACGGTCTTGACCCGATGGAGTTCGTCTTCATCATGATGTCATCGCTGCTTGGCGCAGCGATTTGGCTTCTGGTCGCGACTCGCATGGGCTGGCCAGTTTCTACCACGCACTCCATCGTCGGCGGCATCGTCGGCGCTGCGCTGACCGTTGGATTTGTCACCGGCAAGGGTGGCTGGTCGATGGTTCAGTGGGGCGAAATCGGCATGATCGCTGTGTCGTGGGTCTTGTCTCCACTGCTTGGTGGTGTTGCAGCATTCTTCCTGTTCGGTGCTATCAAGAAGTCCATTCTCGTGTACAACGAGACTGCTGATGTCCGTCTTCGTGAACTCAAGCAGCAAAAGGCTGAGCTGAAGAAGACTCACAAGACTGCTTTTGATCGCATGACTGAGCTGCAGCAGATTTCGTACACCAACGCGATGGTTCGCGATGCTACGACTATGCAGGAAGACGACTGGACACCAGAAGAACTTGAGTCCGACTACTACAAGAACTTGGTCGCGATCGATTCGAAGGCTCAGGACGTCAACGCGCACCGCGCACTGGAAACGTGGGTGCCGGTTCTCGCTGCCGGCGGTTCTATTGTCATTTCCGCAATGATGCTGTTCAAGGGCCTGAAGAATCTTGAACTGGGTCTGTCGAGTCTGTCCAACATTCTGATTATGGGCATGATCGCTGCGGTCGTTTGGATGGCTATCTACATCTTCGCTCGTTCCCTGAAGAAGTACGACCTGAACCGCTCCACCTTCCTGCTGTTCAGCTGGCTGCAGGTGTTCACCGCGTCGGCGTTCGCGTTTTCGCATGGTTCGAATGACATTGCAAACGCGCTTGGGCCATTCGTCGCTGTTCTCGATGTCCTGAAGACTAACGCGATTTCTTCTGAGTCCGCAGTCCCATTGCCAGTCATGGTCACGATGGGTGTCGCACTGATTACCGGCCTGTGGTTCATCGGTCGATTCGTCATCAAGACCGTCGGTTCCGGCCTCACCGAAATGCACCCAGCATCTGGCTTCTCCGCTGAGCTCGCTGCAGCCGGTGTCGTCATGGGCGCTTCGCTGCTGGGTCTTCCAGTTTCTTCGACTCACATTCTGATTGGCGCTGTCCTCGGTGTTGGCATCGTCAACAAGGCTGCTAACTGGAACCTGATGAAGCCAATTGCCATGGCTTGGATCATCACCCTGCCGGCAGCTGCAGGCATTTCTGCGCTGACGGTTTCTATCCTGCGCGTCGCATTCTAGTTCTCTTCTCCCCGCGCTTCACGACGGCACCTGTGAATTCTCACGGTGCCGTTTCGTGCTTTTGGGTCCCTTGGCCAGTGTTGTGTCTGCAGGGGTATCCTTTAGGGCACCATGACAGCTCCACGCAAACCTTTTACTCGGGCAGATCAGCCAATCCGCGCAGCTCACGATGACATTGAGATTCAGCGACTGGGTCTCGTCGACTATATGGAGACGTGGCACAAACAAGCGGATCTCGCTATGGCACGTGCCGAAGGTGCCATTAGCGATCAGATTTTGGTTCTCGAGCATCCAAGTTTGTACACCGCAGGCAAGCGCACCCAACCTGAGGATCGCCCTACTAATGGGTTACCGGTCGTTGATGTCGACCGTGGCGGACGCATCACGTGGCATGGCCCTGGGCAGCTGGTCATGTACCCAATTATCAAGTTGGCCGAGCCGGTCGATGTTGTTGACTACGTTCGTCGTATAGAAGAAGCCTTGATCCAGGTGGTGCGCGATGCCGGTATCAAGGATGCGGGTCGCGTTGATGGCCGATCGGGAGTGTGGGTTCCAGCATCGGATGGCAAGCAAGATCGGAAGGTAGCGGCGCTTGGCATTCGTGTCACGCATGGTGTCACAATGCACGGGTTGGCACTGAACTGCGATAACACCACTGAGTTCTACGATCACATCGTCCCTTGCGGCATCAAGGACGCCGGCGTGACGACGTTGTCAGCAGAGCTCGATCGCGATGTGACAGTGGACGAGATGATCGATCCACTTCTGCGTGCCTTGATCGATGCTTTTGAAGGACGGTTGACGGTCGCTGATCATTCGTTTGCGGCGGCACCGGATCCGACGAAGGGTCTCATTCATATCCGAACGGGCAAGTGACTGTACAGCGCCGATCACAGCTATTAGCAACCTATCAATTTCGAATGTAGGGTGAGATTGTGTCTATTACTCCTGAAGGACGTAAGTTGCTTCGCGTTGAGGCTCGCAATGCTGAGACTCCGATCGAGGTTAAGCCGCGCTGGATTCGAAACCAGGTGAAGACTGGTCCCGGATACCAGGACATGAAGAATCGTGTGAACGGGGCGTCGCTGCACACTGTGTGCCAAGAGGCTGGTTGCCCGAATGTTCACGAATGCTGGGAGGATCGCGAGGCGACGTTCCTCATCGGTGGCGATAAATGTACTCGTCGCTGCGATTTCTGCCAGATCAATTCAGCCAAGCCGGATCCGCTGGATCGTGACGAGCCACGTCGCGTCGCCGAATCTGTCCGCGAGATGGGTTTGCGCTATGCCACTGTCACGGGTGTTGCTCGCGATGATCTGCCTGATGGCGCATCCTGGCTCTACGCCGAGACTTGTCGTCAGATCCACGAGCTCAATCCGAACACTGGTGTCGAATTGCTTGTCGACGACTTCCGTGGCGACCTCTCTGCTGCCGAAGCAGTTTTTGAAGCGAAGCCAGAAGTTTTTGCGCACAACGTAGAAACGGTTCCACGCATCTTCAAGAAGATCCGCCCTGCGTTCCGCTATGACCGCAGCTTGGAAATGATTTCGCGTGCTCGCGAAGCCGGTTTGGTCACGAAGTCGAACCTGATTTTGGGCATGGGTGAAGAGTCATCCGAGATCCTTGAGGCAATGCAGGATTTGCATGATGCTGGCTGCGATATCTTGACCATTACCCAGTACTTACGCCCTACTCCGCTGCACCACCCTATCGACCGTTGGGTGAAGCCGGAGGAGTTCGTTGATTTGTCTGAGGCAGCCACTGAGATGGGCTTCCTTGGTGTTATGGCTGGACCGCTGGTCCGTTCGTCTTACCGTGCAGGCAAGTTGTACGCACGAGCAATGGCGGCACGTGGCCAGGCGTTGCCGGAGAATCTCGCTCATTTGGCTGAGGCTGAAGACAGTACGACGGCTCAGGAAGCGTCGTCGCTGTTGGATCGTTACGGCGCGTCGGAAGATACTCCAGTGGTTTCGTTCAGCTAGACCTAGTGGCACTTCGCTCTTTTGCGGAGTGCCATTTGTCGTTATTCCCGGTGCATGGCTTAAAGTGAAGAATTATGGCGAATAATGAGGAACTGAAGTCCGCGAAGAAGGCCCAGCGCGCTGCGAAGAAGGCACAACGCAAGCAGCAGTATGGCCAGATGTGGGAAGCGTTTAAGCTCCAGAAGTCCCGCGACAAGAAGTTGATCCCACTGATGCTGCTCTGCGTTTTGGGACCAATGTTGGTACTCCTTCTCATCGGCTTGCTTATTGGTGGCGCATGGGCGTGGGTATTGCCGTTCACAGGTCTGATGATCGGCCTGATGATCGCTATGTACGTCTTCACCAAGCGTCTGGAAAGCAGCTTCTTCTCGGAGGCTGAAGGCCAGACCGGTGCCGCTGCGTGGGCGTTGGAGAACATGCGGTCTGGTGTTGGCATTGTCTGGCACACCAAGCCTGTTGTGCAGGCTGACCAGAGCATGAATGCTGTCCACCGCGTTGTCGGTAATCCAGGCGTCGTGCTGGTTGGCGAGGGTGACGAATCCCGCGTCAAGCAGATGATCGCTCGTGAAAAGCGCGCTCTGGCTCGCATCGTTGGCGACACTCCTATTTACGAAATCATCACTGGCACCGAGGAAGGTCAGGTTCCAGTGAAGAAGTTGCAGCGCGAGATGATGCGTTTTCCTCGCAATCTGAACAAGGACGAAGCCAACGCTTTGAACGAGCGCGTTGAGTCGATGGATCGTATTCGCGATGCTCGCAACAACATGCCGAAGGGTCCCCTGCCAAAGGGTGTCCGTCAGCCAAGCATGAACCGTCGCACCCGTCGTGCTGCAGAGCGTCAGAACCGTCGCGGTTAATTTCCCCGCCTGATGTAATTTTCTGCGGCTAGAAATCACCGCCTCGTTGGTTCCTCAATTGGGGGTATGATTTCTACCTCATAGCCATTGTTTTCGTATGAAGACAATGGCTTTTTCGTCTCTTTAGGCGCTTCCGCACCGTCAATAGCGTCCCAAAACAAGTATCACTCGTGCAGTCAGCTTCTGTTATGGGTAGTAATCCGCAATCTGTGCCACGATAGGGATCGTGCAGATCTTGGTCGAAAATCAGTTATTAGCTCTCATCGTCATCATGTGTGTGGGGCTCGCTCTTGGCCAAATCAAAATTTTTGGTTTCAAGCTGGGCGTTGCCGCAGTGCTGTTCGTGGGTTTGGGCTTGGCGACGTTGGAGCCGGGCATTCAGATTCCTCCGCTCATTTACATCGTGGGCTTGGCGCTCTTCGTCTACACCATTGGCTTGGAGTCCGGTCCGGAGTTTTTCGCGTCTTTAAAGTCGGTGGGTATCCGGCACAATATTTTTGGCTTCATTGTCCTGGCAGTCATTGCTATTGAGGCATTCTTGCTGGTCAAATTCCTACCGGTAGATTCGGTCGAGGGTGCTGGCACGTTTACTGGTGCGTTAACCAATACGCCGGCAATGGCTGCAGTCGTAGATGCGTTGCCAACCTTGTTTACTGATCCCGACGAACTGCAGGCAAAGCTTGAGATGCCTGTGATTGGCTACTCGTTGGCTTATCCCATTGGTGTGCTTGCGGTGATCGCGTCGATCGCAATCATGGCGAAGGTGTTTCGTATCGATCACCAGCAGGAGGCAATCGACGCTGGTGTTGCTGCGAAGCCACTGCATACGCGTGACATCCGGGTTACTAAGCCAGGTCTTCCTTCTGTGACGGATATGCCACATGAGTTCAAACTTGACATCATTGTGTCTCGTATCGAGCACAAGGGGCGGCTATTCGTCCCAGAGTTGGGAGACACTGCAGAGGTCGGCGATGTCTTGTCAGTCGTGTGTACAGAAGAAGAGCTGCCACTGGCGGTAGAGAAGATTGGCGAACTCGTTCCGGGCGATCCTACGCACGACACTCGTCTCGATTTCCGTCGCATCTTCGTGTCAGCACCTGATGTCTGTGGCACTCCACTGTCGTCGTTGCACAAGAAGATGGAGGGCATGATTATCACCCGTGTCCGTCGTGGTGACTTGGACATGGTGGCCTCTCCAGACATGAAGCTCGAGCTCGGTGACCGAGTCCGAGTGGTAGCAACCCCTGATCGCATTGATCGCGCAACGAAGTTCTTCGGTGACTCCTACAAGAAGTTGTCGGATGTCAATCTCTTGCCCATGTTCGTGGGTTTATTGCTTGGCATTCTCGTCGGCATGATTCCTTTCCCTATGCCTGGTGGCGGTAGCTTGTCTTTGGGTTCTGCTGGTGGCCCGCTCATTGTCGCGCTGATTTTGGGCGCGCTTGGTCGTACTGGACCATTGGTCTGGCCAATTCCGTACTCTGCCAATTTGGCTTTCCGCACGGTCGGTTTGGCGCTCTTCCTCGCCGGTATCGGCACGACAGCTGGAAAGGGATTCAAGGAAGCATTGGCTCAGCCATCATCGCTGGTGGTTCTTGGCTTGGCCGCCATCATCGCCTTTAGCTCGGCATTGGTCACGCTGATTGTTGGCTACAAGTTCCTGCGCATTCCATTTGGACAGACCGCGGGCATTCTTGCAGGCCTGCAAACACACCCAGCTGTGCTCACCTATGTCAACGATCAGGCGAAGAACGAGCTGCCCGGAATGGGCTACACGACGGTGTATCCGATGGCGATGGTCGCCAAGATTGTCTTAGCGCAGATCCTCATCGTGGCGCTCGTGTAGTACGCCAGCAAAGCGCTCACTGCACACCGCACAGCAAAGCATCATTTCACAACGAAGCCCCTCACCCGCCGTCCACATGTGGATGGAAGTGAGGGGCTTTGGTGTCCCTGGGCGTCGTAATGCGAAAGCTTTCTAGCCGACGATGACCGCAGTACCGGTGGCGCGATCGTGCATTCCGCGCATATCCGAATCGGTGATGGCTGGCGGGAGAAGCAGCAAGGTCAGGAAGCTACGGCCAAAAGCGCGAAGGAAACCGACGCGTTCACCGGGATGGTCAACGCGAGCTACACCCATGCGAAGCACAGCTTGGCCAGGAGTGCGTGCGAACAGCCACACGGACCCCGTGCCCAGAATGAGGAAAATCACGGGAGTCCACGTTGCGGTGAAGGACTGCCAGGCAATGAACGGATCCTGAAATGCCTCGAGCTGCTTCTCCGAAGGGCCGACAAACAGGTATGGGATGACGGTGATGATGAGGCTGATAAACCAGTCGATAAGAATGCCACCCACACGGCGCATCAATGTCGCCTGCGAGCCCGGGCCGGATGGAGCAAGACCGAGCTTCTCGCCGGGGTAATCAGAGAGTTTCTCGGGATTATCGTACTCGCCTGGAATCTGCGGACCGTCGAGCCAGCTACCTTTTTCTGCCATGGCTCCATAGTTTAGCGTCCCCTAGTTTGGAACCAACGCGCAGGATTGATGAGGTACATGGGGCGACGTTTTTCCTGCGCACAGGCCGGTGCCGAGTCAGAGTCTGGACGGCAGCTACCGTGACCCGGAAGTCGAATGATATTTCTCGTTCTCTTTTCGTTAGAATTGAATTTACGTACCAGCCGTATTACTACCGAGCCCCAACTATGGGCTGCGGCAGGGTCTAGTAAGGAGACCGTAAATGACCTTCAACTCCCCAGAAGAAGTCGTCGCTTATATCCGGGAGGAGAACGTCGAGTTTGTTGACGTTCGATTCACTGACGTTCCCGGCACCGAGCAGCACTTCACCATCCCGGCATCTGCATTCACTGAAGATGCAATGGCCGAGGGACTGGCGTTTGACGGTTCGTCGATTCGCGGCTTCACCACCATCGATGAGTCCGATATGTCTTTGCTGCCTGACCTCGCAACAGCAAAGATCGACCCTTTCCGCAAGGCAAAGACGCTGAACATCAAGTTCTTCGTCCACGACCCTTTCACCTTGGAGCCGTTCTCGCGTGATCCTCGTAACGTCGCGAAGAAGGCAGAGGAATACCTGATTTCGACGGGTATCGCCGACACCTGCTACTTCGGTGCCGAGGCCGAGTTCTACGTCTTCGACAACGTGAAGTTCAAGACGGATACGAATTCCGGCTACTACGAAGTCGATTCGTCCACTGGCTGGTGGAACCGTGGCAATGACACTGAAGCTGATGGCTCGCCAAACTTGGGATACAAGGTTCGTACCAAGGGTGGCTACTTCCCTGTCGCTCCGTATGACCGCTTCCAGGATCTGCGCGATGAAATGAGCCTCGAGCTGGCGAAGGCTGGTTTCGTGTTGGAGCGTCAGCACCATGAGGTCGGCACGGGTGGCCAGCAGGAGATCAACTACAAGTTCAACTCCATGCTCGCTGCAGCTGATGATCTGCAGACGTTCAAGTACATCATCCGCAACACTGCGTGGCGTAACGGCCAGTCGGTGACCTTCATGCCAAAGCCACTTGCTGGCGACAACGGCTCGGGTATGCACGCTCACATGTCGCTGTGGAAGGATGGCGAGCCACTTTTCTTCGACGAGTCCGGCTACGCAGGTCTGTCCGACATGGCGCGCTACTACATCGGTGGCATCCTGCACCACGCAGGTGCTGTGTTGGCGTTTACTAACCCAACGCTGAATTCTTACCACCGCTTGGTCAAGGGCTTCGAAGCCCCAATCAACCTGGTGTACTCGCAGCGTAACCGCTCTGCTGCTGTCCGTATCCCAATTACTGGATCGAACCCGAAGGCAAAGCGTGTCGAGTTCCGTGCTCCAGACCCATCCGGCAACCCTTACCTGGGCTTTGCTGCGATGATGATGGCTGGCCTCGACGGCATCAAGAACCGCATCGAGCCACACGCACCAGTGGACAAGGATCTCTACGAGCTGCCACCTGAGGAAGCCGCCGGCATCCCACAGGCACCTACCTCTCTTGAGACTGCGCTGGAAGCGCTTCGCAATGACCACGAGTTCCTGCTCGAAGGTGATGTCTTTACCGAGGATCTCATCGAGACCTACATCAACTACAAGTACACCAACGAGATTGAGCCAGCTCGCCTGCGCCCAACTCCACTTGAGTTTGAGATGTACTACGACTGCTAGTTTCTAGCTTTACGACGATCGCCCCTTTCAGGTTCCACCTGCAAGGGGTTTCGTGGGTTTCGGAGGCATCGCGCCCTCACTACTTGTGGCAGGGACCACTATTGAATCTCTTTCACCATTCGGGCTATGAATGGGGCACGGGATCCTCCCTGAGCATTTCGATTCCAGTCTCAAGGCTCCTTTGAGGCCAAACTCTGCTTGCAGAGAAGAAAGGAAACTATGCCCATCTACGACCGTCCCGATACCCCGATTTTCCCAATCTCTCTTGCCCGCTCCTTCGCCACTGGCTTCGTTGCGCTAGGACTTGGTATTGCTTCTGGATCGTTGGCAACCGCCGCACCTACGGTTTCGCCTGACGCTCCAGCACCCACGGAAGCCGCTCGCTCGACCCAAGAGTGCGGAACACTGCCAGGCGAGGTAGCACTCTCCCAGGCAATCGACTCCGCTAAGTCTCACGGCCATATTTCAGATGCTGAAACGTGGGTCGAAGATACCTACCTGTCAGCCCCTCACAACCCTTGCGCTGACTTGTCAGCAAAGGTCATCACGGTTGAGGGAGGTACTGGTTCGAGTCCGCAGGCAGTTCTTTTCTTCCACAAGGGCGAATACGTGGATGTCGCACCGGTGCCAGCCGGATTTCACGCCGCATCTGAGTGGGGTACGCGCACAGGCAACGTCGCAAAGGCCTTCCCGACCGGTTCCAACGAATTCGAAGTCCACTGGACACATCCCCAGAAGAAGGACCTGCCCTTCTGGTACACCTACCGCGATGGAATGATTCTCGTGAGCTAGTCATGCGACGACTCAGGCACATGTCGGATGTGACGTTCAATTGTGTGGATTTCACTCCGATTGGCGATCGAGATTGGAATCGCATACGCCCCACAGGCAACACAATGGGGCTGCAATTTTGATATTTACCAAACTGCAATTCTATTCACCCGTTTGAGGTTTCGAGCCAATAAAAATGCAAGGTGAACCGAAAAAACGGACCCGGACCATTTCTTTATATCAACATTCATTTATCGGGTGATAATGGAATTAATAGTTCCCCTACCTGCGGAAATTGGGCTGCGAAATGCAACCGATGTCGTTTACGGTGGGAACCACGTTGATAGCAACGAGCTAGCGAGAGCGATAAGCGCTCTTGCAGATCGAAGAAATCAACAAGGGCGAAACTCCCTAGAGATAGACAGCACGACGCACAGCCAAACGGTTGTGTGAAGCAGTCCACGAAAGGAAGTTCCACAAATGACTACCGAGAAGAACATCAAGGACCTTTTCAACTCCACCGCTTACGACCGCAATGGCGACAAGCTTGGCGACGTTAAGGAAGTCTACGTTGATGACAACTCCGGCCAGCCAACCTTTGTTGAGGTCGGACACGGTCTCTTCGGCATGGGCTCCAGCCTGGTGCCAATGCGAGGCCACCGCTTTGAGGGCAGCAACCTGAACCTTGCGTTCTCGAAGGATCGCATCAAGGATGCTCCAGATCTTGGCAAGGACAATGTCCTGACCCCATCGGATCAGAAGCGCATCTACGAGCACTACGAGCTCTCCAACACCCAGGACACCGAGCGTTACCGTCGTGATGGTCGCGATGGCCTTCGTGACGACCGCCACCGTGACGCAGGCATGGGCGCCGGTGCTGGTGCGGGTGCTGGCCTGACCGCAGACCGTGACTTGGATCGAGATCGCGACCTAGATCGTGATCGCACCGCTGACGACGCAGTTGTTCGCTCCGAGGAGCGCCTGAACGTCGACAAGGAGCGCGTTGAGACCGGCGAGGTACGCCTGCGCAAGCACGTCGTGACCGACACCGAGACCGTCGAGGTTCCAGTCACTCGCGAGGAAGTTCGCATCGAGCGCGAGCCAATCACCCGTGACGAAGCACGCCACATGAACACCGATCTTGGCGACGATGAAGCTTCGGTCACTCTGCACGAGGAACGCGTCAACATCCAGAAGGAAACCGTTCCAGTAGAGAAGGTTGGCCTCGCAAAGGACAAGATCCGCGAGACCGAGACTCACACCGAGGAGCTCCGTAAGGAGCAGATCGAGACTGAGGGTGTCGATGGCCTGGATCGTCACAACGGCCGCCGCGACGACCGTATCTAATTAACTCATTGAGTTAGATCCAGTCTGTTACACCAAACGCGCTCTCCACATGGAGAGCGCGTTTTTTGGCCTTCGTTGGTCTTCGTTTTAAACATGTACCCCTCAGGCACTGGCACCAACGAGTGCACAGCCGATTTCGCCATTTCCGCATTTCCGGATTAGGAAGAATGGAAATGGCCTGCGAATCAGGTTAAGCAACTACCTGCACGCCAACACCACCGAGAAAGTAGCGTGCACGCTACTGTGCAATCGTCGTCAGGGAAATACAGTCATAGACATGAGCACAAACAACACCAATCCATACGGCAATCCAACCAATTACCCGGCATACGGCGCCGATGGCCTGCCATTGCAAACGTCACGTGACCAGCTGATGCGCTCGTCCCATGACAAGATGCTTGCGGGTGTTCTCGGCGGTTTCGCGGAACGCTACAACGTCTCCTCTACCCTGCTCCGTGTCCTGTTCGTTGCATCGTTTCTGCTGCCAGGACCACAGTTCCTCGTCTACATTGCGGCGTGGATCATCATGCCGAAGCGTTACTAATCGCTTGACAACCGAAGTGTCAGCTAAGGCAGTCCAGCTGCACTAACACTCACCAGCAGTGATTCGACCATCAAGCGCACCGTGGACAAGATCCAGCAACGGAGTGTCCACATCCACTCGGTCGCCCATGCGTCGAATCGCTCCTACCTGTGCGTCTAGCTCGTTGGCAACACCGTCATAAATATCGCGCTGCATTGATGTCGTATTGTTCGGGCCTTGCTGATCTCCGAATGCCAGCGTCGCTTCAACGATGTCGTCGGCAAGCGGAACCCCGTGGCTACGTGCAACCTGCTCGGCTTCGCGGATCAAGGCTTCGAAGCTGTCGCGGAGTTCAGTCCGCAAGTAGCCGATTGGTTGTCGCGCCAGCGCACCCAGCGCGCCGAATGTGGATACGAACATGGCTTTGGTCCAGATGTCGACCCAAATATTCGGCAAGTGCTCCCCTCCCAAACCTGCATCGTGCAAGTCTGAAATGAGCTTGTCGACGAGCTCACTTGGACGTCCATCGAATGTGCCAATATTCAGACTTTGTGGGCCGGGGCGGAACTCAACGACTGCTGGTCCGGTATGGATGAAGAAGCCCCGAATGATGCCGGGCAGGACGTTGTCCTCGCCGAATTGCTCGGCTGCCAGGTGTGGGACTTCGACGGAATTGTGAGTTGTCACGATAGGCACGCCAGCGGGAACAGCTGGGAACGTATCCTGTCCCGGCAACGTTTTGGTGCAGACGAGAATGACGTCGACGTCGCCAAGTTCATCCCAGTTATCAGCGGCTTTGACCTGCAGAATCTCTTCGACTCCATATTCGTCAATGAGCCTGAGACCTGTGGTGCGAAGCGTCTCCAGTGTCTTGCCTCGGGCGAGGAAGCGAACGTCTTTGCCGGCTTTCGCGAGACGGCCACCGAACCATCCACCAACAGCCCCAGCACCAATAATTCCGATTCGTAGCGCGTCGATCATGGCTCCATTTTGCCAAAACCCAGCTGCTGAATGTCTCTTATGTCACTAATCGGGACAGCCTCTTGCATTGCTCACAAACACGGGGCTAAGCTCAATGGCAGTAGACATACAACCCAGGGTTGTTACTCGAAAGAGGCAAGACCTGAGGCTCCACTTCGTGGTGCTTCAGGTCTTTTTTGTTTTTCTAGGTGTCTCTAGAAGTTTCTTTCCTGCCACGGCCCTGGCCTTTCGAAAGAAGGATTTCCATGGGCACCAAATTAGCCCCAACAGCAGAAGGCATCGTTGCCGGCGTTGGCGGCGTAAACAATATCCGTAGTCTGACCCACTGCGCTACGCGACTTCGCTTCGAGCTCAACGATGGCTCGAAGGTCGACCAGGCGAGCGTCGAAAAGCTCGACGGCGTCTTGGGCGCGATCCCACAAAGTGGCGATCGCTACCAGGTCATCATCGGCGGTGGCGTCGAATCGATGTACAACGAAATCAAGCGCTTGCCAGCGATGAAGAACCGCAACGCTGCTGCCGGCGGCGACGACAAGTCCGATGCTGATGTCAAGGCAGAAGCTCGTTCAAAGGTTCATGGCAAGTACTCGTGGCTCGACAATTTCTTTGAGTACCTGTCCGATTCCTTCCGCCCACTGCTGGGCGTTCTGCTCGGCGCTTCGCTGATCATTGCGTTTGCAGCTGTCATGGATGCGCTCGGCATCGTTGACTTCCGCGCGGAGGACAAGGCAGCATCGTGGATCTTCGTCGACGCTATGTGGCGTGGCGTGTTCTACTTCCTGCCAATCATGGTTGCGTACAACGCCTCCAAGAAGCTCAACGTTGACCCGTGGCTTGGCGCCACGATCATGGGTTCGCTGATGACTCCAGAGTTCATCAAGCTCTCGGACCCAGAAGCATTCGCGGACACGGTATGTACCACGAACGCAACACTGGGCACCGAACAGTGCTCGACCACGATCTTTGGTCTTCCGCTGCAGCTCAATGACTACTCCGGTCAGGTCTTCGTGCCGTTGATCATGGTGGCGATCCTCGCGGTTGTGTACAAGGGTTTGAAGAAGGTCTTCCCAGAGAACGTACAAATGGTATTCGTACCTTTCTTCTCCATGCTGGTCATGATTCCACTGACAGCATTCCTCGTCGGCCCACTTGGCGTCTGGCTCGGTAACGGCCTCGGCGAAGGCCTCGCCTGGATGAACAACAACGCACCGTTCGTCTTTGCTATTGCGATCCCATTGATGTACCCATTCCTCGTTCCATTGGGTCTGCACTGGCCACTGAACGCTCTGATGCTCATGAACATTCAGACCTTGGGCTACGACTTCATCCAGGGCCCAATGGGCGCATGGAACTTTGCTTGCTTCGGTGCCACCGCTGGTGTTCTCGTCCTGTCGATGCGTGACCGTGACGTGCAAATGCGTCAGACCGCTACCGGTGCACTCGCTGCCGGCCTGCTGGGTGGTATCTCTGAACCTTCCCTCTACGGTATTCACCTCCGCTTCAAGAGGATCTACCCTCGCATGCTCATCGGCTGCTTCGCAGGCGGCTTGACCATCGCTATCCTCGGCGCACCATTCCACGGCGTGAAGACTCAGGCCTTCGCATTCACTTCTCTGCTCACCATCCCAGTCTTCGATCCAATGTGGGTCTACGCGATCGCAGTTGCTGTTGCATTCTTCGTCGCAATGTTCGCCATCATCCTCACTGACTACCGCACCCCTGAAGAGCGCGCCGCAGTCCTCGCAGCAGCAGGCACCACCACCGGCGACGCAGCTGTCGCAGACGCTAAACCAGAATCCGCTCCAATCGCAGGTGCTACTGCTGCCTCGGCTGCTACCGCAGCTTCCGTTGCTTCCGCAGACTCTTCTGACACAGCTTCTACAGTCTCCGAAGATGGTGTTGTCGAAGTTGGCGCACCACTTGCTGGTCATGTCGTGAGCCTCGACGATGTTGACGACAAGGTCTTCGCTTCCCGCGCGCTTGGCGACGGTGTCGGCATCAAGCCATCTTCGTCGGAAGTAGTTGCACCAGTCTCGGGTGTGTTGATGACCGTCGCAAAGACCGGACACGCATTCGGAATCAAGACCGACGATGGCGTGGAAATTCTCGTTCACGTTGGCCTCGATACGGTCAAGATGAAGGGCGAAGGCTTCACGGTCAGCGTCGAAAAGAAGCAGCGCGTACGTGCGGGTGACACCCTTGCTTACGTAGACTTTGAAGCAGTAAAGAATGCTGGCTACGACACCACCACGATCATGACTGTCACCAACACGGCGGCTATGCAGACGGTGGAGCCACTGGCTGGAAATGATGTGGCTGCTGGCCAGAGCGTCATTAAGGTAACCCTGTAAAGCGAAGTCATGGAAGTCCTGCGAGTTTTCAACAACAACGTGGTCTTGGCTAAAGACACTTCCGGTGAGGTCATCGTCACCGGACGTGGGCTTGGCTTCAAGGCCCGCCCGGGGGATCCTGTCGATCCGGCAAAGGTAGTACGGGTCTTCGTTCCCTCCGACGGTCGCGACCCCGACCACATGGCTGAACTCCTCGCAGGAATTCCGATCGAGCACATCACGCTCATGACCTCCGCGATGGCTGAGGCTGGACTATCGACGGCAGCGTCGCAAAGCCCAACCCTGCTGATGGCTCTGGCCGATCACATCGGACTTGCCATCGCCCGCACTCAGTCCGGACAAACAATTGAATATCCATTGCTTGGCGAAGTTCGGAATCTCTACTACGCCGAATACCAGCAGGCACTCGACATGGTCGAATATGTGAACTCGCAGCTTGACGACGTCGAGTTGCCTGACTCCGAAGCCGTCGCCCTGACGCTTCATCTTGTCAATGCTGGTTTTTCGTCCGGCGACTTGTCGTACACGTACACGATGACGGGCATTCTTCAACAGATGTTGAATGTCATCGAGCAAACATACGACATCACGTTGGATCAATCGACGGTCAGCGTCGGCAGATTCATCACGCATCTGCGATACCTATTCGTCCGTATTCATCAGCACAAACAACTCAACAACGAGCACTCGGCAATCGGCAAAGCCATCCGCGAATCCGATCTCACCGCGTACCGTTGTGCACAACAATTGGCCACAATTGCAGAGCTTCGCCTCGGCGCGGAGCTCACCGACGATGAGATTTCCTATCTCGCATTGCACGTTGCACGCATGACGTCGGTTGAACAACGAACCCCGCAGCCGAACTCATAGTTCACTGCGCTAGAAAGGACCCCACCATGATCACCCGCACCGCTACCATTGGTTCCTCCGTCGGCCTGCACGCCCGTCCGGCAGCTATCTTTGCTCAGGCCGCAGCTGACACCGATTTCGACATTGTCATCGCCTGCGACGGCGAAGAAGCCGACGCTGCCAGCGTCCTCGAAGTCATGACTTTGGGCGCTAAGAACGGTGACGAAGTCACCCTCACCTGTGAAGACGACAGCGCAGCTGACGCTCTCGATTCATTGGCTGCACTCCTCGAGCGCGACCTGGACGCTGAGTGATTTAGCCATGACTTCGTCAGATCACACCATTCTGTACGGCATCGGTGTCTCCGCCGGTACCGGCAGCGGTCCAATCGCGAAGGTGCTTCCCGCACCTGGCGTCGACACTGCGGAACCAGCATCGACGGATCCAGAGGCTGATGGCCAGCGCGTACGCGATGCCATGCAGGCAGTCGCCGACGATCTCAAAGCACAGGCCGAGACGGCATCGCCCAAGGCTCGTCCGATCCTGGAAGCAACTGCCCAACTTGCGACGGATCGAGCCCTGGCAAAGGCCGTCGTAAAGAAGCTCAAGGCTGGCAGTGGCGTGACCAAGGCAGTGCACGACGCGGTTGAGGATTATGCGCAGCTGCTCGGCAGCCTCGGCGGATATATGGCTGAGCGCGTCACCGACCTGTATGACATCCGCGATCGCACGATCTGCGCGCTGCGTGGTTTGCCAAAGCCAGGCGTTCCGCAGCTGACCACGCCGACAGTTCTGCTTGCCGACGACCTTGCCCCCGCAGAAACCGCCACTCTTGATCCGAAACTCGTGATTGGAATTGTCACCGAGTTCGGTGGCCCCACCAGCCACACTGCCATTCTTGCTGCACAGCACGGCATTCCCGCTGTCGTCAAAGTTGACGGTGTGATGGATGCGGTAGCGGACGACACCATCATCGCTCTTGACGGTGGTGCTGGTGAAGTCATCCTCAATCCGTCTGCTGCTGAAGTTGAGGAGCTTGCTATTCGGTCGAAGCGTCGTGAAGCTGCGCTCGCTTCTTCCGCCGGTGCCGGACAGACTGCTGATGGATACCCGGTGAAGTTGCTCGTCAACATCGGTACGGCTGACGACGCCGCTGCTGCGGCCAAGGAAGACGTTGAAGGCGCAGGCCTGTTTAGGACTGAGTTCTTGTTCTTGGATCGTGATGATGCGCCGTCGCTGGAAGAGCAGACAAAGACATACACGCAGGTACTGGAGGCTTTTGGTACTCGTCGCGTCGTGGTTCGCACTCTGGATGCCGGTGCCGACAAGCCGCTGAGCTTTGCTGACCTGGGTGAAGAGGAAAATCCAGCGTTGGGTCGTCGCGGTTTGCGCTTGTCCATGGCACGCGAGGATTTGCTGGACACTCAGCTTGAAGCTCTCGCAGCCGCGTATAAGGCGACCGGATCAATCGCGCACCTTCGAGTGATGGCACCGATGGTGGCAACCGTCGAAGAGGCTGAATGGTTCGTCGCTAAGGCTCGCGCCGTTGGATTGCCGAAGGTTGGCATCATGGTGGAGGTTCCGGCTGCTGCTATTCGCGCTGATCAGTTGCTGTCTATTGCCGACTTTGCGTCGATTGGCACCAACGACCTGTCGCAATACGCAATGGCCGCAGACCGAATGCAGGGTGCTCTGTCCGAGCTGCTGTCGCCATGGCAGCCGGCACTCCTGCAGCTGGTGAAACTGACCTGCGCTGGTGGCACCGCAACGGGTAAGCCAATCAGTGTCTGTGGTGAGGCAGGCGGTGATCCTCTCTTGGCACTGGTGCTTGTTGGCTTGGGAGTCTCTTCCTTGTCGATGGCCCCGGGTAAGGTATCGGCTGTTCGCGCTGCATTGAAACTGCATGATCGCACGACATGCCAGCAGATGGCTGCTTATGCGCTCGATGCCCGCACAGCTGCAGACGCAAAGGCTGCGGTAGAGGCGCTCGCGCATCCACGGTTGAAGGATTTGCTGTAGTTCAATCGATAGACGGCTGGTCATCAGTGACGGCGCTTGCAACGCAAAAACTGAGTGGCCAGCCGTTTTGTGTTGCATACGCTGTACGGGATTGCCCTGTTGCAACTCGCACTCCTGTCGACGCTAATCTTCTCCAGATCAGTGATCCACACCACAAATACCATTTCAATTCGATAACTTTTTACCGTAATTCACCCACTTAGGCATGTTTCACCTAACAATCGCCCTGCATTTTATGTAAGTTCGTTAATAGTTCGATTTAGTTTTTAGCGAAACATACTTGAGTACGATTACGGACCATTCCAGATACTTCAAGCACGGCTTGTCGCATAAACCGCATCGAACACGCGCTTGAGGTTTTCCGGCCAAGACGGTTGCGTTGAGGGACATTTTCCTCCGCCTACCTGGTGCCGTTGTACACCTTGGCTTGCTTTTGTTTCTCGGTGCGTAGCTGTGTGGGTATCTGACAATTGAACTGTGTGGTTTCCGTAGTCTATGGAAAGGCATCTTTGACCTCCTCACAGGATTCTCCACGCATCGACTTTCTCTACCTGAGCGAACCAGACATGATCGAAGCCGGAGTTACCGACTCCGCAAAGTGCGTGGACACGATGGAAGAAACCCTCATCCTGCTTGCTCGCGGTGACTACCGCATGGCTGGCGCTTCTGCGAACTCTCACGGCGCACAGATCAACTTCCCGGAAAACCCTGAGCACGACGGCATGCCAGCCGACGGCCCGGACCGCCGTTTCATGGCCATGCCCGCTTACCTGGGCGGTCGCTTCAACGGCACTGGTGTCAAGTGGTACGGCTCGAACGCGGAGAACCGCGCCAACGATCTGCCACGCTCCATTCACGTTTTCGTTCTCAACGACACCGTGACCGGCGCCCCAAAGGCAATCATGTCCGCGAACTTGCTGTCCGCGTACCGCACGGGCGCGGTTCCTGGCGTCGGCGTGAAGCACCTCGCACTGGAAAATTCGAAGACGGTCGGCATCATCGGACCTGGTGTTATGAGCCGCACCATCTTCGACGCTGCCCTCACCCAGCGCCCAGGCATCAAGAATCTGAAGATCAAGGGTCGCTCTGCCGGCTCCACCCAGCGTGCCGCTGACTTCTTCACCGAGAAGTACCCAGAGCTCAACGTCACCGTCGTTGATTCTGAACAGGAAGCAATCGAGGGTTCCGACATCGTCATCGGTGGTACCTCCACCTCGAAGGATGGCCCAAGCGGATTCCCATATTTCAAGAAGGAATGGATCAAGCCAGGCGCACTGCTCCTGTGCCCAGCTGCTGCTCGTTTCGACGACGACTTCATCACCTCCGACGACGCGAACCTGGTGCTCGACTACACCGGTCTGTACGAAGAGTGGTTCAACGAGAACGGCCCAGACGTGACCTACGAAGACCTGCTGGGCATTCCTGGCAACCGCTGGTGGGACATGACGGAAGAGGGCACCCTGCCAAAGGAGAAGCTTGTCAATATCGGTGACATCGCCGATGGCAAGGCTCCAGGCCGTCAGAATGACGAGCAGATTTTCTGCTATTCCATCGGTGGCATGCCTGTGGAAGACGTAGCGTGGGCAACAGATGTCTACGAAAACGCATTGGCGAAGGGCATCGGCACGAAGCTCAACCTCTGGGAGAGCCCAGCTCTGTCCTAGTTGACTCTTCAGTCGCTGCCCTACGCACCTCAACCCACCCCTAGCGGCTTGTTAGGAGCCGCCATCATCGTGTCTTCTCAGACTCCCCGTCCATCGTCCGCAACCTCCCCGCAGTCTCCGCAGCCTCAGGCCACAACAACGGCTGAACTCATCGAGTACATCAAGAAAGAAGATGTGCAGTTTATCGATGTTCGGTTCACCGATGTTCCCGGTGTCGAGCAGCACTTCTCAATTCCGGCTTCGGAGTTCACAGAAGAATCCGCCGAGGAGGGGCTTGCTTTCGATGGTTCCTCTATTCGCGGATTCGCATCAGTCGAAAACTCCGACATGCATTTGCTCCCGGATCCCCAGTCAGCTCGACTGGATCCATTCCGCGAAGAGAAGACTCTGAACCTGCGCTTCTTCGTGCATGATCCGATCACGCGCGCTCCTTTTAGCCGTGACCCGCGAAATATTGCACGGAAGGCTCAGGAGTACCTGGTCGATACCGGCATTGCAGACACCTGCAGCTTTGGTATCGAACCAGAGTTCTTCGTGTTCGACTCAGTTCGGTACTCGACTGGGGTCAATCAGTCCTTCTACGAAGTTGATTCGGAAGAGGGCTGGTGGAACCGCGGGAACAAGACACGTATTGATGGAACGCCGAACTTGGGCAATAAGGTTCGCGTCTTTGGTGGCTACTTCCCTGTCGCGCCGTATGACCAGACGGTCGGAATTCGCGACCGCATGGTTCGTCGCCTCATCGATTACGGTTTCACCATCGAACGCTTCCACCACGAGGTGGCAACGGGTGGCATTCAGGAGATCAACTACCGCTTCGATTCTCTTCTTCGCGCAGCCGATGATCTGATGTCGTTCAAGTACATCACCAAGAACACGGCGAAGGAAAATGGCATGGTTGCATCCTTCATGCCAAAACCACTTGCCGACGACGGCGGTTGTGGCCTCCACGCCCACCAGTCACTGTGGAAGAACGGCAAGCCACTTTTCCACGACGAGGACGGCTATGCAGGTCTATCCGACATGGCCCGCTTCTATATCGGTGGTCTGCTCAAGCACGCGGGCGCAATTTTGGCGTTCACTAACCCAACGCTGAATTCGTACCACCGCTTGATTCCTGGCTTCGAAGCTCCAACGAGCCTCGTGTACTCGCAGAGTAACCGCTCGGCGGCAATTCGTATTCCGCTTACCGACGGCAACCCGAAGGCAACTCGCATTGAGTTCCGTGCTCCGGACCCATCGGGCAACCCGTACTTGGGATTCTCGGCGATGCTGATGGCTGGCCTTGATGGCATCAAGAATCGTATTGAGCCATCGGCGCCCGTCGATAAGAACATCTACGAGCTGCCACCGGAGGAATTGAAGGACATCCCTCAGGTGCCAACTTCCTTGGAAGAGGCGTTGGAGGCGCTGCGTGAGGATCACGAGTTCCTCACCGCTGGCGATGTGTTCACGGAGGATTTGATCGAGAGCTACATCGATTACAAGTGGCAGCATGAGATCCTGCCGGATCGCAAGCGCCCGACTCCGCACGAGTTTGAGTTGTATTTTGACTGTTAGTTTCTAGCTTCACGACGATTCGCCCCGTGGCCAGTTTCACACTGGTTACGGGGCTTTTTCGTTGCCTAACCGACCGACGGTCGGTAGCATTGGAGGTGAACCGACCGGCAGTCGGTTTGCAGTTCACATTGCACTGGAGCTACAGCATCGGAGTGGGAGCCGTCGTCATGGTTGGCAAGCAATCGAAGTCGCCCGGACACTCACCTCGCATTTCTAAACCAACGAGCGTGCGCCGAGCTGAGATCGTCGATGCAGCGGCGCGGCTTTTCGCTCAACAGGGGTTCGTGCACACGTCTGTGCAGAACATCATTTCTGAAGTTGGCATAGCCAAGGGCACGTTCTATCACCACTTCTCTTCTAAGGATGAGGTATTGTCGGCGATCGTCGACAAGCAAGTGGCCATCGGCATTGAACGGGCGCGGGAGGTTGCAGCCCGGCGCGATCTAGATATCCCAACGAAATGTTTGTTGGTGGTTATCGCGCAGAATCCGCAGGGTGAAGAGGCGTTGATACTCAAGTATTTGGATGAGCACCCGGAAATCCATCGAGCGAGCACACAGCGGAGCATAAATGCGACTGCTCCGATTCTGAGTTCGGTGGTGAAGGAAGGAATTGCGGAAGGGATTTTCGATGTCTCTCATCCGGATTCCGTCATTGAGCTGCTGCTCGCCAGCCTCATTCCTGCTGTTGACAACGCCACTGAGGATCCCGCTATTACGGCTATCGCTGATCCGGAGCTTCGTGAACGAAAGACCCATGAACTTATGACTGAGCGTTTGAACGCTGCGCTCACCATTATCGAGCGTTCGCTTGGCGCTGCACCGGGCACCATCACCGAACCAGGAAGCGCCATTTTCGGGATCACACACCAGGAGTCCCCCTCATGAACACGCGCATACCACCACCAAAAGCTCCTAATCGCACAGGGAGTATCACCAACCGCATAGTACGAACTGACCTGCGTAAATCGGTCGGCATCAACATCATGCTGATGCTGCTGATGGCATTGTCCGTTCTCCTCGCTGCAACGGGCGCATCCATTGTCACAACCCTTGCTACAGCAGTCGATGATCTCTTCGTAGCCGCGAAAACCCCTTCCGTTGTCCAGATGCACTCGGGGACCTTGGACATGAAGAAGGACCCGGCACGTATCAATGAGTGGGCACTGAAACGCGACGATGTCACAGCAACACACGTCGTCGAAATGCTTCCCGTTGACAACTCCCAGCTACTTTTCAACAACACCGCGAACACAGAAGACTCGCAGGACAATTCGCTGGTCACGCAGAACTCGTCCATGGATATTCTGCTGGATCTGGATAACAAACCTCTCAGCGTCGCCCCCGGCGATATCGCAGTGCCGATCTATCACCGCGAACGCCTCGACCTGCAACTCGGCGATACCGTCACCGTTAAAGCTGGCGACGTGACCCACGATTTCACGGTCAGCAATTTCCTTCGAGATTCGATGATGAATCCGGGGTTGGCGTCGTCGAAACGCTTCCTGATTAATGAAAAGGATGCGCAGACTCTCCGCTCACAGCTTGGTGCACCGGAGTATCTCATCGAATTTGCGCTGACCGATAGTGCGAACAAGCGTTCATTCCAGCAGGACTATGCGGAATCCGGGCTGCCGGCAGACGGAATGGCGCTGAGCAGTGACGACTTCAAGATGCTCACTGTCCTATCAGATGGCATTCTCGCTGCCATTGTCATCGTTGTGTCGCTTCTGCTGCTGACCATTGCGGCATTGTGCCTTCGCTTCGCTTTCCTGACTACAGCAGAACAGGATCGCCACGAAATCGGTGTTATGAAGGCAATTGGCATCCCTTCGCGCACCATCAAAAGCATCTATTTGCGTAAATACGCTCTCCTCGCCGGTGCAGCGACTGTGCTTGGCTTCCTTGGCACCCTGGTTTTGACGCCGTATCTCACCGAGAACGTCGCCATGTACAACGGCACCACCCACACCGGACTAGCCGGATTCATCATTCCCGCGATCCCCGCACTTCTAATGCTGGGTGCGTTCATGTTGTTCACACAGCTCCTTCTGCGGAAGATCAACCGAATCCCCGCACTCGATGCGCTGACGTCGCCAGCTGCTGCCACAGCTCACAGGTCACGACTCTCACTCCACACTTCACGACGAACTCCGCTGCATATCCGTCTCGGCTTGATGGATGTTCTCGGCCGTGCACGCACCTACGCCCTTACAGCATCGGTGTTCATTGCCAGCGCTTTCATCATGATTGTGCCCATCAACATGGCAACAACCATCTCCGATGAGAGTTTCATCTCCTACCTGGGTATTGCTCGATCGGATGTGTACATCGACCTGCGCAGCTCTGCCGACGGCATGGAGGAGCGCTTTGACAGCGCGCGTGAAGAACTCGCTGCACACCCTGATGTAGAGAAGGAAGTCGGATTTGTCACCAGCGGTTACGAGTTCTTCAACGTCGCCGAAAACGAATGGATATCGCAGTCGATTCAGAACGGAGACCACAACGTCTTCCCCGTCACCTATACCGACGGTGTGGGGCCAAAGAAGGACACCGACATCGCCCTGTCCTGGGCGACCGCAAACGACCTGTCCGTAAAAGTTGGCGACACCGTTAAGTACCGGGACATCGGAACGGACACTAGTCATACACTGACCGTCTCCGGCATCTATCAAGATGTCACCAACGGTGGTCGCACCGCCAAGGCCAATCTCGGCAAGGACTCTGGAACACCCATGGTCTACACCATTGCCGTGGGTCTTCGTGACGGCGCAAATGCTGACGCACTCATCCGCGAATGGTCGGACTCCTTCGCCCCGGGGCGCGTCGCAAAGTCCACGGAACTCGTCGAGCGATCCTTGTCCGGCACCATTTCGCAGGTCAAAACGGCAGCCACAGTGTCAACGATCGTGGCCGCAGCGCTCGCCGCGTTGATGACGGCCTTGTTTACGCAAATGCTGCTCGCACGCGACAAGCTTCCGATCGCTATTCAGCAAATGATTGGCGCCTCGAAACATGACATTCGCGTTCAGTACGTGACCCGAATGTGGTTGATTCTTGCAGGTGGCGTCATCGCAGGCACCGTTCTGGCAAATCTGCTTGGCCCTTTGTTGATTGGCTCTGTGTCTCGTTTCCTTGGGGCGTCGAGCATTGACTTCGTCGTCAACCCGTGGCTGACGTACCTCGCATGCCCACTCTTCCTCTTCGTTGCGGTGGGACTCTCCGCCGCCATGGCAACATCGGCAGTCAAAACTGCCTCGGCAACTGACTTGGCAGGAGAATAGTCATGAACACCATCATTTCTTCCCACAACCTAGTGAAGTCCTTCCCCAATGCAGAAGGCGAAAACACTGTCCTCCACGGCATTGATGTCTCTATTGAACCTGGCGAATTCGTCGCCATCATGGGGCCCTCGGGGTCAGGCAAATCAACGCTGCTGAACACCCTCAGCGGGATGGATGAAGCAACAAGCGGCGAGATTTTCTTCAGCGATGAGCCGATTCACGAACTTTCGCAGAAGCGACTGGCGGAGCTCAGACTCACAAAGATGGGCTTCGTGTTTCAGCAGATCCATCTACTGAAGAACTTGTCGCTGCTCGACAACATCATCTTCCCAGGGTTTTCGGCGCAGAAGGTACCTCGAGCCGAAGTGGTAGAGCACGGACGGGAACTCATGAATCGAGTCGGATTGAACGGACTTGAAGACCGCACCGTCGCACAAGCTTCTGGTGGCCAACTGCAACGAGTCGGCATCTGCCGTGCCCTCATCAATGACCCTGACGTGCTGTTCTGTGACGAACCAACAGGCGCACTAAATTCGACCTCCGCCAGCGAAATCATGGATCTCCTGTGCGAAATCAACAATGAAGGCACAACCGTCGTCGTCGTGACGCATGATGTCAAAGTCGCCACACGATGCGAGAGAGTGCTTTTCCTAGTCGACGGGCAAATTGTCGGCGACCGTCAGCAAGGAAAAGACGACCCTGATCAATTCACCGCGCGATATACAGAACTATCGACGTGGCTTATCGATCAGGGCTTCTAGTAACCGACAATCAGTAATCGTCAGGATCAGCAGCAGCCAACCGTTCCTCATCCAGATTGCGGTTGTGCTGCTGGTTCTTCTTCATGTAGAAGAAGCTTGCAACTCCACCGACGACCGCGCCGACAATGGCGCCGATCCATGACCAAGCGTTGTTGTCCGTGGTGTTATATAACAAGCCACCCATCCACAACCCTGTGATCGGAACCATGAGGAGCAACACAGGCGTCGACGGGAGGACAGCCCTCGGCGCAGGAACACGTTGGCGCATCCACCTCTGCCCCATCTGCTGCCCCACAAAAACTGCAAGCGGGAACAGGAATGACAGATAAGCTGCTTTTCCCGGCAAGAACCACGCGACGATGGCCGCCGCAATGATCGTTGAAAAACCCGTGATGTAGTTCGCGATGGTCGACGACTGGTGCAGGATTTTCCGCTCGTATTCATCGTCCACCGACTTCTCGTACAACTCGACGATGTGATCCGACATTGACGCCATTGTTCTCTCCCTACCATTCCGCTTGTTTTAACATTGTGGTGACTGACTAGTCACTGTGTTTCTTGCTCGTCGCCAAAAACTTGTTCCACCGTCTTGCCCAACTCACTGCAAATCGCAAGTGCCAGATGCACAGACGGCGAGTAATTGCCCTTTTCGATGTTCACAACCGTCTGCCGAGAAACCCCAACCCGCGTAGCCAATTCTGACTGCGAGAGCTCTTGCCAGCGCCGGTACTTGCGAACCATGTTTCCCAGCGACGCATCGTGTGAACTACCACTGGAACCCATAAACATTCTTTCCTTGATGTCTACCCTACAACCCTTATCGTACAGTTTATTTTACATTTCGTAAAGGGTTACGGCTAGCGCAGTTCCCCAATCCAACCGCGCGGAAAGCACCCCAGCGATGCGGGAAACGGCAATTACCTCAGGTAAGTTATTCAGAGAATTTTTCGAACACTAGGTACATCAGGCACACCAACGCTCTCGTAGCTAGGTGCATACCGGCACTCACGCTTCGAGGTACCGAAACCAAAGGAACTGACATGAACTTTTCACGACTTTCGAAGTCGCTACTGTTCCGCATCATCGTTGCCATCATCCTCGGCATCGCGTGTAGCTTCTTCTTCCCCGAATGGCTTGCAAAAGTCTTCGTCACGTTCAACGGGTTGTTCGGCAACTTCCTTGGCTTCTTCGTTCCAGTCCTCATTTTCGCGCTGATCACCCCGGCAATTTCCAGTCTTGGCAAGGGTGCCGGCAAGTGGCTCGGCCTGACCACCGCAATTGCCTACGGTTCCACGGTGTTTTCGGGTTTGATCGCCTACGGCGCAGCTGCTTCGCTTTACCCGAGCTTGCTTGGCGACGACACCGTCGCAAAGTCTGTCGACGTCGAAGAAGGCGCACTGTCCCCGTACTTCAGCGTCGAGATGCCACCACCGTTTGAGGTGATGACGGCCCTCCTGCTAGCTTTCGTCATTGGCTTGGCCATGACGGCAGTGAAGTCCGATTCTCTTCAGCGAGGCGCAGACCAGCTTCGCGACGTGATCATGAAGGTCATCTCGACCTTTATCATTCCGATTCTGCCGTTCTACATCTTCGGCATTTTCTTGTCGATGGGCATGAATGGCAATCTGACCACCACGTTGTCGATGTTCTTCAAGGTGTTGGTGCTGGCAATCATTGGCACGGTTGTGTTGTTGGCTATTCAGTTTGTGCTGGCAGGCTCCATCGCTGGTCGAAATCCACTTACGGCGCTGAAGAACATGCTTCCCGCATACGCGACGGCACTGGGCACCTCATCGTCGGCAGCAACGATTCCAGTCACGTATGAGTGCGCAAAGAGGAACGGAGTCTCGGAATCCGTCGCCGGGTTCACCATTCCACTCTGCGCAACGATTCACCTTGCCGGCTCCATGATGAAGATCGCGCTTTTCGCATTCGCAGTCATGTACATGTCAGGTACTCCAGTGAGCTTCGCGCAGGCCATCGGCTTCATCCTCATGCTGGGCATCACCATGATTGCAGCACCAGGCGTGCCGGGTGGTGCCATCATGGCTGCCGTCGGCATCCTCGCCAGCATGCTCGGCTTCACTGACGAACAGAACGCACTGATGATCGCCGCTTACATCGCTATCGACTCGTTTGGCACTGCGTGCAACGTCACTGGCGACGGAGCCATCGCCATGGTTGTCAACAAAATTGCGAAGGGAAAGCTCGACAAAGTAGACGAAAACAAGGACAGCATTATCGCGTAAATACCGGGTTCATATCGCGGATTTCCGCACCGTAGTTTTCTCCGCTTTTCCCAAGGTCCGACGTGCCATGCACGCCGGGCCTTTCCCTTTCAGTAAACTAATTAACGTGGACTACATTTCGACCCGCGATCCAAAGCGCACCCCAGCAAAGTTTTCCGATATTCTTCTCGGCGGCCTGGCCCCCGACGGCGGTTTGTATTTGCCGGCGGAGTACCCGCAGGTCGATGATGAGATGTTGACGAAGTGGCGCGCCGTTCTTGCCAATAACGGCTACGGCGCCCTGGCAGCAGAAGTTCTTCAACTGTTCGTCGACGACATCCCAGCAGAAGATCTGAAGGCTATTTGCGCCCGTGCCTACACCACTCCAAAGTTCTCGGACGAAGCAATCGTCCCTGTGACAGAGCTGGAAGACGGCCTTTACATTGGCCACCTATCCATGGGGCCAACTGCTGCGTTCAAGGATATGGCAATGCAGCTTTTAGGCGAGCTTTTTGAATACGAACTGGGCCGTCGCAACGAGACCCTGAATATTCTTGGCGCTACGTCCGGCGATACCGGTTCTTCTGCGGAGTACGCAATGCGCGGACGTCCAGGAATCAGCGTGTTCATGCTCACCCCAGCTGGGCGTATGACACCATTCCAGCAGGCGCAGATGTTCGGTCTGCAGGACGAGAACATTCATAACATCGCACTGGATGGCGTTTTCGACGACTGCCAGGATGTCGTGAAGGCAGTGTCGGGCGACCTGGAGTACAAGAAGTCGCACCGCATTGGTGCGGTGAACTCAATCAATTGGGCACGCCTGATGGCTCAGGTCGTGTACTACGTATCGTGCTGGATCCGAGTTACGGGCAACAACGGCCCAGAGGCAGACAACTCGCAGAAGGTCAGCTTCTCAGTTCCTACCGGTAACTTCGGCGATATCTGCGCCGGACACATCGCACGCTCTATGGGCGTTCCCATCGACCGTCTCATCGTTGCTACGAACGAGAACGACGTTCTCGATGAGTTCTTCCACACCGGTGGCTACCGTGTTCGTTCCGCGGAAGAGACGTTGGCTACCTCGAGCCCATCGATGGACATCTCCCGCGCCTCGAACTTCGAGCGTTTCGTTTTCGACCTGCTAGATCGCGATGCCGAGCGCATTGCGGAACTATTCGGAGTCAAAGTGAAGGAAGGTGGCTTCTCCCTCACTGCCGATCCCGTATTCCCCAATGCTTCGTCGAAGTACGGTTTCATGTCGGGTCGCTCACACCACGCGGACCGCATCGAGACGATCCGCGACTGCTGGGAGCGCCTCGGTGTCATGGTTGATCCGCACACTGCGGACGGCATCCACGTGGCCCGTGAAGTACGCGATCAGGTTGCTACCCCAATTGTTTGCCTCGAAACTGCACTGCCAGTGAAGTTCGCCGAGACAATCCTCGAAGCAACTGGTCAGCAGCCAGATACTCCAGAGCGTTTTGCGGGCATCATGGATGCACCACGTCGCGTCGTCGATCTGCCAAACGATGTCGAAGTTGTGAAGAACTTCATTTCTGAGCACGTGGCGAAGTAGTCACGTCGCTGTAGCGTCACTCGATAACGGGTGGGCACCTATCTCGGTCTTTTTCTGATCGGTTGGTACCCACCCATTTTCTCTTTTTGACGATCGATCCTGCGCCGTTGAATCTGCGCCGCCGCACCTTTCCCCAGTTCCTTCGCTGAGCCATTAAAGCCATAGGACCATCCCATGATCACCCCCGACCCCCGCACACGAGAAACAGCACCCCCACCCCCGAACTCGCACATTTTCACCCCCACTTCCAGATTTGGAATGAATTCAATAAATACCCGCCGGAGCTGGGTTTACACCGACAACCAACTAGGTAAACCTGCTCTAATAACACCCTAGACCTCCCGAAACTGACTTCGAGCTGTCACAATCGTCGGTGCACATTCACCGTCTTGGCGTTATCGTCGCCTACCCGCCCTCTTTCCAGCTCGGAGTTCCGTTGTCCCCATCAGACTTCACACAGTTCGTAACTAACCGATATCAATCCCACACAATCGGACATTTGGAAACTTCGACGACGTCGTCAGCCATCGCTGATGTTGTGCGCGACCGCGCACATCACGCCTTCGGCCTCGTCGGTAATGCGAACTCACATGTTGTCTCGGATCTCACCTCCCAGGGGTTCCCCTACACGGCGGTCCGTCACGAAGCAGCTGCTGTAACAGCGGCTGATGCTTTCTACCGAGCGTCGTCACGTTCGGAGAGAATCGCAGTTGCGACAACGACCTGTGGCGCTGGTTTCACCAACACCATTACTGCGCTGGCCGAAGCGAAGTACGCGCGAATTCCCCTTGTTTTCATCGCGGGCACCGCGCCGGCTGCTGCGCCACGACACTTCGATGTCGACCAGGCTGCGCTTCTCGACGCAATGGGAATCATCTACCTCACCGTCTCACCGTCGTCGGCACGAATCGAAACGTCGATTGCCTTTGATCTCGCGGAGTCACTGCGAGAGCCGGTCGTCATTCTGCTTCCACATGATCTGCAGGAGAGCCAGCTGGAGCATGATGGTGCCATCGCACGCAATGCTCATCATGATCCGTATTGCGTCTCGTCGGCGGCAGCCCCGCACGCCGCTGATGCGTCGATGCCAGCCTCTGACACGCACGCTGGCGATTCCCTCGCCGACATTGCTGAGCTGCTGTCCACCGCCCACCGGCCTGTCATCGTGTCGGGTCGCGGTGTAGTGCTGTCACACACAGAAGAAATGGCGGCAAAGCTTGGCGACGAAATCGGCGCCATCCATCTCACCTCCGCGATGGCGAACAACGTCTTCGATGCAGCTCCAGAGGCGGACAGTGAGCTATTCGCCGATGTAGTCAGCCTTGGTATATCCGGTGGGTTTGCTCACGCAGAGGTAGTCGATGTCATGCGCAGCGTAGATGCCATCTTGGTTCTGGGCGCTAGTTTCAACCCATTCCAAGCTCGCGGCGGCAAGATGTTCCCTGCCCACGCAACTGTGGCGCACATTATCGACGAGCCACATCCAGCAGCTATGCCCGTCGATAAGCGGGTGTACGCCGATCTGAGAGATGCTCTACCTCAGTTGCTCAGACTGATCACGAAGAATGAGTACGCCGATGGCTGGGATCTGGCAGAGCTCCGCCTCCAATTGCAGCGTGGCGACTTCACGCCAGCGCCAGCTCATACCGTGGGTGAGGACGGACGGCTCGACCCACGCGCTGCTCTACATGCGTTGAATCTCTTGCTGCCTCAGCAACGCTGCGTGTGTACAGATGGTGGCCACTTCTTGGGCTGGGTGCCGCAGTACTTGGACACGCCGGATCCAGATGCGCTCGCACTTGTGGGATCGGCGATTCAGTCCATCGGGCTTGGCTGTGGCTCTGCTGTGGGCATCGCGGCTGCACGACCGAGTAACTACACAGTCCTTGTTACCGGCGATGGTGGCGGATTGATGGCCCTGTCAGATCTGGAATCTGCCATTCGCGCAATGCGCGGCAGAAACGGAACCCCTGGGGGCGCAATCGTCGTGATGAATGACGCTGCATATGGCGCCGAACTGCACCAATATGCCGCCGCTGGTCTTGACACCGAGTCCATGGTCATCGATGACATTGACTTCGCAGCACTTGGTTCAAGCCTCGGCGCACGTGGCATCACCATTCGCACCATGGCTGACTTCGATCTGGTGGCAACTGCACTTCACGACAATCCGGCAGATGTTCTCGTCCTCGACGTGAAAATCTCGCAGTGTGTTGTCGCGGACTTCATCAAAGAGGTTTTGCAGAAACGTTAGAACGATCCGCCACCGCCGGCACCGGAAAAGCCCGAGCTAAACGACGTACTATTGCCACCGTCCGTCGTCGCAGCGACATCAGCATCATGCCAGGTTGACATCACCATGAACGGCACCCAGTTGTTATAGCCAGAGCCAACGCGGTAGTTCGCATCCCACAGAGCAGGTGCGTGGCGTTCGCCGTCCTTCATATCGAGGTCATCGAATTCCTTCTCACGGATGATGTCCATCACCAGCGCATAGTCGTGAATCAGCTGCGCGTAATTGTCCATGAACGCGTCGCTTCGTACATCTCGACGCAGCTGATCAGCAGATGCCTCTAGTTGCGCAAGACGCTCTCGAATTTCGGCGCCCTTGACATCGGATTGTGCCTTGATGATGTCGTCGCGAAGCTCGCTTAGTTCTTCAATACGCACCGCATCGTCACCATGTTCCATGTCCCATAGACGGTCGATATTCTTCTCCGCATTGGTCATGCGCTCGGTGGCTTCATGCGCCTTGTTGATGTCGCCAGCTCGCTGCCTCAACACCGCATCGGTCTTCTTGCCCTCCGGCATCTTCTCGTGCATTTCTTCAATCCGGGTATTGATGTGCATCATGCCATCTACCAGTGAATTCACTGCAAGAAATTCGTCGCGTACCTGCTCCCATTGGGAACGCAACTCGGCATTCGCGAATGGCGAGTTCAAGTTGTGCGCCCGCACGTCGATCTCCCCCAGACGCAGCCCGACACTGGCGTAGTGTTTCTGCACAAATGCCAACTTCTCACGGGCTGTATTCGCCTTCTTCTTGCGAGATGCTGCAACTGCGACCGTCGTCACGCCCGCAGCTACTGCCACAGTCGTAGCAGCTACAGTGAGCCCAATAGTCTTTTCTTTTTTCGCATCTTCTTCAGCTTGTCGACGATCACGCTCGATTGTGCTCGTATCGACGGCATACTTCGCGCTAGCGACGAGACCATCAACGAGCTGCTTGTCTTTCAGCGCGGGTCGACCGGCTTCCAGAATGTTGTCGAGACGAGTGTCGTTACGAAGGTCAATGTCTGTGGCAACATCCTCACCGGCATAAGCACCGTTAGAGCGAGGATCTTTACCGTAGGCAAAAATGAGCGCGCCATCACGAAACACGTCCTCCAGGATGAGGGGCGAGTTCTTGTCACGGAGGTGCTCTTCGACTGAGTCGTTGATGTTATCGTCAACATCTTCCATCAAGAGGTACTCAATGTCAGTGACTGACCCGGGCACTAGAAGTGCTTCGGTCTCTTTGAGCAGTCGGGTTTCATCAGCGGGAGTAAGCAGATCATCTGCATCGTCGATTGAAACGTTGATCTCCGATGCTGGCTTGAGCTCGCTGTGTGTACCGATTGACGCTTCCGATGCCGTAGCAACCCCCAAACCAATACCAGCACTGACCAGCGCCAGCACTGAAACACCGGTGCTTGCGAAGAACCGCACCACATAGCGATGCCGTTGGGATTGAGTACTTGTGTAACTTTTGCGGGTCATCGCTACTGTCGCCTTCATTGCCAAGATCGAATAAACCGGGTTGGTGTTTCGCAGTTACTTTCCAGTCTAAAGAGTTCTACACTCGTCCAGAGTGAGCACTTCGTCGAACCCCAAGGATCCCGCACATTCCACTAGAGGGCATTCTTCGCACTCCCCAGCGAGAGACCGCCAAGTTCGCGACCGCCCGCACCCACGTGAGAAGCTTGCGGCCCGCGCCCTCGTCGTGTGGGCCGCTGCCGTATTGGTGTATATCGTTGCCATCACAGGTCGTACGTCACTTGGTGTTGCAGGCGTACAAGCGCTGGACAGGTTCGACATTGACGCTTCCCGGCTCGCGGTATTCACCGCAGTTCAGGTTGGTGTGTACGCACTGGCGCAGATTCCCGTCGGCATCATCATTGACCGCATTGGCGCTCGGAAGACGATGGTCGCCGGAGCACTTCTCATGGCGGTGGGCCAGGCCGTACTTGCCCTCTCCACTGCATATCCGGTCGCAATTGGTGCCCGAATTCTCATTGGCGCAGGCGACGCCACCGCATTCCTGGCAGTGATGCGACTTCTTCCAGCGTGGTTCCCACTGAAATCCACGCCAGTCTTTACCCAGCTCACCGCAGGTCTTGGCCAGCTGGGCCAGTTCATCTCGGCAGTGCCGTTCTTGGCTCTATTACACGCCGAAGGCTGGGTTCCAGCGTTCTTGTCCATTGCCTCGGGTGGCGCCATTATCGCGCTAGCTGCTGCTGTTGCTGTACGGGATAGACCCGACGATTCGCTGTATCGAGAGTCGTCGGTCAACATTCGGCCAGTCACCACCCAGCCACCTGCAACTCCGCCACAGCGGGCATCAATCCGTTCGATGCTGGGCGTCGTTTTGCGTGATCCGTCCTGCTGGCAGGGATTCTTTACCCACTGGACGGGACTGCTGAATCAAAACGTGTTCCTGTTGCTGTGGGGCATGCCGTTGATGACCCTTGGTATGGGATTGGAGCCATCCCAAGCCAGTGCTGGCTTGGTCATCAATACGGTGGCAGTGATTTGTTCGGGGCCCATCGTTGGCATGATTTCGTCGCGCCTGGGTAGTAGCCGATGGAAGTTCCATACCTTGATGACCACCTCCGTCGCCATGGCCTGGGTCTGGTTCTTCCTCTCTCCTACACCGCACACGTTTATCGTCATCATCGTGATGAACGCCCTCCTCGGTCTTGCCGCATCGACTTCCAACTATGGTTTCGATACCGTCCGCGAGAATGTCGATCGCTCTGTACTCGCAACTGGTACAGGTCTTTCCAACATGGGTGGGTTTGTGGCAGCGATGGTGGCGTCGCAAAGTATTGGTGTCATTCTCGACATTTCCAGCGACGGTAGCGCCTACCAGTGGGCTGATTTCCGCCTCGCCTGGGTTGCGGTGCTCGTGGTGTGGCTGATCGGCATGATCGGGCTGTTCTCCGCGCAGATTGCTTTGCGACGACGCGCTGCAGCAGCACCGTCTCACAAGTTTGAGCTCGCGTAAGGGGCGAACTTCCGTAGCCTGGGTGCATGACGTTCCCTACTATTGCCTCTCCATTCCGAGACACGCTTTTTGATCTCACCGAGTCGTGCCGGCACCGGTCCGGTGGTGCAAATGCTGAGTACATCCCTGCGTTGAAAGACGTAGATTCCCAGCTCTTTGCCACCGCCGTGATGACTCCAACCGGAGATATGTATGCCTTCGGGGACACCTCTCATGAGTTCACCATCCAGTCGATGTGTAAGCCCCTGGCATACGGACTAGCAATCGAATTGATGGGCTTGGACGCCGTTTCGGAACGTGTTGGTGTGGAACCAAGTGGTGACGCATTCAACGAAATTTCTTTGGATAAGTACGGTCGTCCAGTCAACCCGATGATTAATGCCGGCGCGATCACTGTGCACGGACTGCTCATGGAATACGTTGGCCCGGATGGTGACGCCGTAGAAGTCGTTCGCCAAAACCTGTCCGACTTGGCTGGACGGGAATTGAAGATCGACCACGAGGTCTCAGAAGGCGAGGTGGAAACTGGCTTCCGAAACCGCGCCATCGCCAACTTGTTGCGTTCGACCGATACGATCACCTGCGATCCGCTGGAGGCGTTTAAGGGCTACTGTCGCCAAAGTGCTGTCGCGCTGAACGTGTGTGACCTCGTCACTATTGGTGCAACACTCGCTTCGGGTGGAATTCAGCCCATGACCGGCAAGCGAGTTTTCCAGCCTGAGACGGTTCAGTGGGTGCTGTCTGTCATGTCTACGTCAGGCATGTACAACGCTGCGGGTAACTGGATGAATACGGTAGGAATTCCGGCAAAGTCGGGCGTCAGTGGTGGCATCGTCGGCGCGATCCCAGGCGAACTCGCGTTGGCCAGCTTTTCACCGCCACTAGATCAGTTTGGCAACTCTGTGCGTGGCAACGAATTCTTCCACCGCGCATCAGAGGATTTGGGCTTGCATATGATGCGTGTTTCGCAACGTCCTCATGGCGCTCTTCGCCAGCGCGCGTTGGTTGATTTTGATTCTGACGGCATTCAAGACACCACCTTGCTCCGCCTGTATGGAGACATCAACTTCACGTCATTCCAAGTTGTCGACCGCGAGGTCGGCAAAGGTGCCGCGTCAGGTACGCAGCTCTTCCTGGATCTGGTTGAGGTGCGCAGCTTCTCCCCTCTTGCCCGCGAGCTCACTCAGCAGTTGCTCGAATCAGTTGGTGCGCAAACGACCGTGTACGTGCACGACCCGTCGGATCTCCTGGACAAGGATGCCTGCACCACGCCACAGTGGGTCGACCAGGCGAATGTTCGCGAGTACCGTAGCGCGAAACCAGAGCGACTCAAGCCTCGGCGATGGCACAGCCGTTTGGGTCGCACGTATCGACGACGTCGTTAAGTCCACACCCCCACCGGTATAGCTTTCAAGTTGCGGGAGCTCGCCACTACTGCTACATTGTTGACACATCATCATTAACATGAGAGGGTTACACAATGAAGCTTGGCATTATCACCGGCACCACCCGCAAGGGCAACGCAGGCACTGCAATTGGTCAGTGGGTCCACGAGGCTCTGCAGGGCCGCACTGACGTTGAGCTGGCTGAACTGAGTGTCGCAGATTTCGACTTGAACTTCCTCACCGAAGAAACCATCCCAGGCATGGCAAACGGTGTCTACGAAGATGAGAAGACCACTGCATGGGCAGCCGCAATCAAGGAGCTCGACGGCTTCCTGTTCGTCACCCCTGAGTACAACGCAGCGCCACCAGCTGCCATGAAGAACGCAGTTGACCTGCTATTCGCTGAGTGGTCTGAGAAGCCAGTTGGCTTCGTTGGCTACGGCTTCCACAAGGGCGTGCGTGCAGTCAACCAGTGGCGCGACATTGTTCGTAATCTGAAGATGGTCGACGCTGAAACCGCAGTCGAGATCGACCTCGGTGCTGAAATGGCTGATGGATCCTTCGCTCCAGCTGAGGGCCAGGTCGAGGTCCTGAACAAGGTCGTCGACGAAGTTCTCGCAGCAGCCAAGTAATTACCAGCGATACCTCGCTGGCGACGAGCCTTTAGAACAGCGAAAGCTGTTCCGGTTCGCCACCTGAATCATCACCGTCATTTCCTCGAGTGTTTTCACTCGAGGTTTTGTCGTTTGTAGGGTCTGTTTCACCGGTGTCGTCTGCATTAACGATCCCATCAGCACTGCCTGTGCTGTTGGTGCTGCCATCGCCGTCAGCGACCTCGCCACTGTCGGCAGTCGCATCTGACATCGGCATCGGCAACTCCAGGATCTCCTGCAACTGCAAGGAGTGCACCATCTTCATCAGGTGTTCCTCAAAGAGCGGACGCATCGACTCCGTATTGGCGACGTGCACCAGCTGCTGATACAAACGCTCAACGTCCCAATCGACCTGGATCAAAGCCGCACGCACCGAATCTTCGGTGAACACCCACCGGGTGACGGCACCAGTTTTGTCTCGTTCCGCCAAGAAGTCCAAAGCCGCTGCGACATCATTGGTTGGCACGCCGAAAGAATGTGCGTACAGCATTGGTGCCTTACCGTCGTCGTCGCGATGTGGTTCGGACAACACAATGGAGCCCTGCGATTGTGGCCCCTCCACCACCACGATGCTGGCAATGAGCTCTGCGACATCTTTAGGCGCCAAATCTTGCTCAGTAAACCACGCATCTGCAAGGGCGATCGCAATCGCATCGGCATGCCACGGGGCTTCGCCATCGAGGAAAATGCCAAGTGCTTCAGCACCCTCCATGGCGGTGTCAATACTGGATTGCAGATCAACTTGCAGCACATCGAAAGCAGCCTGGAACTGCCACACCATATGGTTATCAATGCAGCAGCGGTAATACTTGTGACCTTGTTCCAACTCCACCGCGAGCATCACAATTTCCCGATGCATCCGTCGCTGCGTTCGCGCCGCCACCTGTGCAAGCAACACCGAATCGCCAACCCAGTACTTTGCGATCTGCTCTTCCGACTTACCCGTCAGCCAACCTGCCACGAGCCATGCCCAACGTTCTACCGTCGTACTGCTGAACCAATAGGACAAAGCATTGGTGGTGACTCCGCCGGTGTCTTCGTCGACAAGTCCGGCACATACAAGCATGTCGACGACCACCGTCATCACATCAGGATTCGCCCCAATGGTGACAGCGAAGTCGATGATCTTCTGCTTGCCTTCCATCTCGAATGGGCACAGCACCTCAGTACCTGCCCACTGCAAGTACGCCGAAGCGCACGACACTGCGCGCTGCCAGGGACGTTGTTGAGCGGCGAAATTGTCCTTTTCTGCAGCCGGGAATTGTTCGCGTTCATGTGGTCGTGGAATGAACCACTCGGAGCCACGCAATGCGAGGGAGACTGGCGAGACCATCGACGCGTTGAGCTCGTCGCCGTATTCCATTGGCGTGGTGAACGACACCGCCAACAAGTGCTCCTCGGCCCATTCGACGGCTTCTGCTCGCGAGGCGCTCCAAGTACGACGATCCAGCCGAATTGCTTCCTGCGCGAAGTACTTCAACTGCTTCTGCACCTTCAACGGCGCCATTGACACCAATGCGCGAACCTTGCGTGGCGAGCACAAGAAGTCACGCAGTCGCGCCAAAGTCTCATGCTCCTGCAAGTTTTCGTTGCCGCCCAACATTCCCAATCGACGCATACGCTCGCGCAGTAGATCCGGCTCCACCAAATCGATCAGACACTGCACCGGCGTTGCCATCGTCGGTTCTTCGCCAAAGACCCGCGAAACATGTGGCGGTAAGTTCCACACTCCCACTGGCTGTTCCCACACGAGTCCCAGATTGCGGGCACGGTGCAGCCTGTTCAGCAGCTCGCTTTTCGACGCCCGCTCTCGCCGCTTGGACACTACGACACCCTTTTCGTGTGGACTGGTGTCATCATCTGATGCGAAATAGGCGACTTCGGCGAGATCGTCCAGCGTGGCTGAATCCTCCAGCACATGAACAAGCTGGATTACCGATACGACATCAATTGTGGCGAACGACAGCGCATTCAACGCAGCATCATCGCTCAGCAGCGCCATGATGGATTCAGCGCGAGTGCGTGGCTGTTCCGCCGTGTGATCACTACCGCTGGCGCGAAGCAAAAAGCGCAGGTCAGAATCGCCCAGAGTGCGAAGGTGATCGCGGTAATCTGGGCGGCTCGAGAAATCGACCTGGTTGTTCATCCGAACCATTATGGCCTATACCTCGTGAGTAGGAGACTCCTCACCCCAGAAAACGCGATCGACGACCCTTCGTGATAGACGGGTGACACGCAAATAGTTCTCCATAAAACCATTGGAATCCATGGGATCCCAGCCCGCGGCACCTGCTACTTGGCCCAGCTGAGGTCCTGGCTGTGGCAGCTCGTCCGTGCGTTTGCCACGAGTCAGAACCAGCGCATTTCGTGCCTTTGTCGCAGTTAACCACGCAGTACGCAGAGTATCGGTGTCTTCTCCATCGAGAATGTTCGCTTTCTGCAGCGCATCCAGACAGTCCAGTGTTGAGGTGTTGTGCAGTTCTGGAACTTCATGTGCATGCAAGAACGTCAACAGTTGCACGGTCCATTCGATATCGGTCAGCGCACCCGAGCCAAGCTTCGTATGTGTACGACGATTCGCTCCACGTGGCAGTCGCTCATTATCGACACGAGCCTTCATGCGCCTCACTTCGCGAACAATCTTTTCGTCGACACCCCCTGCCGGATAGCGCATTGAGTCAATGCCTTCGAGGAAACGCTGACCTAGTTCTTTATCGCCGGCGATCCATGTTGCACGCAGCAGCGCCTGAAGCTCCCAGGTCTCTCCCCACCTCTCGTAGTACGACAGATAAGAATGCAACGTGCGGACGATCGGCCCCGAACGTCCTTCTGGGCGCAGGTCAACATCGACTTCCAATGCTGGATCCTGGCTCGGTTTTGCTAGACGACGACGCATTGCATCACAAATCCGTGTTGCCCACCGAACAGCCGTGGAATCTTCGACGACAGGCTCCCCTGCTTCATCTGTGGCGGGATCGCAGACGAACATCACGTCAGCATCTGAGCCATAGCCAAGCTCTGCACCACCAAGACGCCCCATGCCGATGACTGAGATCTTTGCCGGGACTGGTTCATCGGGGTGGGCCTTCTGCCAACCACGAATCTCTGCCGCAAGCGCTGCTTCCAACACTGCATCCCACACCAGCGACAGGGAGCGACACACATCGCGCACATCCATCATGCCCAGTAGGTCTGCAGAAGCAATACGCGCCAACTCGGCACGGCGAAGTGCACGAGCTACCTTGATGGCCTTGTCGGGATCGTCATGACGCCCTGCCGCCGCCACCAATGACCGGCCCACCGTCTGCGGATCGGTATCCAACAATTTCGGGCCGACGGCACCGTCGCCAAGCATACGAACGGTTTCCGGCGACATCATGAGCAAATCGGAAGCGTATGGTGACGTGCCCAGAATGTGCATGAGCCGATGGCCGACGATGCCCTCGTCGCGCAGCGTGCGAACAAACCATTGCTGGTGGTAGAGGACCTCGGACAGCTTACGGTAGTTCAGCAGACCAGCATCGGGATCTTGGGTTTCCGACAGCCATTCCATCAGTGTCGGCAAAATCATTGCTTGGATGCGAGCCTTACGGGAACCACCCGAGGCGAGCGCGGTGAGGTGCTCATATGCGCGGTCTGGGAAGTCATAGCCAAGTGCTGCGAGCTGACGTTTCGCGGCGTCTGCAGACAACTGCATCGTGCCAACGTCCAGCTCAACTACCGAATTCAACAGAGGACGGTAGAACAGCTTGTTATGCAGCGAACGAATCTGCATCGAGGTTGCGCGAAAACGCTTGTTCAGGATCTCGGCTGCATCGGCCGAACCCTGCATGACTAGTCCCGATGCGCGAGCCAACCAACGACGATTTTCTACGTCTTCAGCAGGTGGCAGCGTGTGCGTCCGACGCAGTTTCTGCAGCTGCAAACGATGCTCCAGCAGCCGCATGAATTCATAGGCACCAATCAGATTTCGGCCGTCTTCGCGGCCGATGTAGCCTGCCTCAACCAGTGCTTCCAAGGCATCAACGGTGGAAAGGACGCGCAGGGTTTCGTCGTAACGCCCATGCACCATCTGCAGTAGCTGCACCGCGAACTCAACGTCGCGCAAACCTCCGACACCGAGCTTCAACTCGCGTTTACGCAGATCATCGGGAACATTCTCGATCACACGTCGCCGCATGGCCTGAATATCCGGTACGAATGAATCTCGCTGGGATGCTTCCCACACCATGGGTCGCAGCGCATCGATGTAGGCATTGCCGAGGTCCAAATCGCCCGTCATCGGACGAGCCTTTAGCTGTGCCTGGAACTCCCATGTTTGCGCCCACCGCTTGTAGTACGCGACATGCGATTCCAGGGTGCGCACCAACGCTCCGCTTTTGCCCTCTGGCCGTAGTGCAACGTCGACTTCAAAGAAGCATCGACAGGAAATGCGGACGAATTCACCAGCAAGACGGGTCGCTCGCGCGTCCGGTGGCTCTGCCACGAAGATTACGTCCACATCGGAGATGTAATTCAACTCCTGGGCGCCGCACTTGCCCATCGCGATGACAGCCAACCTTGTGCTCACCGGCGAATCTGGATAGACCTTTGCGACGGCGACAGACAGCGCTGCTGTCAACGCTGCATCAGCGAGGTCCGATAAGGCCTCTGCGATCTGTACAAAAGGCACGACAGGCTGACCTGGCCGACGTGGACCTCTCGGATAAGTTCCTGCGAGGTCAGCAGCTGCGATGCGCATGATGAGGTTGCGGTACGCACGTTGCATGGCAATTTCGGCCTCACGACCGGTGATCCCGGCGCGATATAACCCCGCGCCTTCCAAATCGGGGCTTGACTCGGTGGGATAGTGCGCTTCGAGGTCATCAGCGGCGGCAACGTTGTCGGGATCGGTGAGAACTGGTGACTCCGGCATCGCTTCCACGGCGGTGAGCAGTTCACGGAACATGTCACCTTGCGTTGGTAGATCCGCTTGGAGTTGGATCCATTCTGTCGGATTGGCGATCAGGTGATCTGCCAGTGCAGCCGAGCCACCCATCAACGCAAACATGCGCGTTCGCATCAATACCTGGTTGCGCAATAATTCATCGAGAGCAGACCATGTTGCCCAGTCAGGCAACGTTCCGGCTGCTTCTTTCGAATCGAGCGCTTCCTTCAGTCGAATGAGGCCAGCGAGTGCCAAGTTCGGATCGGCAGCACCCGCAAGTCCCCACAGAAGTTCCAACGAATCCTCGTTGTACCAGTGCAGCGCTTCGAGATCGTCATGCGTGCGTTGATCCGCATTGAGTCCCAGCACAGCAGGTCGAGGCACTGATTGACGACTCGTGCGTGGACGGTTATTCATCACCATTGTTGTGTTACACCCCAGGGACGTTGTTTAGTAGTCCAGGTTTGTTTTGAGCTCCCATGCCGTTACTTGGCGCTGATAGTCACGCCACTCACGCCACTTGTTGCGGAGGAAGAACTCGTACACATGGTCGCTGAGGGTGTCGGCGACAAGCTCCGAGCGCTCCATTTCCAGCAGGGCTTCTTCCAATGACGTCGGCAAATCCCGGTAACCCAACGCACGACGTTCCCTGCGAGTCAGCTCAGCGATATTGTCCTCTGCCTGTGGTGGCAGTTCATAGCCTTCCTTGATGCCCTTCAAACCAGCAGCCAAGACAACCGAGTAAGCCAAGTACGGGTTACATGCAGAGTCCAGCGAGCGAATTTCTACTCGACGGGAATGCGCCTTGCCTGGCGAGTACATCGGCACTCGAACCAGCGCAGAAATATTGGCCATGCCCCATGTTGCAGCTGTCGGCGCTTCCGCACCGAAGACGGTGCGTTTGTAGGAGTTCACCCACTGATTCGTGACCGCAGAGATCTCTGGCGCATGCGTCAAAATGCCGGCGATGAATCGGCGGGCGGTGGTGGACAGCTGGTTTTCGTCGTCAGGATCGTGGAAAGCATTGTTGTCTCCCTCGAACAGGGAGAAGTGCGTGTGCATACCGCTACCCGGCTGATCTTCGAATGGCTTCGGCATGAACGTCGCGTGGACACCGTTCTTCAACGCGGCCTGCTTAATGATGTAGCGGAACGACATCACGTTGTCCGCCATCGTCAGCGGATCGGCGTAACGCAGGTCGATTTCCTGCTGGCCCGGCGCGTTTTCGTGATGCGAGTACTCCACTGGAATACCCACCGATTCGAGTGATGTAATCGCATCCTGCCGGAATCGCGGTGCCCTATCGTAAACCGCTTGATCGAAGTAGCTGCCATTGTCGGTTGGCTTCGGTGGACGGCCATCGGTGTCCAACGATTCCACCAAGAAGAATTCGATCTCTGGGTGGACGAATGCTGTAAAACCTTCGTCGGCAAGTGCTTGAATCTGACGACGCAGTACGTGGCGTGGATCAGCCCAGCTTGGCTGCCCGTCCGGCATGGTTACATCGCAGAACATGCGTGCCGACGGGAGTTCTTCGTCACTGCGGAACGTTGGCAAGACCTGGAACGTTGAGGGATCGGGTCGCGCGATCGTGTCTGCTTCAGAGACTCGCGAAAAGCCTTCAATTGCGGAACCGTCGAAGCCGATGCCTTCGTCAAAGGATCCTTCAAGTTCGGCAGGAGCAACCGCAACCGACTTCAGATAACCGAGGATGTCGGTAAACCACAGTCGGATAAATCGAATGTCCTGTTCTTCGATGGTGCTGAGCACAAATTCCTGTTGGCGGTTCATATGCTCAAACGTACCTGTGACTTTGACCCCGGCGTGGAAAGTATTGACTACTCTCTAGGTATGAGTACCCGCAAGATTCGTATTAGCGACCTGGCCAAGTGGAAAGAAGAATCTCGTCCCTGGGCCATGCTGACCTGCTATGACTACTCGACGGCTCGCGCGTTTTCCAACGCAGGAATCGAAGTTCTCCTGGTAGGAGATTCTGCCGCGAATGTCATGTATGGATACCCCACTACTGCAGAAATCACGCTCGATGAACTTATTCCGCTCAACAAGGCGGTCGTTCGTGGTGCCCCTAATTCGCTTGTTGTCGCCGACCTACCATTTGGCACATACGAAGCTTCCGATGAGCAGGCGGTGCTGAGCGCAGCGCGCATGATGCGTGAGTCTGGTGCCCACATGGTGAAAATCGAGGGTGGCGTTCGTATCGCACCTCGCATTAAAGCACTCACCAATGCCGGCATTCCGGTGATGGCGCATATCGGGTTCACGCCTCAGTCCGTGAATGCTCTGTCCGGTTTTAAGGTTCAGGGTCGTGGTGCCGGTGCTGACCAGTTGCGAGCAGATGCCCAGGCTGTCGCCGAGGCCGGTGCCGCTGCTGTCGTGATGGAAATGGTGCCAGCAGATTTGGCTGCCGAGATCACGAAGGAATCCCCGATTCCAACGTGTGGCATCGGTGCCGGTAATCAGTGTGATGGCCAGGTCCTCGTGTGGCAGGACGCTTTTGCTGTCCCTGCCGATGGTCGACGCCCATCGTTCTCCTCGGTTTTTGCTGAAGTTGGGCAGATGCTCACCGACGGTGCTGCCGAATACAAGCGCCAAGTAGAAAACCGCTCTTTCCCCACCGAGGCACAGAATTTCTCAGGTTAGGAATTTAGGTTTTCGGGGGTAGAATCGGGGGCATGACTGAAAATGCTGCCCCACAGGATGCTCCGACCAAGAATCTCGAGATCGAAGCGAAGTTTGTTGCCGGTCCTAACGCCGTTGCACCCAGCTTCGATTTCGTTCCCGGAGTTGGTTCTTCCACTACCGAAATCCGTGAGCTCTCAGCAATCTATTTCGATACTGAGGACCTCCGCCTCACTCGAAATAAGCGCACTTTACGACGACGCACTGGCGGCCCCGATGCCGGCTGGCATTTGAAAACCCCAGCAGCGAATGGACGTATGGAGTACGGTGCACCGATGCAGGATGATGTCCCTGCATCTCTCCTGGCACCAGTGCGTTCGTTGGTACGCAACCACGAATTGAAACCTGTTGCACAGGTGGATAATGAGCGTCACGTCACCATGCTTTTTGACGCGGCGGGATCTCCTATCGCTGAGTTCTGCGATGATCATGTGACAGCTAAGTCGTTCCTCGAAGGTGGCGAGGAAACCACGTGGCGCGAGTGGGAAATCGAGCTGATCGGTGACATCGCGGAGACCCCTGAGGGCGCCGAGCTGATGGACCGACTGACTGCCGTGTTGAAGGTCGCTGGCGCTGTGGAGTCCGATAGCCCTTCGAAGTTGGCATCTGCCCTCGGCGACTCGGTGAACTCGGCACCGCTTCCGCCTGCCCCGGCGGACCTCCCCGAAGGCACCCCCGGTCGCGCGGTAGTTGATGCGTTGGCGGCGAACGTCGCAAAGCTCATTGAAGTTGATCCTGCAGTACGTCGCGACGAATGGGACTCCGTGCACCAGATGCGTGTGGCCACCCGTGAGCTGCGCAGCCACATGCAGACGTTCCATGGCATTTTGGTTGGACCACAGATTTCTCGTATCGAGAACGAGCTGAAGGTGCTTGCCGGCATTCTTGGTGTCGCTCGCGATGCAGAAGTCGTTGCCGAGCGTTTCGAGAACCAGCTCAAGCGCGACGAAGCCGATGTGATTAGCGGCGAGACGCGCGAGAATCTGATCACCGATATCCGTCGCGATTACGACCGCGCGCACAAGCACTGCGTGTTCGCGTTGGATTCTGATCGGTACCTGACACTTCTCGACGATCTCGAGGACCTGCTTGCCAATCCCCCGGTGAATCCTGAGGATGAGCACGAGTCTGAGGAAACTCAGGCAGCTGAGAGCACCGAGGAAGTGAAGGGTGCCGAGGCAGTTGCAGACGCCGAGGCTGAGATTGCTCTCGAAGCTCCAGAAGCACCTGAGCACGAGGACTTTGATCGCACCGAGACTGGCGAGATCGTTGAAACCGCGCCAGTGGTCACCCCAGCAACCGCACTCATCGACGACGACGCCGAGGCTGATTCCGAGGCTGAGGTAGCGGCGGCCATCGCAAAACCAGAGCCAGAAGCGGAGTCTGTAGACGTAGCAGAAGTTGAAGTTGCTGAGCCCCAGCCTGCTCCGGAGACTGAGGAGAAGCGCGAGCTGACTCCGGAAGAGGTGCGTGAACAAACCAATCGTGTGCTGGCGAAGCACCTGCGTGGCACGTACAAGAAGTTTGAGCGTCGCCACCGTGCAGCCATCGCTGGCCGCGAGGATCAGTCCTTGTCGGTTCGGGATCGTGAGGAGCGTTTCCACGACGTTCGTAAGGCTGCCAAGAAGGTCCGCTACTCTGCGGAAGCTGCACGGGCAACGGGTCTGCCTACCGACAAGCTGTACGCAGCGTGCAAGAAGTTGCAGTCCTCTTTGGGCGATTTCCAGGACACGTGCACGGCCCGCGAGGTGCTCTTGGAGAAGGCTCGTCGCGCTCAGGTCCATGACCAGGACACGTTCGGCTACGGCGTTCTGTACCAGATCGAGCGGTACGACGGCCTCGTCTCCCTGCAGGCATACGACGATGACGTGGAAGGCGTGATCAAGGCATTCGCGAAGTTGGAAGCAAAGATTGAGAAGGCTCAGGCAAAGGCCGACCGCCGTTCCGCGAAAAAGGCAGAGAAGGCTGCAAAGACCTTGAAAGAGAAGCTGAAGAAGTAGCTTCCACTGACTCAACCGAGCCAGCACATAGCTGTTGACATTTCAACATAAAGGCTATGCGCTGGCTCGTTGCGTTGCGAGAGGCACATGCATTAACCTATTTGATGACACATCAACATCTTTCAACTTGTAGGAGTTTTGCATGACCTTTCCTGCCCTACCGGCAACTATTCGTGACCTCATCGGCCTCATCGCACGCATTGCTTTCGGTGTGGTTCTCACCGCACATGGCTGCCAGAAGCTTTTTGAATGGACTATGTCCGGTACGGCGGAAGCCTTCGCCGGCATGGGAGTCCCAGCCCCATCGCTCAGCGCTTGGATTGCCGCACTCGTGGAGTTCGGAGGTGGAATCCTGATCGTGTTCGGAGCTTTCCAGACGATCGTAGGAATCCTCGTTGCCGTACAGATGCTCGCAGCCTGGATCTTCGCCCACACCGGTAACGGCCTGTTTGTTGCTGATGGTGGCCCGGAACTCGTCATCATGATCGCCGTCGCAGGCCTACTCATTGCAGCATTCGGTTCAGGTCGCTTCTCCGTCGACGCAATCCTTGCTCGTCGTAAGCAGCCAGGAATCGCTGAATCGGCAGCCTAGTTTCTACCGGCTTTGCGACACCCCATAGAAGAACAAAAAACCTCAGTACCTGCCACGGCACTGAGGTTTTGCCTATTCAGGGGATTCGATGGCCAACCAAACAATGGGATTTCCCCGTTATGACTTACTTGTCCTGGGATGCAGCAGGCTTGCCCCACTCGTCGTCTTCTTCGTCCCAATCGTCAGCAGCTTCATTACGCGCTGCGACGCGCTCCATAGCTGCTCGTGCTTCCGCTTCGGAGTCGTACGGCCCCATGCGGTCATCCCAGCCGGTGGCTTTGCCCTTGAAGACTTCACCAGTCGACGGACGGTAGTACCAGGAGTTATCGGCATCGGGATTATCATTCTTGCCAAACATAGCTCGGCCTCCTTCTAGTGCAACGGGTATATTAAATAAGACTTTCACAAAGTTTCGATTAGCATGTGCGAAACCGCATTACTGCGGTTTCCCGGCTGCCAATTCAATATTGCTCATCCGCTGTTCTTTCTACCCACGCTAGCGAAAGGTGCTTCATGTCTGCCGCTCCTACTGTCGTCAACAAGGTGTTCGATGTAGTTGGTGACGGCGCTTCGGTGGCTTTCGCCCCAGGGTCGGTCGATTTGCTGGGCGAAGAATGCGCAGCTACAGGTGGCATGCTCCTTGCCTCTGCAATTCCTGTTTACGCAGCAGTTGGTGTGGAAGAGATTCCTGAACAAGAACTCGTCGTGGTTGTTGGTCGCGAAGAGCACCGTATGCCCTACCCGGATTCTGTGCCGGAGGCATACCCACCTGTCGTGACCGCTGTGATTGCTGCCATCATCGCTTTGCAGCATTCAGTTCATCTCGTGCCTCGCACTTCAGGCGGTGTGAAAGTCACTGTCGTTTCCACCATTCCGGAACGTCGTGGGCTTGGCGAGCTGCAGGCTATTCAGTCGGCCCTTGCCTTGGCACTCAATGCTCGGTGGGGAGATCGAGATGATGTGCCAACTCGTGCTCGATTCGCAACAGCAATGCACGAAGTCTCGCTGCCACATTTCGGTCCTCAGTGGGCTTTGCACCCATACACAGTGTCGCTCCGCAGTCGCCCAGATTCTGTCCTGTGCTGCAATCATTCCGATGATGCAGTAACCCAGGTCGAGCGCCCACAGTCGTTGGCGTTGCTAGTTGCGTATTCGCCGGACATTACCGGCGGTTCGCCACAAGTTGATCGCCAGGTCTTTTTCGATGAGGCCTGCGCAGCGTTCGGCGTCGAAACGCTCCATGGTCTGCCAGAAGCACAGCCACGGGTGCTTGATTGGATTCGGGCTCGCCACGAAGTTCATCCTGACGACGACGTGCCAACTATCAGCCGCGCCAACCAATGGCTGGACGAAGCGTCGGGAAGCTCCGACCGTGCGCGCGCTGTGTCTGGGCACCTCCGCCACGCAGATTTGGCTGCCGTGCTCTCCGGGGTGAAGCGAGATATTGCCGAGCGCGATTCCGCACCTGCGGAAGGTTCGACGCTGGCTCGTCTGCTTGACGGAGCAGCTGACGATATCGTTGTCCGCTGTGTTCCCGCCCCAGGTGCTTCGATGGTCGTGTGGTGTTCGCCAGAAGAAGCTGGCGAACTCGCAACCGTAATCACCGGCAATTGTGGTCGCGTCATCGCAATCGAGGACACCTCCGCAGGCGCTGCCGTCGTCGACGCCTAGTCTGCTATATCTGTTTAATCCGCTGGCCAGGCAAACTCGACATCGAGTTCTGCCGGCACTGCGCGGATCAAGCTCACCAGTTGCTGGGTGCCTTCCTCAGGTGCGCCAACACAGTTCGCAAATACAGGTGGATTTTCCACGAATACCTCGGACTTCTCCCCCTTGTTGTGCAGCACGGCAGCATCAAACGTATGCCCGACCCACGGCTCCAACACAACGGCTTCGGTTTTATTCAAGCACGCACGATCGGCATTCGAAGCCAGCGCTGATGACGACTTCATCGAGTCAATAGCTTGATCAATCTGCTCATCCACCCACGCAGGCACTTCGATCGACGCTGTCTCTCCCCTGCGCTGCGCCGCAATGGCCAGGCAGTACTCCAGTCCAAAACGGTCAATCAGTCGGCGCAGCGGTGCCGTCACATGTGCGTACGAGCCACCTACACCAGCATGCACCGGCATCTCGTCCGTCGTACCCACGCGGACATATCCAGACCCGCGCAAAAGGCGTGCTGCATCCTTCATCACTGCCATGCCCCGAGAGGTCGATGCATCCACTCCAGCCAGGAACTGTGCAATTTCACCGATTGACACTTCGGCACCCGCGCCACTCGCGCTCCCCGATCCACCCGTACCGAGGTCGAACCCCAACGCATGCGCAGCGACAGTGAACTCACGCGTGTCCCTTTTCGACGCTGGCATCAGCGACCGCATCACACCGATGCCAGCCTCCGCCATCATCTCGCCTGCCATCATTCCCGCGAGCAAGGACATCTCCGAGTTCCAGTCCATAACCGGCGGGCGATCATCAAGTCGCAGTTCCCACCGACCGTCATCGGTCGGGACCACACTTTGCGACGGCAACCGCAAATTAATGGCATTCCGTCGCAAAGCGGAGCCTTGTCGTGCCCGTCCTACGTCCGGCAGCAGCGCAATCGATGGATGCGGCTCACCCGCGTCAATGCTGCGCTGGACCTCCATGTATTCCAGGCGAGCAACAGAGCGGATATGAGCCGGATAGATATCGGCGGACTGGGCTTCTCCGTCGTCGCCGACAATTACGTCCCAGACGAGGGCGACGCGGTCTTGGTCAGGAAGCAGGCTCGCTGCGCCTTCACTGAACTCGGCGGGGTGAAGGCGAGTTGGTTCATCGGGTAAGTAGATGGTCTGGCCGCGTCGCAAAGCTTCGAGAGCAACCTCCGAATGTGGATCCAACAATCCACCTACATCCGCGATGGCGTAAAAGACACGCCACCCGGCGTCGACCTTCTCGATGAAAACTGCCTGATCCAAATCCATCGAGCCCGGAGGGTCGATGGTGACAAACGGCACATGCCGCATATCTCTTCTGGACACCCGCCGATCCGAAACATGCTTCGCCCCTTCGTGCAAGGCAGGTGGAAAGGTCTCCGGAATCCCAAGTTCCTGGGCGATTTCACGGAAGTTCAACTCGGCGGCGTACAGCTTCATATCGTCAACAGTAATGGCCGAAATGCCAACTCGCCGGATGTTGCGACAACCACAATACTGCTAATTAGTTTCATGATTCACATTCGCTCGACCCGATGACTCGCCCACGGGGCTGGCCTCAGTAGCGTATGGTCATGTCCAATTTCAATGAAAACACGATGACAAAGGCCATTCTGCCCGAGTCCGAAATGCCCACCCGTTGGTACAACCTGGCCGCTGACTTCCCGGAGCCACTGCCACCACACCTCAACCCAGGCACCCGCGAGCCTCTGCAAAAGGAGGAAATGTCGCAGATCTTTGCGACGGGACTCGTCGAACAGGAATTTTCGACAGACCGGTGGGTAGAAATCCCGGAGCCAATCCGTGATATTTACCGGATTTGGAGGCCTTCCCCACTTGCACGTGCTCATCGGCTGGAGAAGGAACTGGGCACCTCGGCTCGTATCTACTACAAGAACGAATCCGTATCACCGATTGGTTCCCACAAGCCCAACACGTCAGTAGCGCAGGTCTACTACAACAAGCTTGATGGCGTACAGAAGCTGACGACTGAAACCGGCGCTGGCCAGTGGGGCGCGTCCTTGTCATTCGCAGCTCAGTTCTTTGACCTGGATGTAGAAGTCTGGCAGGTCCGCGCATCATATGATTCCAAGCCATACCGGCGCATGCTGATGGAAGTCTTCGGTGGCACTGTGCACCCATCCCCGTCCGATCTCACCGAAGCTGGTCGCGCGATCTTGGCAGAGACTCCAGATACCCCAGGATCGCTGGGCATGGCTGTGTCTGAAGCCATTGAGGTTGCCGTGAATTCCGAGGTGAAGGCACGATACACGCTCGGCTCAGTGCTGAACCACGTCATGCTGCACCAAACCATCATCGGCCTGGAAGCATCCAAGCAGCTTGCGATGTTTGGCGAAGATGGCCCAGATGTCGTCGTCGGTTGTGCCGGTGGTGGCTCGAACCTGGCTGGTCTGACTTTCCCATTTGTTGGCAACAACACCAGTAATGACATTCTGCCGGACACCAAGACCACGCCACGCATCATTGCCTCCGAACCAGCCAAGTGTCCTTCGCTCACTCAGGGCGAGTACCGCTACGACTTCGGTGACGTTGCTGGGCTTACCCCACTGTTAAAGATGCACACCCTCGGCAACGAGTTCGTGCCAGATCCAATCCACGCTGGTGGCCTTCGCTACCACGCTATGGCGCCGATGGTGTCCCACGCTGTGGATCAGGGGCTCATGGAAGCAACTGCGGTCGAGCAGGAAAAGGCTTTCGCTGCTGGCATTACGTTTGCGCGTTGTGAAGGAACTGTGCCAGCACCAGAGTCGAATCATGCTCTGGCAGCTGCATTTGAAGTTGCTGAACAGCACAAGGGCGCTCCGGGGACGGGCCCGGTCATCCTCGTAGGCCTGTCCGGCAACGGCTTCTTGGATCTTCCGTCGTACGAGAAGTTCCTGTAAAAAACACAGGAAACGTTGGCGTGAACGAGCCAACCTATGAGCCGGATTATGTCCCTCGCCAGGGCTTTCGCCTTGGCGAGGTGATGACCATCCATCTCGACGTTCCATTGCTGGACGCCTGAAGCAGCTAACCCGCGAACTCAGGCGAGCAGCCCTCAATCATTCGCGCAGGCACACAAAAGTGCGCCCTTTTGCCTTGCTCCCGGTGGGGTTTACCGAGCCACCGCAGTCACCTGCGATGCTGGTGCGCTCTTACCGCACCTTTTCACCCTTACCTGGTTGCATCCGAAGATGCCCCGGGCGGTTTATTTTCTGTGGCACTGTCCCGCAGGTCGCCCCGGGTTGCCGTTAGCAACCACCGTGCTCTGTGGAGTCCGGACTTTCCTCGACGCCGGGCCTGACACTTGTAGTATTGGTCCCCGTGCCGCGGCCATCCAGCTGGCTCGCTCACGTCCGGAAAGTCTACCGCAAGTGCGCTGTCTCATTAATCAGGGTGACGGAGGTCGGCCCATCTGCATAAAACTCGGCCACAGAAATGGACGCCAAGTCCAGGTGAAGCCGCATATATAACTCAAACCCCGCAGCTAGCCCCTGTCGCAGCAGCGCCTTAATTGGGGTGACATGACTGACCACCAGCACATCCGTTGCACCATAGCGCTGGGTGATCCGCGCTCGTGCTTCAGCAACTCGCGCATCCACCTCAGCGAATGCTTCCCCACCTGGGGGTGGCACGGTCGGGTCTTGCAGCCACGTCATGTGCTCGTCTGGAGTCTTTGCCCGCGCCTGCGAAAAGGTCAACCCTTCCCACTCACCAAAATTGGTCTCGCGGAGATCCTCGTCAGTGTCGACGTCTAGGCCAAGGTGCTGTGCGACGTACTGTGCCGTCTCCTGCGCCCGCAACTGTGGAGAGGCGACAATTCCAGCAAAATTCCATGGTTTCCCACCCGCTTGAGCTGCAATTTGTTCAGCAGCCACCTGCGCCTGTGCGTGTCCCAGATCCGTCAATGCTGGATTGGATGCCGAACCTGAGTACAGACGCTGGATACTCATAGGCGTTTGCCCATGTCGCAGCAGCACCAGTCGAGTGGGCGCACCCACAGCTCCGGTCCAGCCCGGCGCGGAGTCGGCAGCTCCAGATGAGGCCGATGTGTCAAGTGTCATGGTGGTCTTATGCCTTGTCACCAGCGGCGAGAGTCTGAGGACGCACAATGACTGCATTGCACTCCGGGCAGGTGGTGACGGCTTCAACAGGCTGTGCGTCGAAGCTCTTCAACGTCGAAATGTCCAGTTCCATGAAGCAGCTTTGGCACGTCCGGCCGTCGAGACGCGCAACCGGAATGCCATTTTCTTCCCTCAGCCGATCGAAAATCTTCAGAACGTCACTGGGCAGACTGCCACGAAGCTCGTCCATGCGACGTTCCACTCCAGCAATGCGCGCTCGTAGATCAGCGTCAGCATCGGCGAGCTTCTTCTCTGCGTGGCGTACCTTTTCGTCGAACTCGTCGAAACCAACCTCGGAATTGATACCGTGTGCCTTCTGCATGCTCTTGGCATTGTCAATCTTTCGTTGCAATGCATCGACTCGGCGCTGTGTCGACTCCAGATCATGCTTAGCGTCACGGCGGCCAACGGTGTTCTCGATAGCCCCCAGCGCCCGTCGATTAGCATCCAGTCGGCGCTTGAGCTTCTCCATGTCTGATTCCATGCGCTGGATCTCGCTGCCGAGATCGGTCGCATTGAGCGACGATTTCGCAGCATTTGTCTTGTGCTTTGCGCGCTCTGCGATCAGCTGCGAAAGTTCTCCGCGCTCTGGCATCGAATGCCGTCGAGCTTCCAACCCATCAAGCGTTGTTTGAGCCTCGCTCAGCTCGAGAAGCTTGATTTGGTCTGCGATGGAGATTTTCATGAGAAAAGGACTTTCGCTTTCTGGTTGCGTATTGAGTTCTTGCTTTACGACGTTACCGTCCGCGCGACGCTACCGTCCACGGGTCAGTGCGCTCGGAGAGCACCTCCGCCGGTATTCCTAGCTCTCCAGACAGCAAATCTGCTGCCTGACGGCACCACGGGAATTCGCTTGCCCAGTGGGCGGTGTCGACGATGCATGGGGCGGCTTCGCCCTGTGGCCCACCTGCTCGGAGTGCTTCGTCGACAGGATGGTGGCGCAAGTCGGATGTCACGAAGGCATCGACGCCAAGCTTGTGTACGGTGTCCAGGAAAGAGTCGCCGGAGCCTGAGGCCACGGCAACGGTGTGGATCATTCGCTCGGGATCGCCCGCTCCGCGTACTCCCCATTCGGTTTTTGGCAGACGCTCGGCAACGCGCTCGACGAAGTCCTTGAATCGCATTGGGTAATCGAGCGTGCCGACGCGACCAATACCCAGCAACTCCTCTGGCTTGAGGCCTGTTGCCTGAGATTCCACGATGTCAAACGCTGGCTCTTCGTATGGGTGAGCTGCCACCAGTGCGGAAAACACGCGGGTGCGAATGGACTTGGGTGCAACAAACTCGATGCGTAGTTCGTTGACCTGTTCGGTTGCGCCAGCAGCACCCAGGAAAGGTTCGGCATCGTCCGATGGTGTGAACTGTCCGGTGCCTGCAAGCGTAAACGCGCACTCAGAGTATTCGCCGATGGTGCCGGCACCTGCGTCAAACACAGCCTTCTTTACTTCTTCTGCATGTGACTCTGGAACCTTCACGGACCATGAATCCAATGCTGGTGCAGGCTTGGGAGCCAGGGGCGCACCTGGGGTCACGCCAAGGAGTTCAGCAAGTTCGTCGTTGACACCAGGGCGAGCCGAGTCAGCATTCGTGTGCGCCGAAAACAGTGCAACACCTGCACGAATAAGCTTGTGTACGATCCGCCCCTTCGCGGTATCGGCAGCGACGGAGGTGACTCCGCGCAGCATCAGCGGATGATGCACCACGATCATGTCCGCTCCGGATTCGATCGCAGCGTCAGCTACCGCGTCGGTGCATTCGAGTGCAACTGCAATGCGACGCACTGGCTCTGCCGGATCACCACACGTCAGGCCGACGCGGTCCCAACTCTCTGCCAAGTGTGGCGGGTACGCGGTGTCCATCACGCGACGTACGTCTTCTACAGTGACGGTCGCGCGCATGCTCTCTGGGTTGTTAGTGCTCATGATCGGTCCCTTTCACGTAGGAATGTACTGCAGCAACCAGCGTACGAACTTGTGCGGATTCACGCACTGCTAGTCGCCACCAGCTGCTGTCCAACCCGGGAAAGGTGTCGCATCGTCGTACAGCGATGCCACGGTCGTGGAGATACTCGCGAGCGGCTTCCGCATTCGCCACTGGTGGTGTTGCAAGCACAAAGGGGCCCTGACCCGGTGCGACGGACCATTCGGCGTCGCGAAGAATGTCGACCATGTCCTTCCGCTCGGCTTTGATCGCATCTCGAATGGTCGGCAATTCAGCTGGGCCATGGGTCGCGATCGCCAGCATCGCTCGCATTTGTATCGTCCCCATGGGCCACGCCGGCCGACGCTTCGCCAACCTCGCGAGTGTCTCCGGCGTCCCGATCGCATACCCGCATCGAAGACCTGCGAGCGCCCACGTCTTCGTCATCGAGCGCAGCACCAGTAGTTCCCCTTGTGTTTCGCCCGCCAGCTCATCATTGACACAGCCCGCCACACTTGGGTCCACCCCGCCCGGATAGTCTCCCGGATGGATCACATCCATGAATGCCTCATCGACCACCAACAGATCGGTGTGTCCACGCAGCGCCAACACATCTGCACGCGAATGCACAAGCGAGGTCGGATTCGTCGGATTCCCCACCACCAGCATCGGCCACCGCCGGGTGCTAGACGATACCTGCGCAATATCCCACGGCTTATCCGTAATGACCTGCTCTGGAGTAACGTCCGCAGCTGCGAAGGCTACCTCGGGTTCCGTGAACTGCGGATACACAATTGCTGGTGATGTATTGCTTTGCGACGACTCGTCGACAAGCAGATCCGGCAACAAACTGAAGCCTTCGGCAGCACCTGACAGCAGCAGAATATTGTCGGCGTGCACTCCGTGGTTGGCGGCGAGTGCACAGCGGACCTCTGCATCAAGGGCGGGGTCTGGATAGGAGCTGAGCTCACCGAGCGAATCGGTCAACGCGTGGGTGAGCCAGTCGGGCATGCTGCCGCGAACGTTGACGGCGAAATCGATGGTGGCGGTTCGTGATGCGACGTCACCGTGGTATCTAAGGAGGTCCGCGGGAACGGGACGACCGGAAGTGCTCATGAACTTAACTGTAGTGATTGGCGGTGCGGACACTTCTGCAGGTCACGTGCAGCGCACTTAGGCTAGAGCCATGACTTCGACAGCCAACGTCTCCCCACCTACCGTGCTCATAGATGTCGACGGCACAATCTCAGATTCGTTGCCCGGCATTCAGAATGGTTTCCGGGTGGCAATGGCTGCGATTGACCACCCAGCTCCCGATGCTGCTTTTATGGCAAAACTCGCTGGTCCACCCATGGTCGAGTCGATGGCGGCGCTTGGGTTGAGTCCCGCTGCAGTCGCAACGGCGATGGATGCATACATGCACCAGCAGCGCAGTGGCGGATGGGCCGACACCACGATGTTCGACGGCTGGCCTGAATTACTGACGAGTTGGCGTGACAGTGGTTTCCGCTTGGCGACGGCGACGTCGAAAGGCGAACACTTCGCGAAGAAGGTGTTGGACACGTTCGGACTTCTGGAGTTCTTCGACTTCATTGGTGCCGCGGATGATTCGGGCTCCCGGCGCACGAAATCAGCCGTGATTGAGTACACGCTGCAAGGCTTGGGCATTGCGTACACAGATGAGCAGGGCGAGCTGTTGTGGCCGTCGGGCGTGGTCATGGTGGGCGACCGTATTCATGACTTCGCATCGGCAACGCAGTTCGGGCTTCCGTCCATTGCTGTCGGCTGGGGCTATGGAGATGACGAGGAACGCGCACTCGCCTCGTCTACTGCAGCTTCACCGGAAGATTTAGATGCGGAAGTCCGACGACTTCTCGCGCTGAGCTGATGAAGCCGATTTCCCACTAGTTCGTTAGCCGTCTATCTTTTACAGTCGGCCCTAGTCATTTGGATATGTGCTCTCACCCGAGCAATGAAGGGAAATACGGTGCCTACTTTCCAGAATCGTTCTGGTCGCACAGAAACGCTCTACCTGGTGTTTGTGTGTACAGGTAACATTTGCCGCTCGCCGATGGCTGAAATCATCGCCCGCGATGCCCTGGAACACGCGAAGCTTTCCGACGATGTCCTCGTGAAATCATGCGGAATCGGTGGCTGGCATGTCGGCCAGGGTGCCGACGACCGTGCCCAGCGTGAATTGGTCCACAACGGCTATGACCCTTCGCACACGGCAGCGCAGCTTGGCGCAGAGCATGTCGATGCAACGCTGTACATCGCGATGGATCAGGGCCATGTTTCTCAGTTGATCGCTCGCGGTATCCCTGCTGAACGGGTTCGGCTCATGCGTTCTTTCGACCCGGCATCTCCTGAAGGCGCTGAGGTAGACGATCCGTACTACGGCGGTCCGGAAGGTTTCGTGCAGACTCGCGAAGAGATTGAGGCTGCAGTCCCGGGCATCGTGGCGTATGCCCGTAACCTGCTCGCGGATGTCTCGGCTCGATAAGCCTGTTAGTTGCCCGCTGCCGATTACTAGCTGCTAGCTGTTTGCTGTCACGACATTAGAGTTCTTTAAGTTCGACGCGTTCGCCAACACCGTTGCCGCGTCGTACCTTGCGTACCCGGAACGTCCACAACTTATTGATGAGGAAGTTGATCGGAGTTCCCAGCAGTACGCCCACCAGGTTTGCCCAGTAGAACGCAGTCCGAAGTCCCGACGAGTTGTCGAAAACATCAGACGGCAATGCCAACGCCGAAGTCGGGTTGGTGAGCACGGTGATGGCGACAAACGTCACCAACAATCCAGATAAACCAGCCATGAGGAATGGCACAAACTGGCGAAACCAATTCGGACGGTTGTCGGTGCGGAACGTCCAGGAGCGGTTGAGCTGGAAGTTCCACATGTTGGCAATGAGGAATGCAATCGTTGCGTACACGTGCGACCAACGCACATTCCACTGCGTGCCCAAAAGGTTCACAAAGACATCGTGTTCAGTAACGCCGAACTCAAGTCCAGCTTTGCGCGCCACAATTGCGACGAGAGTGTTCACCAAAACGCCCGTGCCACCGACCATTCCGAATTTCAGGAACTGACGAAACACGGTGCGATTGCGTGGCGAAAAAATCTTCTCGAACACAGACGCATCCTCTTTCTTGCAATTTAAGCTGTCGTTCCATTTTATCGAAGCCAAATACTCCTTCCCACATCCCACTCGGTGATAGAGGCCATAATCTGCCGACAGCGTAGAATCAGCGTCGTGATGAACAAGCTCCGTCAGTTTCTAACCCCAGGCTGGGTTCTCATCGTCATCCTTGCGATTGCCTTTTCCTACATCGCTTTCACGATCCTCGCACCGTGGCAGCTCGGAAAAAACGCAACCACGAAAGAACGGAACCAGCAGCTTCGAGAGGCCTTTGAGCGCGAACCTGTCGACATCGCAAAGGTTCTTCCCGCTGGAGAGAAGCTGGAGCACACGCAGGAATGGACGCGCGTTACTGCGCAGGGCCAGTTCCTTCCTGATGCCGAAGTGTTGCTGCGTAACCGACCAGTCGATGGGGACCCGGTCATTCAGGTATTGACTGCGTTCGAAACGGACGCGGGCACCGTGTACCTGGTCAATCGTGGCTATTTGCCGCCGCCATCGTCGGGGTTGCCGGACGTTCCCGAGGCACCGAAGGGGTCGGTGACACTGTCGGGATTCGTTCGAGCAAACGAACGCACGCCGGAAAAACCACCAATCGCTGCGACGGACAAAGATCCGACGCAGGTCTATGGCATCAATACGCAGCAGGTCGCGGAGCTTGTTGGCGATGAGCTGAACAAGGAAACCACCACAGCCAAGGATTCTGACAGCACGGCAACGCTGGAGCACGATTGGATTCAGTTGGACGACAATTCCGACGGTGTCCTCAACGCAATCACGTTGCCACAACTCGAAGATGGCCCGTACTTGTCCTACGGCATTCAGTGGGTCGCGTTTGGCATTCTTATTCCGCTCGCTGTCGTGTGGTTCATTTTTGCTGAGCTTCGCGAACGGCGTCGCGACCGCGAGGAGCAGGAAGAAGCACTTCGACAGGTGCAGAAATCGTCGACCACAACCGGGTCTGCTGGTTCTGCGCGATCGGCAGGAACTTCTCAGCCAGATGCCACCACGCCGACAGAGTCGACAGCCGAGCCGGCATCTCCCGCTCCTGCCCCTACAGCGACAGCCGACACGGATCTCCGCGCCCAGCGACTAGCACAGCGCTACGGCGATTCCGGCCATCGAGCTGGCGGACAGCGTCGACCTAAGAAACGTGGTGGCGAGCGCTTCTAGCGCCCAGCTTCACCGTTGCGCTTCCCCGTCGACGCAAGCGTCATCGACACCGCTAGACCCCCAAGAACAAGTCCAAGGCTTATGTCTTGGACTTTTTTCGTCAGGGCCACCGCTCGTCGCACGTCCGCTACGCGTGGAGCTGGCCCCTGCCCCATCGTCGGCCGATCTTCCACGCCTCCGAAGTACTCGGTGCGCCCTCCGATGGTGACACCCAATGCCGCTGCTGCTGTCGCTTCCGGAATCCCCGCATTCGGGCTCGGGTGCTTTCCTGCGTCTCGTCGCCACGCAGCAATTGCTTCACGACGATTCGGCCCCGACAGCACCGTCGCCAGGCCGGTCCACCTCGCGGGAAGATAATTGACGGCATCGTCGAATATCGCTGATGCCCACCCAAAGTTGTTCCACTTCTCCGTGCGATAGCCGACCATCGCGTCCAACGTGTTTGCGCAGCGATGCAACACCACTCCGGGAGCGCCACAGACAGCACCCCACAACAGAGTGCCGGTCACCGCATCAGAGGTGTTTTCAGCGAGTGATTCGACGGTTGCTCGGGATGCGCCCGCGAGGTCCAATTGTTGAGGGTCACGCGAGCACAACCACGGAACGAGCTCGCGGGAAGACTCCAGATCACCTGACTCAACTCGATTGGCCATTCGCTCTCCCGTTGTGGCTAGCGTCGTGCCACCTAGAGCGGCCCATGTCGTGGCGGACAAGGCAGCGTAATGCACCACTGGTGAAGTCCGGGACAGTGCGGCTGTGGCGACGGTGGGAAGGCCAACCGCGATCGTCGCAAAGAGAACACCGCGGGAACGGGAGTCGGCGTACATCCGGTCAATCAGTGACGTGGCAGCCGTTCCGAACATGGCAACTGGGTGGTGTTTGGCGGGATCGCCGAAGAGGCGGTCGGCGAGGTAGCCGGTTGCGAGTCCCGCAATAGAAACTGCGCAGTGCCGCTGGATGCGACTAGACAATGTCTGCCCAAAGGGCTGCGCGAAAGTCTGCACGGTGTATTCCGATCAATGAGCTGCCACCTATGGCTGACAGAAGATAGAAAAAGAAATGAAAAATCCCTACCCGATGTTAATGAAACATCGAATAGGGATTCGTTGTGCGGCGAGAGGGTTTCGAACCCCCGACCGCTGGTGTGTAAAACCAGAGCTCTACCGCTGAGCTATCGCCGCATGTACTCCGAGCACAAAACAAGCCACGCACAAAGTGCGTTGCTGCCGTGCTTGGCTACTCGCGAAACATTAGCACACTATGTACCCAATGTTCCTAATCCCCAGCTCACAGGCTATTTAGACGTTTCGCTTATGCCCACGCTGAACGAGGCACAGCCCCTGCCAATCGCCTAAACGAAGAGCAGAAGTAGCAGTCAGACCAGCAAGCTGTGCGGATTCGTCAACCAGGCCAGGCTCGATTGCACCAGGCTTGCCTGCACCAGGGGTCAGCAACCAGATGCTGCCGTTGTCATCCATCGGACGAGCGGCATCAACCAACCCGTCGACCAGATCACCGTCATCTGCGCGCCACCACAGCAGGACGACATCGACAACCTCATCGGTGTCTTCGTCTAGCAAGTCATCGTCCAGAACTTCTTCGATGGACTCGCTAATTGCGCTATCGCAGTCGTCGTCCCAGCCGACTTCCTGAACAAGCTGACCCTTCTTAATTCCCAGCTGCTCTGCGTAGTCACGAGTAGCGCCCGTGGCGTCGACCACTTCCGGTGTCCTCCTTAAAAACGTGGCCTCACGCGAGTACCGCACGCAGATTTCGCTGCGCGAGTGTTTTCTCGCTGGGCCATTGTGAAAAATGTACTCCCGCAAAGTTTAGCGCCCAACCACGAATTTCACAGCTATTGGGGCCATATTGTTAGAGAATCCATAAACATTGGCGACGGTTATCGTCGAGAAGTGTGAACCTGCCCTAATTCTTAATCGCTTTGTGAAGACGAGGTACGTGCGTCCTTTTCGGGACGAACGTAGAGTGAGTGACAACAAACAATTTCCATGGGAGGTATCCGATGTCAGACTCGACTGATCGGCATATTGACGACTCTAATTTCGCTCTGATCCGAGACGGAGTTGCCTCGTATCTAAAGGACACGGACCCTGAGGAGACAAGCGAGTGGCTTGAATCCCTCGACGGACTGCTTGAAGAAGCCGGCCCGGATCGCGCCCGCTTCCTCATGCTGCGCTTGCTCGAGCGCGCCACCGCCAAGCGCGTCGCGCTGCCTCCGTTGACTTCAACGGATTACGTCAACACGATTCCAACGACCATGGAGCCTGAGTTCCCTGGCGACGAGTCGATCGAATGGCGCTACCGCAAGTGGATGCGCTGGAACGCAGCCATCATGGTGCACCGTGCACAGCGACCAGGCATTGGCGTGGGTGGCCACATTTCTACTTATGCTTCGTCGGCGCCGCTGTACGAAGTCGGCTTCAACCACTTTTTCCGTGGCAAGGACCATCCAGGTGGTGGCGACCAGATCTTCTACCAGGGCCACGCTTCCCCTGGCATGTACGCCCGTGCGTTCCTTGAAGGCCGTCTGACAGAGGATGACCTCGATGGCTTCCGTCAGGAAGTATCCCACCCAGGCGGCGGTATCCCTTCGTACCCACACCCTCATGGCATGCCTGATTTCTGGGAGTTCCCAACAGTGTCGATGGGGCTAGGCCCAATGGATGCCATTTACCAGGCGCGCTTTAACCGCTACCTCCACGACCGCGGCCTCAAGGACACCTCCCAGCAGCACGTCTGGGCATTCCTTGGCGACGGCGAGATGGACGAGCCAGAATCACGCGGTCTGATTCAGCATGCTGCACTGAACAACCTGGATAACCTCACGTTCGTTGTGAACTGTAACTTGCAGCGTCTCGACGGCCCTGTTCGAGGCAACACCAAGATTATTCAGGAGCTCGAGTCGTTCTTCCGTGGTGCTGGCTGGAACGTCATCAAGGTTGTCTGGGGTCGCGATTGGGATCACCTGTTCGAGAAGGACAACGACGGTGCCCTGGTTAACCTGATGAACTCGTTCGTTGACGGTGACTACCAGACGCTGAAGGCTAACGACGGCGCGTGGGTCCGCGAACACTTCTTCGGTCGCGATCCGCGCACGGCAAAGCTGGTCGAGGATATGACGGATGACGAGATCTGGAATCTCCGCCGTGGTGGCCACGACTACCGCAAGGTTTACGCCGCATACAAGGCAGCGATGGAAACCAAGGATCAGCCAACGGTCATCCTTGCGCACACAATTAAGGGCTACGGTCTTGGCCACAACTTCGAGGGCCGAAACGCTACCCACCAGATGAAGAAGCTGACGCTGGATGACCTGAAGTTGTTCCGCGATAAGCAGCAGATCCCTATTTCCGATGAGGAACTTGAAAAGGATCCTTATCTACCTCCGTACTACCACCCAGGCCCAGATGCGCCTGAGATCCAGTACATGATGGATCGACGTAAGGAACTGGGCGGTTGCCTACCGGAGCGTCGTGAAGCGTACGACCCATTGAAGGTGCCGGAAGTGGAGACGCTGAAGAGCATCTTGAAGGGGTCGGGCAAGCAGAAGGTTGCGACCACGATGGCTGTGGTGCGTATCTTCAAGGAGCTCATGCGCGATAAGGAGCTCGGCGAGCGTTTTGTGCCGATCATTCCGGATGAGGCCCGTACGTTTGGCATGGACTCGTGGTTCCCTACGCTGAAGATTTACAACCCACACGGCCAGAACTACGTGCCGGTTGACCATGAGCTGATGCTGTCCTACAAGGAAGCTACTGACGGTCAGATCCTGCACGAAGGCATTAACGAGGCTGGCTCGATGGCGTCGTTCATGGCTGCGGGTTCGTCGTACGCAACGCATGGCAAAGCCATGATTCCGCTGTACATCTTCTACTCGATGTTCGGTTTCCAGCGCACCGGTGACTCGATGTGGGCTGCTGGCGACCAGAAGGCACGTGGCTTCCTGTTGGGCGCTACTGCTGGTCGTACCACGCTGACCGGTGAGGGCCTACAGCACATGGATGGCCACTCCCCACTGTTGGCTGCGACCAACCCTGCCGTGGTTACCTACGACCCAGCGTTCGCATACGAAGCGGCACACCTGATTCGTGAAGGCATCGACCGTATGTACGGCGAAGGTCGTGGCGAGGATGTCATTTACTACCTGACCATCTACAACGAGCCAACGCAGCAGCCACCAGTGCCAGAGAACCTCGATGTCGAGGGCCTGCACAAGGGCATCTACTTGTTCCAGGAAGGTTCTGGCGACAATCACGTCAACCTCTTGGCATCGGGCATCGGCATGCAGGCAGCTTTGCGCGCAGCCGAACTGTTGGAAGAGGAATACAACATTCCGTCGTCCATCTACTCGGTGACGTCGTGGAACGAGCTGGCTCGCGACGGCCTTGCTCGCGAAACCGAGGTTCTGCAGAACCCAACGAAGTTCCACGAGCGCCCATTTGTCCAGCGCAAGCTCGAAAATGCAGATGGTCCGTTCATCGCAGTCAGCGACTTCCAGCGCGCGATTCCGGAGCAGATCCGCAAGTGGGTTCCAGGCGACTACACCGTGCTTGGCTGTGACGGTTTCGGCTTCTCGGACACCCGCGAAGCGGCCCGCCGCTTCTTCAACACCGACGCGGAATCCATCGTGGTTGCTGCTCTCGCGGGCCTGGCTCGCGAAGGCAAGCTCAATCCGGAGCTTGCTCAGCAGGCTGCCGAGAAGTACCGCATCACCGACCCAACTGCAGTCGCGAACCCAGAGCCGGAAGCCTAGATTCATGACTCGCAGTTTGAGCGAAGCCCTTGGAGCTCTGCTTTCCGACGACGCCACCACCACTTCATCAAAGAAGAAAGGTGGCGCGTCGGGTGCTTCGGCATCGGATCAGCCTAAGGACCGCAAAGCTGCCGTCCGCGGTGATGTGACGGAGATCCTGCGTCGCGTCTCTGGCGGGTTTGGCGATGAGTCCGCCGACGGTGAGGATGCCCCACCACCGGCACTGGATGCACCACTGGCCAGTTTTGGCCTGGATCGCCTCGGTGTCATCGAGTTAGCGGTCCGGTGTGAGGAAGAGATCGGCGTGCGCGTCGAAGATGACGATATCGCTGGTTTCACCACTCTTGGCGACGTCGTCACGTATCTCACTGACCGTATTGAGGACTAGCTCGGCGATTGACCGATTGGCGAACTTGGCGCACTCTGCCAGCGTGATTGCGGCAGAGCGCGCTACATGACTGCGCGGGTATCCCTGATGTCGCGGACGTTGTCGAGATGAACGACGTCGCAGGGTGCAATGATCCACTCGTCGTCGGCATAGCCGGCGGTTCCGGGGCGTAGGGCTTCCAAATGCTGATCCCACGGGCCGCCGAGCGCTTCATCCATGGCTTCAGTCATGGCAGCGCTATCCCCTTCGTGGCGCCGCATGATCGACCGAATCGTGTTTTCGTTCAGAACGACGTTGCCGATGTCGTCCGTGACAGCCGCGTACATGCCTAGTTCCGGCACGCGGCAGTAGCGCGCGCCGTTGCCACCAATCGGTGCGTCGACAGCTAGCTCGAAAGTCAGGTCTGGCCAGCGTTCCAAATCGCTAACAAGTTGTTCTGCAGCGCCGGGTTGTGCGCGCCAACTGAGTTCGGCGCAGATTCGACGGTGACTGTCGTGTGGACGGTGGCTGTTGTGTGGATTGTCCGGACGGACACGCCACATTGCTCGTTCTGGTCGCAATCCTTCAGGCGTGGTGAAACCAGCCCGAGCGATTGCCCAGACGAGATGTGGCTGCAGAGCCTGCGGAGCCGAGTGGATCCACAGAACTCCCGTGCACGCGTGTTCGCGCATGACAAATACCTGTGTGGGTCGATGGAAAGACACTCGCGCCGGAATCTGTACGCGATGAAACTCACGCACAGGCCAGCAGCGTTTGCCCTAAGACGAGGCTCGTCTTCCCCTTACGTCCTCGTTTCGAACCATCACACTGTTGTGATTTATGTTCCATAGTGTGGCCCGTGTTGCAGGACGCGACAACCCTAAAGTGCTGCTTGATTCCCCCATTCATTCAAGCAACACTTGAAGGTTTTAGGAGTCAAGCGCCTGCCACAGCGCATCGTTGAATTCGGTCCACAACGGCTTCGCCCAGTCACCGAATGGGCGCTCGGTGAGCACGATTGCCGCTCGCCCTGTCGCCTTATGCAGCCACACGAATGTTCCAGCCTGCCCGAAGTGACCCACAGTGTCGCCCGGCATATCCGCGCCAAACCACAATCCGCCACGGGATTCCGGCTGGGAGTAAATCTGAAAACCCAGCCCCCAATCAGCCGGCTTCTGCAGGCCATAGCCGGGCACAACACCATTAAGACCTGGGAACTGCACCGTCAGTGCTTCATCGACCGTCGCCGGATCAAGCAGCGTTGGCTCCAGAATTTCGTCCACAAAGTTCATTAAGTCAACAACGTTGCCTTCACCCGCATGCCCGGCAGAACCATGCAGCGCGGACGATTCCATTCCCAACGGCTCAAACGTCGCCAAGCGGAGGTACTCCGAGAAGCTCATTTCGGTTTCAGCAGCGATTGCATCGGCCACCACATCAAAACCTGCCGACGAATATAGCCGACGCTCTCCCACAGGCTTCTCTGGCTTCGGCGATGCGAAGCCAACGCCGGAGGCATGCGACAAGTAGTGACGAACAGTCGCCCCCTCCGGGCCGCGCGGCGACAGATCCGTATCCAGGTCGAACACGCCCTCTTCATACGCCACCAACATCGCGTGCGCACTCAGCAATTTGGTCACCGAAGCCAGACCATAGCGGTCCCTAATATCACCGTGCGTAATCCACTCGCCGGAGCCATCGCGCACAGCTCCTGCCACACGCGGGACCGGCCAATTATCAATGGAACTCAACACAGAAAGGACTGAATCAGCTGGAGTTACTTCTTGCGATGACGTCATGCCTTCACCCTAGCGAGTTCACCGGATCACGGCTGTCGAGGCATTTTTCGACCGCAATTCATAAGCAAAAACCGCCCCTTGGTAGCATGTTCCTGCGCGCTTCACGACGGTCGCTGCTGGGTGTTTACCGCCCAACTTTCCGACTTTCCGTGGAGGTCGCGATGCCCCTATAGCTCAGTCGGTTAGAGCCGCGGACTCATAATCCGCTGGTCGCAGGTTCGAGCCCTGCTGGGGGCACTTTTTTGCGCTTTTCCCCCGCCTCACCCGTTTTCGAACACGTGGGTCCGGCGATCGTGGCAGAGTATGAGTTATGGCTCAGAATATTTCGGGTACAAATCCGACTGTTGTTGTGTGCGGTTCTATTCACCAAGACACGATGGTGTCCATTGACACGTTTCCAGAGCCCGGCCAGACCATGATTGTCAACGAAGGCGTAAAAGCCCTAGGTGGCAAGGGCGCTAACCAGGCTGTTGCAGCTGCGCTCGCAGAGGCTCAAACCAAAATCCTTGGCACTGTCGGTGAAGACATTGCTGCTGACGAAGTCCTAGCGGAACTGACTGCGAAGGGCGTCGATGTCCATGCGGTACAAACGACGTGGGATCGTCCCACTGGCACCGCGTTTATCGCATCCGAGCGCGAAGGCGCCCCACGCATCTTTGTGCAGCGCGGTGCGAATATGGAGACTGACCCGACAGACTTCGCCGATGACATCGCGAAAGCTAACGTTCTACTGTCCCAGGGTGAGCTGATGCCCGAGGCAATCGAGACTCTTGCCTCTCTGGCGAGCCTCAGCGGTACCCGGTTTGTGTTGAATTTGTCGCCGGTGACCGTCGCAACCCCAACGCTGATTGACAATGCAGATCCGCTTGTCGTGAACACCCGGTGTTTGTGGGAAGTGTTGTTGGAACTCGATCTGACCACTGGCATTCGTCGTGGGGATCTCTCCACACAGATCGATGCGCTTCTGCAGTACGCCCCTTCTATTGTGGTGACGCTGTCCGACAAGGGCTGTGTTTACTCTGAAGCAGAAGTAGACGGCGGTGATGGAAAGCTCTGGTACCAACCAGCAGTGACCGTTCCGGCTGATGAGGTCATCGACGGCACGGGTTCAGGCGATGCCTTCTCGGGCACTCTCGCCGCTGAACTAGCTCGTGGCTCCAGCTTGCAGGAGGCCGTTGAGTTGGCTGTGTGCGCGGGCTCGCAGGCCGTGCGCTCACTGGGCGCGACATCCTCGTACGTCGAACTTCCTGTGCTGAAACGCATGGTCGCAGAGAATGTCCTGCCAGAGCGCATTGAGTACGTGGACTCGTCGACAGTTGCGGACTTCGTCGATACGTTGAGCGAAAAGCAAGAAGCTGGCGAGCGACGCAAGCGCGCCGCAACATCCAGCTTCTCCGCCATCCAGGTAGAAAACCTGGACGGCGACTCAGGCAACTAGCCCTGCTCCAGAAGGTCGGTGACCAGCTCGGCAATACGCGAGCGCTCCGACCTCTTGAGGGTCACGTGTGCAAATAGCTCGTGGCCCTTCAGCTTTTCGATAACCGCCTGCACACCATCATGGCGGCCAACGCGCAGGTTATCGCGCTGTGCCACATCGTGTGTCAGTACTACGCGAGAGTTCTTGCCCAGTCGCGACAGCACGGTGAGCAAGACGTTGCGTTCCAGCGACTGCGCTTCGTCGACGATCACGAAACTATCGTGCAAACTGCGACCACGGATGTGCGTCAGCGGCAAAACTTCAAGCATGTCGCGCGCCTGAATTTCCTCCATGACGTTGTCGCTGACAATGCCTTCCAGCGTGTCGTACACTGCCTGCGCCCATGGATTCATCTTCTCGTTTTCCGAACCCGGCAGGTAGCCCAAGTTCTGCCCACCCACGGCATACAGCGGACGGAAGACAACAATCTTGCGATGCAGACCATGCTCCAGCACAGCCTCCAACCCAGCACACAACGCCAGCGCTGACTTACCAGTACCCGCACGTCCGCCGAGTGAGACAATGCCCACGGAATCGTCGAGAAGTAGATCCAACGCAATGCGCTGTTCCGCAGAGCGTCCGCGCACACCGAATGCTTCGAGCTCGCCACGAACAAGCTTGACGACGCCATCCTTGCCCAAGCGACCAAGCGCAGATTGGCTACCTGCGGTCAATTGCACACCGCAGTGGATGGGCAGCTCGGCGACAATTTCACCATCGGTGGTCTGTTCTTCGCTGAGGTCGACGAAACCGTTGCGGTACAGCGTGTCGATGGTGTCAGCGCCGGTTTCTACATGAACGAAACCGGAGTAGCCAGTGAGCACGACATCCTGAGCATGGTATTCATCTGCGGGCAGGCCGACGGCACCGGCCTTGACGCGGAGTGGAATATCTTTCGTCACCAGCACGGTGTCGTGCCCCTCTGACTGCAAGTTCAAAGCACACGTCAGAATACGGTGATCGTTGGTGTCGTTTCGGAATCCCGCAGGCAGGATTGATGGGTCGGAATGATTGAGCTCGATATGCAAAAACCCGCCTTCATTATTGGCGGGTACTGGTTGATCGAGACGTCCGTGCTGGTAGCGCAGCTCTTCCAGATGACGCAGGGCGGTTCGTGCAAACCAGCCGAGCTCTGGGTGGTGTCGCTTGGCCTCAAGTTCACTCACCACAACGAGTGGCAGAACAATCGTGTGTTCTGCGAACTTGCGGAGTGCATGAGGGTCGGACAGCAACACCGAGGTGTCCAATACATAGGTTCGCAAGGTTGACTCCTAGTGGGTTGCTCCTGGTGAGCAGCCCGTTTGGGGTGTAGCTGACAACTTCCCCTTGCCAGCTAGCTCCCAGCGTAGGTGTCGGAGGTGTAAATCACGTTGGTGTGAGATGAATTCCGGGTAAACGTGGTGACTATTTCATTACGGCGAATACCGTTTCGCGCCACGTCCCCGGAACACACAGGTTAATCGCTGTGGCTAATCGTTACGACGAACCTGTCGGCCAATAATTTGCTTCCGCAGCGGATCGACTGCTGCTGTCATTAGTGTCGCGATCACGATGCTTGCGAGGAATATGCCGATGATAACGACGCTACGCATGGTGAACGTGTCTTCGGCGAACTGGCCGAATGTGAGGTAACCAATGCTGTACCCAAAGCCGAAGCCAAGTGCGCCCATCACGAGCATCGGCACAAAGATCTGCTGGATGGCCACGCTGCGGTGGAACGCAAACGGCGTACCAATGAAGTCCAGCGCCCGGGTTAGCGGTGCTTGTTCATACACGGTCGAGGCTTGGTTCAGCAGCGTCGACATCAGCATGATGATGAATCCGACAATGAACGTAATTGCCACACCTGGGACCAAATCGCGCTGGATCGCGAGATCACCGAACTGTTCATCACCGTCCATCGGCATCAAAGTGATGTAGCCCAGCAAAACACCCAGGAATGTCATTGCGCTGACGCGACGCCATGCCTCTTTGCCATTCGTTGCCACTCGACGAGTCGCTACAAAAGCAGTCTTGCCAGGCACAATGCGAGATACCCATGCAAGTACCTGCAACATGAATGGTGCGATGATATTGACAGAGCTGACCATGACAAACAGCACGAGAGCCAAAAAGACGAAGCCGAAAATCTCCGAAGAGGCTAGCTCTGCCGATGGGTCGAAAGTGTTGACATACATGACACCTGCGCCAACGATGACCGCAAAAGCAATGACGCGCCACCACTTCAATGCCTTTGGAATATCACGCTTGGACACGCCCAAAGGAGTCACCAATACTCGCTTCAAACCAATGACCGATGCCACCAGTGCCAGCAGCATGATGATGAACCACACAACTGGGTAGCCCCACCACGGCAATAGGACTTCCCACGTGGAAATGCGTACGTCCTGGAAAGTTAGCAAGGCCCAGAATGGGGCTGTTGCGACAGACAAGATGGTGCCGAGTGCGATTCCGAGCAGCGCCTGTCCGGCTGTCTCCACCATGGTCATCCGGGTTACTGCACCGTTGGAAAGGCCTAAAAGACGGAGCGTCGCTAAGCGTTGTTCCCTACCGGATGCGCCCAACACAGCCGATTGTGCAATGAGAGACATTGTTGTGGGGATGACGAACACGCAGGCGACGAGCGCGAGAAAGATGTAGAACTCCAAGACGCCTTGTGATTTGAGTGGCTCGAGTTCTGGGATGGGATCACGCCACCGTTCGACAAACATCCATGTTCCACCGGCGACAATCATGATCGCCCAGGTGCTCACGGTGACTGCGAGAACGGCGAGAGTAGACAGCCAGCGGCTTCCCGTCTTACTTTCGCGGCCAGCGCGTTGGAAGGAGACACCGAGATCAACGAGGGCCTTCGTCGGAATGCGCGTGACGTCAGATCGAGTGAGCTGAGCTGTTGCCATGCTTAGTTCACCCTTTCGACTGAACGGTTGTTGAGTACGCTGTGGGCGCCCGCTCCGGCGAGCATCCGATCGTCGTGAATAATGCCGTCACGGATCTCGACCCGACGCTGGCACCAGTTGGCGACCTTAGCGTCATGCGTCACCATGATCAGCGTGGAACCGGACTGCTCCACGACTGCGATGAGTTGCTGCATCACTTCGTGGCCGGTCTGCTGATCGAGGGCACCTGTTGGCTCGTCGGCAAAGATCACTTGTGGCTTCGTAGCGATGGCGCGGGCAATAGCGACGCGCTGCGCTTGGCCACCAGACATCTTGCCGGGACGACGCCCAAGCAAATCGCCGAGGCCAAGGCGGGTCAGCATATCGTCGGCAGCTTTCAGCGCGGCTCCCCTGGGCTCACCTCGCAGGATTGCTGGCAATGCAACGTTTTCGCGTGCGGTCAGTTCAGGCAGTAGCTGTCCGTCCTGAAAAACGAAGCCGAATTTGTTTAAGCGAAGCGCCGACCGCTTAGCGTCGCTGAGGTAGCTGATGTTGGTGTCCCCGAGGAAGACCTTGCCCGCATCTGGAACGAGGACTCCGGACATGCAATGCAGCAGTGTGGACTTGCCGGAGCCGGATGGGCCCATGATGGCGACAGTCTCGCCGGGTTGGATGGTCAGCGAGATGCCAGTCAGTACTGGCGAGTTGTTGAACGACTTTGTGATGTCCTGCAGAACCACGGCGCCTGCCCCAGTCGCGCCCTGGTTTCGTGTTGTTGTTTCTGTGCTCATGTTCCCTATTTCACCTGTTCGCACAGCGTAAAACGACAGTGCTAGAAACCAACTTACGGTAGTGCTGGCACTACCCTCCTACTTCGCGACGGACTATCGTGCTCCTGCTGAGCTTCGTATCATGGCGACCATGAAGTCATTGCGGGAGTTGCTGGGCTGGGGTCGTCGGCACGATCGCTATTCCGACGATGCGCCGTCCCGTGGTTCGTTGTCTCGGAATGCCGTATCTCGTAAGTCACTGAGGCGTAATCAGCTTCCCGCAGCCACAACATACGAGGAGATGGCGGTCGCTCGAATCGCGGAGCTGACGGAGTCTCGGCGCTCTATCGCTCAGGCCTACGAAGTTGAGCGTCGACGCATTGAGAATGATCTCCATGATGGTGCGCAGCAGTACTTCGTCGCCGCTGCGTTGAAACTCGGAGAGGCTGAACTCGAAGCCATGGATACCGGCAACGATGAGCTGATGGCTCTTATTGCCGAGACTCGCGCGCGATTGGAAGAAGGCCTTACTGCTTTACGACGCACCGTTCACGGCATTCACCCACAAGTTCTGCGGGATCGCGGACTGGCAGCTGCGCTTGAAGAGGTCGCCGAGGGATACGGCCCGCATGTGACGGTGCAGTGCCCGCATCCGTTGCCGACAATCGACCCCAATGTGCTGGCCGCGGCCTATTTCTTTGCCACGGAGTCTCTGACGAATGCAGCAAAGCACGCACCTGATGCGCCAGTGTCAGTGCTGCTAACCAGCGATGACCGGTTACATATTTCAGTGATGGATCAAGGCCCGGGTGGTGCCAAGGTGGTGCGTGGTCATGGCATTTCCGGCATGACTGAACGGCTCGCAGCTTTCGATGGAGAGGTAACCATCGACTCGCCTGTTGGTGGCCCAACGCGGATTGCTGCCAAAATTCCACTGCTGTTGAATCGTGGCGAAAGTGGCATCGCCGATGGCGCTGGTGGCAGGGACGATACCGACTGTGCCACCACAGGCAGCGCTACCCCGCTAACCCCAGGAGAATCCCAGTGAAAATCATTATCGCCGATGATTCAGCTTTGTTGAGGGAGGGCGTTGCTGGGCTCGTCGAAAAGCGCAGCCATGAAGTTATTGCCAAGGTTGACTCTGCGAATGCCCTCGTCGAGGCGGTTGACTCCGTGTGGGAAGCGACGGGGACGTTGCCGGATTTGGTGATCACCGATGTGCGGATGCCTCCAACAATGCAGGACGATGGTTTGCGTGCTGCAGTGGAGCTGCGTGAAACGTACCCGGATTTGAATGTGTTGGTGCTGTCGCAGTACGTTGCGCCGGCGTATGCCCGTGAGTTGTTTTCGGGCGATAAAAACCGTGCGGGAACTGGCTATTTGTTGAAAGACAGGGTTTCGCACGTCATTGATTTTCTTGGCTCCCTCGACGTGGTCGCGGGCGGTGGCGTGGTCATTGACCCTGATGTGGCGACGGCGCTAATGCGCTCAGGTCATTCCGGGCTTGCCGAGCTCACGGCGCGCGAACGCGAGGTACTCGAACTCATGGCTCGAGGGTTGTCGAATACGCAGATCGCAGAGACGTTGGTGTTGTCAGCGGCGAGTGTGGCGAAGCATGTGTCCAATATTTTTGTGAAGCTTCGTCTGCAGCCTGGCGAAGAAAATCGCCGTGTGCGGGCAATCCTGGAGTATCTGACGGAGACAACTGGGCAGATTTAGTGGCCCACCAACCGCGCCGCTAGCCCGCGTAGGTCATGCGCCCAGAACACCTCGGGCAGCTCTGGCTCCGCGTTGAGGACGGTGTCCACCCATTCGCGAGGCCACACGGATTCTCCCCCAACCGCTCCGACGAGCGCACCCGTAATCGCTGCGTTGGTGTCGGTGTCACCGCCGAAGCCGATTGCCTCGACAACAGCTTCTGCCGGTGTCAGCGTTCCCTCGGCGACAGCTTTGAGCTTTGCGACGGCCAGCCCCAACACCAACCTGACCCAGCCAATGTGCTCGGCGTAGACGTCGTAGGTTCCGCGGAGGCCGTCGTCAAGCGCGCGATTGATTTCGGGAGTCTGGGCGGTGTCGACCATTGCGGTGAGGGTGGCCTGTGCATCGCCGGTGCGAATGGCAGTGGCGATGCCGACAGTGAACGTGGCGTTGGCGTCGAGAACAACATGGTTCGGGTGCGTGAGCGCGGCTTCTTCGTGGGCGAAGGTGACAGCCTGAACGGTGGAAATATTGTCCCGTGCGCAGTAAATACCCAGTGGGCTTACTCGCATGACCGTGCCGTTGGCTTCGGAGTGCGGGTTGAATCCTTCGCCGGAGAGAACGAGTTTGCAGGTATTGCCGATGTCAACGGGATTTGTGGAGTACCAGTACTGGTAGCGGTTGAATACGTCTGCGGGATCAAAAGTACCGAGTGCGTCGATACTGCGGGCAAGCATCATGGCCATTTGAGAATCATCGGTGACTTGCCCTGGAATGCGTCCCCATGGATCCGGGATTGCCATGTCTCGAACGCCGTCTGGGAACTCGGCCTTGATTTGCTCTGCTGTTTTGAATTCGACTGGAGCGCCGAGTGCATCACCGATGAACTGACCGAGGAGGCATCCGCGGGCACGATCCAAGCGGGAAGCGTTGTTGTGCGCCGACGTCGACTGCTCGTTATTAGTTGCGCCAGTTGGCTTGCTGGCGCCTGCTCGATCAGTATTCACACCAGTACCTTTAATTGCCCCTCAATGACAAGCGTATGTACAAGCACAGTGTAAAGAGAGGGGTGACAAATTGCCTGCCGTGCGAAAGGCGGGCGTGTTTACGGGAGCCAGTGCCTAGCGCTTCTTCCGCCGGTAATAGACCTGCCGTCGCACTATCGCGACCGTATCCCCTTCTTCATCGGTCACGGTAGTCTCGAACCAATGCAGGTACTTGTCACCGCCAGCGGTCTTTTCCTTGATGAGCTCATACGTCTCATCATCAATGCGCATGTCCGCCGAGATCGTTCCCCACCCCGGTTTCACAAACTCAACTTCCGCTTTCACGTCCCACACGTTGTACTCGCGCCCGAGCCGAGCCATCGATGCCAGCATGTAAAACGGATCAGTCATCGACATAATCGTGCCACCAAACGCAGTCCCAACCGCATTTTGTGTGAACTTTCCAAGGCGATGCGTGACGACGACTCGTGAGCCATCATCAGCGAACTCCTTGACCTTGATTCCCGCCCCGAGGAACGGTGGCCAGAACTGCATGTACTTTTTCAGTTGGTGTGGAGTGAAGGCCATCGCAGTGACTCCTGTGTGGGCTGGGACACAATTGGATATGTGTGTCAATATATCAATCGCCGTGATGGGTCGGAGCAGGTTTGAGTGAAAGTGCTTGTGAAGAATTTTGCTTGTGCCTGCCCTGGCCACGAGCAAAATCGGCGATCAGAACTGTTATCCAGCTGCCAACCAGGATGAGCATTGGGTGGACAAACACGACATACGCCACGATCAGGCCGTCTTGTCCGTCGGGCGGAGTCGTCGCAAAGACATAGACCATGAGTGCGGTTTGAAGCACAACGCAAGCGAGCGCGCCGACCAAGATGAGTGTCCACCGCCAGACCCGGACATAAGGCCAGCCGAGCAGGTGTGTAGCCAGACCAACGATCAGGGCGGGAATGATGATCGTCAGCGACCACACGATCACGCCTGAGGTGTAAGCGAGATTAGCGTCTGGCAAGAGGAACTGGCCGATCAACTCCCAAACCAGGGCTAACAGGAAGACGATGGAAAAAGCCGTCACCAGAGTTCGGGCGCGTGCACGAGGCCCCTCTTGAGGGATTAAAGAATCCATAATTTAACCATATTCACTGTTCGGACAATTTGCCCCCCCACAATGAAAAAACCAGGCCGGGAAACTTCCCTGACCTGGCGTATTTGCTCCTCCAGCTGGACTCGAACCAGCAACCCTTCGATTAACAGTCGAATGCTCTGCCATTGAGCTATGGAGGAATGCGCTTTGCGTGTTCACACTGCTATGCGCGGTGTTCCCTTGCAACGACTCAGTACTTTACCTAGCACCCTTCAACGAAACAAATCCGCTGGTTAAACACCATATTTTCCCGACCAACACTGAGCGTTCAGCCATAAACACCCCGTCCCGAATTACAAGAATGAAAGTGAGTCACCTACTCCAGCGTCGGCACTTGCACAGCTTCCGCCAGCAACTCGCGGCGATACTCCTCCAACGCAAGGAGGTCGGCGAACAACTGTCGGTAACCGGCCTCATCGTCCGCTGGGCGCATCCGCGACAGCAGCGCTTTCACCTGAGCAATCTGATCGCCCACCCACACTTCCTGCAAGCGCGCCAGCACCGCGGAGGCATAGCCACGCAGCGCTTCGTAGTCCACATGAATTGGTTCGACGCCTAACTCGGTAACTAGACGACGCGCCATCGCATCCGACGTCCCCGCCGAAATATCGGCGACCCACTTCGCGCCGCCGACACCGTCAACGCCTGCGCCGCCAGCCGCAGCTACGCCACCCGCAGCAGCAGCCACACCGCCAGCAGCCTGAATAGCGTCGAAAACAGCCCGGTACGTCGGATGCCCAAATGTCTCTGGAGCGAGCGCATCAAAAACAGGGCCAGTAAGCACCGGTTCTTGAATCGCAAGTTTCAGCGCCTCACGCTGCGCATGCAACACGGGATCGCGCGGATTCGGATACGGCAAGGTCGGCTTCTGGGACCCGGCCCCGGCTCCAGCACCCGCCCGAGCGGACCCAGCTGATGCAGGGGTGCGTCGTAAAGCTTTCTTTGGATCGGCGGGTCGACGCGCCTCGTTGCGCACCCGCTGCACCAGCTCAGCTTCATCGTTCCAGCCGACCCAACCGGCGACTTCGCGGGCGTATTCGTCTCGCAAAGAGGAATCACGGATCTGCGCGATGACGGGAACTACGCGACGCAGCCCCTCAACGCGGCCATTCGCGGTGGTCAGGTCGAAGTCCTTCAACAACGTGCGCAGCACGAACTCGACCAGTGGCACTCGATTAGCCACGAGGTCACGCACCGCTGCCTCGCCCTTTTCCATGCGCAGATCACACGGGTCCATGCCCTCCGGGGCGACCGCCACATACGACTGGCCGGTGAATTTCTGCTCACCTTCAAAAGCGCGCATGGCAGCCTTCTGCCCTGCTTCGTCTCCATCAAAGGTGTAAATCAGCTCGCCACGAAAGAAGCTGTCATCGAGCATCAGCCGGCGCAGCAGCTGCAAGTGCTCGTCGCCAAAAGCCGTGCCACACGACGCGACAGCGGTCGGCACACCAGCCGCGTGCATCGCCATCACATCGGTATAGCCCTCGACGATGACCGCCTGGTGCCCCTCCGCGATATGGCGCTTCGCCAGATCCAGGCCGAATAGGACCTTCGACTTCTTGTACAGCATCGTCTCAGGCGTATTCATGTATTTGCCGAGTTTGTCATCGTCAAAAAGCTTGCGCGCACCAAACCCGATCACGTCACCGCTCATGTTACGGATCGGCCACAGTAGCCGCCGGTGGAAACGGTCAATCGGCCCCTGCCGACCCATCTTGCACAGGCCTGCCTTTTCCAGCTCGTCGAAGCTGAAGCCCAGTCGCTGCAAATGCTTGGTCAACGTATCCCAGCCAGCCGGCGCGTAGCCACAGCCGAACTGCTTGGCATGCTCCGGCGTGAACCCACGATCCGCCAAAAACTTCCGCGCCGTCGCCGCATCCGGCGTGCCAAACTGCTCCGCATAAAACTTCTGCGCTTCACGATTCGCAGCAATCAACCGCTGCCTAGTACCAGGTTCTTCACGACGACCCGTGCCGCCACCTTCGTAGTTAATGCGGTATCCGATTTTCTCGGCGCATGCTTCCACGGCTTCCGGAAATGTGAGGTGTTCCATTTCCATGAGGAAGCTGAACACGTCGCCACCTTTGCCTGTGGAAAAGCAGTGGTAGTACCCATGATTCGGACGGACATGGAAACTCGGGGTGCGCTCGTCCTTGAAAGGCGACAATCCTTTGAGGGAATCTGCACCGCCAGGTTTGAGCTGAACGTAGTCACCCACGATCTCTTCGATCGGAGTGTTTTCGCGAATTGCAGCGATATCACTGTCCGGAATACGTCCCCTAGCCATGAGCACTACCTTAGCGCTATGCACGCGCCCTTTACTGCGGGCACCTGGCGAGGGGCAGATCGCGGAGCCAATCCGACCTTCATGAGAACATAGACTCATGGCTGAGAATTCGTGGAAGAAGATCGCTGGCGGCTTGGGTGCTGCAGCACTGGTTATTGCAGGTTCGTACTTTGGACTAGAGGGCACCGACTCCACAACATCGGGTAACACGGATACCTCTACCGACTCTGGTCAAAACGCAAACCAGACAACCGGCCAGCCAACAGGCAAAACCAAGGGCCAGGAAACGAACAAGCCGGCCAATGATAGGAAGTCGAATCAGCAGGGATCGTCGTCAAGCGATACCTGCCCAGTCACCGAGCTACCAGAAGAAGCAGACGAGGTCATCGACCGAATTCTCGCTGATCAAGACCATATTTACTCACAGCACGATGGCAAGCACTTCGGCAACTACGAGAATGTTCTGCCGAAAGAAAAGAGTAGCTACTACCGCGAATACACCGTGGAAACGCCAGGCATCAATCACCGCGGTGCGCGACGTATCGTGGTTGGCGGTGGCACCGAAGATGATCCAGATGTGTGGTACTACACCGACGATCACTTCGAGAGCTTCTGCGAAATCCCGGACGCAGAAGAATAGCCTCCATCAGCCCCAGGCCGCAGTGAATCCTGCGATGCGATGGTCTAGCTGTTCAACCTGCGACTCCGTCATCGACGCCAACTGATCCACGATGACGCGCAGTCGCCCAGCATCCGAATCCGCTTGCTCGTACAGCCACCGGAACATCGGATCAAGAGCGCCCGGCGCGCCTTCCTTTAAGTACTCGGCGACCCGGTGCAAGCGGTCGCGTTCACGATCTTGACGACGAAGATGCGCCGGCAAATCCATCACGTACAACACAGCGATGGTTTTGAGCATGGTGACTTCAGCGAGAATTGACGCAGGAACGGCAAGGTTAGCGTCATAGCGCCCCAGCGGCATATCCGTGTTCGCTGCCTTGCGGGTACCCGCCACCGATGCGGTGACGAAGCGACCAACCAGCTCCGAAGTCATCCGCTTCAAGGCGACATGAGCTTCGAATGATCCGTCGTAGGAGGCAGCTCGCGCGACGACTGGCAGGCCAGCGAGCCGTCCAGCAGCTTCCACCAGTTCGGCAGGGTCACCGCCAAATGCCTTGGCACCCTTATCAGCGAGGTTCGACAACTCGACCATGTCCCACAGCACGCTGAGGTGAACACGACCCGATACGATACCGTCTTCGACATCGTGCACGGAGTAGGCGACGTCGTCAGCCCAGTCCATGATCTGAGCTTCCAAACACTGCTGACCATATGGAGCGCCCGAGCGAATCCACTGCAGAATCGGCGCATCTTCCATGTAGGCGCCGTACTTCGGGCGGAGATTACCCTCGCTGTCGTATGCAGTCCACGGGTATTTACACGCAGCATCAAGTGCAGCCCGTGTCAGATTCAAACCACACGGGTAGCCGGTATCGTCCAGGACTTTCGGTTCCAATCGGGTCAGAATGCGCAGCGTCTGCGCATTGCCCTCGAAACCACCGCAGCCTGCTGCGATCTCGTTCAACGCCCGCTCGCCGTTATGCCCATACGGCGGATGCCCAATATCGTGCGTCAACCCAGCCAACTCGGCGAGGTCCTGATCCGCACCCAAATCTCCCGCAATGCCACGCGCAATCTGCGCCACTTCCAACGAATGAGTCAGACGTGTTCGCGGCGTGTCCCCTTCCCGCGGACCGACGACCTGGGTCTTATCGGCGAGTCGTCGTAAAGCAGCCGAATGAAGCACGCGAGCGCGGTCTCGAGAAAAATCACCGCGATGAGCCTCCACTGATTCCGAACCAGGAAGTAAAGACTCTTTCTTACCTTCCTGCAAAATGCGCTCGAAATCGGACGGAGAGTAAGCGAACAAAGCAGTCACCTCCCCATTGTGGCTGGCGCACGCGCCTTTGCGCTCCACGACACGGCGACCGAGGTAGGTATCTTAGAAAGCATGAGTCCTAAGAGAACTGCAGCAGCCCTTTGTGCCGGCGTCTGCGCCGGAGTCCTGGTCACACTCGGTCCGGCCAGCGTTGGTCTTGTTAGCGTTGATCTCGATAGTTTCGCGCCGACCGCCGTCGCCGAAGCGCCTGACAGTTTTCCGGGCACTGTGCTTGATACCGCCGGTGTGTTGACGTCGTCGCAGAAGTCCGACCTAGAAGCGCGCATCAAGGAGAATCAGGCTGATTCCAAGGCAGTGCTGTTCGTTGCCTACGTCAGGACTTTCGACGGCATGTCCGGTGAAGAATGGGCCAAGGCGCTTTACGACGCCCAAGGCAGCACCAGCAACACCGCCGTCGTAGCCATTGCTACCGAGGAACGAAACCTCGGCATTTGGGCTGGCGATGACTATCCAGCCTCCGTCGACCAGCTCTCGGATGCCGTCTACGCTCCCTTGACAAACGACGATTGGTTCGGAGCTGGCAACGCTGCAGTCCAGCAAAGTGGGGGCGACGCCACTGGTGTCGTAGGTCTTGGTGCGGGACTTGGCGGCGCAGCTGTATTGGGTGGCGGTGGCCTGCTGTGGGCTCGTCGTAATAAGAAGAAGCGCACTGCTCAGGAAGTTGTCGAGGGTCGCGCAATTAACCCAGCAGATGTCAATGCGCTTGGGGAACTCAGCACCGACGCGTTGGACACGTTGGCGCAGGAAGAACTGGTCTCTACGGACGAGTCGATCCGCAAGGCCCAATCCGAGCTGGAGATGGCCCGCAACGAGTTCGGTGATGCCCGTGTGCGCGACCTCGAACAGGCCCTGGCAAATTCGCAGCGCACTCTGGACAAGGCTTTCCAGATGCGCCAGCGTGTAGATAGCCACCGCTCCATGTCAGAGTCTGAGCGTCGCTCGATGCTGTTGGAAATCGTCTCCACGTGTGGTGTCGCCGACGATCAGCTCGACGCTGAGGCCGACCGTTACCGCGAAATGCGCGAGCAGCTCATGAACGCGCCTGAAACTCTCGACCGCTACACCCAGCGCGCCATCGACCTGCGCACGCGCATCCCGAAGGCTGCCACGGTGCTGGACAGCCTACGCGCGCGTTACGACGCGACGATGCTCACCTCCATCGCCGACAACATCGACATGGCCACCGAGCATGTGACCATGGCAGAGCAATCTATCGATAACGCGCGTTCTATCTTGGAGCGTCCTGCCGGCGAGCAGGCCGGGTTGGTGGACGCGCTGGCGAAGTCTGACATGGCGCTTTCCCAGGCAGACCAGCTTATTGCCGGTATTGAACACGCGGATTCTAATATCAGTCAGGCAGTGTCTGGCCTCGAAGCCTTGGTTGCCGAGGTTCGTGGTGAGGTTGACGAAGCACGCAATCTCCTGGGTACTCCTGAGGCAGCACAGTTCGACCGCACCGCACTTCGCTCTGCAATTGACGCTGGTACTGCTGCGCTGGCCGTCGCCGACCAACGTGGTTCCACAGATCCACTGTCTGCCTGGACCGAGCTGACCGAAGCAGATGCCGACTTGGATGAGCATCTTGCGTCGGCACGCGATGCCACTCAAGCTTTCGCGCGGGCCATGCAGACTCTGCAGAATTCCCTGGCTGATGCGCAGACTGCGATTGTCGCGGCGCGTGACACAATTGGCACCCGACGCCGCATTGTTGGCTCCCGTGCCCGTACCTTGCTTGCAGAGGCAGAGCGACACTACGCAGTCGCAGACACCATTGCGGTGACACCTGGCAATACGCCACAGAATAACCCGCGCACGGGCATTAACGAGGCTCGTGAGGCAGCACGACTTGCCCGCGAATCATCGAAGCGCGCGCAGCAAGACATCAACAACTATCGAAATCAGCAACGTGGCGGAGGCGACTCCGGTGCGCTCATTGCTGGCATGGTGCTCGGTGGCATGATGAACGGCGGTGGCGGCTTCGGTGGCGGTGGCTTCGGCGGAGGCGGTTTCGGTGGCGGAGGTGGCTTCAGCGGTGGTGGCGGCTCCGGTACCTCACTGCGGTTCTAGGCCCAAATGCTCCACCAAACCGCTAATTGCCCGCTTCTTCAATTGTTGGTTCTGGCGCGCGAACCAAAAGGTGAAAAGGCGGGCAATAAGTGCAAAAAGGTCAGCGTTAGGCCCCAAACAGACTTGCAAGTAAGTCAGATATAGACGTCCGGGTGCTCCATCTTCCAGCACACCAGTGCTGCAGCGACTAGCAAGTCCTGGGCAGGAAGCGCCTGGTCAGATTCCTCAAAGACAACGAAGCGACTCTTTGAGTATTTGGCAATCATGTGGTCGTCGTAAAGTACAAACCACGAGCGACCTTGCCGTTTGATGCGGACGGAATCCGCGGGACCAGACACGGTCATTTTGGTGGCGAGGAAACCATCGGGACGCGCGACATAATCCACATCAGGTGCGCTGATGCGAAACGCTTGGCCACGTCCCTCAATGGTCCACCCAGCGGTGAGTGGCTGCCCGTCTTCGTAGACAGTTGCGTTATCAAGCAGCCACATTATCTGCGCCTCTCTCCGCTCAGACCTATGCCACCCACGCCCACGCGAGGTAGGCGATCAGCAGGATCAGGCAGATGGTCAGAATCCACGTCGACGACACCATACGTGCTTCCAGCACCCGGCGGGCAGTCCACGCGAGGAAGATCTTCTGCTCATCCGGCAGCGCGCGACCAACTTCGGTGTCGTACTGAATCTCCGCATGGCGGACACCACGGCTCGCGCCGGTGAACTGGCCGATCTTGTCTGCGTCATTTTCGATGACGTAGTTGGTCGAGCCTTCACACACGATGCGTGCCGACGAGTCGCCGAAGTCAACGTTAATCGCCTTCGAACGCGCAATCTTCTTGCCATCCGCCGACGTAGCCGAGTAGACACGACCGTCAGGAAGCGTGCCGGAAAGCGAGTTTTCGTCAGCCTGCAGAGCCCACGTTCCGTTAGCTTCGATGGAGTCCTTGCCGTCGTGGCGAACGTACTCGCCGACGACCTGGTCCTCGCGAAGAATCGGAGTGCGGTCCTTCTTCGGATCACCCAAGCTCCACGATTCCCATGTGACGTGAGAACCGTCAGGCATCGTGACTTCGTGATCGCCCTCGTGATCGCTCATTAGCAGCCCACCAGACGCTGTGCGAGGTAGCCTTCCAGCTCGTCGATAGCTACGCGCTCCTGAGCCATGGTGTCGCGGTCGCGGACCGTGACAGCGTTGTCTTCGAGGGTGTCGAAGTCAACGGTGACGCAGTATGGCGTACCAATCTCGTCCTGACGACGGTAACGACGACCAATAGCGCCGGAGGTGTCGTAGTCAACCGACCAGAGGCCACGCAGCTTGTCAGCAACAGCCTCCGCGGTTGGGGTCAGCGTGTCCTTCTTCGACAATGGCAGCACAGCAACCTTGATTGGCGACAGGCGCGGATCCAGCTTCAGCACGGTACGAGTATCGGTGCCGCCCTTAGCGTTTGGCACTTCTTCTTCCTCGTATGCGTCGCACAGGAACGCCATGAGTGCACGAGTCAGACCGAAGGAAGGCTCGATAACGTACGGAATGTACTTCTCACCCGTGACCTGGTCGTGGTAGCGCATGTCTTCGGTGGAGTGCTCCAAGTGGCAGCCGAGGTCGTAGTCGGTGCGGTTAGCGACACCCATGAGCTCGCCCCACTCGTTGCCGGAGAAACCGAAGCGGTACTCGAAGTCGATGGTGCGTGCAGAGTAGTGTGCACGCTCGTCGTCTGGGACATCAAACTGGCGCATGTTATCCGGGTTCACGCCAAGGTCGATGAACCAGTTCCAGCACGCGTCTACCCACTCGTCGAACTTCTCAGGCGCATCGTCCGGCGCCACGAAGTACTCGATCTCCATCTGCTCGAACTCACGAGTACGGAAAATGAAGTTACCTGGGGTGATCTCGTTGCGGAATGCCTTACCAGTCTGGCCGATGCCGAATGGCGGCTTCATACGCGACGTCGTCATAACGTTCTTGAAGTTCACGAAAATGCCCTGAGCAGTCTCTGGACGCAGGTAGTGCAGGCCAACCTCGTTGTCCACTGGACCAAGGTAGGTCTTCATCAATCCGGAGAACAGCTGTGGCTCGGTCCAGTTACCTGGCTGGCCAGTCTCTGGGTCTGGAACATCTGCAAGACCGTTTTCAGGAGCGTGGCCGTGCTTAGCCTCGTATGCCTCAAGCAAGTGGTCTGCGCGGTAGCGCTTGTGGGTGTGCAGCGACTCGACCAGAGGGTCAGTGAACGTTGCGACGTGCCCGGAAGCTTCCCAGACCTGGCGAGGCAGAATAATCGACGAGTCGAGGCCAACGACGTCCTTGCGGCCGTTAACGAAGGTCTTCCACCACTGGCGCTTGATGTTTTCCTTCAGCTCGACGCCGAGGGGACCGTAGTCCCACGCAGAGCGGGTTCCGCCGTAAATTTCACCGCAAGGGTAAACAAAACCCCTGCGCTTACACAGGTTAGCGACGGTATCGACGACAGACTTAGGGGCCACTGCCTCTTCTGCTCCTTAGTTGCTGGACATGGATTCACCCAACTCTAGTCGTAAAGGACTGTGTTATGCACTTGAGGGTATGGTCAAGGTATGAAAGGCGCTAAGAAGATCGGCGTACGCAACACCCGCCAGCGAAAAGCCGTTGTCACGGTGATGAGCGAAGACCAGAATTTCCGCTCTGCAGCTGAGATCCACCGCACCCTTACCGATAAGGGCGAAAAAGTTGGTTTGACCACTGTTTATCGCACCTTACAGTCATTGGCCGAGATGAAGGCCGTTGACGTGTTGCACCACGATGGATCCGAAGCCCTGTACCGTCTGTGCAGCGATAGCCATCATCACCATTTGGTGTGTACCGATTGTGGCGAAACCGTGGAAGTCGGCGGCGGCCCGGTTGAGCAATGGGCAGACCAGTTGGCTACCGAACATGGTTTCCAGCTCACCGGTCATTCCGCTGAGGTTTTTGGTCTGTGCGGGGACTGCCAAGCCCCAGACACCGACACGCAGCCAGCCCAATAGCTCACTAGCCCGGAACCACACACTGTTGACTCTGCATCAGGTGCTCTGCACCAGGGCATTAGGCGCACTACATCAGAGTTGACCTAAGCGCGACCGAACCGTCGGTCGCGCTTCGCGTATTCCACAACAGCTTCCCGCAAATCTTCACGACCAAAGTCTGGGAATAGCTTGTCCTGAAACACCATCTCTGCATATGCCGACTGCCAGATCAGGAAGTTCGACGTCCGCTGCTCCCCCGACGGGCGCAGGAATAAGTCCACGTCCGGCATATCTGGCTCATCCAGGAACTGGCTAAACGACGACTCCGTTAAGTCATACTCGCTCAACTGACCAGCTGCTGCCTGCCGAGCAATTTCCTTCGCCGCGTCAACGATTTCAGCGCGACCACCGTAGTTGACGCACATGTACAACGTCAATGCGTCATTGTCATTGGTCTGATCTTCGGCAATTTCAAGCTCTTTAATGACGGAACGCCACAATCGTGGTCGTCGTCCAGCCCAGCGCACCCGGACGTTCTTGCCATCCAGCTCATCGCGACGCCGACGCAATACGTCACGGTTGAACCCCATGAGGAAACGCACCTCATCAGTGGAACGTCGCCAATTCTCCGTGGAAAATGCGTAAGCCGACAGGTGCTTCACGCCCATTTCGAGGCACGCATCAACACATTCCATCAGCACGGCTTCGCCACGCTTGTGGCCTTCGGTGCGCTTCATGCCACGTTCTTCTGCCCACCGGCCGTTGCCATCCATGACAAGGGCAATGTGGTTCGGCACGAATTGTTCTGGCACTGGGGGATTCAACGTAGTCACCCTTCTATTGTGCCTTACGACGACCCGGTAAATGTCGCTTGCCACTGACCATCGAGCGCGCGCCTACCACTGCGCATCGACAAGTTTGAGCGCCGTAATCCGTCGCCCCAGATGAAACTCAAGATGAGCCGTCGCCAATGCCCGCGCCCGTGATCCCACATGAGCATCAGTAGTCGACAGGTCTCCCCTACTTAGATGCCACATCAGTCGCAGCACCTCAGTATCCACGCCTGTTCCAGGTGGCCTGCAGTTCGTACACACTGCCCCGCCCAACGCCGGTGAAAAGGCATGATGAGGTCCCGCCTTGCCACAGTTCGCGCACTCAAAAAGGCTCGGCGCCCAGCCCGTATGTTGCATGGCCTGCAAAATATAAGATGTCAGGGCAAGCCCTGGCGTATACGTCGTGACGTTGTCCAACGCTCCAACCGTCATGTCCCACAATTGCGGGTCCGGCTCCAGCACTAAACGCTCGGCGACTTCCAACACTGCACAGGCGCAGGTGTATCGGGCGTAGTCGTCGACAAGCGGAGCAGCCCAGGTGCGAATCGTGTCGACGCTGTTGATCGTGCCAAGGTTCCGCCCCGGATAAATCAGCGCGTCAATTTCCACGAATGGCGATAGGCGCGATCCGAATCTTGACTTCGCTCGTCGGACTCCCTTTGCGACGGCTCTCACCAAGCCGTGCTCCCGAGTGAAAAGGACGATAATCCGATCGGCTTCACCGAGGTCATGCCGGCGCACCACAATGGCGCGATCGCGAAATGGTTCAGCCACGAAGCAGCTCCCCTACCCAGGCGCACATACGCCAGAGGCTAGAAGCCCAGGCGTCCAAGCTGCTTCGGATCGGACTGCCAATCCTTCAACACCTTGATGCGCAGGTCCAGAAAGACGTTGGTGCCCATCAGCTCGATGAGTTCCTTACGCGCTTTCTGGATAGTCGACTTCAAACGACGACCATCGCGGCCTTGCAGAATCATCTTCTGGCCGGGACGCTCCACATAAATGACTGCGTGAACATCGGTGCAGTTAGGACGATCGCTTGGCAGAATTTCATCAATCTCGACCGCCACAGAGTGCGGAAGTTCGTCACGTAGGCCACCAAGAGCAGCCTCACGAATCAGCTCGGCCATGCGGGTGCGCTGATCCTCATCAGTGACATGCCCATCTGGGTACAACTTCGGACCTTCAGGCAGCTGCGAACCAATGACCTTCGCCAACGTCTCCAGGTTCTCCCCCGACGTAGCCGAAACTGGCACCAACTCGACGTCGCCAAGCAAAGCATGCAATTCGAGTAGACGCTCCATCACTTGGTCGCGCGAAGCCTTATCGACCTTCGTCACGATGCCCATCAGCGGCGTATTCGGACACGCTTCTTTCACGGAATCGAGAATCCAGCGGTCACCTGGGCCGATCTTTTCATCAGCAGGAACGGCCAGCGCAATGAGATCGACATCGGCATATGCCTCCGCCACCATGTCGTTCAGACGCTGACCGATGAGCTTGCGTGGCTTATGCAGACCCGGCGTATCGACGACCACAATCTGGCATTCCGGACGATGCACGACACCACGAACAACGTGGCGAGTCGTTTCCGGCTGGTCCGCGGTGATGGCGATCTTCTCGCCCACCAGCGCATTCGTCAGCGTTGACTTGCCAGTATTCGGGCGGCCAACGATGGACACGAAACCGGAACGAAAACCCTCTGGTGCCGAGTAGTCGTCAGCAGATCCGCCCATTCCGGCTGACGCCAGCATGTCCTCAAGATTCGCCATTAATGTCCTTTCCAGACTGCACTGGTTCCACAATTACCGCATGCACACGCATGCGACCACGACGATCGCGAGAACCTTCTGCCGTGAGTTTAAGGCCTGCGACCTCAACTTCCACACCCGGCAACGGGACTCGCCCTAATTCGTACGCAAGCAAACCGGAAACGGTGTCGACTTCTTCTTCCATCTCCGGTGAGAATTCCAGTTCGATGTCGTGCGCTTCGTGATACAACTCAGCCAACTCATGGATCCCCAGCCGCGCAACCACGCGGTACTTCGTGCCACCGAGTTCTTCAACTGGTGCGCGTTCCGCATCGTCATATTCGTCGGCAATCTCGCCGACGATCTCTTCCAAAATGTCTTCAATGGAAATGAGACCCGCGACGCCACCGTATTCATCGACAAGAATGGCGATGTGGTTGCGATCTCGCTGCATTTCGTCGAGCAGATCATCAAGTGGCTTCGAATCCGGAACGAACACAGCCTTACGCATCACCGCAGTCACCGGCACCCCTCGACCACCATCTGTGCGGTCATAGGTCTGCTGCACCAGATCCTTCAAGTACACGACACCGATGATGTCATCAACGCTGTCGCCAATAATCGGAATACGCGAATGTCCTGACCGCACGCACAGCGTCACCGCCTGACCACAGTGCTTATCCGCTTCGATCCACACCATCTCCGGGCGTGGCACCATCACGGAGCGTGCCGACGTCGATGCCAAATCAAACACCGACTGAATCATGCGACGCTCGTCGTACTCCACGATGCCGCGTTCCTGCGCAATATCGACCATCTCGCGCAGCTCAACTTCGCCTGAGAACGGCCCGTCCTGGAAACCGCCGCCTGGAGTGACAATATTGCCGACACCAATCAGCAGTTTTTCCACCGGGCCAAACAGCTTTGCGACGAACTCCACCGGAAGCGCCGACCCCAAAGAAATGGAGTACGGATTTCGCTTACCCAAAGTCCGCGACGTCACACCCAGCACGACGTAGGTAAACAAGCTCATGACCGTAATGGCGGCGAAAATTGCCCTCACATCGGACTCGATGAATTCAGACGCTACGACCGCAACGAGAATCGCAGCTGACACTTCGCACAACGTCCGAAGCAGCACAAGCACGTTCACATGCCGTGGACGATTATCCAACACCCGCAGGAGGGCTTTTGCCCCGGCGACTTCGTCGCGAAGCATTTCCATGACTCGGGCGCGAGAGATCTGCGAAAGAGCAGTTTCAACGGTGCTAAGCACACTGGCAATAACCAGGAGAACTACAACAATAACGATGACCCAAGGGCTCACCGGCCGTCAGCTCCCGAAGGGAAAGCTGCGGGAGTGATGGGCTTGGCTGGGAACTCGACGCCACGGGTTTCAATGTCGTCGTACCAATCGGCCAGCAGGCCGTTTTGGATCTTGAACATCTCGTGTTCTTCTTCAGCCGTGACGTGGTCATAGCCCAACAGATGCAACACACCGTGGACGGTCAGCAATACAAGTTCATGGCTCAGTGGGTGGCCAGCCTTTTCCGCCTGCTTCGCAGCAAACGTTGGGCACAGCACGATATCTCCGAGCATGGCAGGTCCAGGCGTGGCTGCATCGGGGCGACCAGAGCCGGGGGTCAGCTCGTCCATGGGGAAGCTCATGACATCGGTTGGACCTGGCAGATCCAACCAACGGACGTGCAAGTCCTCGATGGTGGCTTCATCGACGATGTGCAGCGACAGCTCAGCTGCTGGGTGTACATCCATGCGACCAAGTGCGTACTTGGCAACGTCAATGAGCGATTCCTCGTTAACACCAACACCGGACTCGTTAAAAACCTCAATAGTCACTTCCGTGCCTCCGATTTTTGTGCTTCGTATGCGTCGAAGTCGTCATATGCCTCCACGATCGAGGTGACTAGGGGGTTTCGCACCACGTCGGTCGATCCGAGTGCCGGGAAGGCAATACCTGGTACTCCATGCAGAACCTTACGGGCAACGGCCAGGCCGGACTTGGTGCCTCGCGGCAAGTCCACCTGGCTTGCGTCGCCGGTAATGACCATCTTGGAGCTAAACCCGAGTCGGGTTAGGAACATCTTCATCTGCGCTGGTGTCGTATTTTGCGCCTCATCGAGAATGATGAACGCGTTATTCAACGTGCGACCGCGCATGTACGCCAGCGGTGCCACCTCAATGACACCGGATTCCATGAGTTTAGGAATCATTTCGGGTTCCACCATGTCCCGCAGAGCGTCGTGAAGCGGGCGCAAGTATGGGTCGATCTTTTCGTGCAATGTGCCAGGCAGAAAGCCAAGATTCTCGCCAGCTTCGACGGCAGGGCGAGTCAGAATAATGCGCTCAACGCTTTTGTTTCGTAGCGCCTGGACTGCCTTGGCCATTGCCAAATAGGTCTTGCCGGTCCCCGCAGGGCCGATGCCGAACACAATTGAAAACTGGTCAATGGCATCGACGTAGCGCTTCTGGCCCTCGGTCTTTGGGCGCACTGTCTTTCCTCGATGCGACACAATCTCCGCCGCCAGAGTGCTGGTCGCATTACCGCCACGATCAACAATGCCAATCGCCCGGCGGACGGACTCTACGGACAGCTCATGTCCTCGGCTTGCCATTGATTCAAGCTCTTTAAAAGCCTGCGCAGCAGTCGCAACCTCATTCGGACGGCCCTTCACCGTGACCGTCGCGCCGCGAACATGCAGATCTGCGCCCAGCAGCTCGCCGAGCAGTCGCAAGTTTCGATCCGCCTCGCCCAGAACTATCGGGGCGAACTCAGGATCCAATTCGATAACTGCTGACGTGCGATAATCAATACTTTTCATTAGCCGTTAATCCTAGCCCTAAAACATGTGGCCCGGCGCGCTATATACGTCACGCGCATTACCTCTCGCCCACTACGGCCAACGATTCGTCAGCGGTCCTAGCGCACTAATCGCGCTCGCTCCCGCCAACGCCGTCCGCAGTACCGTCGGTCCCAACACCAGTGTGTGAGCACCGATCTCTGCGAACTGCTCGACCTCAGTCGGATCCACGCCACCTTCTGGCCCGACAATGAACATCACTTCGTCGCAATCGCGCGCCTGCGCCGCGAACTCTGCAAACGGGGCTGACGCGGACTCGTGCAGAACTGCAACCATGCCACCGCCTGCAATACACTCCTGTGCTCGCTTGACGACGCCGTGAGTATCGTGCAGCTCCAATACCGGTGGGATCCACGCCCGGCGCGCTTGCTTTGCCGCCTCACGCGCTGAGTGTGCCCACTTCTGGCGCGCCTTTTCCTGTTTGTTTCCTACCCACTTTGCGACGCAGTTTCGCGCCGACCACGGAATGATGCAGTCGACACCGACTTCTGTCATGAGGTCAACGGCAAGTTCCGCCCGATCAGATTTGGGTAGTGCTTGCACCACAGTGACGTGTGGCCCAGGGCGCTGCGCGATGCTGGACACTGCGACGTCGCACGCCACGGTCATCGAGTTGCCAGAGCCAGCGATACTGCGGATCTCCGCTTCGAGATACCCATCCGCACCATTGGTGAGCCCGATGAGCTCCCCGATGCCCAGGCGACGCACACCAATGTGCTTCGCCTCTGGGCCGTCGATGGTCACTGTGGCACCGACCTCAGGAAGCTCCGTGAAGTCGATGAGAAAGACAGGCAGCGTCATGGTTATCCGCAGGTGTGCTCGGTGCTATCGGCGGTTACGGAATCGAGAGAAGAAACCTCTGGAAGAGGTTTCATCTGCCACCTGGGTGTCTTCGCCACGGTGGTCGCGCAGCTTCTCCAGCAGTTCCCGGGACTTGCCGTCGAGCTTAGTTGGTACTTCCACATCGACATGAGCGATGAGGTTGCCGGCACCTTCACCACGCAGGCGTGGCATACCGCGGCCCTCCACACGAATGCTCTGCGCTGGCTGAGTGCCTGGCTCCACGTCAATGGAGAACGTCTCGCCAACAAGGTCCTCGACCTCGAAATCTGCGCCCAATGCAGCGTCGACCATGGGGACGCGCACAGTCATGTGCAAGTCGTCGCCTTCACGACGGAAGACTGGATGCGGTTCAGCATGAACTTCGACGTACAGGTCACCAGCTGGGCCACCACCTGGCCCAACTTCACCCTGACCAGCCATGCGGATACGCATGCCGTCGCCAATACCTGCCGGGATGTTGACCGTGAGGTCGCGACGAGAACGAACACGTCCGTCACCACTGCAGTTCGAGCATGGATCTGGAATGATCTCGCCAGTACCCGCACAGGTTGAACATGGGCGCGATGTCATGACATTGCCAAGGAACGAACGCTGCACCTGCTGAATTTCACCAGTGCCGTTACAGGTCTTACATGGCTGTGGCTTGGCCTTCGTCTTCGATCCAGTACCTTCACAGACGTCACACAACACAGCGGTGTCTACGGTGATGGGCTTACGAACACCGGTGAAGCACTCATCCAAACCGAGCGAGATGCGCAGCAGTGCATCAGCACCAGGCTGCACGCGCGAACGACGCTGACGTTGTCCGCCTGCGCCACCAAAGAATGCTTCGAAGACATCACCGAGTCCACCGCCACCAAAGCCACCGAACCCGCCACCGGCCATACCTCCAGTTGGATCCAATGGGTCGCCACCCAGGTCGACGATGCGTCGCTTTTCGGGATCAGACAGCACTTCATGTGCTTCCGATGCTTCGCGGAACTTTTCGGCAGCAGTTTCATCGTCCGGATTGCGGTCCGGGTGATACTTCAGCGCGAGCTTTCGGTACGCCTTCTTAATTTCTGCGTCCGAGGCATCTTTTTCTACTCCGAGAATGCCGTAGTAATCACGAGCCACCGTCAGATACTCCCTTAGGACCTATGCGATAAAACGAATATGGACAAAGTACAGATGAATGTACAAGCTAAATGAACAAACAAGCATTGTACGGGCTAGCTTCAATCTCCTAAAACCCGACCCACGTACTGTGCAACAGCAGCGACCGATGCGATTGTTCCCGGATAGTCCATATACGTCGGGCCAACAACACCCAGTCCACCCAAAATCGCCGAGCCCGTGCCATAGCCAGTCGACACAATCGAGGTGCCACGAAGCTCTTCATCTTCGTTTTCCTCACCGATGGATACCTGGACTCGGTGCAGGTCTTGCGCAGCCGACAACAGCTTCAAAACGACGACCTGCTCTTCCAACGCCTCCAACACCTGTGGCAACGTCGACGGCAAGGCTCCACGCATTGGCCCACGGGTCAGATTCGATGCACCTGCCAAGATCAAGCGGTCATTCGGGCGCTCGATCAGCGATTCCACGAGTACCGTCGCGCACCGAATCACAACATCACGCATCTCGGCTGGTGCGTTCGCAGCCAAGTCAGACATGGCAACTGCTGCTTCATTCAGCGTCTTGCCATCCATCGCGCGGTTGAGCTGCTCCCGCAATGCTGGAACTAACTCGGCATCCATAGGCGTTGCCAACTCGACATTGCGCTGCTCCACACGACCGGTGTCAGTAATAACAACCAGCAATAGGCGCACATCCGCCAACTGCACGACCTCGCAGTGTCGCACCCGAGACACCTGCAACGTCGGCACCTGCACCACGGCTACCTGTCGCGTGAGCTGGCTGAGCAGCTGCACGCTGCGTCGTAAGACGTCCTCCAAGTCGACGCCACCTTCAAGGAACTCCAAGATGGCACGGCGTTCCGGGACCGACAACGGTTTGACCTGAGAGATCGCATCCACGAACCGGCGGTAGCCCTTTTCCGTGGGAATGCGCCCCGACGAGGCATGCTCCTGCGTGATGTACCCCTCAGCCTCCAACACGGCCATGTCATTACGAATGGTTGCGGAGGACACCCCGAGGTTGTGGCGCTCGACAAGTGCTTTCGAACCGACAGGCTCCTGCGACGACACGAAATCGGCCACGATTGCTCGCAAAACTTCTTGACGACGACGTTCAGTCTGACTCGACATAGTGCGGTGACCTCCCCACTCGACCTGGCACGTGTGCATGAACTCCCTACATACTAGCGAGGAGACGCGCCAGGTGAGACGCACACAGATGACAACGCCTGTGCGTTAGCTCAACACATCAAGAATGATTGCGTCTGCCAGCAGCCGGCCAGCTTCTGTGAGCATCACCCGATTGTCGCGACGCTGCAGCATACCCGCTGCTACCTGCGCATCGACTCGACGAGTCTCGTCCGCCGTGAGCACCTCGGCTGCAATGCCTTCGTGGAGACGCAACCCAAGCATGATGTGCTCGACGTGCCGGTCTTCAACAGATAGTTCTTCCCGATCTGCGATCGGCAGCTCACCACCGGAAATCGTGGCTGCGTACCGCGCCGGGTGCTTCACGTTATAAAAACGCGTGCCGCCGAGATGCGAATGTGCCCCGGGACCTGCTCCCCACCAGTCGCCGTCACGCCAATAGAGCATGTTGTGTCGGCACTGCCCACCTGGTTTCGACCAATTCGATACCTCGTACCAGCCGAAGCCTGCACCGCTTAATGCCCGATCGATACGTTCGTAGCGGTCGGCGAGGTCGTCGTCGTCAGGCATTGGCAGCTCACCCTTGCGAACCTTGCGGAACATCGCAGTGCCCGGCTCCACAATGAGCGAATACGCAGAGACATGATCAACGTCGGCGGACAACACCGCATCGAGGGACGCGTCGAGATCAGACATCGACTCCCCCGGAGTGCCGTAAATAATGTCTAGGTTGACGTGCTCGAACCCAGCAGCCCGCGCCTCCCGCGCAGCCTCGACCGGACGACCCGGGGTGTGCGTGCGATCCAATGTCGCCAACACATGCGGAGCCACCGACTGCATTCCCAAACTCAACCGCGTGAAACCAGCTTCACGAATACCCGCAAAAAACTCCGGCGACGTCGACTCCGGATTCGACTCAGTCGTCACCTCGGCCCCATCGGCGAGGCCATAGGTGTTTCGGACCGCATCCAACAATCGCGCCAACCCCGACGCACCAAGAAGTGATGGCGTGCCACCACCTATGAACACGGTGTCGGCGGGACGAATATCGTCGCCACGCTCGGACTGCTTTGCGACGGCCATCTCTAGCTCATGAGCGATCGCATCAAGGTATGAGCCAGTTGAGGTCGACGAACCAAGCTCGCCCGCCGTGTAGGTGTTGAAATCGCAATAGCCACAACGGGTAGCGCAAAACGGAACGTGCACATACACGCCGAAAGCGTCAGTCACTGAACTCACGCGTGTTCCATAGTCTGGCGAGCAGCGCGCTTCTGGTTGATGCGACGCACGACGTCGTCGATACGTGAACGTTCAATGAGGAACGCTGGTGGCTTCCTGCCACGCAACGTCCGGGCGACTGCCGGATGCGTTTCGGGAACGGTCACACACCACGAGGCTGCGGCGCTCAACGCGCGACGGCCACAGTGCGCATACAGGTGTGGAAGCATCACTGCGCCAAGGTTTTCTACACCGCGAATGTTTTCGGCGGATAGCCAATCAGCGAGTTCATCGAGGTAGGTCGCCACAGCATCTGAACGTGCCGCCATGGCTTCGGTGACAGCAGGCACTGGCACCGGGTGCTGCAACGGCGTAGGGATGGCATTAAGGCGCTCGACATCAATCGCAACCGGAGCAGCCTCAGCTGGTCGAAGGTGGAACGGCGAAAACTCCCCACGACGGATACCCGATGTGAATGCCTGGCGAAGCCCTGCAAGCTCACCCACCAGCGGGCGGGCATCCTCCACTGCTTCATCGACAATGTCAGCCAATTCCAGCACGCATTCGTCGACCAAATCGCGATCAACATCAGCGATGGCCTGACTCAAATTGTTGATGTACTCAGCGACTTCATCACCGATGTCAAACAACTCTTGCGTAACTTCACGCAGACGGAGGCGGGCATCGTAATGATCCACCAGCAACCTCCTTGAAATCGGCTTTCCACACACATGCGCCCCCTACCTTAGGTGGGTAGAGGGCGCTAATGAGGGAGCAACACGGTTTGATAACGCGCGTTTTGAAACGGTTACTTACCGCTGGTACATCTGCTCAATCTCATGTGCGAAACGATCCATGACGACGTTGCGCTTAATCTTCATCGTCGGGGTCAGTTCACCGTCTTCTTCGGTCAGATCGCGTGGCAAAATATGGAACTTCTTGATGGCCTCCGCGTGCGAGACAAGCTCGTTTGCGGCGTTCACTGCATCCTGAATCTCGGCACGCAGCACAGCGTTAGTCGCCAGCTCGCGAATGCTGGTGTTTTCAGGCAAGCCGTGCTCGATCTTCCACTTCTTTGCCGCTTCTTCATCCAACGTGACCAAAACGGAAATGAACTTACGGCCGTCGCCAAGCACAACCGCCTGGGAAATCAGTGGGTGCGTACGCATCCGCTCTTCCAGTGGCGTTGGGGACACATTCTTACCACCAGCGGTGACAATGATTTCCTTCTTGCGACCGGTCACGCGAAGGTGTCCGGTCGGATCCAGCTCACCAATGTCGCCGGTGTAGAACCAGCCATCCTTCAGCGCCTCGGCAGTGGCCTTTTCGTTGTTCCAGTAGCCAGCGAAAACAACTGGGCCCTTGAGCATAATTTCGCCGTCGCCGGCGATGCGCACCGAGCAGCCACCACACGGGCGACCAACGGTGCCGATAACCTGGTCTTCAGGGTTGTTCACCGTGATAGCAGCTGCGGTTTCGGTCAGGCCGTAGCCTTCATAGACGTTGACACCCAAGCCACGGAAGAAGTGCGCCAAGTCGGTCGACAGTGCGGAACCACCAGAAATGGTCGTTGATACCGCATCACCCATGGCTGCCTTGATCTTGCGGAACAGCAGACGGTCATACAGAGCCAAGCGAGCCTTCAGCATTCGCGAAGGTCCCTGCGGGGTGTCCAATGCCTTCGAGTACTCAATTGCGGTTGCTTCGGCCCGCTCGAACATGGCCTGTCCAACTGGCCCCTTGTCCTTGGCAGTGGCATATGCCGAATCGCGGACCTTCTCGAAAACGCGCGGCACGCCAAGAATTAGGTGCGGGCGGGAACGCTGGAATTCAAGCGTCACCGTGGATGTATCAGCCCAGTGGGACTGCGTCGCACCGGAAACGATGGCAGCCAGCGACACGGCGTTTGCCAGCACGTGCGCCAGTGGCAGGAATGTCAGCACGCGGTTGCCTGGGCGGGCGATCAAACCAATTGGGTTGGTCAAGATGGTGCGTACTTCTGCCAGCCAGTTACTGTGCAGCAGCATGCAGCCTTTCGGGCGTCCCGTCGTGCCTGAGGTGTAGATAACAGATGCGAGATCATCGGCCTTTGTGTTGTTGATGCGCTTAGTGACTTCGTCGTCAGGAATATCGCGACCTTCGTACATCAACGTGTCTACGGCCGACGCATTGATCTCGACGACGCGACGCAGCTTCGACGATGTCTCCGTCACAGCGGACTTGCCGTTTTCGTCGACGACAAACAGCTTCACCTTGTCGGTGTGCTCACGAGCTTCGGTGATAGCAAAGACCGCACCAGAGTCTTCAACGATCCAGCGGATCTGATCACTCGAGGACGATCCGTACACAGGAACGATCGTGGCACCAGCCATCCAGATACCGATGTTCAGGAGATTCCACTCATAGCGCGTTTCCGACAGCAACACAACGCGGTCACCCGCCTGCACGCCATTTGCGATCAGCCCCTTGGCCACAGCAAAGGCTTCATCCCAGAACTCCTGAACCTGAACGTTTACCCATTCAAAGTTCTTCGGGCGGCTAAACAGAACCAGCTTCGGGCGCTTCGTGACAAGGTCGCGGAGAGAAGTGATAACCGTCTCATCTTCACCGATCACAAATTGTGCTTCGGTCGTGTATTCACGCATAGGCTCTTCCGTCTCCTTCAATAATGCAGTCCAGGGATGCAGAGTGCGATTGTGATGCAAATTACGTATCCCCAAACTTACGACACGATCCCGCTCGCGTTGTGGAATCCCAAAAAATATTCTCAAAAGAACACTACTGCAGATTTATTCCCGTTTCTGGAGCGTCTTTCTGCAACCAGTCCCCGACTTCGGTTCAACCTTCCCTTGACAGTTAACGCGCCTGAATCACCTTTCGCTGGCATGATGAAAAAGGTGACCACTCTCGACGCGACTATTCCCGTGACCTCCCCGCTGGCAGATTTGGCAAAAGATGTCGGCATCGCCACTAACTACTACGCCTTTGACGGCGAGTACGTAACGGTATCTCGCCGCACCATTTTGAAGGTGCTGGCGGCTCTAGACATTGATTTAGGCGATGACCCTACCGACGAGGAAGTAGAGGCAGCACGCACGGCGTGGGCCGATGATCGCTGGTCTCAGCTGTTACCACCGGCTGTTGTCACCCGTCGCGGTCGTTACAACACCGTCATCGTGCACGTCCCAGACGGCACCAAGGTCTCCGTCTCTGCCTTACTTAACGACGGCACCGTGCATCCATTTGCCCAAGTCGAGCACAACGTAGCACCTCGTGTCGTCGACGGCGTGTCTATTGGCGAAGCCGCCTTCGCAATTCCTGAAGATTTGCCTCTTGGCTGGCATCGCCTGCGCGCCGACAATGACGGCACGATTGCCGAATGTGATCTCGCAGTCACCCCTGAGCGACTGTCCACGGCAGACAAGTTCGTCGCAAAGCCGGCCTCTGGAATTATGGCGCAGCTGTACTCGGTTCGTTCGGACCGAAGCTGGGGCATTGGCGATCTGTCCACGCTCGCGGATTTGGTGGCGGAAGCTGCGAAGTACGCGGATGCTGATTTCGTGTTGATCAACCCGCTCCACGCAGCCGAGCCGTGTCCTCCAGTCGAAAACTCGCCGTACTTGCCGACGACTCGTCGCTACACCAATCCTCTGTATATCCGACCTGAGCTGATCCCAGAGTTCGGTTACTTGGACGAGGACGAGGCGGATGTTGCGCGTGCTACGGCTGCCGAGTTCCGCGAGTTGAACCACACGACCACCGAGATTGAGCGCAATCCTATTTACGCAGCGAAGCTGCGGGTGTTGCGCGCTGTCCATAGGGTGCCACTGTCCCCTGCTCGCGCGAGTGATTACGAGCGCTTCTTGGCTCAGGAAGGCCGTGGCATTTACGACTACGCGCAATGGTGCACTCAGCGTGAAATCGATTTGCGCCTGGCTGCGCGTGACGACGAATCGTTTGCAAGCAACTCCTTCGCAGATCACGTGGAGCCATTTGGGGCACATGAGGACATCGAGGCGTTCCGTCAGGAAACGATGGATTTCCATTGCTGGATGCAGTGGATTGTCGACGAGCAGCTGGCAAACGCACAGAAGGAAGCCACCGATGCCGGCATGCGCATCGGTGTGATGGCAGACCTGGCAGTCGGCGTTCACCCAGGCGGTGCCGACGCGGAAAATCTTGCAGAATGGCTTGCCCCAGATATTTCCGTGGGCGCCCCACCAGATGGTTTCAACCAGCAGGGCCAGGACTGGTCGCAGCCACCATGGAATCCACACAAGTTGGCAAAGGCTGGTTACCGCCCGTGGCGTGACATGCTGCGCACGATCCTGCGTCGCGCAGGTGGTATCCGCGTTGACCACATTCTTGGTCTGTTCCGCCTGTGGGTCATGCCACGCATGGAACCACCAACGGAGGGCACCTATGTGTACTTCGACCATGAGGCAATGGTCGGCATCCTGGCGTTGGAAGCTGAACTCGCGGACGCAGTCGTCATTGGCGAAGACTTGGGCACATTCGAACCGTGGGTGCAAGACTACCTTGCCGAACGTGGCGTGATGGGTACGTCCATCTTGTGGTTCGAGTCCGACGGTGATCACCCGAAGCCAGCCGAGCACTACCGCTCGTTGTGCTTGTCTTCAGTAACCACGCACGACTTGCCACCGACTGCTGGATACCTGGCCGGCGAGCACATTAAGCTGCGCGACCGCCTCGGTATTCTCCTCAGCGATGCCGACGAAGAAGAAAAGCGTGACTTCGCGTGGATTGCCAAGGTACTGGCCGCAGCACAGTCTGCCGGCTGTTTTGCAGACACCGATGCTGCCTACGTGAACTTCGAGGCATTGCAGCGCGATGATCTGCCTGACGTCGACATCCTTATCGAAGGTTTGCACAAGTACCTCGCACGCACTCCTTCGGCGCTGAAGTGCGCGGCGCTGACCGACTTGGTGTCGGACAAGCGCACCCAGAACCAGCCGGGCACGGTTCACGACCAGTACCCGAACTGGTGTGTTCCACTTACCGACGGCGACGGCAACGCAGTGTTGGTCAGCGACTTGGTCGACTACCCATCGTTTGCGGACGTCACAAAAGCGATGAACGGGTAGCTAGGCACACCACTCACCATGACTTAGGGTGTTCTCATACGCCCTGGTTATTGGTTCCACAGCGCGACCTGGTTACATAAAAGAATGCAAACAACGCAGTCTAAAAAGCCTTTGATGACCATCCTTGTCATTGGCTTAATGCTCTTCGCCATGTTCTTTGGTGCCGGCAACCTCATTTTCCCGCCACAACTTGGCGTCGAGGCCGGCACAAACTATGTACCCGCTATTGCTGGTTTCTTGTCCACCGGCGTGCTGCTACCAATGCTCGCAGTGATCGCTGTGGCCGTATCCGGCAACGGCATAGTCGATATTGCTACTCGCGCTGGCAAGGTTTTCGGTCTGGTTTTCTCCATCGCCGTTTACCTGTCCATCGGTGCTTTGTACGCCATTCCTCGCACCGCATCAGTCGCCTTTGAAACTGGTGCTGCCGGGCTGGTCGGCACTGATTCCGCCCTAGCATTGTTCCTCTTTACCGCGATCTTCTTCGCAGTATCTCTGTGGCTGTCGATCCGCCCAAGCGGCATCGTCGACTCCATCGGCCAGTGGTTGACCCCAGTACTCCTTATTCTCATCGTTGCACTTGTCATTGTGGGCACGATGACGCTGACCGGCACTCCCGGTGCGCCAACCGAAAAGTGGGCAGATGCTCCGTACACGACTGGTTTCCTCGAGGGCTACCTCACCATGGACTCTCTCGCAGCACTGGTCTTCGGCATTGTTGTCATTTCCTCACTGCGCCGCCAAGGCATCACTGGACAGTCGAAGGTTGTTACCTCCGCAATTTCCGCTGGTGTCATCGCGGTTATTTTGCTGGGCGCTGTGTACCTCGGCCTCGGTCAGCTTGGCCAGGGTGTCGAAGGTAGCTACGACAACGGTGCTCGGTTGCTTGCCGACGTCGCTACCCAGTCCTTCGGCTCCGCCGGCGCGTGGCTCTTCGCAGGTATCGTGCTGCTTGCGTGCTTGACCACTGCCGTTGGACTCATTACCGCTACCGCCGAGTTCTTTGGCGAGCTTGTGCCGAAGGTTGGCTACAACGGTTGGGCAATCATTTTCACCCTCGCTGGTTTGTTCATGGCTAACCTTGGCCTGAACACCATCATTGGTATTGCTATCCCACTCAACGTGTTCTTGTACCCAGCAGCTATGACGCTGGTATTCATCACCTTGATCCAGGCTGCGTCCAAGTTCAAGTTCGTGTGGTCGTACCGCGTTCCAGTCGCAGTTGCCATGGCGTTCGCCGTTCTGGATCTCGCGCGGACCATCGACTTCGATGTGGCTGAATACGTTCCAGCGCTGGCAAAGTTGCCACTGTACGAACAGTCCCTGTCGTGGGTCTTGCCAACTGTGGTGGCGTTTATCGTGTGCTTCTTCATTGACCGCTCCAAGGGTCTACCTGCACCACTTCCTGGTGTCCGCACCAAGAGCTACGACCTCGCGGAGGAAGACACTCTTACAGAGTCAGATGCAGTTGCTAGCGCAGGCAGTGCTGAAGCTGCCACCGAAAGCGCTGCTGCAAACACGAAGTAGGTAGCTTCGCTAGCGCCGCACAGCACGCAGAACCACACAGCAAACAGCCACTTATGACCGGCTGAGCAACATTTGAGGCGGAAAAACACTCAAAATTGTTGCCGACTCGGCCATAAGTGGCTGTGTTTTTGTTTCAGAGCACTCGCGCCCCGAGTACAAATGCAGTTTCGGGTGCTACCACTGGTACTGAGACAATGCCCCTGCAATGAGCACCAAGAGAATGAGGGCCACCAGTGCGAGCTTGACTCGTGAATTACGCATTAGTTGGTTTCCTCTTCCTTAAGAACAATTTTCTTACGTGGCGTGACTCGTTCCATTTCGTTTTCGACGATGATTTTGCCGAAAACCCGGCCAAACACTGTGTCGATTAGACCTACGAAAAGAAATGCAACGAAACCACCGACAGGCAGCAAGATAAGCAACATCACTGTTACTTGTCCGAGTACGGACAGCTGAGTCAGCCATTGCCCGACTGCGTCCACTACTTCGTTCACGGCCAGCAATGCTACCCCACCTGAATCCCTTGTGAGATACCGGTGGGGTCATCGCCACCTCCCCCTCAGCGATTCTATCCGGCAGTTCCAACGAGTCCGCGACGTTCCAACAACGGACGAATATCCTTGTCCCGGCCTCGGAAATTACGGTACGCCTCGGTGTAATCGATGGAGCCACCGCGCGACAGAATCAAGTCGCGGAAACGCTCACCTCCGGTTCGGGTCGCACCACCGTTGTCCGCAAACCAGCCGAAACCGTCTGCATCCAACACTTCGGCCCACAAGTACGAGTAGTACCCAGCGGAGTAACCACCAGCAAAAATATGGTTGAAGTAGGTCGATGTGTAGCGAGGCGTCAAGTGTTCTACCACCAGTCGATAATCCTCGAGAGCTTCCCGCTCGAACTCCGCGACCACCTGCATAGCCGACTGTGATTCCGCCTTCGTAGCCACTGCTTGAGCCTGTTCCAGCGTCAACGAATGCCACGCCAAGTCGATAGCAGAGGCGCCCAAGTATTCGACCGTCGCAAAGCCTTCGCCTGCGGTGCGCGCAGTTTTGACCTTTGCGACGAGCTCGTCCCGAATCAACTCTCCGGTGTCTGCGTGGAATGCGTAGTTGTTCAGGATCGACGGCTCGAGTGCCCAGTTTTCGTTGATCTGGCTTGGAAATTCCACGAAGTCGCGAGGCACGTTCGTACCGGAGAACGTTGGGTAGCGAACATCCGACAATAGGCCATGGAGCGCATGACCAAACTCGTGGAAGAGAGTGATGACTTCGTCCATGGTGAGCAGGGCCTGTTCGCCCTCCGCTGGTTCCGCGATATTGAGCACGTTCACGACCACCGGGCGGGTGTCCAGAAGTCGCGACTGGTCCATGAACGAGCTCATCCACGCACCACCGCGCTTCGTCGGGCGTGAGTAGTAGTCGGTGATGATGAGGCCGATGCCGGCATCACCAGCGTCGGTGACTTCCCACACCGTTGTGCCCGGCGCGTAACCGGTGAGATCGTCACGGCGGGTCATCGTGATTCCGTACAGCTGGTTGGCCGCGTAGAAAACTCCATCCTCCATGACCCGGTCGAGCTGGAAGTACTGGCGCAGCTCCTCTTCATCGACGGCGAACTCATCGGCGCGACGCAACTGCGCCCAGTAGGGCCAGTCAGCGGCGGTGACTTCTGCTTCGCCAGCGTCAGCAGCTAAGTCGGCAACGCGCTTGTACTCGCCCTCAGCGTTGGCCACTGCAGCAGGTGCGAGATCGGTCAACAGCTTTTTTGCTGCGGCAGCAGAACCAGCGGTTTCGTCAGCAATGACATAGTCAGCGTGAGTGTCGTACCCCAGCAAACGGGCACGTTCCGCGCGCAGCTGCACCATTTCCAGCACGATGTCGGCATTCGCGTCGCCACCGCGAGCACGAGATGCTTCGTACACCTTGGCTCGGGTCGCAGGGCTCTTCAGATCAGCAAGGATGGGCTGAGCCGTTGGCAGGTCCAACGGAATGAGCCAGCCACATTCCTTGTCACTCTTCTTGGCATAACGGGCAAGCGAATCCTTAGCGGACGGGGACAGCCCATCGAGTTCGGCTTCATCGTTAATCTCGACTGCGAGGTCATTTGTGGTGTTCAACAAGTTCTCGCCAAAAGCAGTAGACAGCTGCGACAGACGTGAATTGAGTTCCCTGAGGCGCTTCTTGTCGACGTCGTCAAGATCGGCACCGGCCCGCTGGAACTGGCGACGAATTTTGTCCAACAAACGACGGGCTTCCGCGGAGTCGGCATCGTCACCGGTCGGAGCTGCAACCTGCTTAATACGCTCCCACAGCTCTTTATTCAGCCGAATCGAATCGAGATGAGCGGCGACTTCCGGAGCCACGACCGTTTCGATAGCCATACGCTCGTCAGTGGCATCAGTGCCCGCGACATTGAAGAAGTATGCGGCAACGCGTTCCAGCATACGACCGGACTTTTCCATCGCTTCAATCGTGTTTTCGAAGGTAGGTGTCTCAGGATTAGCGATAATTGCAGCGATCTCGGCTTCGTGGTCTACGAAAGCGGTACGGAAAGCAGGGATAACGTGTTCGTCGCTGATGGCAGCGAAATCTGGCAAACCATACGGCAACGTAGATGGCACCAAAAGCGGATTGTCGGCTACAGGGCGAATGTTCTGACTCGGCTGATCTTGCTGTGCGTTCTGTGCGTCGTTCATAGAGTTCCACTGTAGCGCCGTCGATGTTGACATAGGTTAGGTATATGAAGCCCATGACAGTGACGGCACCCGCTGGCGTACTCACGGGGCTGTGCGACGAAGAACAGACGCTACGTGTCTTTTCCATCCCCTTCGCGTACGCCGAGCCCTATCAGCCATCCGTTCCGCTACGTCCTACCGCGGATCGGCCACGCACCCATGACGGGACGAGTCGACGTATGGATCGCTACGCTGAGCTCGTCCTGTCGGTCACCGCGCCGATGGCTGATCCAGATACTCCAAAGCCGATTTTGCTGTGGATTCATGGAGGTCGCTACGAAATTGGTCATCCTTCCGAACCGTGGTGCGATGGTGGTCATTTTGCTCGGAATGGTGTGGTCATGGTGTCGCTCGGCTATCGCAAGCGACTTGCTGGATTCTGGCGAGACACTCCCCTCGACGATGCTGACACCGATGGAGAGTTAGCCACCGACCTTTCCGCCACCGAGCCGTACCGCGGTGTCGGGGATCTCGTTAACGCTCTCCAGTGGGTTCGCGACAACGCTGCTGCTTTCGGAGGCGATCCCTCCAACATCACTATTTCCGGTCAATCTGCTGGTGCTGCTCTGGCGCTGATGGTTGCCGGCGATCCCCGCACTCGAGGTCAGATTCAGCGAGTGATAGCTATGTCGCCGGCCTTTTCCAGATCGTCAGGTTCTGCTTTTCGACGGTCCCTCCTGTCCACCGCACTCGGACGTAAGGCGACATCGTCAGCACTGGCAGCGGTCGGCCCTGTTCAGGCTGAGCGGGCTTACCGATTAATGGCAGCACCCGCCCCAACGGATCCGGCGGTCGGCCCGCGACTATCCGAGTTCACGCCGACCGTGCCTACTCTCGTCACAGCGACCAGCGAGGAATTTCACGCAACGTGGCAGCTCACGGCAATTGACAGAATCCCGGGATCTGAATACTTCGCTCGAGCTTTTTCACGGCGAATCGGAAACCGTGGGGCCTTCCCGACAGATTTCTACAAGGAACGCCCTTTCGCCTCGATGGTGGGCGATTCGGCAATCCGCTCCAATGCAGTTCGGGTGGCCGATGCCACCGCGAATGCTGGTCTTCCAACGTGGGTTGGCGAATTCCGCCCGGGCAACGGCGTCGGCACTGGGCCTGATGGGAAGCCAACCACTGGCGCTCCACACTGTATTGAGTTGCCACGTTTCTTCGGTCGCGAAGCCGGGCACCCATTTCACGACCAAGTCGTGTCATTTATCAGGACCGGCTCACCTGGCTGGGAAACCTACGACGAGCCCGCCCGCCTATCCCATATTTGGTCTGGTGGCGGTGCTGAGTGCGAGGAGTCGTCGGAAAGCGATCCATGGAAGGCAGTGCGCGAACTATTTGTGAAAAGCTAGCTGCCGCCCCTGGTCAGCACTAGCTCGCCAGCCTTAGCTCGCCAGCACGACCTGGAACAGCTGCCAGCACGACAGCAAGGTGATCAGCGTGATGAGAACAGCCCAGATCAGCTTGTATTTGCTGAAGAAGTTGTCGTCGGATTCCCCGCGCGGATGGTCCTCCGAATCCGGATTGTTGGGATCGAAATCATCGTCGAAACGTCGAATAATCATGGCCCCATCATGCCAGTTCGCCACGTGAAAATGCAGACACTTCTACAGCCACTGTGGCAGGTAGTGTTGAAACTATGAACACCAATAACCCACAGGTGGATCTCCTAAATCCCGATGACCCTCGGCTCATTCAGGTGTCCCCAAAGTACGCCACCGTGCGTCGAATCACAGCCGCAATCTTGTTCGGGCCACTACTCATTGCAGCCGTCATCGTGGCGATTTTGTCGATGACCATCATTCCTGCCGCGGATGCACCGTATTTGACGTTAGTTGCATGGATTGGGGCGGCCCTTGTGCTCGTACTGTGGGTGTGGGATTTCTGGTTGATTGGCCGGCAAGTTTCTGCGCATCGCTACCTCGAAGGCGCCGAGGATTTTTTCGTCGCCAAGGGCCGCTGGTGGCGCAGCGTCACGGTTGTACCTTACGGCCGTATTCAGTTCGTTGATCTCACCGAAGGCCCCCTGCTTCGCGCATTCGGACTGGCACGCTTGAAGCTCAACACCGCATCGGTGACATCAGATGCCGCCATCGTTGGTATTCCACGCGAAGAGGCACAAGCGATTCGCGAACGACTATCCAACCGGGCTCGCGAACGCATGGCAGGTCTGTGATGGAAACGCAGCGTCACCAAGTTCATCCGCTCACACCTATCCTGACCGGCATTCGCTTCATCGTGCTCGCTGGCGTGGCCATCCTGGCGAATTCCTTTGAATTAGTCAGGTTGTTTTTCACATGGTTGCGCGAAGATACTCTGTGGGCAATGCTCGCCCTCACTGGCGGCTTTGTGTTGTTGGTCCTTGTCGTCGGCCTATTTTCCTGGATTTCCTGGAAGTACCGCTTCTACGAGCTTTCCGACGAAGAAGTCCGCATTGGTGCAGGTTGGCTTTTCAGGACTCGTCGTAACGCGCGGTTCGACCGAGTTCAGGCAATCGATATTAATCAGCCACTACTCGCCAGGCTCGTGGGATTGGCAGAACTGAAAGTCGAAACAGCCGGTGGTCAGAATTCTGATCTGACCATTAAGTATCTCAAGGTTGATCAATGTAAGGCGCTTCGCCAAGAGATCTTGGAGGCAACTCGCAGAGGGAAGCAGGAAGCTGCGCTTTCGCCAACGGAAACTGACGGTGAATCCTGGGCCCTAGCACCTTCCCATGGGAAGACAGAAAGCGTGACGGCGGACGGTGAGACGGCAGCCAGTGTTGAGCCACAGCACGAGACTGTCCTCAACGGTCCCGTCGATCCGGTCACGCTATTCGTTTCGCTGATCCTCGGTCCGATTCTGCTGCTCGGTGTTCTCTTCGCCGTTGGGCTCGTTGTCGTTGGCATTATCATCGTGGTTCTCGCAGCCACGAAGCTATCGTGGGCCGGCGTCGTCGGTGTCGCTGGGGGCTCTCTTCTCACCACTGGAATCAGTTTGGCTATCTACCTCGCTACAATCGTGATGGTTGTCTGGGGCCTGTGGAGCACGTCGTACGGATTCACTCTTTCCACTGACGATGAGGCTGAACGGCTCCACATTCGCGCCGGGCTGCTGTCGACGCGTCGGCAAACAATTCCTATCCATCGGCTCCACGGATTCCGTGTCATCCAACCACTGTGGTGGAAACGCCGTCAGTGGGCGAAAGCGCATATGTCTGTGGCAGGGTACGGCGCTGATGAGCAAGCCCCAACAGCCCTCATCCCAGTCGATGACACCGTGCGGGTCGATGAAACTGTCGACCAAATCATTGACCGAATCACTGAACAGCCACGCCTTGCACCAGAGTTAACGCTGGCCTCTCCACGTCAAGCACGGTGGTTATCCCCAATCGACTGGAAACAACAGAAAGTCATTGTTGGTCCGCGTGCACTCGTCGTCACGCATGGTCGGTTGTGGAATGTCACCACTATTGTTCCGTGGGATCGAATTCAGGGTTTTACGACACACACCGGACCAATTTCGAAGGCACTGGGATTAGTCACTGTTGAAATTGATATGGTTCCAGGCCCGGTTAAGCCTAAAGCGCGACAGTTGTCTCTCGCGGATGCTGAAAAGCTTGTGAGCATTGTGAATGCTCGACATGTGCGCTAGTTCGCCACCTGTCTTTAATCGCGTTTACGGTGGGATTCTGCGCCAGTTTCCACAAAATTCCACTGCGCTGATCGCCATTTCCTCCTACCGTGGTTTGCATGAATGATTGGTACCGCAGTGCAGTTTTCTACGAAGTGCTGGTTCGCGCATTCAACGATTCAGATAACAACGGGTCTGGCGACCTGCGCGGATTAACCGAGAAACTCGACTACGTGCAATGGCTCGGAGTCGATTGTCTCTGGCTTCCGCCTTTCTACGATTCCCCGCTCCGCGATGGTGGCTACGACATTCGCGATTTCCGCGCAGTGCTTCCGGAGTTCGGTACCGTCGACGATTTCAAAACGCTTCTCGACGAAGCCCATGCCCGTGGCATCCGCGTGATTACCGACTTGGTCATGAATCACACCTCCGATACCCACGAGTGGTTCCAAGAATCACGAATGAACCCGGATGGCCCTTACGGCGACTTTTACGTATGGACAGATGATCCCGAGCAGTACTCCGGTGCCCGCATTATCTTCGTCGACACCGAAGAATCCAACTGGACCTACGATCCAGTTCGCGGTCAGTACTACTGGCACCGTTTCTTCTCCCACCAGCCGGACTTGAACTACGACAATCCAGCCGTGCAGGAAGCAATGCTCGACGTCCTCCGCTTCTGGTCCGACCTTGGCATTGATGGTTTCCGATTGGATGCTGTGCCGTACCTCTTCGAGCGAGAAGGCACTAACTGTGAGAACTTGCCTGAAACGCATGATTTCTTGAAGCGCTGCCGCGCCGTCATGGATAACGAGTACCCAGGTCGCGTGCTGCTCGCAGAAGCGAACCAATGGCCAGAAGATGTCGTCGAGTACTTCGGCGACCCGGCCACTGGTGGCGATGAGTGCCACATGGCATTCCACTTCCCGCTGATGCCTCGTATTTTCATGGCGGTTCGCAAGGAATCCCGCTTCCCTATTTCTGAGATCCTCGAGTCCACCCCGGACATCCCAGAAACTGCGCAATGGGGAATCTTCCTGCGAAATCACGATGAGCTAACTCTGGAAATGGTCACCGATGCAGAACGCGACTACATGTATCGCGAGTATGCGAAGGACCCTCGAATGAAAGCGAACATAGGCATTCGACGTCGTCTAGCTCCGTTGCTCGATAATGACCGCAACCAGCTGGAGCTATTTAACGCGATGTTGCTGTCGCTGCCTGGCTCACCAGTTCTCTACTATGGCGATGAAATCGGCATGGGCGACAATATTTGGCTGGGCGACCGCGATGGTGTTCGCACCCCAATGCAGTGGTCCCCAGACCGCAACGCCGGTTTCTCCAAGTGTGATCCGGGACGGCTGTACTTGCCGACGGTTCAAGATGCGACATACGGATACCAGGCCATCAATGTCGAGAATCAATCCACGTCAAAGAACTCTTTGCTGAACTGGGTGCGGCGATTGATTCATGTGCGCAAGCGGTACAACGCGTTCGGGTTGGGTGATTTCCGAGAACTCGACAACGCAAACCCAAGCGTGTTCACGTACCTACGCGAGTACGACGGCGAGCGCATTTTGTGTGTCAATAACCTGTCTAAGTATCCGCAGGCAGTCGAGCTCGATCTATCTGAGTTCGCACGCAGCACACCGATCGAACTAACCGGATCCATTCCGTTCCCAACAATCGATTCGACACCGTACCAAGTCACCTTGCCGGGTCACGGTTTCTACTGGTTCGAGTTGGAAGCACCACCCGAAGCTCCCTCCGTGGAAGCGTCTTCTGCTGCGCCGACGGTTCCTGTAGCGCAAGCTATTTCTGACGCACCAGTTCCAGCGACTGCCACCGGCAACACCACTGATGTTCCCACCACAGATTCGAAGAAGGGCTAATTGCGATGAGCCACGTTGAGATTCCCTCCACAGACCTAATCGCTGCTGAGTTGGCGCATACGCTGCCTTCCTTGCGATTCTTCGCCGATAAGGCTGCCGACATCGAGGCAATTGAGATTATCGATTCGTCACCAGCAATCCGTGACCACGCCACGGCGCCAGATGTTGACATGGTGATTGTTGCTGTGCGAACGGCAGCTGCGTCGCCGACGTACCAGCTTCCCATCGCCTGGGCACACGGATTGCCAGACCATGAGACGTCGACACCACCTGCCATGTTGGTCAACGGCGACGGTGTCATCGGCTATGACGCGCTCGGCGATGCCGACTGCGTCACGGCACTGGGACAAGAACTACTAAAGACCGGCTCGCTGGGCGCGATGAAGCTTCGTCGCGTTCCTGGTACGGAGTTGAATGTGCCGGAGCATGGTCGTCCAATGGGGGTCGAGCAGTCCAATACATCGGTCATCTTCGACGATGCCGTGATGTGCAAATTCTTCCGCCGCCTACATCCAGGCACGAATGCCGATGTCGAGTTGCTCGCTGCCCTTTCTACGTCCAACTGCGAATCCGTACCGCACCTTTTCGGTTGGATCGAATTAGAGATCGGCGACGACTCCAACACGGATACCTATACCACCGCCATGTTGCAGTCCTTCTTGCCGAACTCTGCAGACGGCTGGGCAATGGCGCTGACCTCTGTGCGCGATGTAATTCGCGACCCACTGACCGACATCGGCGACCTCGGTACTGACTTCGATACTGAAGCATTGCAACTCGGTCAAGCCGTTGCAGAAGTCCATGCCCACCTGGCCGCTGCCCTGCCTGCTAATCGCACGGTATCCGGAGAGGAACTCGTCGCTCCCATGCGTGAGCGCCTCACTCACGTCGCACAGCTTGTTCCAGAAATCGCCGAGCGTGCAGACGCAGCAGAAAAGGTCTTCGTCGCTGCAGCCGAAGCTGTGTCGAAGGACGGAGTCGTCGTCCAGCGAATTCATGGCGACCTGCACCTGGGGCAAGTCTTACGTACGCCACGACACTGGCTGCTCATTGACTTCGAGGGGGAGCCGTCGCGTCCGTGGGAGGAGCGCCGTCTACCGGATCACCCACTACGCGACATCGCAGGTATGATCCGTTCTTTCGACTACGCCGCGCACTTCCCGCTTCTCGCAGGACGCGATGATTCCGCTACCGCTCGCCAGCGCGTCGCCGAGTGGGCTTCACGTAATATCGCTGAATTTCTTCGCGGTTACTCGCAGATCGACCCGGATGCAGAAGTGTCGACCTCCGCTCCCGATTCCGGATCGCTTTTCGACGAGCGCCTCCTGAACGCTTTCATCCTCGATAAAGCCATTTACGAGTGCTTGTATGAAGCCCAGAATCGCCCAGATTGGCTGGAGCTGCCTTTGGCTGCGGTGCAGCGTCTTCTCAACGAAGACTTGACATAAAGTAGACCGCTTAGTCTAGAGTGGGGTCAGGTCCAGAAGGAAAGTGACTTTTGCCCGGGACAAAGCCGTCCACTTTCCTGGCAACCGCGGTGCGAGCCCACGGTACCCTTCCACTCCCGGGGATACGACCTGCCACCGTGCACACCGCACGGTCGGAAGCACTCGACTCTGGAAGGTTCTACCCGCATGACTACTGCAATCCTCAACACTCCTTACGCAGCGCCCAAGGCACTCACCCCACCGCCTAACGACGACGCAGTCACGCTTCTCGTCGCCGATACCTACGCCACTGCTCTGGGCGACATCTTGGTCACCGTCGAACCGGACTCCGGTCGCCGAGTTGATCTGCATAAGCCTGGCGAATTCCACTGGGTTACCCGCTGTGCGCACGGCATTGTGGTGGACCGTGCTGCAGTGTGGGCGGAGCCGTCGTCACGCGCGCAGACTGAGCCACGGAAAGTCACGGTGTGGATTGAAAACGTCGCCCATGGCACCTGGTGGACGGATAGCGCAACGAACGCAGTTGTTTACTAATCAGCCATTGGCACTACAGTTGGCATCGTCCTTACTTCGACGTCTATCTACGCTCTGCGCGAAGGAGCTTTCGTAGTGCAATCACTTGCGCGAATTCTCGGCACCACCAAGGTGCTGTGGCCTTTTTACGTCGGCATTATTGTGTGCTCACTGCTCACCGCGGTGGCCACACTAATCAGCCCATTCCTGGTGCGCGATGCAACAGATGCGATCGTGTCTGCTATCTCTGATTCTGGCCCGAATGGCCCGGCACAAAGTGTGCTCGAAAAGGCTACGACGACAGTGTTGTGGCTGACAGCGGGCTTGCTCATTGCTGACTTGTCGCAGACCATCATCCACAATATTGGTGGCTACTTGGGCGATATTATGACCGCCCGGATGCGCGAAATCTTGTCGACGCGCTATTTCGCAAAGCTTCTCGGCTTGCCACAGCGCTACTTCGACAACCAGGTGACAGGCACGATTATCGCCCGCCTGGAGCGATCAATTACGAACATCACGCAGTTCCTCCAGACGTTCTCTAACAACTTCTTCCCCATGCTGCTCACTATCGCCGCAGTATTGGCGATTACTGGTTGGCACTACTGGCCGCTGGCCGTCCTACTGGTGTTGGTGTTCCCCACCTACATGTGGTTGACGGCTCTGACTTCGAAGAAATGGCAAAAGATCGAGGGCGAGAAAAACAAGGAGATCGACGCCGCTGGTGGTCGTTTCGCCGAGGTTATCGGCCAAGTGAAGGTTACTCGTTCTTTCACTGCCGAGATGCGTGAGATTTTCAACTTTGGTCGGCACTTCGACACGACAGTGTCGTTGTCGCGCAAGCAGTCCTCGTGGTGGCACCAGATGGACTCCATTCGCGGTGCCATCTTGAATCTCATCTTCGCTGGCATCTATGTGATGATTTTCCTGCGCACCCTCCACGGCGAGTTCACCATCGGCACCATGATTATGCTGATTCAGCTGGTCAATATGGCCCGCCAACCAGCAACGATGATGAGCTTCATTGTTGATGCTGCACAACGCGCAATTGCTGGCTCCAAGGACTACTTCCACGTCATGGAGCTAGATCCAGAGCCTTCGGCAACGAAGGCTCTGCTCGATGCGGCTGAAACCAACGGCGAAATCCGTACTGGTGCACAGGGCTTCGATCAGCCAGGCACGAAGTTGAGTGTCGACGGCGTCACTGACGCACTGGCATTCAATAACGTCACCTTCGAGTACGAAAAAGACAACGCAGTGTTGACCGATGTGACGTTCTCCGCTGCGCCGGGCGAAAAGATCGCTCTCGTCGGTGAGTCCGGTGGTGGCAAATCCACCATTGTGAATTTGCTGCTCGGCTTCTACCAGCCAACCAAGGGCGACATTACGGTGTGCGACACCTCTGCAGCCACCATGTCAATCTCGGATCTACGAGCCACCACCGGCGTCGTCTTCCAGGACGCGGCACTGTTCTCCGGCACAATCCGGGAAAACATCGCGTACGGTCGCCCGGCAGCCTCCGACGAGGAAATTATTGACGCCGCCCGGCGCGCAAACGCTCATGACTTCGTCGTGAAGTTCAAGGACGGCTACGACACCATGATCGGCGAACGCGGACTCAAACTCTCTGGTGGCCAGAAGCAGCGAATCGCGATTGCCCGCGCGATCCTGAAGGACGCTCCAGTGCTGATTTTGGACGAGGCAACGTCTGCTCTCGATACCAAGGCAGAGCGCGAAGTTCAGCACGGTCTCGAGCAGTTGATGGAGGGTCGTACAACTCTCATCATTGCGCACCGCTTGTCGACGATTTCGGATGTAGACACCATCGTCACATTGAAGGATGGCCACGTGCATGAGATCGGCTCCCCAGCTGAGCTTGCCCAATCCGGTGGTATCTACGCCGAGCTGCTGCGCCTGACTGCATCGGCATCGGCTGCAGACCGCAAGCGTCTACGCGAGTTCGGCCTCAAAGACGGCATGACCGACGACGAAGAGGACGCTGACGTTGATGTCGACAACGACACCGCCGACGCGAGCCGCTAGCGCCCCGGTGGTCTAGCTTCGGCTACGGGCGCGGCACCAAAAACTTGCCCGCGCCCGGCACGATCTCCACCGTCACTGGAAGCTTCGCCATGTACTCGCCGTCAGCATAAACGCTCAGATCCTCACCATTGCCCACGTACTCTACGTGGGCCTTTTTCGCTCTATGCGTTGTCACTTCGTCGTACTCAACATGCTTCCCCGAGAACACGCTGCTCAGCGCCCGCCCCGCACGAAGTCGGCTAGCTTTGCCGACGACCGTAATGTCCATCACCCCATCGCAATGGTTCGCTGCCGGACAAATCAGCATGCCACCTCCGTACGATCGGGTGTTGCCGAATGCAGCCAAGGTGATCTCGTCATCGAGCACGACATCGTCGTCAAGCGTGATCCGAAACGGCAACGCCTTGAAGTTGACGAACTCGCGTGCGAGAGCCAAATGATAACGGTTCTTTCCGTGTGGCCAGGACATCGTGTTCGCGCGGTCCGTGACTAGCGAGTCAAAGCCGGAGCACATGATCGTGCCGAACCACATTTGCTTGCCCTCTGCATCAGTGATGCGGGCGAGGTCTGTATGAGTCCAAAAACCGTCGGCGATGACGCGCGCAGCGGCGCGGGCATCATGGCGAGGAATCGAGTACTCGCGTGCATGGTCGTTTCCAGTTCCCGACGGAATGAGCCCAAGTGGCATGCCACTGCCCGCTTGTTCCTGCAATGCAAGATTGACTAGACCATCGCCGCCCACGACCACGAGCGCGTCAAAGCGGTCATCAGCGATGACCTCGGACATCATGTGGCGAGCATCATCAGGGCTGGAACCTTGCAGCGTAACGACGTCGACATCACGTTCTACGAATGCCTCGACCGCATGCTGAGCTGCTCGATGTGCCATACCTGAGCCGGCTAATGGATTGACGACGAGCGCCACCGTCTCAATCTGAGCGAAACCCAGCGGATAGGCATTGCCCGACAGCCCATGCACGAGTGGCTTTCCTGGTGTTTGCACATCATCCGCACTGTGTGACGATGAAGAGTCGTCAATCACGTGGCCTCCTCAATCAAGCTTCACCGAAACAGCTTTCCTATGCTGACAGAAACTAGCGGATTGAGATAACTTTGGGACAATTTTCGAAAAATTGTAAATTCAGAGCCAATTTTAGGGATGCTAGAACGCGCAACTGCTAAGACTTGTTTTTATACACACTGCGTTTCTTACACACAGCGTTAGGCGGAGATCGCTCAATGACAATCGACGACCACCCTGGTAAGCCACTACACCGAATGCGATGGTGGGGTTGGGGAACTGACGGACACGACAAGCCACTTACGCCGAGTGCCATCGCTCTCTTGGAGCGGGATATCGAGATGGATCGGCACGCTTCGAATCCCCCACCGGCCATCGACGACGTCACCATTCCCGACAGTCGTTTGACCTCCGATGCTGTGGAGGCGATTCAATCCGTTGTCGGCGCCGACAACGTCGCTGTCGACCACGACACCCGAGTACAGCACAGCGTCGGGCGCAGCTACCCTGACCTCGTCCGATTGCGTGCCGCCGATTTGCCTGATGCCCCGGACGCAGTCGTCTATCCACAGACCGAAGAAGCACTGCTCGAGCTCCTTCAGCTCTGCTCCGAACAGAAAATCGCTGTTGTTGCCTTTGGCGGAGGAACATCCGTGGTTGGCGGTGTGGAGTCATCCTCCGCTGGGTTCACCGCTGCAATTGCAGTATCGACCGCAGCTTTTAACAAGGTGCTGCACATTGATCGCGAGGCCGAAACAGCCACAGTCCAGTGTGGCGTATATGGACCGGACCTCGAGAAAACCCTGAACGACGAGGGCTTCACCTGCGGTCATTTCCCACAGTCTTTCGAGTTCTCCACGGTCGGCGGTTGGGTGTCGTGCCGCTCTGCTGGGCAAGAGTCGTCCGGGTATGGACGAATTGATCGAAACGTCATCGGACTTCGTGTAGTCACCCCACAGGGCATCATGCAATTCCGGGACATGCCGTCGTCAGCCGCTGGCCCCGATCCACGTGAGCTATTTCTGGGGTCAGAGGGGACACTGGGAATCATTACCCAGGTTACGTTGCAGCTGCATCGGAAGACCAAGAAGATGCTCTTCGATACATACTTCTTCCCCAACTTTGAAGCGGGTACTCGCGCGCTTCAGCAGCTCGAGCAGTCCGGAGCAACACCACACCTGGCACGGCTATCCGATGAAAAAGAGACAGCCTTTGGCATCGCACAACTTGGAAACTCCACGATTCAAACGAGACTGAAGAAGTATCTTCAACTTCGTGGCATGTCGACCCCTTGTATGGCTATCTTCGGTTTCACTGACAGCTCTGGACGCGCAGCCCGCCTCGCACGGGAGAAGCTCGCACTGGCGTTTGCACGACAGCACTGCGTACGCCTTGGCAGTGTCCCGGGAATGATGTGGGTAGACCATCGATTCACCTCCCCATATCTGCGCGATGTCCTCATGACCAAGCGTGTTGGTGTCGACACCTTGGAAACAGCAACGACCTGGGGTAACGTCGCAAAGCTGAAAGCCGAAGTCACGAGCGCGATGGAAGCAGCAGCGCAGAAACACGGCACGCCAGCCTACGTTTTCTGCCATATTTCGCACACGTACCGCACAGGATGTTCGCTGTACTTCACGTACTTCTTCCGGGAAAAGGAAGGCGAAGAAATTCAGCAGTGGATCGATATCAAGACTGCTGCCGGTGATGCCATCATGAGTCATGACGGGACGATTACTCATCATCACGGCATTGGCCGCGATCACTGTCCACAGTTCTACGAAGAGAACACCGAACTATTTGCTCAGGCGCTCCGCGCGGTGAAACGCGAGTTCGATCCGGCCGGAATTCTCAACCCAGGAAAGCTAGCGAGCGGCCCGCGAACGTTGAACGAGGCCTACAGCCAAGACCCCAGCTAGTGGTTTCGAATTAGGAAATAAGAGTCACGAGATCACTGGAAAGGATCTCGGGACTCGACGGTCCGTCATAAATGAACAGCGAAACGTACTCGTCGAGAGTGAATGGAGAAATCGACGCGACTGGCGTGGTTTCCGCAGCAGCTTGGATAGCAGAAGACATGGTGTTGTTGCCTAAAAGTCAGAGTGCAGGTCAATTGATTGATCTGAAACGTCCGCGTGGCAAACTCAAAAAGGCAGCTGTGTAGCAGGCATAACCTGCGCGCACACTAGCCGAGACTTCTACGGAGTTGCGACGCGGACAGGAGACAACAACACAGCTGCGACGATGGATCGCGGTGGAACAATGCCAGCGAATTTTCCATCAGCGTGTCTCCTTCCTAACTCGGCAACTCTTTCCTTTTTCACACTACCTAAAAGCCAGCTCATCCTAAAAACCGTATTGGAGATTTTGGTGCCTAAGCACAATTCACAGCGCACACTCCCACAGTCAACGCGTCCACAGCCAACGCACTCATCTGCCTTGAATGCGAGCCGTCGCAACGCAGAATGGCAGGAGCTGAAGAGAATCTCCGCCAGTTCAACAGTTGATGAGCAACCCGATCTTGTCATCATCGGTGCCGGAGTGACAGGCGCTGGAATCGCTCTCGATGCGGCGTCGCGAGGTCTGAAAACAGTTCTTGTGGATGCACACGACCTAGCATTCGGCACCTCTCGGTGGTCGTCGAAACTCGTGCACGGTGGGCTGAGGTACTTGGCGTCAGGAAATGTCGGAATCGCCCAAAGATCTGCAAACGAACGTCGCGTCTTGATGGAGAAGACCGCACCGCATCTCGTACGTGCAATCCCCCAGGTGGTCCCCGTTTACGCAGGCCAACCACTAGGAAAGGCACTTCTACCGCGAATCGGATTCATCGCAGGTGATGTTCTACGAGTGTTGTCTCGTACGTCAGCCACAACGCTGCCACGGTCGCGCACGGTATCGGCGAAACGGGTCGCTCAGCTCGTGCCCGGAGTGAAGAACACATCGCTTCGCTGTGGCCACCTGAACTATGACGGACAGCTTATCGACGACGCTCGTCTTGTGGTCGCCATCGCCCGAACCGCGGCAAGCTACGGCGCGAAAGTGCTCACAAAAGTGAAAGCATCCGATGTAGACGGAACGTCGCTGACGTTGACCGATACCCTCTCTGGCGAGACTCTTCGACTCCGCGCGCGACAAGTAGTCAATGCCACGGGTGTGTGGGCTGGCGATCTCGCGCCGGAAATCAGGGTGCGCCCATCGCGGGGCACGCACATTGTCGTTGACTCCGCCAAGCTGGGAAATTCGTCGTCATCATTGACAGTTCCCGTTCCTGGTTCGAGCAGCCGATTTTGTTTCACGTTGCCCTCTCAGCACGGTCGCACTTACATCGGCATCACCGACGAGCCTCTTGACGGTCCGATTCCCGATGTTCCCGCAACGCCTGACTCGGACATCGACTTCATTCTCGGCGTCATTAATCAAGCTCTCGACACCCCGTTGACTAGGGACGATGTCATTGGCGCATTCTCAGGTCTGCGACCGCTCATTGATGTGATTTCCGATGGGGATGATTCACCAAGCACTGCGGACCTATCCCGAAACCATGCCCTTATCACCTCAGAAAACGGGCTCATCTCCATTACCGGTGGAAAGCTCACTGAATACCGCTTGATGGCTGAAGAAGTTGTCGACGCTGTGGTCAAGCAACTCAGCGAACAATCAACGGGACAGCCAGGACGCAATGTGGCCGACCGCATTCAGCCTTGCCTCACCCGCGATGTTCCGCTCGTTGGCGCTCCTGGCGGCCCTCTCGCCCAGTCACAGCAACCGATGCCACAAAATTCCTCCCAGGCGTCAGACATCCCTGATTCAGTCACAGCCCGGTTCGGTACAGAAGCTGCAAAAGTGATTTCTCAGTGCCCATTGTCACGACCATGCGATCCCGTGGCAGAAGGCGTAGACATCACCAGGGCGGAGTTCGCATGGCATGTCACCCATGAAGGCGCCCTTACTGTTGAGGATCTTGTGGATAGGCGAAGCAGGATTGGGCTAGTCGCATCGGATCGAGACAAAGTCCTCGAATGTGCGCGCGAGGTTTTGCAACTAACCGACACCAAATAGACAACTCCGTCTATACATCGCCACCTATTTGTGTACAGTTGCCAACATGAATGACGTTACCTTTCCCGATGTCGACACCCTTCGCCGTCGTGGCACGGTGAAGTGGACAGCGTACCCAGCCGATGTCCTGCCGTTATGGGTTGCCGAAACTGATGCAGTCACGTGCCCGGCGGTTCTCACAGCGGTGCGCGAAGCAGTGGATCGTGAGTACCTCGGCTACCCCTCGCAAGATACGTCAGCCCTGCAGAACGCAACAGCTCAGTGGTACCAGCAGCGCTATGGCTGGCAACCGAATGCGGAGCACATTTTCCCTGTCGCGGATGTCGTTCGAGGTGTCGTCCTCGCAGTGAAGTACTTGACGGCACCGGGGTCTGCCGTTGTTGTGCCTACACCGGCGTACATGCCCTTCTTCGAAGTCGGCCCCACGGCCGAGCGGGACACTCTCTTCGTGCCAACCGTGCAGACTGCCGACTACACCGGCCCCGATCTCGACGCCCTTGAAACTCATTTCAAGAACGGCGCAGGCTCAGTCATCCTGTCCGCTCCCAATAACCCACTGGGGTTCACCTACGCGCCCGAGGTACTCCGCCGCCTCACCGATCTTGCGGCGCAGTACAACGCCAGGGTCATCTCCGACGAGATCCATGCACCTGTTGTCTTGCACGGAAAGCACGTTCCCACTGCCAGCGTGTCGGAGACCGCAGCTGCTGTCACTATCACGGTGACCGCGACGTCCAAGGGCTGGAATACCGCCGGTTTGAAGTGCGCACAGTTGATACTTAACGACGACGATGCCACTACCTGGCAAAAACTCCCCCACGCTGCGAGAGAGGGGATGTCAACACTCGGCCTCGTGGCCGCAACCGCTGCCTATACGCATGGCGAAGCCTGGCTGGACAACTTCCTCGACTCGCTCCGCACCAACCAGGAGACTCTCGCCCGTCGCTTACCCGAGGTAGCGCCCGGCGCAAAGTTCACCCCAAACGCTGCATCATTCCTGGCCTGGCTTGATCTCCGCGGAGTCGACGCGATCGCACAGTCCGGCGTCGAACCACAACAGTGGCTTCTCGACAACGCACGAGTCGCCGTCAACCCCGGTCTCGCATTCGGAGACGAAGGGGCCGGTCATGTTCGCTTGAACTTTGCGACGTCGCCAAGCATCCTCAACGACGCGCTTGACCGGATTGGCAACGCTATCGCAGCTGCAAATTAGCCCTGGATGTTAAGCGAACCATCCGCGTTGACGGTGACCTGGGCTGCGAGCGCACGTGCCATATTGATGCGCACATGGTTTGCTTCGCCGTCGGTACGGTCGAGCGGGTAGCCCGAATCGATTGCGGTGCGGGCCAGTACCTCGTTGCGCTGCTGTTCAGTCAGCTCAGGGAAACGAGTTTCCAGCAACCCCGCGTAGCGTGCAGGAACCTGAATGTCCTGGCCAGCTGGGCCAATCTGCGGGAAGCCGTAGGTCATGCGCTCGGTGTAGACACGCACTGCGTCGGCGTTGGACATGTACGGGGTGTCCGTCGCAACGCATTCTTCGAGGGTGGAGCCACAGCGCCACTCGAGCTCTGCACGCAGCTCTGCGGCGGCAGCTTCGATGAGTGGACGGAACTCAGGGTCAGCCCAACGATCGGCAGCTGCCTGGTTGCCCATCATGCGACCGCCCATGACATCCAGTGGGTAATGCACACCCATGACGAGACGCGAATGACCCGCGTCGGATGCGCGCACCTGAATCTGTGGGGCGAGCTCCGGAAGCATGACGCTCAGCAGCGAACCAGTCCACATCACCTTGTTGGTGTGTCCCGATGGGTATGCAGGAGTGGTCGAGTACGGATCGTCCTCGCCCTCGCGGTAGTAGCGCTCAATACGATCTGGTGCGACAACGAACGGACGGTCGTAGTCGTAGGTGTACTTCTCAATGAAAGATGAGTTCGCGATTCCGCCTGCGCGGGCCAAATTGCCGGACAGCAAGGCCTTCGTCTTCGGCAAACGATCTTCATTGAAAGCATCGCGGAAGTGCTGGCCAAGGTTCTGACCGAACGCGATGGACATATTCATCAACGGATCGTTGTGGTCATCGTCGAGAGCTTGTTCGACCAGGGCAGGATCGTTCTTCGCTGCATTGTTGACCTGGATGACCGTTTCCAAGTTCTGATCCATAATCTCAGGATGATTGTCCTTCACATCTACAAACGGATCGACGATGTAGAGGTAAGACCACTTATCGGTTGCGAAATCCGATGGGAAGGAGCGAGCAACTTCCGACGGAAGGTACGGACGAGGCGTCGGAGAACCGTCTGCAGCCTGCTCTACTGGCAGAGCGTCGGCAAGCCCAGGGATCGTAGGAATTGGACGCCAACTTGGAACTTGTGGCAGATCCGGGCGAGCTGGCGCTGCGGAAGCTTCAGGCGTGAAGGTGAACGGCGCAGGCGCTCCGAAACATACACTTGCAGACAAAACCGTGGCACACACACGAATTCCAAAGCGCGAACGGAAACCAGAGGTCTGGGAACGAGCAGCCACGCCGTACTCCTTTATGTAGTAATAACTTTTGTTCATACGACACAATGGTGAGCGTTATTAACAACTACCTAAAGGGTAAATGAATTTCAGGTTAATTTAGTCGAGGGCGTGGCGTTACTCGATGTGCACCGATGTGCTCTAGACACGAAAACACCAGGGAATGCACTCCCTGGTGTTTCACGTATCCACATTCTGAGCCCCTAGTCGGGCTCACATCCACTCCTACTTCGAGTAGTCGTAGAAACCCTTGCCGGACTTACGTCCGAGGTGACCAGCCTCGACCATGCGCTTCAGCAGTGGTGGAGCTGCGTAGTTAGCATCTGCGTACTCATCGAACATGGCGTCACCAATGAACTTGATGGTATCCAGACCAATCATGTCGGACAGCGTCAGCGGCCCCATTGGGTGCGCACATCCGTTAACCATGCCGGTATCGATATCCTCTGCCGATGCGACACCATCCTGCAACATGCGCATTGCCGAGAACAGGTATGGAACCAACAAAGCGTTCACAATGAAGCCCGAACGGTCCGTCGCACGAATGACCTTCTTGCCGAGCGCCTCGGATGCGTAAGCATACGCACGCTCCGCCTGAACCTCACCGGTGGTCAGCGTGACGACGTGCTCGACCAGTGGCAACACTGGCACAGGGTTGAAGAAGTGCAGACCCATCACGCGCTCAGGATTCTTCGTTGCTGCCGCAATCGACTGCACAGGAAGAGATGACGTGTTGGTTGCGAGAATCGCATTCGGATCCTCAATGACCTCATCCAGCTGGGAGAACACGGATGCCTTGATCTCTGGGTTCTCCACGATGGCTTCAATCACCAGCTGGCGATCGGCGAAATCCTTGAAATCAGTGGTGTAGGAAATGCGGTCGAGAGTCGCATCTCGGTCAGCCTGCTCCATCTTTCCGCGGGACACTGCCTTGTCCAACGACTTTTCGAGACGCGCACGGCCAGCATCCAGGAATTCCTGCTTCGCCTCCCATACAAGAACGTCGCTACCAGCCTTGGCACATACCTCGATGATGCCAGAGCCCATTTGGCCAGCACCAACAACACCAACACGAGTGATTTCGTTTGCCATGAAGTCTCTTCCTTTTCCCGAAAAGTAACGCGAGATTTACGCTTTCGATTTCTACGCTAGCGCCCGCGCTGACTCTGCGAGTGACATTTGGCAAACGACTTGATTTTCTACACCTGCACGATGGCACGGCGGGGTTTTGCGACAGCAACCCCACCGTTGGTGACGCTAATTCACCTCTAGCTCACCCATGCGGTCCCAGTCGGCCTTACCTTCCAAGGACTGCGACACAATGCGTGGCGTCTCCACCAGAAGTGGGCGCATGGTCTCCATGGCCTTCTGGAAGTGGTCAGAATTGACGTGCGCGCCAGCTGCGTCATCGTCAAATGCCTCGACGAGCACGTATTCCTGTGGGTTTTCTACTGACCGCGACCAGTCGAACCACTTGTTTCCAGATTCCGCGCGCGTCGCAGTAGTGAACTCAGCGACATGCTCCATCCAAGAGTCGGCGTATTCAGGCTTCACATTGAACTTCACGACGATAAAAATCATGAGGCCACTCTATCCCCATGAATTAGGAATTTCCGGGACGTGCGCAAACTTCCCTGGCACAATCGCACAGTATGAGCAACGAAACTATTTCTGCCCCTGCCCCAGTCATTCTCCCCTGCAACGGAAAGATTCCTCGTATCCACAAGGATGCGTGGATTGCACCTGGCGCGGTCATTATCGGCGACGTCGAAATCGGCGCTGACTCTTCTGTGTTTTACGGTTGCGTCCTGCGTGGCGATATCAACTCGATCCGTATCGGCGAGCGCACCAATATCCAGGACAATTCCACTATTCACGTCGATGAGGACGCAGAAACCATCATTGGTGACGACGTCACTGTCGGCCACATGGCCCTCATCCACGGCACCACAGTTGAAAACGGCACGCTGGTTGGCATGAAGTCCGCGCTGCTCTCCCACTCGAAGGTAGGCACCGGCTCTCTCATCGCTGCCGGCGCCGTCGTCCTCGAGGGCCAGGAAATCCCGGCTCGATCCCTCGCTGCTGGCATTCCGGCGAAGGTACGCCGCGAACTTGACGACGACGCCGTGGCAGGTTTCATCACCCATGCGGGCAAGTACGTCGACACGTCTCGCCTACACAAGGAACTATCCCCAATTTCGTTGGATGACGTTCGCTTCGGCTAGGCCCGCCCTCGTTGCCCCCTGCTAGCGAATAATCTCGGCGCCGGCTGCTTCCATTTCTGCAAGAGCAGCGTCGCCAGACTCCGCAGACACGGCTGCGATCTGATCAGTGAAGACTCGAACAGTGAAGCCTTCCTTCAGCGCATCGAGAACTGTTGCCCGGACGCAGTGATCCGTGGCGACTCCGACAACATCGAGGTTTTGGACCTCAGTGGAACGAAGTGCCTCTGCGAGTGGTACTTGTGCCTCAGTGACACCTTCAAAACCTGAGTAGGCGGCTTCGTAGGCACCCTTCGCTACATCAATGCGCACTGCCTGCGGATTGATAACGGCGAAGTAATCCAGTGCACGGTGCATTTCGGCATGAATCTCGGAACCCGCTTCGCTCTCAGCACAGTGTCGTGGCCAAGAATTAACGAAATCTGGGTTCTCAGACCAGTGCTCGCCTGGATCGATATGAGCATCGCGAGTCGTGACGATAACCGAGTACTTTCCAGCACTTCCTGCAACATGGCGATAGGTGTTACGGAACGCCTGAATCGCGCCATCAACCCCCAGCGCCCCACCTTCAGCGAAATCATTCTGCGCATCAACGACAACCAATGCGAACACTGGACGAGTGTTGCGCTGTGGTTCGTTCGTTTCTGCTTGCGCATTCGGCTCGTCGGGAAGCTTCCCCAAACCTGCCTGCACCTGGGCGTAGGTTTCGGCGAAAGAGGGGCGGCGTGAAGTGGGCTGCTGTGGATCCGTCATAGTTCAAGGATTCTGCCATGTCGTGCACGTACGGGTGAAGTTGCCGGTGGTTTGACTGTTTTACAGATAATATGACCGCATGCAATCCCAGAACGTGACCTATCAGCAATTGCACCGAGGAGACATCGCATGAGTGGTGGCCTAGTCGCCCTTCTTGATGACATCGCAATGATCGCTAAGGCTGCCGCAGCCTCGACTGATGACATCGCAGCCGCTGCCTCTAAAGCTGGTGCGAAGGCAGCTGGCGTGGTCGTTGACGATGCCGCTGTGACGCCACAGTTCGTTGACGGCATTCAGCCTAAACGCGAAATTCCGATGATTTGGCGAATCGCGAAGGGGTCGCTGGTCAACAAGTTGTTGATTATCCTCCCAATCGCATTGCTGCTCAGCCAGTTCCTGCCGTGGGCGCTCACCCCCATTCTGATGCTTGGTGGGTCCTACTTGTGCTTCGAGGGCATGGAGAAAGTTTGGGAGAAGATCGCGCACAAGCGCAATCCCGACGCTGATCTGCACGCTGCAGCCGAGGACAAGTCTCCTCGCGACGAAGACACACTTGTGAAGACCGCGATCTTCACCGACCTGATTTTGTCGGCAGAGATCATGGTGATTTCGCTGAATGAGGTTGCTGACCAGCCGATCGTGAATCGCACGATCATTCTCATTGTCGTAGCCATTGCACTGACCTTGTTGGTCTACGGTGTCGTCGGGTTGCTGGTGAAGATGGATGACATCGGCCTGCACATGGCAAAGAAGCACACAGGTTTTGCCGCAAAGTTCGGCATGGGCCTGGTCAAGGCCATGCCTGTTGTGCTGTCCACAATTGGTGTCATTGGCACGTTTGCAATGCTGTGGGTGGGTGGCCACATCATGCTGGTCGGTCTGGACGAGTTGGGCTGGCACTGGCCATACGCGCAGGTTCACCACCTAGAAACAATGGTTCCAGCTGGCTTCCTCGCCTGGCTAGTCAACACTGCCGGATCCCTGGTGTTTGGTGCGATTTGGGGTTCCATCATCGTCGCTGTTCTCCACGTACTGCCATTCGGCCACAAAAAGTCGCACGATAACGCAACGGATCACTCCGATGGTGACTCCGCACCGTCGGATAAGCGCACCGATGGTCGCGCTGTTATCTCCAGCGTTACTCCAGGTGGCGCAATTGCTGCACGTGAGGACGCAAACAAGGAAACAGCCTAGCCTGGCTCACCACTCCAGCAGGAGTCACTTCCTATTGAGGGCGACGTTGTCAATGGACACGTCGCCCTCGATGTACATCCAGCGCTTTGCCCGCATCTCAAATGTGGAGCGCTCCCAGAACTCTCCGCGTCCCTGCGCGTCAGTAAAGTACGCGCGGAACTCGACAATGCCAGATCGCTGACCCACCCCACCGTCGACCGTGTCGAGGATCTCCAGCCCCAGCCATTCCACGCCATCATCAAACGTGATGAGCTCAGGTCGTCGCCTCGGATGCCATGTCTTCCACAAGTAGTCAGCTTCATGGGCTGCATACGCGCTGTATCGCGCCCGCATCAACTCCACTGCAGTCTCAGCCTGCCGTTCAAACCGATGCAACGGCGCACAACAATCCCCATACGTGACGACGGTTCCTTCGGCCGAGCTCGCACCATCCCCCGGGATTGAGCATGGACAAGGGTCGGAATCTGCAAGGCGGATTCGCTGAAAAAGTGGTGTTGATGACATGTGTGCTCCATTCCCCCCGATAGAAGCGTTAACGAATAGAACTTCACTGTAGCCAGTTTCGGCAATTCCCGCGGGCTGTCGACCGGAGTGCTCACGGATCACAGTGCCTGCGAACCACAGTGCTTATGCCAGAAACAGCAGCAGACTCACTGCCATGACTGCCATGCCTAGAACTAAGCCGTAAATGGCAGTGTGGTGTTTTCCAGTAGCGATTGCCGTTGGCAGTAGTTCGTCCAAGGAGATAAACACCATGACACCGGCGACCATCCCGAAGGCAATGCCCATCGCGGCTGGCCCCAGAAACGGCATGAGCAGCAAATAACCCACCAGAGCACCAGCAGGTTCAGCCAAGCCCGAAAGGAAAGACCAGCGAATGGCTTTCGCACGGCTCCCCGATGCCTGCGCCACAGGTACCGCGACAGCAATTCCCTCAGGGATGTTGTGGATAGCGATAGCCACAGCAACTGGCACTGCAAGAGTTGGATCTTCCAGAGCAGCGATGAACGTCGCAAAGCCCTCCGGAAAGTTGTGGATGGCGATAGCCAGGGCAGTCATCGCACCCATCTTCATCAGGGTGCGACGTTGTGCGGCGAGTTTGGGGTCCGCTTGGACGCCTGGTTCGTGGGGGTTAATGGGTTCTGGAACAAGGCGGTCAATGACGGCAATGACAGCGATGCCGGCGAAGAATGCACCTGCAGCAGCCCAGTTGCCACCTACATTTCCGAAAGACTCGCCAAGCTTGTCGATTGCCTCGGGGAAAATTTCGAGGAACGATACATACAACATCACGCCCGCGGAAAAACCCAGCGCACCAGCCATAAACCGCGGGCCTGGATTTTTGCGCAGCACAGAAACGAGGCCGCCGATACCTGTAGAGAGGCCGGCAGCCATCGTTAACGCGAATGCGAAAAGTACGTCTGTCATGTGTGGTGAGTTGCTTTCTGAAGTCGCCAGCTAGCGGCTAGTTGCGCGAGGCTCTCCCTCGGCAAAACCTGCAGCAGACTGTACACCCACCACTGCGCGCTCGTGAAACTGCTTCACATTTGCAGAACCTGCGTATGTACAGGACGAACGCACTCCTGACACAATCTTGTCCACCAGGTCTTCTACCCCACCACGACCGCCTTCAAAGTAAATGCGCGCCGAGGAGATTCCTTCCTCAAACATCTGTCGACGGGCTTTCTCAAATGCCTCTACCGATGCGTTGCGATGCTCGACGGCACGGTGCGAAGCCATGCCGAAGGACTCCTTGTACGGCGAACCATCAACATCAAAGTGGAGATCTCCGGGCGACTCATGGGTACCGGCAAACCACGAACCGATCATGACATTGGATGCGCCTGCCGCAAGTGCCAACGCGACATCGCGGGGATGCCGCACACCTCCGTCAGCCCACACGCTCGCGCCAAGCTCGTTGGCTGCCGCGGCGCATTCCAAGACCGCCGAAAACTGTGGTCGCCCCACACCGGTCTGCATGCGCGTTGTGCACATAGCTCCTGGCCCGACACCCACCTTGACGATGTCCGCACCTGCCCGAACCAGATCGCGCACTCCCTGCGCAGTCACCACATTTCCTGCTACGACGGGAACCTTAGGGTCAAGTGCGCGGATTCGTCGCAAAGCATCAATTGTTGATTCTTGATGTCCATGCGCCGTATCCACGACCAACACATCGGCTCCAGCAGCCAATAGTGTGCGGGTGCGACCTTCCACATCACCGTTGATGCCAATGGCAGCGCCGACACGCAGCTGGTTCTGCGCATCCACGGCCGGCGTGTACACCGTCGCGCGCAGCGCCGCCTTGCGCGTCAGAATTCCGGCGAGAGCTCCCTCTGGCGTGACGACAGGTGCCAATTTTCGACCTGACGACACAAGGAGATCAAACGCCTCGCGAGGCTCGATGGTGTCCGGGAGCGTCATCAGGCTCGTACTCATGAGTGTGCCGACTTGCGCGAAATTGTCTACGCCTTCCAAGTCGCGGGCAGTGATCAACCCCACCGGAATTTCACCATCGACGACAATGGCCGCCCCGTGCGCACGTTTCGGCAGCAGATGCCGGGCGTAGCCTGCCGTGTGGTGAGGCTTCACGGTAATCGGGGTATCGAAAACCAAATGCGCCGCTTTGACCTTGGCAATGGTCTCTGCGGCAATTTCAGCAGGGACGTCCTGCGGCAAAATGGCGAGGCCACCCCGACGAGCAATCGTCTCAGCCATCCGACGACCCGACACTGCAGTCATATTCGCAACAACCAACGGAATGGTTGTGCCCGTTCCGTCATTGGTAGACAGATCGACGCTCATGCGTGATCCCACGTCCGACCGGGACGGAACCATGAAAACGTCGTTGTAGGTCAGTTCGTATGGCGGGGTGACATCGTTAAGGAACTTCACGAACCTCAGCGTACCCAGGTCCGTGAGGTACCGCCCGGGTTTAAAACAGCTCTTGGCGCTGCTTTGCTAGCTCCTCTCGGTATTCCTTCGCGGTACGAAGCTTGATGGTGTCGAAACCGCGAACCAGATCAGGCAGCGCTGCTGCGGTTGCAGCGCGAGTGAGCCAGTTCAGGTCAAGATCAGGGGTGCTCTCGATGTGCTCGATCAACGAGTCAACGAACTGCTCGTATTCCGCCAACAGCTCACGCTCCAGTTGACGCTCGTGGGTCTTGCCAAAAACATCAAACCGAGTGCCGCGAAGCTTCTTACCCTTCGACAGCGTCTTCAACACTGGTTGAGCCCACGGTCCGAGCGTCATTTTGTTCTTCATTCCCATTGCTCGAAGCATTGGTGGGTGAAGGCGGATCGACATTTTCGCGTCAGGGCCAAAATCAGCTGCAATGTCGGCGGCGACCGATGGGTCCGTCGCCAAGCGAGCAACTTCGTACTCATCCTTGTACGCCATGAGCTTGTGCAAGTAGCGGGCTACCGACTCTGCGAGCATGGTGGATCCCGGCGCGATGGTTGCTTCTGCGCGTCGAACCGCATCGACTCGTTCCGCGTAACGACGAGCGTATTCGGCATCCTGGTACTTAGTCAGCTCAGCGATTCGGAGATCAATGATCTCCGGCAACGTCTGCGTTGGCGCAGGCTTTGGTGCCGGACGGAGAGACACCAATGTCTTTTCCAGGCTCTGCGGGGCAGCGATCGCCTGGCGACCGCGGCGGAAAGACTGGATATTGCGGTCGACTGCAACACCGTTGAGGTCGATGGCCTTTTCGATCGCCTCCGCGGAAATTGGCAGCGCTCCCGCCTGGTACGCAGCACCAACGAGCACCATGTTCGCAGCGCTGGAATCGCCGAAAAGCTCTTCCGACAAGGCAATCGGGTCGAGCTGCACCAGGCGGCGAGTGGACTCCGCGATTCGGCCGGAAATCTCGTCAGCCTGTGGATACGTAGTTTTCGTGTCGGTCACCATCTGGCCAGTTGGGACCTTGGTGGTGGACAGCACAGCAGTGGTGCGATCGGTGGATGCAGCCTTCAAGTTTGTGCTGTCAGCGCCGACCAGACCGTCAGCACACAGGTAGAGGTCAGCCTCTCCCTTGCCGATCTTGGCAGCCTGTGGTGTTGGGCGCGCCGAAATCTTCACGTCAGACACCACCGCGCCACCCTTCTGGGCGAGTCCCGTCATATCTAAGGTTCGCGAGTAGCTACCGTCGATAACTGCTGCCGTTGCCAACACCGCAGACACCGTGACAACGCCGGTTCCTCCGATACCGGTTATGCGCATGCCGAAACCGCCGGCATCGTCAAGCGAAATAGGGTTTGTTGGCGTTGGTAGATCCTGATCGGAAAGTTCCGGCGCGTTGACCTTTTTCACGATGTTCAATCCCTGCTTGCGTTCGCCAGCTTCTGGGATCGAGACTGTCATGAATGATGGGCAATCGCCCTCCAAGCAGGAGAAGTCGAGGTTACAGGTCGACTGATCGATTCGGGTCTTGCGACCAAATTCGGTATCAACAGGGTGGACGGACAGGCAGTTGGACTTCTCACCGCAGTCGCCACAGCCCTCACAAATGCGCTCATTGATGACGACCCGCTGATTCGGGGTTGGGAACGCACCGCGCTTACGCTTGCGGCGCTTTTCCGCTGCGCAGTGCTGGTCATGGACCAAGACAGTCACGCCAGGGGTCGCTGCGAGTTCGCGCTGTACATCGGCGAGATCGCGTCGGTGGCGCACCTCGATGCCCGATGGAAGCCCCAGCTTCTTGGTCTGCGCGACATTGTCGGTCGTGACGACGATGCGCCCGACCTTCTCCGCCTTCAACAAGTGCAGAGTCTCGACGAGGGTCTTGCCTCCCACTGGGTCCTGACCACCGGTCATGGCGACTGTGCCGTTGAACAGGAGCTTGTAGGTGATGTTCACACCAGCAGCGACAGCAGCACGGACTGCTAGCGATCCAGAGTGGTCGAAGGTGCCGTCGCCGAGGTTCTGCACGAAGTGCTTCTCCTTGACGAACGGTGCCATACCAATCCACTGCGCGCCTTCTCCGCCCATCTGGGTCACGCCGATGATGTTGCCGACCTGCTTTTCTGGCTGGAGCAACACCATTGCGTGGCAACCGATACCAGCGCCGACCAGCGAATCGTCGGACACCTTTGTCGACGAGTTGTGTGGGCAACCACTGCAGAAGTACGGCGTGCGCTGCGCGAGTGGCAGGTTGATGCGTGTGCGCTTGTTGGACTCACGCTCAACCCAGCGCTGTGCTGCCTCAATGCCGTGGACAGTACCGAGTCGATGCGCGAGGCCAGTAGTCACCGAATCAATGTCCAGCTCACCGAAGCGAGAGAAGAGCGTCGAGCCGTCTTCATTGGACTTGCCACGCACGTTAGGGGTGCGCGGGTGATCGTAGAGGATCTCACGAATCATCGTTTCAATGAAGTCACGCTTCTCTTCGACGACGATGACTTCATCAAGGCCTTCGACGAAGCGGAATAGCATGTCCCGCTCCATTGGGTATACCATGCCGAGCTTCAGCAGGCGAATGCCTCGACGGTTCATCTCGTCTTCGTCGATGCCCATGCGCAGCATCGCTGAACGCACATCAAGATAGGTCTTACCTGCTGCGACGATACCGATGCGGTCGTCGCCGGTGTAGGTCACCATCTTGTTGATGCCATTGAGACGCGCGTACTCCAGTGCACGTGGAATACGAGTGGTCAACTGGTTCTGCTCCAGCTCCATGAGCGATTTGCCCAACAATCGTCCGCTTGGGATGTGCGGGCTGTCCCCTAGTGGTTCCAAAACTGGAGTGATGCGGTCTGGAGATACTTCGGCTGTCGACGAACCGTCGGCAACGTGCGCCGAAATCTTCAGCGACGTCCACAGGCCGGAGGTGCGCGACATCAGGGCTGCATGGATGCCCATATCGAGGATGTCTTGCGAATCAGATGGATACAGGATTGGCATGTACAAGTCAGCCAACGCCATCTCGGAGGCACATGGAACTGTCGACGACTTCGCCCCTGGATCATCACCGACCAGCGCTACGGCTCCGCCGCGATGATTCGTGCCGATCAAGTTCGCGTGGCGAAGCGCATCGGCAGCGCGGTCGAGACCTGGTGCCTTGCCGTACCAGTAGCCCACTACTCCATCGAGTGGTGCCTTCGGCGCTGCGAGCTGCGACCCCATGACCGAGGTCGCGCCGATTTCTTCGTTGAGAGCTGGTCTGTGGACGACGTCGTAAGGATCCAGGAATCGCTTTGCTTTGCCAGCGATTTCGAGGTCGTAGCCGGCAAGTGGCGAGCCTTCGTAGCCGGAGATCAGGGATGCCGTGCGCAATCCCAAGCGTCGGTCAAGCGCGGCGCGGTCGCGCACCATGCGGGCGAGCGCCGAGATGCCGGTAAGGAATACGGTTCCTTCTTCGCGTGTGTAGCGGTCTTCCAGGGAGAAGCCGCGACCGTCGAATTCATTCTTTTGAGGTGGGTCAATTACGGAGGTCATGGTGTCACCAAACCTTTGGTTACGGCCCTATGGGTTGGGGGCCTTGACTGTGAAGCACTATTCGTTTTGAAGCACTGCGTTGGACGAGTCTCGTTAGATTTACCTTCGGGGTGTGATGGCAGTCACTAACTCTTAGTGAACGCACCATACCGCAAAGTTGTGACCCTGAACACACTTTTTGGAGATATATTTTTGGATCCCATAGCTTCACTTCTGCGCCACCTGCTTTGCGACGATCCCAGCCACCAATCAACAAAGCCATGACCAGGCATTTTCCCAGGTATGATGCGGGCATGAGTGCGAAGACTTTAATCGTGATGCGACATGCGAAATCCTCTTGGAAGACCGGCAAACCAGACTTTCAACGACCGTTGAATAAGCGGGGCCGTCGTGACGCACCTGCTGCCGGGGCATGGCTGGGCAAACGCTGGGACATTGAGCGAGTGCTGTGCTCGTCTTCGGCGCGAACCCGTGAGACATGGGCACGCGCAGTGGACGGTGGAGCGCGAGCGCAGGAAGTGACGTTCCATGACGAAATTTATGAGGTCAATGGCGCGGAGAACATTGAGCTAGCGAGAACCCTTCCCGAATCAGTGTCGGTCGCTTTGCTGCTCGGACACTTCCCAGGAGTTGAGGAGATGGTAAGGGAAATTGCGGCAGAAGATGACCATCCAGGATGGGCGCAAATGGACGTTAAATTCCCCACGAGCGCAATTGCAGTTGTTGAGTTTGAGGGTGAATGGGCGAAACTTGGCGCGCAAAAAGCGAAACTTGTCGAATATGTTGTTCCACGCGGTTAAAGCACTGTGAACTGGGCATTTTCGAAGGTGAGCTTCGCCACGGTGACTCGCAAAACTGCCGGCGAGTTGATGAACGGCCAGCGCGAACTGGCCTCAGCACGAGGGTTCCACCGTCACCATCAGGATCACAGCCGACCAGACTACTTCCCCTCAGATACTGGTCTGCCCCCTCGGAATGCTTCGCCTGAATAGCTACGACTTTATTCCCTAGAGACCCGACGCCACTATCGCCTCAATCATTCGCGCCTCTGACCACTTCAAATCGGCTCGATGGCTCTTCTGCGGCCCAGCCCCGGGAATCGCGACCTGGGGTTTTACCACACCAACCCGGGCTGCACAGGAGCTACCGAGCCGATTGGAAAGCACAGACACGCTTTAGCTTTGGCTTACCCTCGCGAGCGCCCTCCCCGCGCCTCCCCGGTGCCCGCTCCCCGTTTTCTCGTGACCACAGCTTCACGACGACACCGTCGTCAAGCGAAACCGCACACGAAACATCAAGCACCTGCGTTCCCCTCCACACACAGCAAAGCGGGCCCGAAGTACATGTGAACTCCAGGCCCGCTCGTATGCGAGTGATTTACCTAGCTCAAAACCAGCGATCTATTAGTGCTCGACTGGCTTTTCGACGCCCACACCCGTGAGGGAGCGAACTTCCATCTCAGCGCGCTTGAGTGGGAAGTTGTCAGGCTTGCCAATCAAGGTACCGATGATACCCAGGATGAAGCCGGTTGGGATTGCGACGATCGATGGGTTCGTCAGTGGGAACCATGCGAAGTCAGCGTTTGGCAGCATCGAGGTCTCTGCGCCGGATACTGCTGGCGAGAAGATGATGAGGATGATGGAAGTCAGCAGGCCACCGTAGATGGAGAATAGAGCACCCATGGTGTTGAACTTCTTCCAGTACAGCGAGTACAGGATGGTTGGCAGGTTAGCCGCAGCAGCAATACCGAAGGCGAGTGCAACCAGGAACGCGATGTTTTGACCCATAGCACCGATGCCCAGGACGATTGCCAGGATACCGATGACAACAACAGTGATGCGGGAAACGCGAACCTGCTCTTCTTCCGTAGCCTTGCCGTCACGGATGACAGAGTTGTAAATGTCGTGAGCAACCGACGCAGATGCGGTAATTGCGAGACCAGCAACAACAGCGAGGATCGTCGCAAAGGCAACAGCGGAAATACATGCCATAAAGATGGTGCCGCCAACCTTCGAGGACAGCAGCAGAACAGCGGAGTTGGCGCCACCTGGAGCGTTAGCAATCTGCTCCGGGCCAACCAGTGCGGCTGCGCCGTAGCCCATGACGACGGTCATGAGGAAGAAGATCGCGACGATAACGATGGTCCAGGTGATGGAGCGACGTGCTTCCTTAGCGGTTGGCACGGTGTAGAAGCGCATCAGTACGTGTGGCAGACCCGAGGTACCGAAGACCAGCGCGAGGCCGAGGGAGATGAAGTCCAGCTTGGTCAGTTCATTCTTGCCGTACTGCAGACCAGGGTTCAGGATTGAATCGCCCTTAGGGTGGTTTGCAACTGCGGACTCGAGAACTGCGTTGAAGCCACCCTTGACCGCAACAAACGTCAGGATCGTAATAATGACGGAGCCACCAACGAGGAGGACTGCCTTAATCATCTGAACGTAGGTAGTGCCCTTCATGCCGCCGATGAGGACGTATACGATCATCAGAACACCCACGATGGCTACAACTGCAGACTGTGCAGTCTTGCCTTCAACGCCGAGCAACAGTGCAACGAGGCCACCAGCACCCGCCATCTGCGCAATGAGGTAGAACAGCGAAATCGCAAGCGTCGAAATAGCTGCGGCCATACGAACTGGCTTCTGCTTCAGTCGGAAGGACAGAACGTCCGCCATGGTGAATCGACCAGTGTTACGCAGCGGCTCAGCAACGAGCACCAGCGCAACCAGCAGAGCAATAAGGAAGGCAACCGAGTACAGGAAGCCGTCGTAACCATTCAGTGCAATCGCGCCAGTAACACCGAGGAATGCTGCTGCGGAGAGGTAGTCACCGGAAATAGCGAGGCCGTTCTGGTAACCGGAGAAGGATGCGCCACCGGTGTAGAAGTCAGAACCCTTCTGGGAGGTCTGGCGAGTAGCGCGAACGACGATCGTCATCGTTGCCACGATGAACAGGATAAAGATCGAGATGTTGAGCAGTGGATTACCCGTAGAAATCTGCTCAGCTGCAAGAAGCTGCATATTAGTTCACCTGGCCTTCGTGAGATCCGGTCGAGCGTGGGGTGTTCTCCAGCTTTTCGCGGATAGCTGCGGTGGCTGGGTCAAGCTTGTTGTCGGCAAATCGGACATATGCCCACGTGACCAGGCCAGCAGTGACGAACTGCAGCAGACCAAGGATCATGCCGACGTTAATAGCGCCGTAAACGCGAGTTGATACAAAGTCAGACGCATACGTTGCGGTGACGATGTAGAAGATGAACCACGCCAAGAAGGCGATGGTGACTGGGTACGCGAACTTGCGGAAGGTTCCGCGCAGCTCGTCAAACTCCTGAGATTCACTCATTTCGAGGAACTCTTCCGGAGTTGGGGCAGAAGGATTCATTATCCACCTCTCACTAGATAGTGACCTAAGCCACGTTGTTAAGACTATGTGAGACGCTATACAGCAGATTTATCGTTGTCACATCATTGCAGTTCACGGGTGTATTGAGGTGTAAATCACACCATTTGCAACCATGTGAAGATCCCCGTAAATGCAAAGCTTGCGAATTTCTCAGTTTCCTCTTAGCCCCGGAAGGATAGGGTTTCTATGCATATATTTGCAGTTATCCGGACATCTGAACAGGACCCAAGGCTCAATTAGGCCACGCGAATTCACCTCCAAAAGTTGGGGGTAGGCTTTTCGGCGCCCACCCGATCTACGAGTGAACACAAGCCAACGTTAACGCCGTTGTACTGCGACCCAGGTCACATTTTTTACCGTGGCAAATTTGGCTAACCCTGTTCGCCTGAGGCCACAAAGCGCGTACATACTCTCACGCCAAAATTGTCATTTCCTTGGTCAACGGACGCCAAAAGGCCGCGCAATCTGCGGTCAGTTCTTTGAAGTGGGGCGACGTGACTTCGTCGAGCGCGCGAATGTATTCGGGAACGATGTCGCGGGGCAATCGCAGCCCCATGGTGAGGTGCGGAGTCCACCGCAATCCCCTACCATCCGGGTTCATTCCACTGAGCGTTCGCGCCGCTTCCTCCAGTTCATCGGTGGTTTCGAGAAGCCACGCAACAGTCTGTTTCCGCTTCGTACCAAACACCACAGTTCCGACTCGGCGGAACTGCGCAGGAATTACCGGAGGCAACAACTCGGCAGCCTTTGCGACGACGCGCATATCCATCATCGGCGAAAACGTAACGGTGATGTGCGGTGTCTGATGCTGAACGGGAAATCCACGCTCGGCCAGCGCAGCGAAGATGCTGCGTACTTCTTGCTCTTGCTCTTCGGGCAGGTACAGCAGGATATTGTCGGGAGATGCCATTGGCTACTTCGCTAACTGGGTTTCGCTTGCTGCGAAATCCCATAATTGCTGTGCTAACGCGTCATCAGTTGCCTTCTTCGCCGGACGAACAACGGTTGGGTACCCACGCAGTCCACCGATCCCATCGGGACCAATGAAACTACAGGGCGGCAAAGACTGAGTCGCCGCGTACAACGTTGTCAGGGCTGCTTGTTGTGTGGGATTGGCCAGTAGAGAAGAAGCTGGGGCAACAATCTTCTTTCCCCATGATGTTCGCGCAGGATTACCCATGGCAGTGTTTGCCCAGCCTGGATGAGAAATCTGCACGTCTACGCCACGTCTGTCAGCCTGCAGGCGTCGCGTGAGTTCATGCGCCCACAATAGATTCCCGAGCTTGGACTGGCTATACGCAGCCACTTGATGCCATGGTCGGTTCCGAAAATGTGGATCCGAAAAGTCGAACTTTCCAAAGCGATGCATGGTCGAAGCGACGATGACGACCCTGCGCAGCACACGGTCGAGAATCAGGTTCGTGAATAAGAATGGCCCGAGAACGTTGACACCAAGATGCCATTCGAAGCCATCGCGGGTTTCAGTCCGGTGTGTAGTGGAACCACCCGCGTTATTGACCAGGACATCGATTCGATGACCGCACTCAAGTACCTGAGTGGCCGCGGCGCGCACGCTACGCAGATCAGCGAGGTCCAGCTCCACCACTTCGGCGTTTTCCAATTGGGCAGCGATGTCGTCGCCACGCTCGGTGTTTCGTACCGCGAGAATCAGATGGGCGCCAGCAGCGCATGCAGCGCGGGCAGTTTCAAGTCCAAGTCCACGGGTAGCGCCAGTAATAAGCCAAGTTTGCCCGGTGAGATCTGGCATGTCTGCCAGGGTCCACACATGCCGGGATGTGGCGTTGCGCATCGTAGATTCTCCTTACCAACACCCACACAGTAGCAAACAGCACAATCTCTACCAGCCATTTTACTTTCCCTTCACGGCTACGATGGAGATTGTGTTCCCCAGCATTTCACTGAACCTACTCATGTACTCCTGGTTGGTTCTAGCTTTCGTGGCCCTTTGTGCGTTGTGGTTTATCGACGCACCCTACGGTCGCCGTGCCCGATCTGGCTGGGGGCCGGGCGTACCCAATCAGCTTGCGTGGTTCCTCATGGAAGCTGTCGTACTCGTCAGCTTTTTCGCAGTGCTTGTTTTAGCAGACACGACACCAACGAAAACCACGCTGTTCATGGCCACGCTGCTGACAATTCACTACGTCAATCGCGCACTGATTTATCCATGGCGGACGAAAACACAAGGCAAAACGATGCCGTTATCCGTCATGCTCATGTCAGCGCTATTCAATACCGTCAACGGTTCGTTTTTAGGTGCTGACCTGTTACGTCTCAACCGCGGGGTCGACTGGTTCTCCGACCCACGATTCATCATCGGTTTTGCTCTCTTTGTCATTGGAATGTCTCTCAACTGGCACAGCGACAATATTCTGTTGAGCCTGCGAGCACCCGGCGAGACTGATTACAAAATCCCTCATGGCGGCGCGTTCCGCTGGGTCACCAGCCCGAATCTGCTGGGCGAAATAGTCGAGTGGATCGGCTTCGCCATCCTCACGTGGAGCCTCGCGGGACTTACTTTTGCAGTTTGGACGTGCGCGAATCTCATTCCGCGCGCCCGCAGCAATCAGCGGTGGTACCACGAGCATTTCCCCGACTACCCCGCTTCACGACGAATCCTGCTGCCCGGGGTTTGGTGACGAACTGACGGCTGAAATACGAGAACGCGCCAGAACCGAGCCAGCAGGGGCAATCTTACCTCAGTCGGACCGGAAATACCCTTGATATCCTGGGGTTACCGCCGTTGAAAGAGTTGCCATGTCAAAGACCTTGACTTTTCGGAACTATATCGTCCTTACATTAGCCTTCCTATTATTGGCCCTTGGGTGTCCCTCCCCCTCCTACGCAGCGCCACCTACCACCCCGCCACCCGGCGACGAAAAGGCGGTAACAGCTCTACTAAATGACTTCTACGGGCCCCGCAAAGAAGCAACCGCTGCCGTAGCTATCGGCTACTTCGATGCCAAAGACTCGGTCAGTGCCTATTACGGTCACACGGATATTGAAAACTCAATTCCAACAACCCAGGAATCTGTATTCGAGTGGGGATCCGTAACAAAAATGTTGGTCTGGGTAGCATTGATGCAACTCGAAGAGCAGGGTCGGATCGATCTCAATGATGACGCAAGTACGTACCTCGATGACACCGGCTTGACCTTCGACAAGCCGTTCACCATCCAGGACCTCATGAACCATCAAGCTGGATTCGCGGAGATTCCTTATCCCCCTGAAACTGAACACCCCGACGAAATCCTGGAACTCGAGGAAGCTCTAAAGCACTACCAGCCTGCCCAGATCTACGAACCGAAAACGATCACTTCGTATTCGAACTACGGCGCCGCATTGGCGGCGTTGATCGTCGAAAAGATCGGTAAACAGAGTTTCTCTGACTATGTTCAGAAAGAGATCTTTGCTCCACTCGAGATGACCGATACCTCGATTTCGCCTGACCAAAGCGATAATCCATCGGTGTCGAAACGTCGTGACGCAAACAAGTCATATCAATTGCTCGAAGGCGTCGATGAACGCTACGGCACAGCTCGCTCCTATATTCAGCTCTATCCAGCTGGCTCCGCAATCGGCACACTGAAAGATTTCATGACCTTCGGACAGGCACTTGTCCCCGGTTCCGAACAATCACACACGCTTTTCGACGAACCGGAAACGCTCACCACCTTCTTTGCTGGCAGCACCTTCTATAAGGGAACCGACATCATTCAGAACTCACACGGAATGTGGCAACTTCCGTATGGGAATGGTGTGCTGGGGCATGGTGGAAATACTCAAGGCTATACCTCCACCATTTTCGTTGATCCAGATTCTGCTCGTGGCATCGTCGTCATGACAAATGAGGTCGGAGAGACAAGCTATTCCTACGGATTGCTACAAGAGTTCTTTGGTGATTACGTTCCCGGAGATATCGAACCAAGTACCGGAGAACCGCCAGGTCTTACCGGTGTCTACACGAATGCACGGGCGAACATCCCCAACGATGCGAACAAGTTCCTGCGATATATGAGCGGAATCTTGCCACTGAAAAAAGATACGGACGCAAATACCTATCGGTTGGCTATTGGACCTGGAAAAGTCCAGCACATTGCAGGTAACGTCTACTCTTTCGATTCCGGCAATGGACTCAGTACTTTGCTGGTGATGAACCACGACACTGATACGCCAATAATGCAGACGTATACCGGAGACAACGTCAAGGAAAACACTGCAGCATTTGCCGCTCGCTGGTTAAGTGTCTTGTTGTTCCTTGTGGCGTCCATCGTCTCTGTGGTTGCGCTGCTTGTCCTTGTTATCCGCAAACTGTGGTCCTTTTTCCGGAAGAAGCACGATACGGAAAGTGGAGCTTCCCACATCACGGCGACATCACTCTTGTTCCACGCGCTGCAGGCGGCGCTGGGTGTCTCCGTGTTCGCGCTTCTTTTCGGCGCCCTCGGAACCGATGCGGGTGTCGCACGCATTTTGGCTATAGTCAACGGCCTTCTCACCGTGGCACTTGTTGCAGTGTGGTTAGTTAGACCGTTGCAGAAGAAGCGACCCACCGTGCTGCAGACCATCATCGTGCTCATTAGCGTTGCGACGGTCCTGTATTGGCGTTGGTTCTTGGCTTAGTCTTTAATCGCGCCGTTTCTGGGAGCTACATCCATATTTCTTAATTGAATTCATGAACTCTGCTTCCTGTTACCGTTGGTGGCTTACGGTGGGTGTCATGGAGGCAAAGAAATTACTCGTGACATCTGGTTCCTTTTTACTCATTGCTACTTTTAGCGTGGCGTGCGGATCTACCGACGACGTCAGCACTCCTGCATCCGTAGAGGCACAGCAGGAAAACATTGAGAGATCAGCATCTGATTCGAAAGACACTGCCACCACAGCGTCTTCGCCTGCAGGCAAAGGTCCTCAGCCGACCCGAGGTTCATCTTCGGGCGGGGGTTCGTCGGAAAGCTTAACTGAAAAGACAACGGATGCGGACGGCTCCGGTGACAAGTCTGACGACGCAGCGGTGCTCGACGACATGGAGGAAGTTGATTCGATTAATTACTCGGTAGCGAGTGTCACCGGCGGCGCTGGGGTCAACTTCACAACGCCTGACGGAAATATTTCCTGCTCCATTGCTCCGCTTCGGGCGGCTTGCTACATCCGAGAGGATTCCATTTCATGGGACATGGCCGATAGAGGCAACGACGGTATTAGCGATCAAGTACCTGATTCCGATTTGATCGGCTGGAGTGACGACATCGGTGCACCTACCTCCGGTGCCCCAAAAACGTGGGCACTCCAAGGGGAGTTCCCGAGGGACAGTGAAACCTTGCCGAATAACACCAAACTGACCGTTGCTCTTTCATCGCGGCCGGATGCAACTAACATCACCTGCGGAGTCAAAGACAACCAAATGACATGCGTGACCGATAAGCATGGCTTCACCATCAGCAAGAGTGATTATTCAGTCTGGTAAGAGGAACCAATATTGGGCGCGGAACCTGTTGTGCGTCAGAAAAACCAGGTTGGTGAACAACGAGGGCGTGCAAAACGTGGCCACAGTACCGTCCCTTACTTTTTCGAGGGAAGGCATCCCACATCGGGGAATGGCATCCCACAATGCATAACGCTGTAAGGGATCGTCGGGGCCAAAAACAGTTGGCCTACTTGGCCAATTCGCCGTGGCGGCATCGCAAGCGGTATTCCCGGTAAATCAAGATACATGTCCCCGGACCGAAGAAACCAAGTAAGAGCGCACCTACAACAATGCCGGAAACACCACTACGCCAGCCCCAAACACCGGGTGCGACGATACCCGAAATCATTGCGAGCGCCCCAGTAACGGCAAACGCGGCACATCCGACGATCATCGCTATACGGGCAGCCTGAGATGTACCTCCCAGGGCTTTTGCCATTCCTACCGCGAGCCCCATAAAGCCAAACGCAATGCCCATGGCTCCCATCCAGAGATTGTCAGCGAGCAGCAGAAATACACCGCAGGCGACAAAAGCTGCACCAACGGCAAGAAGTTTTATTGCTTCGCGAATCTCGCCCCTATCTACGGCCATGCCTTAAATCTCGCGCGTCAATCTCCACCACCTTGGTTCGTGGGCTCACAATCACCCAGCCACCATAGCAAGGCTACCAATGCGACAACCGTCGAATTGCTGGAGGCCTAGATCGAGGGGCGACAGTCAACGAAACTGATAGCTTTTCCCTTTCTTAAGGGGCGAGACTTAGACATTGAACTTAAACTCCACGACGTCACCGTCATGCATGATGTAGTCCTTGCCTTCCATGCGGAGCTTGCCCTGCGCCTTAGCTTCGGCCATGGAACCGGTCTCGACAAGGTCGTCGAAGGACACAATTTCAGCCTTAATAAAGCCACGCTCGAAGTCCGAGTGGATAACGCCAGCAGCCTGCGGAGCAGTCGCGCCCTTCGGAATAGTCCACGCACGAGCTTCCTTCGGACCAGCCGTCAGGTAAGTCTGCAGTCCCAGCGTGCGGAAACCAGCACGTGCCAGCGAGTTCAAACCAGGTTCGGTCTGGCCGATCTCAGCAAGCAACTCAGCACGAGACTCCTCGTCCAATTCCAGCAGGTCGGACTCTGCCTTTGCATCGAGGAATACACAATCGGCAGGTTCGACAGCGGATGCCAGTTCTGCTTTCTTGTCGTCGTCGGCAAGCACTTCCTCGTCCGCGTTGAATACATAGAGGAATGGCTTCGCCGTCAGCAGGTGTAGCTCGCGAAGCTTCGACATATCGACATCGCTTGCAGCAGCAAACAGCGTGCGGCCTTCTTCGAGCACCTCGAGAGCCTTCTTCACTGCCTCAACTTCGCCGGCCTTTTCCTTATCCTTCTTGGCTTCCTTCTCCAAGCGTGGAATGGCCTTTTCGATGGTCTGAATATCCGCGAGGATCAGCTCAGTCTCGATCACGCCGATATCCGATGCTGGATCGACGCGACCGTCGACGTGCACGACGTCATCATCAGCGAAAACGCGAACAACCTGGCAGATTGCATCAGCTTCACGAATATTCGCCAGGAACTTATTACCCAGACCTTCACCCTCGGACGCACCCTTCACAATGCCCGCAATATCCACGAAAGACACCGTTGCAGGCAAAATGCGCTCCGAACCGAATACCTCGGCGAGCTTGTCCAGACGGGGATCTGGCAACTCAACCACACCGACATTCGGTTCGATGGTGGCGAACGGGTAGTTAGCAGCAAGCACATCATTGCGCGTCAGCGCATTAAAAAGAGTTGACTTGCCGACATTGGGCAGACCGACGATTCCAAGTGTAAGGCTCACGCGTCTCATCTTACGGGCACGTCAATCGGATTCAGCAACAGCCACACTTTCCGGCTTGTCTCCCCCGCACTCGTCCGCCCAATTCAGTGCGCGACACACATTATTGTCCGGCTTTACGACGATCCTCACCACGCAATAACTATAGGAATGGTTCGAAAATGAAGTGCAAGAATCTTAGAAGCTCCTGAATAACGTTGTTAGGCAAAAATATTTCTCGGAATTGCCTCTTACTTGCACGTTTTCCAGGACAGGCACCCCCAGCCAAAAGTATGGTAATTCGCAATCCTTGTCTCACCTGATAAATTTTTATCCATATTTTGAGAATGGAGTTCCATACCATGAGCAATGCATCACGCGGCACATCCGCCGCTGCACAAGGAGATAAGAAGGGAAGAGAGGTGTTCTCGACCCGCGCTGCGTTCCTCTTTGCCGCAATCGGCTCCGCAGTTGGCCTCGGTAACATCTGGCGCTTCCCATACGTCGCATACGAGTCAGGCGGCGGCGCGTTTCTTATCCCGTACCTGGTCGCACTCTTGACCGCAGGTATTCCACTGCTATTCCTCGACTTTGCACTGGGCCACCGTTTCCGTGGCTCTGCTCCAAAGGTGTTCCGCCGTATTAAGCCTTGGGCTGAGCCAATTGGCTGGATCCAGGTGCTGGTGTCCTTCTTCATTACCGTGTACTACGCAGTAATTGTTGCGTGGGCTTTCATTTACGCTTGGAAGTCCGTTGGCAAGAGCTGGGGCGATGACCCAGAAGCTCACTTCGCTGGCGAATTCCTGAAGGCAGACACTGAGTCCCTCATGTCGCTTGACTTCGTATGGCCAATTGCCATTGTGCTGCTCCTGCTGTGGGTGGGCATCATCGCTGTTCTGGCACTGGGCGTCGACAAGGGCATCGGCAAGGTTTCCTTGCTCTTCATCCCACTGCTGGCAGTACTGTTCATTGGCGTTGTCGTGTATGCGCTGACCCTCGACGGCGCAGCAGAAGGCCTCAATGCCTTCTTCACGCCGAACTGGAGCGCACTGAGCGATACCTCTGTGTGGATCGCCGCATACGGCCAGATCTTCTTCTCGCTGTCTGTTGCATTCGGCATCATGCTGACCTACGCGTCATACCTGAAGCCACGCACCAACCTGACCGGCTCCGGTCTGGTAACCGCATTCGCTAACTCGTCCTTCGAAGTTCTCGCTGGTATCGGCGTGTTCGCAACTCTCGGTTTTATGGCTGCACAGAAGGGTGTTGCCGTTGACGAAGTTGCCACCTCTGGCATCGGCCTTGCCTTCATCGCATTCCCGGCAGTCATCTCGCAGATGCCAGGTTGGCTTGGCTCGATGTTCGGCATCCTGTTCTTCTTGTCGCTTGCTATCGCTGGCTTCACGTCGTTGATGTCCCTCATCGAGGTCGTCATTTCTGCCGTCCAGGACAAGCTGAATCTCGGTCGCGTCCAAGCAACCATTTCCATCGGTGGCCTCATGGCAGTTGTATCCATGGTTCTATTCCCGACCACGTCGGGTCTGGTCACCCTGGACATCGTGGACAAGTTCACCAACAACATTGGCATCGTGGGCGTTGCCCTGATCACCATCGTCGCCGTCGACTGGATCATGCGCCGCACTGATGAGTTCGCGCTGCACTTGAACGCAGTGTCCTCATTCAAGGTCGGCACGTTGTGGCGCATCTTTGTCACCAACATCACCCCGGTTGTACTGGGCTTCATTCTGCTGCAGGAATTGATTGGCCTGATTTCTGAGAACTACGAGGGCTACTCGAATGCCCAGATCAATACCTTCGGCTGGGGCGTTCTCGCACTCATCGTGTTCGGCGCCCTGTCCATGGCACTGCTGCCATGGCGTGGCCAGCATCGTTTGGAAGGCCCTCCAGGTTCTGACTTCGGTGTCACTCCTGCATACCGTCAGGGCACTCACATTCCACGTAAGTACGACCCATCAGCTGTTCACGATGTCGATGACATTCGTACGACTGAATCTTCGGAGGTGTAACAAATGGACGGAATTGCAATCGTCATGATGGCAATGTTCATCATCGTCATCTGGGGTGGTTTGGCCATCGCTACGGTGAGCTTGATGAAAAACCCTGACGAAGCTGCCGGCGCCCTTGGCACTGGCGACGATGTCTCCAACGAAGTACTCGCTGCGCAAGAGCAGCAATAGTTTCAGTAATCGTCTCACAGCTCTCCCATGAATCCGTTTTGTGTTTCATAATGGGGAGCGTGAACGAAGAGAAACGAACTCCGAATCAGCCAGATCATCCAGATCAGAACGAGAAGGACTTCATCGACAAAGTGATTGGTTCTGACCCTCTGCGGTTGGACCAATCACTTTCTATCCCTTCAGATGAAGTTCGGGAAGAGTCCAGCACTCCGATCCTCCCCGAGCATGGGGAGGAGCTGCAGGAACTTAACCAGGATTCCGAGACTGAAGAACTGGACCGCGCCGATGTCATTGGCGAAGGCGCACGGTGGTTCGCTGGTTGGTGCTTGCGTTTCCTCATTGTGGTTGCCGCCCTTTATGTGGGCTTCCAATTCTTAGGAAAGGTTTGGACGGGACTGCTTCCCATCCTCCTCGCCCTCATCGTTTCCACTGTGCTCTGGCCACCGGCAGGGTGGCTTATGCGCCACAAGGTCCCCTCTGGGCTTGCCTCGATCGGCGTGATTTTGGCTGCCTTCAGCGTTATCGGTGGCACTTTTGCTCTTATGGCTCCTACCGTCAAGGATCAGGTTCCTGAGTTATCCCACCAGTTCGTCAAGGGTATCGAGAAAATTCAGGCGATCATCCAAGCGCCTCCTTTCAATGTTCAGGACGAGCAACTGCTCGATCTTCTCGACGAATCGACAAACTGGCTGAAAAACCAGTCCGGGGATATCGCGTCCACCGTCATGCAAGGTGTTTCAGTCGTATCTAGCGTCGCCGTCACACTCGGTGTGATGTTGGTTTTAACCTTCTTCTTCGTCAAGGACGGCAAGGACTTTCTGCCGTGGCTCCGTGCGATCACAGGTCGCCGTCTTGGCTGGCATCTCACTGAAGTTCTGACTCGATCCTGGAACACTCTTTCTGGTTTCGTACGTACCCAGGCCTTGGTGTCGCTGATCGATGCCATCTTCATTGGCCTCGGCTTGTGGCTATTGAATGTACCGCTGGCCCTGGTATTGGCAGTACTAACATTCTTTGCAGGCTTCATTCCAATCATCGGTGCATTTACCGCGGGCTTTATGGCGGTCGTCGTTGCCCTAGTGGCGGTAGACGTCACGGCAGCTGTCTTGACGTTGGTCCTGGTTATCGCTGTCCAGCAGATCGAGGGCAATATCTTGTCCCCGATGCTGCAGTCACGCGCAATGAACTTGCACGCAGCAATCGTGCTGCTGTCGGTCACGCTTGGTGGCACACTCTTCGGCATTATCGGTGCTTTCCTCGCTGTCCCTGTCGCCGCGGTCATCGCCGTGTGGCTCCGATACTTGGGCGATCTCACGGACTTGCGCACCGGCGACAAGACCGCAGCTGACATTAAGTTCGCTACCGAAGCTGGCTCCATTTCGGGTATCCGAATTGAGGAAGCAAGTCGGGCCATGCGAGACAAGCTTGCACTGCTTCGACTCGGTGGAAACTCTTCCACCGATCCTTCCGGAGAGAAAAGCTCTGACGACGAACTCGACGATCCAGGCAACGCTGTTGCAGCCGGAACCAACAACGAGGGGCCTGCTACCGGCGCATTTGGTCGCCTCACCAATGCGGTAACTAACAAGTTCCGTCGTTAAGCCACTACCGCAGACCAGCGCTTTCTACACTCCATATACCCGCAACGACACGAATTCCGCGTGTCGGCCATGCGGGTTTTTATGGTTTTAGACGGTAACATCGGGAGACGTGTCCGATAGATCAGCTTCAACCCGCGCGAACACCAACCGTCGTTCGCGATCTTTTCGGCTGCCTATCTGGGTTCCGCCACTGCTGCTTGTCATCAGTGGCATAGTCGGCCTGCTGTTCGCTATCCCCGCCGGATCCATTGGACTTCCCTACCTGATCGCATTCGCAATCGCTGCGATCGGTGGCACCATGTTCGTAGTCCCTCGCGGCTTGACTATTACGGTGGCGCAGCAGCCTGTGCTTTTTACAGTCATCACACCTCTGGTGTCATGGTTTACAGCTGAGTTCGCACACCAATCGGTCGGTGGCGCTACCGCGACTACTCCAAGTACGACGCGTTTAATTACTGCCGCGTATCCAGTGGTTCAGTACTTCCCGTGGATGATCATGATTCCGCTGATTTGTACTGCAATCGCTATTTGGCGCTATCTCGACCTCACTCGGGTTAATGCCAAGACTGATCGTCTGCGTCGCAAGGAATCTCGTCGTCGTGCGGAGGTCGACGCCGAAACTACGCGCACAGCTACTGAGGCACATCGCCGTTTGTCGGAGTCGGATAAGCGACGCCGTCGTCGTCCAGCGCATGCTGCGTCGAAGGAACGTGACGACGAGTCAGCAGTCAAGAAGCAGTCTGCAGCCGACTTGATCAAGGCTGCAGAAAAGCGTCGGTTGGCGAAGGCCGCGGAAGCTGAAGAAACTCGTAAGGCAGGCGGACGCCGGGCTGCACAGCCAAAGCGCTCGACCGAGCCACGACGTGGCGCAGATCGCCGTCGTGAGGCTGAACCTCGCCGTGTTGCTGAGCGTCGACGTGAGACTGAACGTCGCGAACCACGCCGTGCAACGGAGCCTCGTCGCGTAGGCACAGTTGGCAGCGTCGGGCCCGCAGCCGCTGCGACTGGTGCAGGTGCAGCAGCTGCGCGTCATGCAGCCACAGGACGTCCACAGCGTCGCGTCACTGATCGTCCGGCCGCTAAACGTCCACGCAATGACGATCGCCTTATCGCCAGTGCACGTCCAGCTGACGGTCCACGGCTGTGGGGTTCCGATACCGACTCATCGACGCCTCGCACACGTCCAGCGCAGTCGTCGCCATACGCTGGCACAGCTCGTCGCCGTTCCTCGGCGGGTCAGGGTGCGCAGCAGGTGCGTCGCGAAGCACAGCGTCGCACCGCGCAGCAGCGACGCCCGTCCGGCCAGTCCACTGCTTATGGGGAGCACGGCGTAACGACGAACCGTCGTGAAGCATCACCTCGCCCTGTTCAACCACGCCGGGTGGAGGAATGGCCGCCACGGTACGAGCGTCCGCGTCACGCTGCGCGGCATTCGCGTGATCGCGATCCGCGTCGACGCGATCGCTAATCCGCCGTATCGGGTAGAAGTAGGCACATGGCAAAGCTTGATTCGTCACCGGAATCTCCGGTGCAGGTACGCAATCTCAATAGTGCGGTAAAGGACTGGATTGAGCGCCTCGGCCAGATTTGGGTCGAGGGTGAGATCGCTCAGATCAGTTCGAAGCCGTCGTGGAAGTTGTCGTACTTAACGTTGCGGGATACGTCGGCGGAAGCGTCGGTGTCGGTGACGTGCTCGACGTCGGCGTTGCGGGCTAATCCTTTACAGACTGGCGATCGCGTTGTGGTCTGCGGCAAGCCCGCCTTCTATGCGGCGCGTGGTCAGTTTTCTTTGTGGGCCACGCAGTGGCGTCCGGTCGGCATTGGTGTGTTGCTCGCTCGCATCGAACATTTGCGGCAAGCACTGGGAGCAGAAGGTCTTTTCGATCCTCGGTTGAAGCGCCCGCTCCCCTTTCTCCCTCGACGTATTGGTTTGATTACCGGTCGTGGTTCGGCCGCAGAGCGTGATGTTTTGGCGGTGGCTCGGGGCCGGTGGCCTGAGGTCGAGTTCGAAGTTGTCAACACCATCGTCCAGGGCGCGAAGGCTGTGCCCGAGATCTTGGAAGCACTGGCTTCTCTCGATGCAAACCCTGATGTCGATGTCATCATTATCGCGCGCGGTGGTGGTTCGGTCGAGGATCTTCTACCTTTTTCGGACGAGGCCTTGGTGCGCGCGGTCAGCGCCGCAAAGACTCCCGTCGTGTCAGCCATCGGCCACGAGCCTGACAACCCTTTGCTCGATAATGTCGCTGATGTTCGCGCAGCAACACCGACGGACGCAGCAAAGCGAACTGTTCCTGATGTCGCTGAGGAACGTCGTCGGATAGCAGAAATGCGTGGTCGTTCTGCCGCTGCTTTGCGACGGTGGGTGGATCGCGAATCACGCATCCTCGCAGATTTGAAGTCTCGTCCTGTCTTGACCGATCCGATGACAGCTATCAGAGCTCATGAAGACGACATCGAGCGTCACCGTGAGCGGTTGGCCGCTCGGTTTACGTGGCTATTAGATCGTGAAGACGCAACGGTGTCCGCGTTGCGTGGCAAGGTGTCCGCACTTGGCCCGGCTGCCACGCTGGCTCGTGGCTACGCCATCGTTCAGGTGCAACAGCGGGATGGTTCGCCGGACGAGGTCGTCATGTCTATCGACCAAACCCAGCCCGGCTCGCAACTACGCATCCGAGTTGGAGATGGTTCGATTACGGCAGCAGCCCTCGGAATCCGGCGAGCAGATTAGACTGCAGCCACAGCAACCAAAAACCACAGGGCGAGTATTCAGCAAAGATTGATCAAGCGAAGAACTGAGAGAGGCCAATGACTACCAACGTGTACGGTTCCGGTGACCCAACTCAGGATGACCAGATTCCTGTAGAGCAGATGGGATACGAGCAAGCTCGCGACGAGCTCGTCGAAACCGTCAAGCTACTCGAACTTGGCCAAATGGGGCTCGACGAATCGCTAGCTCTTTGGGAACGTGGGGAGGCACTCGCCCACCGCTGTGAGCAGCACCTGGCAGGTGCCCGCGCCAAGGTTGAGCAGCGTCTTGCTCAACGTGACGAAAACGACGCCACCGATAACGGCGACGTCGATTAATGCGGGTGCGTGAAACCAAGTTAGTTCGTAGCTGGAGCTTCCGGCTGAGCTGGTTCCCCCGGCTGCTCGGGCTGGCCTGGCTGCGCAGGAGCATCGTCCAGGCCGGGTAACTTCTTCCCTGCCTGCAGTGCCTTGGCCAATGCCGTGTGCTCGTCTTCGTTCGCCGAGCCTTCTAACATTGCCCGAGCATCGCCGAGGTCGCCCACCCAGACCGTACGTTCTTTATTGTCAACAGCTTCATGCTTTGTCCATGTGACACCATCGACAGTGACTTCGCCTTCAGCAATCCGAGCGACTCCATCACCTGGTAGCGCATCCAGTGGCGCATCCGTCTGCGTCACCTGAATGAAATCCTGGTTAGCCGTGACATAACCAAGAACGGTTGCTTGATGCCCACCGGCCATACCGCCCCGCGTCGAATTGGCTGTCCACCCCTGAGGTACCTCTGGCACCCGAATCTTAAACGGCACCCGTCGCGATTCCATATCGAGGAACGATTGCGTATCTACCTGACGAACTGGGCCATTTTCCGGACGCCCCGGATTAAACGAACACAGTCCCGTAAAACCGACAGTAACGACCATCAAGACAGCCATCACCACCAATGTGAAAGTGATATCTCGACTGTCTTCCAGGATTTTTGGCTTCTCCGAACTCACGCGCCTTAGTATGCCAAAAACCGTGGATAATCCCGCATCGTCCCTTGAACTGGGTGAAAACGCTTGCATGACGACGTCGTAAAGCAAGCGAAATCCGCGACGAATTGTTGGTATTTATTCCCCCACAAATGACTTGTGCCACCCCCTATTACTGAAAAAGTGGAACACTAGAAGTTGTATTCCTCGTGGAATCTGTCTGAAGCCACGCGGAGCAGCAGAACGAAATCCAGATCATTAGAAATGACGGAGGCCATCCACCAATGAACGCAGCTAATCCTGAGGCACCAGATCGCAACCTCGCCATGGAACTGGTCCGTGTGACCGAGTCCGCAGCACTCGCAGCTGGCCAGTGGGTCGGACGTGGCCAGAAGGAAAAGGGCGACGGTGCGGCGGTTGATGCAATGCGTAAGCTCATCAACACTGTCCAGATGAACGGTGTCGTCGTTATCGGTGAAGGCGAGAAGGACGAAGCCCCGATGCTGTTCAACGGCGAAGAGGTCGGCACTGGCGAAGGCCCAGCAGTTGACATCGCAGTTGACCCAATTGACGGCACGACCCTGATGGCTGAAGGTCGCCCAAACTCGATCGCTGTTCTCGCGGCTGCGGACCGTGGCTCGATGTACGACCCATCGGCAGTTTTCTACATGGACAAGCTCGCGGTTGGTCCAGAGGCTGCGGGTGTCATCGATATTGAGGCTCCAGTCGAACACAACATCAAGGCTGTGGCAAAGGCTAAGGGCATCCGCAAGGAAGACGTCACCGTTGTTGTTCTGGACCGCCCTCGCCACGAGGACATGATCCGCGACATCCGCGCTGCTGGCGCAAAGATCCGCCTGATCGGTGACGGCGACGTTGCAGGTGCCGTTGCTGCAGCACAGGACACCAACTCCGTCGACATCATGATGGGCGTGGGTGGCACTCCAGAAGGCGTTATCACCGCATGCGCAATGAAGTGCATGGGTGGCGAGATCCAGGGCAAGCTGCACCCACGCGACGAGGCTGAGATCAAGAAGGCACTCGACGCAGGCCACGACCTGTCTCGCGTCCTCACCACCGATGACCTGGTTGCATCCGACAACTGCTACTTCGTCGCAACCGGCGTCACCAACGGCGACATGCTGCGTGGTGTTGCTTACCGTGGCAAGGGCGCTTGGACCCGTTCGCTAGTTATGCGTTCCAAGTCCGGCACCGTCCGCCACATCGAGGCTTTCCACTCGCTGGACAAGCTACGTAAGTACGCCGCGATTGACTACGGCGAGGGCCAGATGGCAGACGAGGACCTGTAAGCCTTAATACCGATGCTCCCCTGGGACTTTGTACAACCCAGGGGAGTTTCCTGAAGGTCGGGGGTAATCCATGGCACACCCTGATTCTTCTTCTCGTACATACTGGACTTGATCAAAATCTCTCGTAGAAAACTCCCCAAAGAAAGAGGATTTCGCATGACCGAGCAGCAGTTCCGCATTGAGCACGACACCATGGGTGAAGTGAAGGTTCCAGTCAACGCTCTGTGGCGTGCACAGACCCAGCGTGCTGTCGAGAACTTCCCAATCTCCGGTCGTCCGCTCGAATCAGCACAGATTCGTGCAATGGGCCTGCTCAAGGCTGCATGTGCACAGGTCAACAAGGATCGTGGCTTGCTCCCAGCTGAGCAGGCAGACGCAATTGTTGCAGCTGCGAAGGAAATTGCAGAGGGCAAGCACGACGCTGAGTTCCCAATTGACGTTTTCCAGACCGGTTCGGGCACCTCGTCCAACATGAACACCAACGAAGTTATTGCTTCGATTGCTAAGGCAAACGGCGTTGAGGTTCACCCAAATGACCACGTCAACATGGGCCAATCCTCCAACGACACCTTCCCAACTGCAACTCACGTTGCTGCAACCGAAGCTGCAATCAAGGATCTGATTCCAGGCCTGAAGGTTCTGCACGCTTCCCTCGCTAAGAAGGCAGAAGAGTGGAAGGACGTTGTTAAGTCCGGTCGCACCCACCTCATGGATGCTGTTCCGGTAACCCTGGGCCAGGAGTTCGGTGGCTACGCTCGTCAGATCGAAGCTGGTATCGAGCGCATCGAGGCAACCTTGCCTCGCCTGGGCGAACTGCCAATCGGTGGTACCGCAGTCGGCACCGGCCTGAACACCCCAGCTGACTTCGGTGCAAAGGTCACCGCGGAGCTGGTCAAGCTGACTGAGGTTTCTGAGCTGAAGGAGTGCGTCAATCACTTCGAAGCACAGGCTAACCGCGACGGCCTCGTCGAGTTCTCTGCTGCAATGCGTGGCGTTGCACTGTCCCTGAACAAGATCGCTAACGACATCCGCTGGATGGGCTCCGGGCCACTGACCGGTCTGGGCGAAATCCACCTGCCAGACCTGCAGCCAGGTTCGTCGATTATGCCAGGCAAGGTCAACCCAGTTCTGTGTGAAACCGCTACCCAGGTTTCCGCACAGGTCATCGGTAACGACGCAGCTGTGGCGTTCGCTGGTGCAAACGGACACTTCGAGCTGAACGTTTTCATTCCCGTGATGGCTCGCAACGTTCTCGAGTCTTCCCAGCTGCTGGCTAACACCGCACGTCAGTTCGCAACCCGCCTCGTCGACGGCATCGAGCCAAACGTCGAGCGCATGCGCACCCTGGCAGAGTCCTCCCCATCCATCGTTACTCCGCTGAACTCTGCAATCGGCTACGAGAACGCAGCAAAGGTTGCTAAGACCGCACTGAAGGAAGGCAAGACCATCCGCCAGACCGTCATCGACATGGGCTTTGTCGACGGCGAGAAGCTGACCGAGGAAGAGCTGGACAAGCGCCTCGACGTTCTTGCTATGGCAAACACCGACCGTGACTAATTCGCAGGTGTCTGTGCACTAGTTGTAAATGCACATCGCATACCTGCTACATGCGCATTAGCGTGACGTTAAAGGGGCTAGACCACGACTGGTCTAGCCCCTTTTTGCGCTTCCCAGTCATAAAATTCTTCGAAGATCTTCGTGAAGTGACTTTTCCCAATTCACATTCCTAATGAGATAATGTTGATATGAGAACATACGCCTTTCCGGTGCAGCATGTAGCAAAGAAATTCGTTGCCTGGATAACGCTGATTATCGGAATTCTCGCCGTTGGCGTTTTCCAAATGCTGACCTCGAGCCTCGAGCCTGGAAACTCGGCTCCAGCCACGCTGCCGCCAGATTCTGACTCCTACCAGGTCAAGGAACTGACTTCACAGTTTGAAGGTGGAGACGCAACACCTGCCATCGCGGTGTTTTCAAAGAATGATGATTCGCCACTGACACCTGCGGATCTTGGCGCGATTAACGAATCAGTCGCCGCCATGTCGGGAATAACCCTCCCAGAAGCTGCTCGCGAACAACTCGACACAGCTGTCGATGGCAGTGGCATCAAGGCAGTGTCACCCGTCATTCCACTGTCTGACAATGCTGCGCAGTCTGTTTTGGCACTTCCGGGCGACATCAACGGCACGGGTCTGTCCAAGACCGTCAAAGAAATGCGCGAATCTGGCAAGGACTCTTTACCAGAAGGCATCACGCTAGAGCTCTCCGGCCCTGCCGGCTTCGCCGCCGATACGGCTGCCGCTTTCGAAGGCGCAAACTTCACCCTGCTGGGCATTTCAGCGTTAGTCGTCGCTGTGTTACTGATTTTCACCTACCGCTCCCCGATCTTGTGGCTTGTGCCTCTGCTTGTCGTTGCCATTGCTGACCGGGTTGCCTCCATGTTCGTTGAGTTCGTCGCTGGCCACACTGCATTGTCGTTCGATGCCTCAACATCGGGAATTATGTCGGTGCTCGTGTTCGGTGCAGGCACTAACTATGCGTTGTTACTGATCAGTCGATACCGGGAAGAACTTCGCACTCACGACGATCACCGTGAAGCGCTTTCCGTCGCGCTCCGTGCATCGGTGCCAGCCATTGTGTCGTCGAACCTGACAGTTGTGTTGGCGCTGTTGGCTCTCATCGTCGCCTTGGTTCCGGCCTACAAATCGCTGGGCATTGCTCTATCCATGGGTTTGCTTGTCGCCCTTGCGTTTTCTCTCTTTGTATTGCCAGCAGCGTTGTCGCTGTGCGGCCGTGGCATCTTTTGGCCAAAGGTTCCGAAGGTCGATCCTTCCGACACAAAGCACGAGAATTCTTCAATCTGGTTCCGCATCGGTGGCCTGGTTTCGAAGGCACCTCGCCGCATTTTGGCCGCCATGCTCGTCGTTCTCTTCGCCCTCGCTTCGGGCATCGCAGGTGCTAACGTCGGATTGTCTACTACGGAACAGTTCCGCACAGAGTCGGAAGCCGTTGACGGTCTGGAGACAATTGCGAAGGCCTCCTCCCCGGGTGCTGCAGCACCATTGACTGTGATTGCTTCCTCGGAGTCGTCGGCACGCGTTCCGGAAGCAGTGGCAAGCGTTCCAGGGGTTTCGGTGCAGGGCCCGCCAACAGCTTCTAAAGACGGATCCCTACAGAAGTTCACCGTGATTGCTGATGCCGCTTCGGCGACTCCGGAATCGTACGAGCAGATTCGTCAGCTTCGAACCGCCGTGGAGAACGTGGATCAGAACGCCCTTGTCGGCGGCCAAAGTGCTGAGGCAATGGATACTCGCGATGCAACCAAGCGCGACACGATTGTGGTTCTGCCAATTATTCTCGTCATCGTCTTCGTGCTGCTGGTAGTGGTGTTGCGCAGCATTGTGGCACCAATTTTGCTGCTCTTTGCGACGTCGTTGTCAGCAGCAGCTGCCCTCGGCGCAGGAGCGTTGGTGTCAGAGCATGTATTTGGTTTCCCAGCGCTTGATGTGTCGGTGCCACTGTATGCCCTGATCTTCCTCGTAGCACTCGGCATCGATTACACGGTGTTCCTCGTGCTGCGTGCAAAAGAAGAGAAGAAGAACCACGGCACTCGTGACGGCATGACCCGAGCGGTTGGCCTCACCGGTGGTGTGATCACGTCAGCGGGCATTGTCCTGGCAGCGGTCTTCGCAGTTCTGGGCGTGCTTCCGCTGATCACGCTTGGTCAGGTCGGCATTGTCGTTGGTCTGGGTATTCTGATCGACACTTTCCTCGTCCGCACGCTGGTCGTCCCGGCATTGTTCGACATTTTCGGTGACCGCATGTGGTGGCCATCGAAGGCCAGGAAACCTCTTCCTAAGAACTAGTGATGTCAGTGGTGGCTACCGGAAGGGAGCCACCATATTTTCCTTTTGAGAGTGTGAAAAACAGCATCCACCTGCCCTATTGCCAAATAGTTGCACTGGGTGTAACTTTGCACTGGTGGAAAAACAACACACCTGCGATTGTGGCCTTCGCGAACTCAAGCGTCGCCGCACTCGCCGCGGAATTGAGGATGCTGCGACGGAGCTCGTCGTGAAGCGTGGCTACGACAATGTCACGCTTGACGATATTTGTGCCGTCGTCAGCATCAGTCGCCGCACCTTTTTTAATTACTTCGATTCAAAAGAGCTCGCAGTCTTTGGACCCGGGCTGCTGATCTTCACAGACGATGACGCGCGCGAGTTCCAGTCAGTTCGCCACGACGACCCGCTTCGTGCCCTTCTGCTCGTGATCGAACAGAATCTGGTCAATGCGCATCGCCGAGATGATGATCTGCCCGATCCAATTGCACGGCTCGAAGAGCTTCGTCGCACTCGTCGGGACATTGTGGACAACGAGCCATTCCTCGTAACGAAGAAGCTCAGCATTTTCGGCCCCGTCTTGCGACGAGTCCACCTGAGCCTCGTCGCAAGTTTTGAGGCATACCCGGACTCGCGTCAGTGCCCTGAACTCACGTTGAGCGAAGAAGCGTCCGTAGGCGCTGGCTTCCTCAGAGAGTGCATTTTGTTCACGGCAACACATATTGAACACCCATTTCATGGCACCCCATTGCAAACAGCAGCTGGTGCCATCAACAATTTCGCAAGGAGGATGTCATGGTAAAGGACACCACCACAACCGTGGAAGATACCTCGACGACAACCGTCGAGAAGAACAAGTCCCACATCACCATCATTTTCGTGGCGCTCATCCTCACAATGCTGATGAGCTCGCTCGGCCAAATGATCTTCGCTACCGCTTTGCCGACCATCGTTGGCGAACTCGGCGGCGTCAACCACATGTCGTGGGTTATTTCTGCATTCCTGTTGGCTCAGACGTGTGCAATGCCGATTATCGGCAAGCTCGGCGACATGATCGGCCGCAAGCACATTTTCCTTGCAGGCATCGCAGCGTTCATGGTCGGCTCGATCCTTGGTGCTATCACGCAGTCGATGGGGCTTCTCATCGCAGCCCGTGCCCTGCAGGGCTTCGCCGCCGGCACCTTGATGGTGTCGTCTCAGGCAATTATCGCTGAGGTTATTCCTGCACGTCAGCGCGGTAAGTACATGGGCATCATGGGTGCTGTATTCGGCCTCAACTCGGTGCTCGGCCCAGTCATTGGTGGCTGGCTCACCGACGGACCCGGCTGGCGTTGGGGCATGTGGATCAACGTTCCACTCGGCTTGATCGCACTGTTCGTGTCCGCACGCTACCTGCGCTTGCCTCGTCGCAGTATGGAGGCTCGTTACGATGTCCTCGGCACAGTCTTCCTGGTCATTGCGGCATCAACGCTGATTCTCACCACCACGTGGGGCGGCACTCAGTACGAGTGGACGTCACCAACCATCATGACGCTCATTGCCGTATCAATTGTTGCGTGGATTTCCCTCTACTTTGTCGAACGCCGCGCGTCTGCACCACTTATCCCAGTTGAGTTGTTCCGCGTCCGTAACTTCAGCTTGACGACGGTCGCAGGTCTGGCCCTCGGCATCGCTATGTTCGGCACGATGGCGTACTTGCCTACTTACCTGCAAATGGTTCATGGCATGACCCCAACGAACGCTGGCCTGATGATGACTCCGATGATGGTTGGTATGTTGCTGACCTCGATCAGCGTGGGCAACCTTATTTCGCGTACCGGCAAGTACCGCTGGTACCCGCCAGTTGGCATGACAATTATGGGCATTGCCTTGTACCTCATGTCCACCTTGCAGGCATCCACGTCGCTGGTCACTGTTGGTATCTACTTGTTCATCATGGGCTTCGGCCTGGGTCTTGGCATGCAGGTCTTGGTGCTAGTTGTGCAGAATTCCTTCCCAGTCGCCATGGTTGGTACTGCAACGGCTGCGAACAACTTCTTCCGCCAGATCGGTGGCGCTGTTGGTTCATCCGTTGTCGGCGCGATCTTCATTCACCGCATGGAGAGCCTTGTTCAGGAACGCCTGCCACAGGCAATGGCGCGAGTGCAGCAATCCGCTCCCTCAGCTGATGCCACGCCAGTCGATCCTTCTGCTCTACACAGCATGACCCCAGCAATTCTGGATAAGTTGCCAGCACCTATCCATGATGTGTTCGTCACCAGCTACAACGATGGCCTCGCGCCCGTTTTCCTCATGCTGGTGCCACTGATGGCCTTCTCGGTGCTTTTGCTGCTCTTCGTTAAGGAAGACGCATTGAAGGAAACCATCGAGTAATCCCCGCTAGAAACTAAAAAGACCGCCACAACCGTGGCGGTCTTTTTCACATCACGACGATCGTCGTCACGCTCTAAACCAGTAATGCTTACGCTAGGCACCAACCTGATCAGCGGCAGAATCGAGCTTCTCAAGCACTGGGCGAATCGGATCTCCTGCGGCCTCGGCTTCTTCCAAAGCACGCTTAATAGCGCGCTCTTCGGGCTTCTCCAAGAGCTTTTCCAAAATGATGATGTCGCGCCACTGCCCGGCCATCGGGCCGTACGTCATCTTCGCCATGTGGTGGTACACACCGACTTCGCGGAAACCGAGCTTCCGGTGCAGGTTCAGGGAACCAACGTTTTCTGGGAATACCCACGAGTGGATAGACCAGCAGCCCTTCTCCATCGCGTCATCCATGAGGCGTCCCAGCAAGGCACCAGCAATACCCATGCCCTGCCCATCAGGATGAACATAAATGGAGTCTTCGATAACACCTGAGAAGATGTCACGCTTCGACACCGCCGACGCCGATGCCCACGCGAGGACTTTCTCTGGGTTGTCCTCGGACACTGCGACATAGCAAAGGTCGAGGCGCTTCAGCGCACTGAAATCTTCCCAATTCGGGGCCGAATGCTCCCACGACGCATGACCGGTATCCAAGCCGATTTCGTAAATCTCTTGGACCTGAGGATAGTCATCCTCGCGCATCAGCCGGATGGAAAAGCGGCGCTTGGTGTCAGACATAAAACCAGTGTCCCCTAAAAACTCTCGTGGGTCGAATAATTGCCGAAATTGTTCTCGAAACATCGCATCCTAACGACGTTTCCCCCTCATCGAACGTCCCCCGCCGTTACTTCTATTCCGATTCTTCCCAACATCTCTCCCACCAGAGCGCCCGCCGGCACGACCTCCACCAGAGCGCCCACCGCCGGTCTGCTTATTCTGTGCTTCCCGACGAGCCTGCTTCGCCAACGTCTTTTCTCTCGCGGAGAGTTTCTTCGTAGGCACCTCGGTGCCCTGTTCGCTGCGTGTCGATCCTGCCCGACGACCCTGCACGATGCCCACGAATTCCTGTCGTACGTCATCGTCTGATTCCTTTGGCCAGACCAACCACATGTGAGTCGACATCGTCGCATCACTGACCGGCCGAACTTCGATGGCTTTCTTTGCCAGCGCACGTAACAATGGCAACGGTCCGGTAGCGATACCTGCCCCCGTAGCAACGACAGGCATCATTTCTCGATGCGCCGTCGCGTCTGTCGATGACAAAAGCAACGTTTCTTCGGCAAGCTCCGCATCGGCAACTTCATCAAGGAGAGACACGACATGTTCCTTCTCGACGGCCACTCCCCACGCCTCTTCGTAGAGACGCACCTTGTGAAAGTCGTCTCCGAACACCTCTGACAACTCAACAACACCGTCGTCGCGGACGAGAGCCATGTCGACGGAGTCGTCGCGAAGCAAATTCCCTGGATCGTCACTAGCGACACCATGGAGAGACAGTCCACTGCGTTCCCGGAAACGGCGGAACCACTTTTCCGGGTTCGCTCCTGTGACGAATGCAATGGACAATCCGGCGCTTGCGGAGTCAGGTCTCGACATACTCAAGACACTAGCTGCCGGTGATACCGTAGTGACCATGAAACCCCTGACTGCAGCGAAGAAGCTGGGCATCTACCTGCCTGCTACGCCGGACGAGTTCCAGAACTCAACCCTGACCCACGATGAATTCGTAGCATTGCAGAACAACCCACCTGAGTGGCTGGCGGAGCTGCGCCGCAATGGACCGCACCCGCGTCCAGAAGTGGCTCGCCGTCTTGGCATCACCATCACCGCTCTCAAGAAGAACGAGATGGATAAGCCTCTCACCACCGATGACATCAAAGCACTCCTCGCCGACCAGCCAGACTGGTTGCGTGCAGCGCGCACCTCTTTGGCGAAGCAGCGTGCAGAAAATGCTGACAAGAGCGAGGACGCTACCGAAGCCGAGTAGCTCTCACCGACATCACAAACTCAGTGAAGGAGTCCCCCCATGTCCGACCTCACCACTGTTGATCTTGCCTACGACATCACCGGCCCCACCCACGTCGACCCTGCGCTGAGCCTGAATTCCACGCCTCACGCTGACACCATCGTGCTTCTTGGTTCTCTCGGCGCGACTCGCGAGATGTGGCAAGCCCAGGTCGATGCGTTGGCCAATGACTTCGCGGTCATCGCTGTCGACCTGCGAGGACATGGCGAATCCCCCGCTCCGGAAGGTGAGTACTCGGTGGAACTGCTTGCCGATGACGTCGTCAAGCTTCTCGATACCGTGCGGGTCGACAAAGCCCATGTTGTTGGCCTGTCATTGGGCGGAGCGGTCGCACAGATGCTTGCGCTGAAGCATGCGGATCGCCTGGAGTCGCTGACGTTGATGTCGACGGCTGCGAAGTTCGGCACCAAGCAGGCATGGCTGGACAAGGCAGCGCTTGTCAAGGAACACGGCACGAAGGCTCTCGCAGAGACTGTGGTGCAAAACTGGTTTACGGAGGATTATTTCCGTACGTCCCCTCAGGTTCCCGATACATATGCGCAGGGAATTTGCGACACACAGGATACTGGATACGTTGGCTGTTGCCACGCCTTGGCGGAGTTCGACTCGCGCAAGGTGCTGGCACAGATTGAACTGCCAACGCTTGTCATGGCTGGCGAGCAGGACACATCGACCGCATTGTCCGTGGTACAGGAGCTGCATCACGGCATTTCCGGTTCTCAGATGGTGACGATTTCACCTGCAAAGCACCTGGTCAATGTTGAACAACCGGATATCGTCAATTCGATGCTCCGGACATTCATTAGCTCCCGCGGCGAGTAGTAGTTCAAAGACTAAAGGCGACACATCCTGTTCCAAGGGATGTGTCGCCTTTAGCGTTTCGAGTGCAATTGGAGGTTGCTATGTGACTGGCATGGCCTAACCACTGCCTTTTACATTAGCCATTGACCAGGACAGTTGTGAATAACGAAACGAAATCCTTTCGTAAATCACCCCCATTCACCACCTTCCGAACGCAACCCCATGTCGACAAAATCCCAGGTCGACTCGAGCATCTATTAGGTAGACCTAACTTCCACCATCGGGGGTAGCGCACGCTAACCCAGGCCGAAAATCGTGATGCGAGTCTCACGTTTGTCAAATTTGGGGGTAACATTCGCAAGAATGTGGCGCCGGACACATTAATCGGCATAATGGGGACATACTCACAATGTCTATTTCTAGCGATATTTTTTCGCTACAAACCTGTTAAGGCATTGAACCGCATTACATACCAAGGAGATTGCGATGAAGGACTTCCTCGCCCGCACCCACTTCGAAGAAGAACACGACATGTTCCGCGATATGGTCCGTGGTTTCGTCGAGAAGGAAATCGCACCGAATGTTGAGCGTTGGCACGATCAGGGCATGCCAGATCGCGAGCTCTTTAAGAAGGCTGGCGAACTTGGTCTGATTGGCATGTCCACGCCGGAGGAATATGGCGGCGGCGGAACGATGGATTTCCGTTACAACCAAATCCTCAACGAGGAGCTGACCCAGGCAGATTCTGGTTCGATCGTTGTTTCTTTCGGCACGTTGAACGACCTCTGTGCACCGTACTTGGCCAAGTTCGCCTCCGAGGAGCTCAAGCAGAAGTACCTCGCTGGCATGAACGCCGGTGATCTCATCGGTTGCCTCGCTATGACCGAACCTGGTGCGGGTTCTGATCTCGCAGGTATGCGCACCTTCGCTAAGAAGGACGGCGACCACTACATTCTTAACGGTTCGAAGACCTTCATTTCTAATGGCATGCTGTCCGACTTCGCACTCGTCGCAGCGGTCACCGACCCATCCAAGGGTCGCGCTGGTGTCTCCATGTTCGTGGTTGATTCAGATCTTGAGGGCTACACCAAGAACGGCCCTCTGAAGAAGGTTGGCCTGAAGGCTCAGGACACTGCAGAGCTCAACTTCGATAATGTCCGTGTTCCAGCAGAGAACCTCGTCGGCGAAGAAGGCGCAGCTTTCGGTTACCTCCGCACCAATCTCGCTCACGAACGTCTCACCCTTGCCTGTGGTTCGGTTGCTACTTCTCGACGCGCGTGGACCCTGGCCTACAACTACGCCAAGGAGCGCGAGACCTTCGGACGTCGCCTCGTCGATCATCAGGTTCACGGCCACTACCTCGCAGACATTGCTACTCGCATTACTGCACTGCAGGCTTTCGTGGATCAGTGCGTCATGCAGCACAACGAGGGCAAGCTAGACGAAACCGCAGCATCGATGGCAAAGTTCTGGACCACTGAGGAGCAGCAGGACATCGTTACTCGCTGTGTTCAGCTGTTCGGTGGCTACGGCTTCATGATGGAGTACCCAATCGCCACGCACTACCTCGACACGAAGGTGCAGACGATCTACGGCGGTACGAACGAGATTATGAAGGAAATCATCTCGCGTCGTATCGCTAAAGGTGATGCCTCCTAGCATCGCAGATTCACGTTAGTTCGCCTGGTCAGCGAACTACGGCTATACACTGTTTGTTTGCAGGCATGTGGGGAGCCATGACATCGACAGTACGCAAGTATTGTCGACGACATGGCTCCCCATCGCATTTTCAGCGTCCCCTTTGCGGACATCTACCCGCTCTATCTCGCCAAGATCGAGCGCAAAGACCGTACTCAAGAAGAACTCGACACCGTCATTTCCTGGCTCACCGGATACGACCAGACTGGGTTGCAAGAAGCGATCGTCGACAAGCGGACGCTGGAGGATTTTTTCGCACAGGCTCCGCAGATGAACCCCAACACAGATCTGATTACGGGCTCGGTGTGTGGTGTGAAGGTGCAGGAAGTCGAGGATCCGGTCATGCGGAATATTCGGTACATGGACAAGCTTGTCGACGAACTCGCCAAAGGCAAGAAGCTCGAACGCATCCTGCGCTCGTGATTGTGAAACGCGAATGAGCTCGCCAGGGCTACGAAGGCTTATGAAAAGCGCCCTCGAACATTAGCGATTCGCGAACCAAGATTGACCACTAAAGTGGTGTGAAAGCTCACTCGACGAAGGGGAACTATCGTGCCAATGGGAATGTGTGCAGAGTATTTGCGACTATCAGAAAGCGACGTCGCTCACTTGCAGGATATTTCTGCCCCTGCTGCAACACGTGAAGGTGGCACGGCCGGACTTGTCGGTGCCGAAGCGAAGTCGATCATTCTGCGCCATTTCGAAAACATTGCCGACGACGATGCCCTCGATATTGACACTGATTGGGAATCCTTGCTCATGGCGCTGACTGGCAAGCCGCTAGACGGTCAGGCACTCGGCGATCCCTTGGGCGAAGCGATCTTGGGCGCGGATCGTGTGTGCCGTGATCCCCTGTCGTCAGTCATTGATGCTGATCGAGTGAAGGTCATCGCGGAGACACTGTCCACGATCGACATTGACACTCGCATTGAGGAGAACGGGACAGGTTCAGACAGTGCCGACACTGTTCGCACCCGCTTTGCCCAGCTTGCAAAGTTTTATGCCGACACTGCCCATTCTGGCGATGCCATGCTGGTCACGATCGAATAGCCAACAATTTACCCAACGCCTTATCGACGGTTGGTGCCACCGCACCAACCACAACACCGGTCAACACCGCTGCGATTGCTGTTCCCTCGCGCAAGCCCCGCACTTCACCGAAGAATACAAACGACATGATGAGCGCGATGGTCACCAGCGTGATGTCATTGGCAATTTTGACCTTATGAAACGGCTTCTTTAGTAGCAGGGCGATCGTCGCAACGAGCCCTTCGCCGGGTACAAAAAGGAAGTTCGGTGATACTTCAATGGCAATGCCGATACCAAGAATGACAAGCCCGAGGATGAGCTGGACAAACTGCTGCCAGTATTCGGTGAAATGAATTTCGCCGAGAATCCACACCCACATATCAAGGGCGGCACTGAATACAAGCATTGCTGGCAACTGCCACCAACTTGATGCGGGGAAATTGCCACGCAGAAGAACGAGCTGCAGAAGAAAGAGCAGTGCGTTCAGGGCCAGAGTCCAGCCACCGAAACTCAGTCCACCGGCGAGCGTTGCTACCCACACTGGTGCTGAGATTGGCGTGGTCCCCAGCCCTGACATTGTTGCGGTGGTGATTCCGAGAGCCATAAAGACCAGGCCAATGGCCGAAAACACCATCTTCTTGAAGTTATTTACCGTCACTCACTCACGCCTTTCCTCCCTAGAGGATATACCTGGCCGTGAGCGGTAGTTGATACAGCTACTTTCCGCGGAACGTAGGTGTTCGCTTTTCGACGAACGCCGATACAGCCTCATGGTGATCAGCGGACTGAGCCAGTCGGGCCTGCGCTCCTGCTTCTGCTTCTGCAGCATCGGAGACTTGCTTGCCCATTTCGCGGCGCAGCAAAGCCTTGATCTCTCGGTAGGCCAGCGTCGGGCCGGAGGCGAGCTTTCGCGCCATGTCCTCGGCTGCTTCCACTGGGTTGTCGACGACGGTGGTAACCAGACCCAGTTCCTTGGCCTCGTCAGCAGTGATCTTCGGATCAAGCATGAGGATTTCGCGAGCCTTCGCATCCCCCACGATTCGAGCCAGAATCGCGGACATGCCACAATCCGGAGCCAAGCTAATGGATGGAAATGCTGCCTTGAATGATGCCTTCGGGCCGGCGATTCGGAAATCACAATGCAGCGCGAGGGACCAACCGGCCCCCGCTGTCGCCCCCTCGATCGCTGCCACGACTGGCGCATCGATGGCTACCAGGGCATCCACCATTGGGTTGTACTCGGTGACAACCTTGTCCATGCCGTTGCCGGTCTGAATATCCGTGATGTGTTCTTTCAAATCCTGACCAGCGCAGAAAGCCTTCGCGCTGCCCTTCAGAAGAACTGCTCGCACATCCGGTTCTGTTGCACGGACAAAAGCGTCGCGAAGTTCGGTTCGCAGCTCTTGATTAATAGAGTTAAAAGCGTCTGGGCGGTTCAAGGTAATGGTCATGAGACCATCAGTAAAATCTGTAAGCACAGCGTTCATGCTCATGACAGTAATATTCGACGCTGTTGATCGTTGTGCTTTCACCGCAAATCAGTAATTAACTCCGAAGACTAGGACTTATGACTTCAGCTTCCTCACATGACTCTCCTGTTCACGGCTCTCCTGTTGGCCGAATCCGTCCTGCTGTCGAAGGTGACGTTCCCGAGATCGTCGACCTGATCACCGAGCTTGCGGTGTATGAAAAGGAACCAGACGCTGTGAAACTCACCTCGGAGCGTCTTCGTGAGCAACTCTTTGGCGAGAATCCTGCGATTTTCGCCTTCGTAGCCGATTCCAGCAGTGATGACCACCGCGTCGATGGTTTCGCATTGTGGTTCCTGAACTACTCCACGTGGGAAGGCACCCACGGTATCTACCTGGAAGACTTGTACGTCCGCCCGTCGAGCCGCGGTTCTGGGTTGGGCAAGGCGCTTCTGCAGGAACTCGCCAAGACTGCCGTCGATCGTGGTTACTCCCGCGTCGAATGGTGCGTATTGAAGTGGAACCAGCCTGCGATCGATTTCTATGACTCTCTCGGAGCTTTCCCTATGTCCGGGTGGGATACCTACCGGTTGACGGGCGATGCGCTAGCCAAGCAGGGGCTTCGTGGGTAGGACCTCGGCCGAAAAACACGCTGTGTAGCTCTACTTTCCTCCCACTGTTCGCACTTATGCACATGCTTTAACCAGTGTTTTTCACGTGTGCACGCCGTTTTTCCAAAATGGGTCGATTGGCATCAATGCCTGGGTTTAGAGCTCATCCTCGACCTTTTCCTACCGAATCATCACTACCGAACCGTGACTGTAGGACAGATCTGGTGTACCTCGGCGATGACGTCGTCCCAGTTCACGTGTGGCCCCACCGAAGTAAAATCACGGAACTCTGCTGTCGTGCCTTGCTCTCGCACCCGCTGAAGCACCCAGCTACCAGCGCCTTCAGCTCCGCCTTCTCCACCAACGACACCGATTCCCCGCTCGGCTAGTTCCTTCGCCAGGGATGGGAGCGATACTCCGATGCGGTAGTCGTCGTAAAGCGTGGTACGTACTTCAAAGTCACAGCCCGGCGCGTTGGTGACCCATTCCTGCACAAGATCTACGCTCTGCCACACGACATCGGCAGCACTGCGGCGACGATGCAGATCAGAACCAGGGTTATTCTCGGCAGAATCATTCGAATCGCACTCGGGACGACCAATCGCAACGTCATAGGCCTCTCGGCCAGCCTTGATGTCTAAACCGACCCAATCCACGACACCCGCTCCCACAACAGAGCGCAGCCGTCCTGGGTACATGCCATTCGTATGCAGCCCGACTGCAAAACCGAACTCCTTCACTTCGGCCATGGCGCTCTCCAAACCTCGATGTCGAGTCGGCTCTCCTCCAGAAAACACCACGCCATCAAGCAAACTCTCGCGAGACTTCAGAAACTCCATCACATCACTCCACGCCATCGCGCCACCCCGACGCACATCCTGCAATTGTGGATTGTGGCAATACGGGCATCTCCATGAACACCCCTGTGTAAACACCGTGGCGACGAGCATGCCTGGCCAGTCGGCCGTCGAGAAGTGAACAAGCCCGGCGATGGGAATAGAATCAGCGTTTCTCAATGGGACAACGTGTCTCGCCGAAGTGACGTTTGGAGCCAACTCGACACCGTCCGACGCACTAAGACGCTTGCGCATGTGTGGACACACGCTCCGTAAAAGGTGTGCGCTCGTGGTACTCGCCAGTTTTGCCGATATTGAAACTGGAAACTGGCCGGAAGTATCCCATCACGCGCGTCCAGACTTCAGCACGTTCCCCGCAGTGCGGGCATTGCCAATGTTCGCCGGAGAGATAGCCGTGTGCTGGGCAGATCGAAAACGTTGGCGTGACGGTGAGATACGGCAGTCGATGAGTCTCCAATGCGCGACGTACCAGCTTCTTGCACGCCTGCCCGTCACTGACTGCTGATCCCATGTACAGGTGCATGACCGTGCCGCCCGTGTATTTCGTCTGCAGTTCATCCTGAGCATCAAGCGCTTCGAACGGATCCTCTGTCATGTCAACTGGCAGCTGGGTTGAGTTAGTGTAATACGGGTTGTCGACCGTTCCTGCCTGCAGAATCTCTGGATACCGCTTCCGATCTTCCTTCGCGAATCGGTAGGTAGCTCCCTCCGCTGGGGTCGCCTCTAGGTTGTATAGATGTCCCGTCTTTTCCTGAGCCTCTACGAGTTTCGCGCGCACATGATCAAGCACTGCGACCGCCATATCGTGCCCGTGCGGTGTGGCTAGATCGGCGGTGTCCGTCGTAAAGTTTCGTACCATTTCGTTGCCACCATTGACACCAATCGTGGAGAAATGATTGTCCAATGTCTCCAACCACCGCTGGGTGTACGGGTAAAGGCCAAGCTCCATGAACTTTGCGACGGCTTTGCGACGTCGTTCCAAAGTGTCAACGCCAATGTCCACGAGATGATCCAGTTCTGCAATGAGTCCGTCCCAGTCGCCCGCATGGAGGTAGCCAAGTCGGGCGAGGTTCACGGTAACGACACCAATCGAGCCAGTTTGCTCAGCTGAACCGAACAAGCCGTTCCCCCGCTTCTCCAGTTCGCGCAGGTCCAGTTGCAAGCGGCAGCACATGGAGCGGATTTGGCCGGGTTCGAGGTCCGAGTTCAAGAAATTCTGGAAGTACGGCAGGCCATACTTGGCGGTCATATCGAAAATCGCGTCCGACAATTCGCTGTCCCAGTCGAAGTCATGGGTGATGTTGTAGGTCGGGATGGGGAAAGTGAAAACCCTCCCATCCAAGTCACCAGCAGTCATGACCGCTACGAAAGCTCGGTTGATAAGTGCCATTTCTTCGCTGAGCTCGCCATAGGTGAAGTCGCAGACTTCGTCGCCGATGAACGGCACATCATTGGCAATGTCAGCTGGGCAGGTGATGTCGAAGGTGAGGTTTGTAAACGGCGTTTGTGATCCCCACCTGCTGGATGCATTCAAAGAGAAGACCATTTCCTGCAGGCATTGATACACCTGCTCGTAGGTCATCGAATCGAGTCGCACGAACGGTGCCATGTACGTGTCGAAGGAGCTGAACGCTTGTGCTCCCGCCCATTCATTCTGGAGCGTGCCCAGGAAGTTTACGATCTGCCCACATGCCGACGACATATGTCGTGGAGGTGCTGAGCTGACAGTGTTGGGAACGTCGCCGAAGCCTTGCTCGAGTAGTTGCCGAAGCGACCATCCAGCGCAGTAGCCACCGAGTACGTCGAGGTCATGAATATGAATGGCACCGGTGCGATGAGCTTGGGCGGCAGCGTCGGAAAATACTGTTCCGAGCCAGTAATTTGCAATGACTTTTCCGGCAACATTAAGCACTAGGCCACCGTAGGAAAAGTCTTGATTAGCGTTTGCGTTGACGCGCCAATCGCTCTTCTGCAAATACTCGTCAACGCTTCCGATGGAATCCACAAAACCCGTCATATTGACTGACGCTAGCCCTGAAATGACAAGTTTGTAAGTCAACCAGTAGATGACATAGACACAACTTATGGAATCTGAAAACAAGCTGAGCACAAGATGTAGTGCCGAGAGGCTCGGATGGTCCGCACGATCTGGCCGGCGACTACTACATATTGACCATCGCTAGTTCGCTTTTGCAGCGAACCTAAGGACTCATCCTTACCTCTAAAGGGGCTACACAGTAGCGAGCATTGAGACATACGAAAACCCGCTACAGCACGCACAAAGCGCACCGTAGCGGGTGAGAAAACTAGCTACTCTAGCCAGAGAAATGGCTTACAGAATCGTCCAGTCCTCAAGGCCTTCGTACAGTGGGAAGTCAGCTGCGATCTTAGCCACGCGAGCACGCAGCGCCTCGGTATCAGCGTTCTTACCAGCAGCCAAAGCGGTACCGATGATGTCGGCAACCTCTTCGAATGCCTTCTCATCCAAACCACGGGTAGCTAGCGCTGGCGTACCAATACGCAGGCCGGAGGTCACCATTGGTGGGCGTGGGTCGAATGGAACAGCGTTACGGTTAACGGTGATGCCGACCTCGTGCAGCAGGTCCTCTGCTTCCTGACCATTCATGTCAGAGTTGCGCAGGTCAGCCAAAACCAGGTGCACGTCGGTGCCACCGGTCAGGACATCGACGCCTGCATCCTTGCAATCCTGTGCAGTCAGACGCTCGGCCAGCAGACGTGCGCCGGTCAGAGTGCGCTCCTGGCGCTCCTTGAACTGTTCGGTTCCTGCGATCTTCAGAGCAACAGCCTTCGCCGCAATTGCGTGCATCAGCGGACCACCCTGCTGTCCTGGGAAAACAGCAGAGTTCAGCTTCTTCGCGTAGTCCTGCTTAGACAGGATCATGCCGGAACGTGGACCACCCAAAGTCTTGTGGACGGTGGTGGACACAACGTCGGAGTAAGGAACTGGGCTTGGGTGCAGACCAGCGGCAACCAGACCAGCGAAGTGTGCCATGTCAGTCCACAGCTTTGCGCCAACCTCGTCCGCAATAGAACGGAACGCTTCAAAGTCGAGGTGACGAGGGTATGCAGACCAGCCAGCGATCAAGACATCTGGCTTCTCTGCCAGAGCTTGCTCGCGAACCTTGTCCATGTCGATGCGCATGGTCTCTGGATCAACACCATATGCAGCAACGTGGTACAGCTTGCCAGAGAAATTTAGCTTCATGCCGTGAGTCAGGTGACCACCATGTGCCAAGTCGAGGCCCATGATCTTGTCACCAGCGTTGATCAGTGCATGCAGAACTGCAGCATTTGCCTGCGCACCGGCGTGTGGCTGAACGTTTGCGAACTCTGCGCCAAACAGTTCCTTAGCGCGGTCACGTGCCAGGTCTTCAACAACGTCTACGTTTTCACAGCCACCGTAGTAACGACGTCCTGGGTAGCCTTCTGCGTACTTGTTCGTCAGTACAGAACCCTGTGCCTGCAGGACAGCGCGTGGCACAAAGTTCTCACTAGCAATCATTTCGAGGGTGTCGCGCTGGCGTGCCAGCTCTCCAGCCATTGCCGTAGCGACATCCGGGTCCAGCTCGGATAGCGACTGGTAACGGACATCCTCATTTGGGGTACCGGTCATGAGTAGGCCATAAACCTTTCAGAGAAGCGTCGATTTCACTCCCCATGCTAGCCTCCCGCCCCGGCCAGAGCTAAAACACGATCCGGCCAAGGGCACCGGCACCCAGCACAACTGCCCACGCAGGCACCTTGAATTTCGTCAGCGCCACAAGTGCTAAACACGTGACGACGAACGTCCCCGGGCTCACCACACCGTGAGTCCACACTGGGTCGTAGAACGCAGCTCCCAAGATTCCCACTACTGCTGCGTTCGCTCCCGCTACCATTCCACGAGCGGACGACAACGCTGCCACCTTTGACCACAACGGCAATACTGCGAGCAATAACAGCATCGAGGGAAGAAAGATGGCCAGGGTGGCGATAAGACTTCCGAGGGCTCCGTTCGTCGACACGCCTAGGTATGAAGCGAAAGTAAATAGCGGACCCGGCACTGCCTGAGCGAGGCCATAGCCTGCGAGGAAGTGGTCAGCGTCGAGGTGTTCAGGCACCAGACCAGATTCGAGCAGTGGCAATACCACATGGCCACCGCCGAAGACGAGCGCACCGGCGCGGAAGTAGGTATCCCAACCAGCTGCGATACCGTTCCATGTCCCTGCCCACCAGGTCATGGCGCCCAACAAACCTACGACGAAGACGGTAGCTGCTAGCGCCTGTGCCCACCGTGGCAACGAGTACGGAATTGTTCGGACACTGCTTTCGTCTACGACGACCTTCTCGTTGCCCTCATCACTACGATCACTACGATCACTACGATCACCGCGAATCGTTAGCCAGCCAACCAAGCCACCTACGACGATTGCAGCAATCTGTGCCCACACCCCCATTCCAGCTGGGGCAAGCAAGACGACGGCCAACGCGAGAAGTGCGATCGCGGTGGTGACGCGCGTCGTCGTCAAGTTCTTCGCCATGCCCCACAAGGCGATGGCGACAACTGCCACGGCAGCAGCCTTGAGACCAGCAATCGGAGCAGTGAGGTCAATGCTCGAACCTGCGGTCGCAATTGCCCACGCAGCCACTCCTAAGGCGATTGCCGACGGCGCAGTGAACGCAACGAACGCAGCAAGCATGCCAGGCAGCCCGGCGCGACGCCACCCCAATGCCATGCCTACCTGGGACGATGCGGGGCCTGGCAAAAACTGACAGAGCGCAACAGTGTCTGCGTATTCCGCATCGGTGAGCCACTTGCGCTTGACGACGAACTCTTCACGGAAATACCCCAAATGGGCGACGGGTCCGCCGAAAGAGGTCAATCCGAGGATGAGAAACGCCTTAAACACTTCGATCATGATTGCTGATCCTATGGTCGATCTATCGAGTTCGCTGTGCAACCGTGGCAGCCGCATGTGCCCTGTAAAACAGACCCGTGAGAACGCGATGGAAGTCACATTGGCACAATGGAGTTATGACGCGCGCCCAAGCTCCAAGCCCGTACATCGAATTCGACAGGCAGCAATGGCGCACGCTTCGTCAATCCATGCCCCAGGTGTTGACCGCTGATGAAGCCGTGCGCCTGTCCGGCATTGGCGAGAACATCGACCTTGATGAAGTAGCCGAAGTCTACCTGCCGTTGTCCCGTTTGATTCACCTGCGGGTTCAGGCTCATCGCGAGTTAAACAAGACAACGTCAACGTTCTTGGGCGAGCAGTACCAGGGAGTGCCGTTCATCATTGGTGTCGCTGGTTCGGTGGCTGTGGGCAAGTCCACCACTGCGCGTCTATTGCAAGTACTGCTCGAGCGGTGGGATACCAATCCACGGGTGGACCTCGTCACTACTGATGGCTTTCTTTATCCATCAGCGGAGCTCAATCGACGCGGGATCATGCACCGCAAGGGTTTCCCCGAATCCTATGATCAGCGTGCGCTGATGCGTTTTGTCGCGTCGGTAAAGTCAGGGGCTCGCAATGTGAAGGCGCCGGTGTATTCACACACTCTCTATGACCGGGTGCCTGATCAGTACGAGATTGTCGACCAACCAGACATTCTCATTATCGAAGGTCTGAATGTTTTGCAGACCGGCCCGATGCTGATGATTTCCGATCTCTTCGACTTCTCCGTCTACGTCGATGCCAGCCGTGCTGACATTGAGCGCTGGTACATCGAACGCTTCCTGCGCCTGCGCCACACCGCGTTCCGTGCTCCGGGTGCGCACTTCTCCAACTACGCAGGACTTGACGACGACTCCGCTGCCAAGGAAGCACGTCGCATCTGGCAGCAAGTCAACTTGCCAAACCTCATGGAGAATATTCTGCCGACTCGCGTTCGTGCATCGCTGGTAATGACGAAGTCTGCGGACCACACCGTCAGCAAGGTTCGAATGCGCAAGCTGTAGCGCATCAACTGAGGATTACTGGTTTGTGCTCAACCATTCAACGATGGCATCCAACTCGGCCTCGTTATACAGGTTGTTATCTGAACCGTACGACTCGATCATTGCCTGCTCGTTTAGCGACGGCTCTGCCTTCTTTTTCAACATCGAGATCATCATCTTCATGACATTCCGGTCGATGAACGACAACTCCGAGTAGTTCAACCTACCTGGCACATAGAACGTAGTGATCTCCGCTGGGATATCCTCCAACTGCTCGCTCAAAATATCCTGTTCACGAGCTTCTTCCACCAAAGTCATACCCACGGAAACTGCTGCTACCCGGCGGCCGTCGAGAAGTGACTTCTTTGCGCGGTCCTTGATGAACTTCACACCCGCATACTTACTGGCGTAGCAGGGCGACAAAACAATCAGTGGCCTAGCGGGATCGGCAAATGCGGAATCGTCAATACTCTTGCACTCCTCCGCCGTGCCACCAACTCGAGCCGCAAGGGCTTCTGCGTAGCGACGGGTAGTGCCGTACTTTGATTCGAAAGCGATGATGGGGGTTGCCGTTGCCACGTCGATACCTCTTCTTGCTCACCCCAGGATCTTCGCGCAGTAGTTTCGAGCGCGTCCTAGGTTGCTGGCTAGCGCTACCACTATTGTGCCTGCTTACTTGCCAAATCGCCTGTTACGTTGAGAAAAATCACGCAACGCACGCATGAAGTCAATACGCCGGAATTCTGGCCAGTAGGTATCAGTGAACCAGATCTCCGAATACGCCGACTGCCACAGCAAGAACCCACTGAGCCGCTGCTCGCCTGACGTTCGGATCACCAAATCCGGATCCGGCTGGCCAGAGGTGTACAAATGCTTTTCGACGGAGTCCATCGTCACCAGCTCCGCCAGTTTTTCTGCCGGAATGCCCTCGTCGACGCCGTTGCTGACAATCGTCCGCACCGCATCGATAATTTCCTGACGTCCGCCGTAGCCCACCGCAATATTGACCATGACGCCGGTGTTGCTTTTCGTCAATTCTTCGTCGTGACGCAAGCGCTGCGCCATCTCCTCTGGAAGCAACTCCAAGTGCCCCACCATGCGCAGCCGAACATTCTTGGTGGATTCGGCGAGCTCATCCACAACATCTCCGATGATGTCGAAGAGCAACGTCAGCTCGTCTGGCTCACGGTTCAAATTCTCCGTGGACAACAAGTAAATGGTGACCAAGTCAATGTCTTGCTCCGCGCACCAGCCCACAAACTCCGCGATCTTGCGCGCCCCCACGCGATGCCCATGAGAGACATCCGTGAATCCCGCTTCCCTTGCCCATCGACGATTGCCATCCGCCATGACCGCAACATGCTGAGGGCGTGGCTTGCCGACGAGCTCGCGAGCTAGCCGATGCTCATAAATCGGGTACGCGAGCCGTCGGAGTCGTGACAATTCAATGGGCTTCACACTAACAACTTTAGCTGTTGGACGATCAGGGCTGTTGATCCACGGGCCTTTATCCGCGTCGCAGGAGCGTCTTACCCACGTCGGGTACGAACCGCTTCAGCGAGTTCCTGGAGCAGGTTCTCAGTAACATCCCAGCCCATGCAGGCGTCAGTGACGGACTGACCGTACATCAATCCTTCGTGGCCGTTGGTAATTTTCTGAGCGCCCGCAACCAAGAAGGACTCCATCATCAAGCCGGTGATGGACTTGTCACCGCGCGCGATAATCGATGCCAACTCGCTAACAACTTCTGCCTGTCGGATCTCCGACTTTCCGGAATTTGCGTGCGACGCATCGACCATGATGCTGTGTGGACGTCCTGCCTTATCCAAACGCTGGCGCGCATCCGCGACTGAGTCAGCATCCCAGTTCGGGCCGTTGGTGCCACCACGCAGAATGATGTGGCAATTCTGATTGCCAGCGGTTTCTACGACAGCTGCACCGCCGTCGTCATTCATGCCAAAGAAGAAGTGCGGGTTCGCTGCAGACACCAAAGAGTCCACTGCGACCTGGACATTGCCGTCCGTGCCGTTCTTGAAGCCGATTGGCATGGACATGCCCGATGCCAACTGGCGGTGTACCTGTGATTCCGTGGTCCGAGCACCAATCGCTCCCCACGACACTGCATCTGCGATGTACTGCGGGCTGTTTGGTTCAAGGAACTCTGCACCAACAGGCAATCCCACATTGAGGATGTCGATGAGCAGCTTCCGCGCCATCGTCAAGCCCTTGGTGATGTGGTACGAGCTATCCAGATCAGGGTCGTTAATCAGACCCTTCCAGCCGACCGTGGTGCGTGGCTTTTCAAAGTAGACGCGCATAACAATCAGCAAGTCATCCGACAGTGAGTCGGACAGCTTCTTCAGTCGACGTGCGTAGTCCAGCGCAGCCTCTGGATCGTGCACAGAGCATGGTCCCACGACGACCAGTAGGCGGTCATCTTCCCGAGCAATTACGTCAGCGATCTTGCGACGGGACTCCTCGACCATCGCTTCTAATTCATCATTCATTGGCACGTCGCTCAGCAGGGAGCGAGGCGACGGCAGATCGTGGAATGCAACTACCCGACGATTTGATGTCGAGGCTGGGCTTTCGAGGGAAGTTGGGGGCGTCATGGAGATCCTCTTTCAAAGTTGGTGTGTGAAGTGCAATTCAGGTTGTGTGTCCGACTTCCACCTGAGCTTGGATGCCGCCCCGGCAAAGCCACCGGATACGACAAAAGGCAGCTGCCCTGGTGGGGGCTGCTGCCTTGGCTCCGGTGTGCGAAATGGGTCGATTACATCACGAGGTCACTACCGGAGCCCCGTGAAAATAAAATCGCCAGTTACGCATGGTCGCGATTCTAAACTATGGGCTACTGATCCCGCAATTCGGGATGGGCTGCCATGGCTTTGTCGATCGCAGCGACATCAAACGGATCCATACCGTGTTCTTCTGCAAAGGCACGGCGAGCACGCATGCGCTTCAATCGGCGCGTGAGATCCCAGCCGATCAACAGAATAATGACCAGCAACAACACAATAATGAGCAGGCCGATCGGTGATGCCTTACCAAAGTCCGCACCCCTCGGCCCAACAGGATTCTGTGCCAGGAAGCCGACGACATCAACATTCAGGGGCAAATTCCCTGCCAGCATGTTTGTTGCCTTCCATCTCAATGACTAACTACATTGCAAGCTTAGCCTGTTTGCCGAATCGAACCATCATCAGTCCGGCCTCGCTGCAACCGTCGGTCGCTGTCTACTTTTCGACGCAGCCAGCAAACAAATCGTCCTCAGGAAGCTCAACCTGCACGCGGGTTCGAGCAAGCTCAAACTCTTCGGTTGGCCAAATCTGACGCTGAATATCGGTAGGGACCGCGAAGAACGGCCCATTGGGATCGATCTGGGTTGCGTGCGCCCGCAGTGCGTCGTCACGTGCGTCGAAGAAGTCTGCGCATGGCACCTGCGTGGTGACACGTTCCATAATGTCGCCCTTTTCGCGAACCCATCGCTTCAGCGCTTCTTCCAGTGGCGATGACAGGCCTCGGCTGAGGTAGTAGTCATTCATCATCAGCAACCGGCGACGAACAAAACCGTGGGTGTAGTACATCTTCTGAATTTCCCACGGCTCACCAAGCTCCGGGTATTTATCAGATGCAGCATCGGTCCAGGAGCGCAGCGAAATGATGTGCGTCATGATGTGATCCGGGTGCGGATAGCCACCATTCTCGTCATACGTAATGAGCACGTGTGGCCGGAATTCGCGAATCGCCTTGATCAGTGGCTTGGTCGCAACTTCGACATTCTCACGAGCGAAGCACCCATCCGGGAGTACCGGCTTCGGTGAACCTTCGGGAAGACCCGAGTCGACAAAACCCAACCACTGATGCCGTACCCCCAAAATGCGTGCTGCTTCAGCCATTTCTGCGACCCGCACTTCCGAGAGGTTGTTCACTACCTCTGGGCGATCCATGGCCGGGTTCAGAATGCTCCCGGCTTCACCACCGGTACACGTCACAACCATGACATCATGACCCTCCGACGCATACCGAGCCATCGTCGCAGCTCCCTTGCTGGACTCATCGTCCGGGTGCGCGTGTACTGCCATGAGTCGAAATGCCATGACGCCTCCTGTCGAAACTGCCACTATTACTGTTGATCCGTACACATCTTACGACTTCACACCCCATTCGCCCCAGGCCACCCAAAACGCCACGTCTGTTCACCTGTTGGCACTTTCCTGCTTCCCGACGCGTTCAGATAGGCTGGGTGACATGTCAGAGGTATCCGCTCGCCCGCAGTCTCGTTATGCAGCCAAGTCCCGTACTCCCTCAGGGAAGCTTATCGTTATTGGCATCATTGGCTTGCTGCTGATCAGTGGCGCATACATCTTCGTTCAGATGAACCGAGTCAGCACCTCGTCGGAGGTCACAGCATCGGCCGCTGGTTGGGCTCGCGAAGAGGGCCGAGAGGATGACGTGTTCATCTTTACCCTCGATGTCACTCGTGAAGATCCGGCGAAGGATTCCTACTGCATTATTTATGCACTCGACTACAACCATGCTGAGGTTGGCCGTCGTAACGTAGTTGTTCCTGGCAGCAAGGAAAAAACTGTTCGGATGGACGTACCTATCGAAACGCGTGCGAAGGCAGTCGCCGGAAATGTGTACGGCTGCTCGACTAATTTCCCAGAGTTCTTGGATACTGACACGAAATAAAACGCCCTATGCCGGGGCGGTTAACTGTTTCCAACATCACGGTGCTATCCTGTCTGCGTTAACGGCTCCACTGGGGCCGATTTTTCGTAAATACTGTGCAGTGCACTAGTCCGACCGTGAGTTGGCCCTGCATGACAGTTCCCCTAGGAGGCACAATGACGGAGTCCACCAACCCGTGGCTCACCGAAGAGTCGTACAGCAAGTTGAAGGCTGAGCTGGACGCTCTCTACGAGAACCGCCCAATCATCGCGGCTGAGATCAATGAGCGTCGCGAAGAGGGAGACCTCAAGGAGAACGCAGGCTACGACGCCGCTCGTGAGCAGCAGGGCCAGGAAGAAGCTCGTATTCGCTACCTCGAGGATCTCTTGCAGCGTGCAACCGTTGGTGAGACCCCACAGGAATCTGGCATCGCGTTGGTCGGCACCGTTGTCCACGTTTACTACGACGGCGACGAGGACGATAAGGAAACCTTCCTCATCGGTACCCGTGGTGCAGACAACTCGAATCCAAACTTGGAAACCTACTCCACGGATTCCCCATTGGGTAAGGCCATCATCGGCGCTAAGGAAGGCGAAACGCGTTCGTACGTTTCCCCATCGGGAGACGAGGTTTCCGTCACCCTGATTAAGGCTGAGCCTTACAACCCAGCTATGGACGACTAGTCCGCAAGCTTCAGCACAAAAGCACCCACCGCTTCCCCTAGGGAATTGGTGGGTGCTTTTGTATTTCTGGAGGTCTAACAGTAGGCACGCATCAGCGAACCAAGTTGCCACGCTTGGTAGGCAGGCTAGGTGGCCGGGCTAGTGCCCGGCTCACGCTGGACTAGTGTCCGGATGCCAACACCCGGATGATGCCATAACTAAACTTCGCAGCCTTGAAGATCTGATTTGGGATCGACTGACGACGTCGCAAAGTACCTTGAGTTGGCAGTGGCGCGCGAGAAATACGGTCCCGCACCTCGATTGAAGGTGCATCAGTAGGTTGGAATGCGTTCGACATGAGATGAACTCCTCTCTTTATCGGATGGTGCGGTTTACTCAGGGATCAGGAACCAGAATGGGCGGCTGCGTGCCTTCCAAATGAACATGAAGTGCAGCATCAGCTTGATCCAGTGACCGGACAGACCAACGTCACCAGTGGTGAACTTGGATCGACCAGTTTCTGGGTACAGCTCGTAGTTTGGCACCACTGGGTGCATCAACATCGATGCTGCGGAACCAGCCTTCAAACCAACACCGGTCGAAGCCACACATGCTGCACCCATGCGAGTCAGCGAAGCACGGTGTGGTTCTGCTGTCTCCGGATTCTTGATGCGATCGATAATCGTCTCTGCAACAATTCGGCCCATGGTGCCTGATGGCATGCCGGTGCGTGGTGGAGCTGGCGCAATAGGCACACCATTAGGCGACGCATTCGGGATGGAAATTGGGTGTGGTGGTGCGAATGCGATACCTACTGCCCAAATGTTGTCGTATACCGGATTCTGGTAAGTCTCTGGCCAGTCGGCAGCGACCCAATCGTCTGGATTGGTCTTGCCATAGGTGGCATCAACCTTCATCATGCCGTTCGGCGCAAACAGCTTCTCTCCGATGTCTTCGCCCTTCGGGCCAACACCCTTCAGTGGCACACCGGAAAATGGAGGCAACAGCATGGCGAAGTCAAAGTCCAACTCGTGGCCGGAGCCGTCAAGAGTCTCGTAATAAATTTTGCCTTCTTCGATCTTGGTGGCACAGGCACCAACAACCGCATGAACTCCTCGTTCACGGAAGATGGATTCAGTCCACAGGCGAGAATCGGTGAGGTAACCATTGTCCTTGAACTGCATCCCACCGACGCCGAAGTCGCCCAACGTCACCTCATTAGTGAAGTAGATCAATTCAGCCTTGTCGCGTACACCGTTCTTACGCAGCATGTCATCGACATTGAACGCGTACTCAAAGGCTGCACCTTCACAGGTGCACGTGCCGTGACCCATACCGACGACGAGAGTCTTCTTCTCCCCCGTCGCCTTCAGCTCGCGAATGATCTTCTGCAGTTCTTCAGCAGCTTCGACCGCATGGTCCTTGGTACAGACAGACAGAGAGTAACCGTCCGGCCCAAGACCAGGGGTCTTTTCGAAATTCAACTGCGGACCAGTGGCATTGATGAGGTAGTCATAGTCAATCTGGTCAACCTGACCTTCCTTGCCCTTCTCAGTGCGCTCGAATACGACGTACGGCTTCGTACCCTCGCCATCACCTTCAGGGTGGATTTCGGTTGCCTTTGCCTGATGGAATACTGCACCCATCTTCCGATACACAGGCGGAAGATCGAAGACAACCTTCTTACCTGGCATAGCCCCGGTGCCGACCCAAATATTCGATGGAATCCAATTCCACTGCTTATTGGGCGAAATGACAACAACTTCAACGGGGGAACCCTTGAACTCACGGGTGAGATACTGGGCGGCTGTATGGCCGCTCACGCCCGCTCCAAGAATGACAACTCTCTTTGCATCTAGCGCAGCCATGTGTGGCTCCTTTCTCAAACCCCGGCTCATACCCTCCGGGGCATACGCACATAATCCAGCGTAAGCCCCTAACTCCACATCTTCAATGTGAATTAACAATTGACACACTTTCAGCCAATCGCCTGGGCAAACACTGTTACCCATACACCCTTTCAGGGTGGTGAACTACTGGCCATAAGTACTGATAGACATGAAAAAACCCGGAAGGCGTAAGCCCTCCGGGTTTAGATCTGCTCCTGCGCTCGAGCCGTCGCCAATACCGACGTATCAGCTCAGCACAGCATCGCCTCGAGTGCACACACTCCAACTAGTCCCTGAAGTAGGACAGCAGGCGCAGGATTTCGATGTACAGCCAGACCAACGTAACGGCGAGACCCAGCGCTACGCCCCATGCATAGTTTGCAGGAGCGCCAGCGCGAACCAGCTTGTCAGCCTGATCAAAGTCAAGCAAGAAGCTAAACGCAGCCAGACCAATGCAGACCAGGGAGAAGATAATGGAAATCATGCCGCCGTCACGCAGTGGCGAACCAATGCCGAAGACAGACAGAAGCAAGTTGCCCAGGGCAAGTACCAGCACGCCGACCAACGCTGCAGTCATGAATCGCTGGAACTTCGGCGTGACCTTGACCGCACCAGACTTGTACACCCACAGCATGCCGATAAACACACCGATAGTGGCGATAACCGCCTGCATAATCAAGCCAACACCATTGGCACCAGCTACCTCGAAGCCGGCAAACATGAAGCTAATGCCACCGACAAACAGGCCTTCGAACGCTGCGTACAGCAACGTAATAACTGGCGATCCGTACTTCTTACCGAAGGTCGAGATCAAAACGGTAACCAGACCACCGATAGCGCCGACAATGGCCAGCAGCATAGACATCTGGGTGCTGACAAACGCAGCAATACCAAAGTTCACAACCGCGAACGCCACGATAACGCCGAGCGTGATTCCGGTCTTCGACACAACATCATCCACCGTCATCGGACGGTAGTTCTGCTGCTGTGCGGCATATGGATCAACACCGTAACCCTGCTGGGAGTACTGGTTCTGACCGTACTGGTGCATCCCGGCCTGGCCGCGCGCAACGGTCTTCGTCAACGAACTGAATGCGGGATTGCTACTCTGTCGCACGTTGTCCTTCCTTTCGGCCACTGCTAACAGCGACCACTTTTGTTTTGGCTTTCACGGGGTTCAACGGGCGAGCTGCCCCGATTGTTCCCAGAACTTAAATTCTTCTTAAAACCGTAGTTCACGCAACTGGACACGCCACATCACAAGCCTTGTTCCCCACTGCTATTTGGCGATACGATGAATACACAGCGGAATTTCCGCCACAACCCATTTCTCATCTTTATTTCTCTGAATTTCCCGCAACTACTTGTACTTATTTCGAAGTAGATAGTGTTTTGCAGAATTCGCTTTACGACGAGTCGTCGTAAAGCACAATGAGACGTGCCGAAGTATGGCGCGAGATAGATGAAGGACTGATGGTCATGGCTGACGACTACGATGCTGACACCACTGGCGATTTCGACGAAACCACGCTTGATGGCGCAGAGGGCCTGGATGGCGATGTCATTTCCTCAGATGGCGAAAACTACGTGATGGATCCGCCGGATGAGTGGCGAGGTGCTGATCCGCACGATTCGCTGGATAAGCGCTTGGCGGAGGAAAAGCCGGACACGAATCCGGACGATGATCCGGATTATGACCCAGAAGGTCGTTACGGCGATGTCGATGGACACGAGCCTTTCGAATTCGAACGTGATCCACTGGATCCGGACTACAACCGTCGTTTGGGTTGGTCGGCGAACTAGCTACACAAAATTCGCCGGCTAAATATATATGTTTTGCCACGAAAGCCGGCGTGGTTGCGTATCATCACCGCCATGAACGCAACTACCGATGTCCATACAAAAGTTGAAGCTGACGCAACCACGGGCATCCCGGAGACCGTGTTTCGCAATCCTCTGACTCCGGACGTTGTCGAGCGTCTGCTTGCCCGGGCAACTGTCGCAGACAAGTCCACTACTCGGGAAATTCGCGCACCCTTTACCGGCGATCTCCTCGCTGAGATTCCGGTTGGCACCGACGCTGATGTTGACGTGGCTTTTGAGAAGGCACGCGCAGCACAGCAGGTTTGGCTGAACATGTCGGCGCGGGAACGTCGTGAAGTGTTGCACCGCTTCCACGACCTCCTGTTCACCCATGAAAAGCAGATGCTGGATCTGCTGCAGGCCGAGACGGGAAAGAACCGCGCTAGTGCTCATGAAGAGCTGATTCACACCGCGATTACCGCCCGCTACTACGGCAATACCGCGGAGAAGGCACTCCGGCCTCGGAAGGCTCACGGCGCACTTCCGGTACTGAGCCAGACCACGGTGTACCACCACCCCAAGGGCGTTGTTGGTGTCATTGCACCGTGGAATTACCCGCTGACTTTGGCTGTTTCGGATGCTCTCGCAGCGCTGATGGCAGGCAACGCAGTCGTGTTGAAGCCCGACTCGACCACCCCGTTCACCGCGCTGTTTGCTGTCGATCTGCTGTACCGCGCTGGTCTTCCCGACGACCTTTTCCAGGTCATCCCCGGCCCTGGCTCCGTGGTTGGTCAGGGCATCGTCGCTAAGGCTGACTACGTGATGTTCACCGGCTCCTCCGAGACTGGCCGCTCGTTGGCTGCTCAGTGTGGCGAGCGTTTGATCGACTTTTCTGCGGAACTCGGTGGCAAGAACCCGCTGATCGTGGCAGAAGACGCGAACATCGACAAGGCTGTCGAGGGCGCGCGCATTGCATGCTTTACCAACTCTGGCCACCTGTGCGTGTCCATCGAGCGCATCTACGTCGCCGACAGTGTCTGGGACGAATTCGTTCCAGCTTTTGCAGACCGCGTCAAGGCCATGAGTCTCGGCCCTGGCAACGACTGGGAAGTCGAAATGGGTTGTCTGCAGTCCCAGGGGCAGTTCGACATCGTCGCGAAAATGGTAGACGAAGCGGTTTCCGCCGGTGCCACCGTCCTCGCGGGCGGTCGCGCACGCCCGGATCTTGGACCTCTCTTCTACGAACCAACCGTGCTTTGCGACGTCCCCGAGGGAACACCTCTCCTCAACGAAGAGGTCTTCGGCCCGGTAGTGGTCCTTCATAGGGTTCAAAATGCCGAGGAAGGCATCTCTGCAGCTAACGATTCGCGCTACGGCTTGAACGCTTCACTGTGGACGTCACCTTCACGGGCCCGCGACCTGGCTCCGCTCATCGAAGCTGGTTCAGTCAACGTGAACGATGGTTTTGCTGCCAGCTTCGCCTCCGTCGATGCTCCAATGGGTGGGTTTAAGGATTCGGGAGTGGGCCGTCGTCAAGCTGAAGGCGGTTTGTTGAAGTACACGAACCCACAAACGGTGACCGTGCAGCGGGTGACGCCGATTGCGATGCCGAGCATGTCGCGCGAAACCTACTCAAAGGTGTTTAACACTGCGTTGCAGTTGGGCAAGAAGTTCAACGTGTTGCCGTAGTGCTTGGGCGCGGTGCGTGGGTCAGGCTAGCGGTTGAGCTTGGCGGTGGTTAGGCGTAACGCTGGTCAGCCGTAACGCTGCTCAGTCGCGACCGCCTATAACCGCCCACGGCCACCATTGTGCGCCTGAAATTTCCAACCGGCTCGGTAGCTCCTGTGCATCCCTGACCATTTGTACAAAAGCCCAGGTCGGCACATTTTTGGACGGGCTGCACAGGAGCTACCGAGCCGATTTGATGCGCCAGACGGCACTATTAGGTCGTTTTCGTGACCGCTCTCCTGGACACTTTGTGGACACTTTTCGGACGCTTTGACCAGAAAACGTAAGACCAGGCCGGAGCTCATCTGCTCTGACCTGGTCTTTTGTGCCCCCAGTCGGACTCGAACCGACACTTGATGGATTTTAAGTCCACTGCCTCTGCCGATTGGGCTATAGGGGCTTCTGCTGAAGCGATTCGCACTACAGCTTTTCTAAACTTAACCTATTCCCCTGGCTCCGAAGAAACCGGGGCATGGTCACGGTAAAGCAACCATGCGCGCGATGAACCTCGCTGCCTAGTGAGGCATGTGCTTGTCAACCAGACCAGCAACAATGCCGTCCAAGATATCCTTTTCGCTGATATGGAACGTCAACGCTGTTGAATCATCTGCCCGACCGTTCGCCTTTGCGCTCTCCGTGAACATGTCAATCAACCCATCGACGATGGTAACGCCACCAGCAAAAACATCCGCACGCCCAGGATGCATCACTGGATTCGATGCCAACGACTGCGCATCCGTCTGCAACACCGACGAGTTCAACGCCCGCAGCGCGGCGAAATGCAAGGTCGACAAGTGGATTGCCGTCGGATCGTACGTTTCCAGACCCTGTGCCAATGCTGACAACGTCGTAAAGGTCCCCGCACAACCAACAATGGTGCGTGCAGCTGCCACTGGCACGTGTTCCGACACCTCACGCAGCTGCTTTGCGACGTACTCCCGTGCAGCCGACACCTGCTCCTCCGTAGGAGGTGAGTCGTGCAAGAAACGTTCGGTCAGGCGTACGCTGCCCATCGGTACCGACGCAGCGCCGGCAACTTCGCCATCGTGGTTTCCGATAATGACCTCGGTGGATCCACCTCCGACGTCAATCACACAGTACGGTTCGAGTTCCGGGTCTAGATCATCGACTGCTCCACGGAAGCTAAGTGCAGCCTCCTCCGCACCCGAGATAACCTCGGTTTCGACGTTCCACTGCTGCAGCACCCGCCGGGTCATGCTGAAGAACGCTTCGCGATTAGACGCATCGCGGGTAGCAGAGGTTGCAACCATACGAACCGCTTCGACTTTTTCGCGCTCCATGAGTTCGGCGTACCGAGTCAGCGCAGCCTCAACGCGCTCAAGAGCAGCGTCACTAAGTCGGCCAGTTGCGTCGACGCCTTCGCCGAGGCGGACGATCTCCATGACGCGGTGTAGCTCGGTGATCTCCAAGAAGCCATCGGCATCCTGGATATCGCTGATGAGCAACCGAATTGAGTTAGTGCCACAATCGACAGCCGCGAACCTAGTCATTCGCACCTGCCTCGGCCTGGCCAGCTGCAGTATCAGCCTGGTCAGCAGCATCAGCAGCAGCATTTGCTTCTTCGTCAGAGGCGCGGTCAGTGACCTTCTCGGGATAGAAGGCAGCGTCGAGTCGGTTAATGCCAAGTTCCTCGCATGTTGGCCAATCCTGTGGGATTGCCGTGCCACGTAGATCGGTACCGTCCGTAGCCAGTGCCACGGCCTCCGTGCCTAGTCGGAACCGTTCTGGCCCCTCAGCCAATGCATACGCGATGAGTACATGCAAGCACTTCACGCGATCCGGCATGCCGCCACCTGAGAAATCAGTTCCCAAGTCTTCGATAGCATTGCGCTCCGCCAGGTAATGGTCGTGAGCAGCCTGGTAGTCCGCAGCCAGCGCGGCATCTTCTTTCAGTCGCGCCGACATCGTCTTCATGACACCTTCGACCTCGAGACGTGAAGCTTCAGCTGTCAGACGAGGATCCGTCAAGTAGTACAACGTTGGAAACGGCGTGCCATCGTCCAGTCGTGGACGAGTCTTTACAACACCCGGCAATCCATCTGGGCAGCGGTAAGAAATCTCCATCACGCCACGAGGAGTGCGCTTAAGCTGCCTAGCTACTGCCTCGATATCTGCAGCGTCAACGGTCATGTCGATTCCTTTCTTCACACCGGCGTTTACTGGGGTAACTTCCCCCGGCCATACCGGAACACAGGCGAAATCTTACTTAATAACCTGGAGGCTGCGCGCTATAGCCCGCACCCAGACATCCTCGTGCTACTGCGCAGCAGGAACTTCGTTACCCTCTGCGCCCGCATCGCCTTCGGTATCTCCGGCGCCGTTAGCTGCGCCTTCGGGGATGGCGGTTTCCTCTGGGACTGTCGGCAAGCGATCTGGTTTGGTGGCTTCTTCCCTACCCGGATTAACAGGCTCGGGCATTTCCGGCATTACGGAAATCGACTTCCACAGCAATTCGTACCATTCACCATTCGGGACCTCGACATCTGGCTGAACCGTATCGATCGTGGTTTCGCCGATCTGCGGATCAATCAACCGGAATGGAGTTTCGCCCTCTTCTACCAAGCCAAGGCGAATACGCGCCTGCTCCTTGATATACGCCGGGTCCGAGTACTTTTCTTTATCCGCTTCCAGCTCAGCGACTCGGGCTTCCATACGCGCGATATTCTCGCGAGTTTCCGCCAGATCAGCGCGTTGTTGCGCATAGGTTCGCAACGGCATGGCCAGCGTCAACACCAAAAACACCAACAAAAGGCCCATGGTGAGAGTCTGTCCAGTGGTCAGCGACCCCATTCCTTGCGCCAACCGCGCTGCACCGCGTGACGACGACACCGCACCAGCATCACTGCCTGCGGTTCCGTTCCGGCGCGATCGAGCGCCTCGCCGTGCTGTATTTCCCATAGAGGCAACCATACCGCAGGAGCAGGCCACCCCGATGTCACACAGGGCCCACCAACCCCAAGAATTACATGAAAAAGACCGGCCTCCTGTTAAGGGAAACCGGCCTTCTTTACACAGCCACGTTCACTGTCATGGCGCAGCTGGAGTTTTCTTTTCGAGTTACTTCATACGTGGGAACGCGGAACGACCAGCGTAGACAGCCGCGGAGCCAAGGAGCTCCTCGATACGCAGCAGCTGGTTGTACTTAGCCACGCGCTCGGAACGAGCAGGTGCACCAGTCTTGATCTGACCACAGTTCAGGCCAACAGCCAGGTCAGCGATGGTGACATCCTCGGTCTCACCGGAGCGGTGCGACATCATGGTCTTGTAGTTGGCGTTGTGTGCCATTGCTACAGCCTCGAAGGTCTCGGACAGAGTACCGATCTGGTTGACCTTAACCAGCAGTGCGTTAGCAGCCTTCTTCTCGATGCCCTCAGCCAGACGAGCTGGGTTGGTAACGAAGAAGTCGTCGCCCACGATCTGAGTCTTGTCACCGATCTGCTTGGTCAGCTCGACGTAGCCATCCCAGTCGTCTTCCTGCAGTGGATCCTCGATGGAAACGATGTTGTACGCATCGACCAGGTCAGCGTAGACAGCAGCCATTTCCTCAGCGGTGTGCTCGCCACCCTCGAAGTGGTACTTGCCATCCTTGAAGAACTCGGACGAAGCAACGTCCAGTGCCAGAGCAACTTCCTCGCCCAGCTTGTAGCCAGCAGCCTCGATTGCCTCGACGATCAGGTCAAGAGCAGCCTTGGTGGATTCAACAGAAGGTGCGAAACCACCCTCGTCGCCCAGGCCGGTGGACAGGCCCTTGTCCTTAATGACCTTCTTCAGTGCGTGGTAAACCTCAGCACCAATACGAAGTGCCTCGCGGAAAGTTTCTGCACCAACTGGAGCGATCATGAACTCCTGTACGTCCACGCCGGAGTCAGCGTGTGCGCCACCATTGAGGATGTTCATCATTGGTACTGGCAGAACGTGTGCGTTCGGGCCACCAACGTAGCGGAACAGTGGCAGACCAGCGGACTCTGCAGCTGCGTGAGCGACAGCCATGGAAACACCCAGCAGTGCGTTTGCACCCAGGCGAGACTTGTTCTCAGTGCCGTCCAGCTCAATCATGGTCTGGTCAATCAGGCGCTGGTCGTCTGCTTCCATGCCCAGGATGGCATCTTCGATTTCCTCGAGTACTGCAGCAACAGCCTTCTCGACGCCCTTACCCAAGTAACGCTCTCCACCATCGCGAAGCTCGTGTGCCTCGTGGACACCCGTCGATGCGCCGGATGGGACAGCAGCACGGCCCATAGAGCCGTCTTCAAGAAGGACCTCAACCTCTACGGTTGGGTTACCTCGGGAGTCCAGGATTTCACGTGCGTTCAACTCGATGATTGCAGCCATAGGTCACCTTTCCGCCGGAACGGTTCCGGCACATAAAACAATTGTGACACGTTTTCGACTGACGCGCTGTGGGCAATAACCCCAACTTGTTTCAGCAAACCTACCTACGTGTGCTTCGCTCCTCTACGCAGGCTGCTTCAAGGCGTAGTTAGCTGCAGCATCGCGAACATCGCGTACATACTTCTCGGACTGGTTGTAGGCGCGGATCGCCTCCGTCCAACCTTCAGGGGTAGACAGATCCCGGTCATTAGCGCACAGCAGCTTGGCTGACGTCGCGGCAGCATCTTCGATGTTGTGCGGGTCAAGGACCCCGTCCCCGGACGCGTCAACGCCATAACGATGCCAGGTCTCTGGAATGAACTGCAAAGGGCCTACTGCCCTGTCGAATTCCGTATCTCCATCGAGCACGCCACCATCCGTATCGACGACCTTCGCGAAACCTCCCTCGCCATCGAGAGGTGGCCCAACGATGCTTGGCCGGGCGACACCGTCCGCGTCGATACGCGCTGGATTGAGCCAATCGCCGGTGTAAGTACCGTGACGAGTTTCCACCTGTCCTAAACCAGCCAGAGTGCCCCACGACAGGTTGCACTGAGGATACGAATCGGTGGCAATCAACTCTGCATTGGCATACGCACGCAGGGCGACCAACGGAATACGAGTACTTTCACTGATTGGCTGCGCCCACTGTGTTAGCTGTTCAGCAGTTCGTCCCGGAGCATGCACGTCAATCTGCAACGGCTTCTCAGCGACTGCTGGCGGTACATCATCTGGAATTGGCTGCCGCGTAAAGGGAACATTGACGGGCCCCACAAACATGCTCGCCGCGCCAACGAGACCGATCACCAGCAAGACTGCGAGCGTCGTAAAGCCAAGGCAGCCGCAACCGCGCGATGAGCGCTGGGCGCGCGCGTCGCGTCGGGGTTGCTGGTAGCCGTAGGTGGCATCGTGAGGCTCTGGGAACACGATTGACCATCCTACGGATATGGAGGCGAAAAGGGGAAAGCGCTGGGAGCATAACTGTGGACTCACAAGTAATTCTCAGCGCGAACTACGAAAGCGGCCCTTAAAGGACCGCTTTCCTAAAAACTTGATGAAGAAGTGGGGCTAGTAACGGTGCCGCCGGTGCCTTGACCTGCCAACACCCAAGCACCTCAGAATTAGTTAACGGTGCCCCACAACTCCGCATCGCCAGAGTCCGTACCAAACTCCGGTCCGGTTTCCCGCGCCCGCAGCTCCGCCAAGAACGTGCGTGCCACGTAGCGTGTACGTGCCTCCGCTCCGGACTCCAATTCCAGACCAGGCGTTGGGCACATGAGCTCGACTGGAATTTCCGAATCTGGAATCCCCAAACCACGTGCCCGGCGGATCGTCTCCTCGGCCAACGCGAGTGCTGGCAACTGCTCCGCCGGATCCGACTTCGCGGTGCCACGACCAGTCGCCCACGACTCTTCCTGCTTTGCGACGGGAACCATCTCGCCGTCTCGAACAGAACCGTCAAAGAGATAAGGCTGACGCGTGCGCATCTTCTCCACGAAAGCGTCTGCTACATCATTCAAATCAAAGTCTTCAGCGATTTCTGCATGGAACAGAACCTGCAGCAGAAGATCTGACAATTCACCACGAATGTCACCACCTTCGTTGACAGCATCGACGAATTCGTAGGCTTCTTCAATGAGATACGGCAGCAGGCTAGCGTGGGTTTGGCTGGCTTCCCATTCTCCGGTCGCGCGGGCAGCAGCCATGACGTCAACTGCTTCTTCGACCCGTGGCAGCTTCGAATCTGCATACACGACTTCAGTGTTGGCAGTTCCGGCTCCCTCGGTCGCGGTTGCTGGGGATGGCTCAGCTAGCTGGGCGCTTTGACCTCCCTGGCCAGTATTGCCCGATCCTGCAGCTGCAAACATGCCACCAGGCAGACCTGCGCCTTCGAGTTCGTTGTCCTCTGTGTCCTCCGCGGCGCCTACCGCACCAGCTGCCGGCTGGCCTGACAGTGGAGGCATTGGCCCATCGGATACGAAGGCACGCGCAGCGGCCTCGTTCTCGATAGCCGCTGCCGGAAGCGGATCTGGGGCTTCATCAAGGCCAACTCGAATATGGCGGTCGCCGGATTCAAGGCGTGCCAGGACTTCCTCGTTGTTGGGGTTAGTTGTTACCAATACGTCGGCGTCGGGGACAGAACGGCCGCCACCGTCGGCGATTGCCCACCGAACCCGAATGGGAACTTCTTCGGTGTAGCTCACGTCGCCAGTTAACAGGCTCGCCGCGTCCAGCGGAATAATCGTTGGAAACCGCGGGTCGAGCTCGATGACAGCCATGTAAATCCCTTTCCTAATTCAACGCCGGTTTAGCCGGACTGCTTTATGCCACCCGAGATATCCATCACGGGTATTCCTGCCATTCCGGTGAGGAAATCCGCAACCCACTGAACCAGGGCAATATCGCGCACAGGTTTTGCCCGCAATCCCCGGCCTTCCTTCGGCACCGCCACTGAGACAGTGCGTGTTGCGGCTCGGTATGTTGACTGCGGATGCAAACGCTTTAGGCGAACTTGCTTAGAATCAGCGAGTTCCATAGGCCCAATCTTAATGTGTTGACCCATCGCTTGAACTTCATGCACGCCGAATTCACGACAAATAATTCGCAATCGTGAAATAACTGCCAGCCTTTGCACCTCTATTGGAGGTTGGCCATAACGATCGACGAGTTCTTCAAGGACAACGTCAATGTCTTCGAATTGCTGTGCCGACGCGAATTTGCGATAGGCCTCAAGCCGCAATCGTTCGGCGGAAACGTATTCCGCTGGAATATTCGCATCGACAGGAAGATCAATTCGAACCTCTTTTGGTTCCTGGTCAGATGCATCGACAGTGGTGCCATCTGCTACCGCTTTGAGCGCTTGTACGGCTTCACCAACCAGGCGGACATACATGTCGAAACCAACGCCGGCGATATGGCCAGACTGCTCGGCGCCCAACACATTTCCGGCTCCACGCATTTCCAGGTCCTTCATTGCGACGGCCATGCCCGCGCCGAGGTCGTTGTTTTGCGCGATCGTCGCTAAGCGATCGTAGGAAGTCTCGGTGAGCGTGTGATCCGCCGGATACAGGAAGTATGCGTACGCGCGCTCGCGTGAACGACCAACGCGACCACGGAGCTGGTGGAGCTGACTGAGCCCCATATGGTGGGCATTTTCAACAATCAGGGTGTTCGCATTTGCGATGTCGAGGCCAGTTTCCACGATCGTCGTACAGACGAGCACATCGAATTCTCGGTTCCAGAAACCATTGACGGTGCGCTCCAACTGCTCTTCGCCCATCTGCCCATGCGCAACGACGACACGCGCCTCTGGCACCAAGTTTCGAATGTTCTGGGCAGCTTTGTCGATGGTGCTGACTTTGTTGTGGAGGTAGAAGACCTGGCCATCGCGGAGCAACTCTCGGCGAATCGCCGCCGCAATCTGCTTGTCGGACTGGGCACCAACGTAGGTCAATACTGGGTGCCGGTCTTCTGGAGGCGTGAGAATCTGACTCATTTCGCGAATACCTGCGATCGACATTTCCAGGGTTCGCGGAATTGGGGTTGCAGACATGGTCAAGACGTCGACGTGGTGACGAAGCGCCTTGATGTGCTCCTTGTGTTCCACACCAAAGCGCTGCTCCTCGTCCACGATGACTAGACCCAGGTTCTTCCAGGAAACACCGGTTTGCAGCAAACGGTGCGTGCCGATCACGATATCGACTGTGCCGTCCTTCAGGCCTTCCAGAACCTGCTTCGATTCCTTTGGCGTGGTGAAGCGCGACAACGCCTTAATCGTGACTGGGAAACCCTCCATACGTTCCGTGAACGTCGCAATGTGCTGCTGGGCGAGCAAAGTTGTCGGCACGAGTACTGCAACCTGACGGCCGTCTTGCACTGCCTTGAACGCAGCTCGGACAGCTACTTCGGTCTTGCCGTAGCCTACGTCACCGATGAGCACCCGGTCCATCGGCACGGGCTTTTCCATGTCCGATTTGATCTCGTCGATGGCAGTGAGCTGGTCTTCTGTCTCCGTGAATGGGAAGTTGTCTTCCATCTCGTGCTGCCATGGAGAGTCCGGCGCGAAGGCGTGGCCCGGCGCGGCCTGCCGTTCTGCATATAGCTTCACTAGCTCTTCAGCGATTTCGCGAACAGCACCTCTCGCCTTGCGCTTGGTGGACTTCCAATCAGAGCCGCCCATCTTGGATAGGCTCGGCTTCTCGCCACCGACATATCGCGACAGCAGATCGAGGCTTTCCATCGGCACATACAGCTGATCGGCCGGACCGCCACGCTTGCTTGGCGCGTATTCAAGCACTACATATTCCCGTCGCGCCTGGTCATCGCCGGTACCGATGGTGCGTTCGGTCAACTTCACAAATCGACCAATGCCATGCGTATCGTGCACCACATAGTCGCCTGCCTGCAGAGCCAACGGATCTACTCGGTTGCGTCGCTTGGCTGGCTTGCGTCGTCCCGCACCGATATCGGCGACGCGGTTACCTGTCAAGTCCGACTCTGTAATCAGAGTCAGCGCCCCGCCCTTCATACGCGGGAATTCCAGACCACCGTGCAGTACACCCTGATAGACGGTTACGCGCGCTGGTTCTGGCTCCTCCGGGCCGGTGGCAACTCGACACGCAATTCCAGCTTCCCGGAACTTCTCTGCTTGACGACGAACCCCCGCCGGCGTCGCCGCCACATATGCGACGCGTTCGCCCGCCACAGTTGCTGCTCGGATTCTTGCCATCATGGCGCCGATTTCTTTGAGATCACCGCGTGGTTCCGGACCTGGCTCGTAGGTCAGTGGCAACACGTCGTCTTCGCTGACTCCGGCCTCCAACATGCCTGGAGGCGAGAACGTCCAGCACGGTTCCATCCGCACGCTGTCGAGACTCCGGTATGCCGTCGCTTCCAACCCGTCGGTTGGAATAGGCGCAGAGCCACCCATCGCTGCGGTTTCCCACGCAGCGGCCATGAATTCTTCGCCAGTAGTGATTAGATCGGCAGCACGCGAACGAATACGCTCGGGCCCACACAACACGGTGTGCGTTCCATCGGGCATGAGTTCGGGCAGTGGGCGCATTGGGCGCTTCGTCAGCAGCGGAATGAGAGCTTCCATGCCATCGACCCACTGCCCTTCTCCAATGCGCGTCAGCATTTCTTGCACTCCACCGGAGCGCTGTGCTGCAAGTTTCTGTGCTTGCGTGACGACGTCATCGTCGAGAAGCAGTGCCCTACACGCAAAGACCTCTACTTCAGCGATGTCGACTTCGGCGATCGTGCGTTGATCGCCGACGGAGAAGGCGCGAATGTCGGTGACTTCATCGCCCCAGAACTCGACGCGAATAGGTAGTTCAACTGTCGCAGGGAACACGTCGACGATGCCGCCACGGACGGCGAACTGACCACGGCGACCCACCATATCGACGTGCGAATAGCCATGTGCGACCAGCCGTTCTGGCAGATTCTCGCAGTCAGTATCGACCTTGATCAGAATGGGGGCGGCGTTGGGATCATGGGTGTCGTCAAGAATCGGCTGCACCAGGGATCGCACCGCAGCGACCACAACACGAACCTGACCCGAGCGGACATGGTGCAAGACTTCACGACGTCGCGCTACTGTGTCCACCGCTGGCGACAACCGCTCATGTGGAAGCGTTTCCCACGAAGGAAAGTATGCGGCCTTGTGTCCCAACATGGAACGAAGTTCAGCAGCGAGGTCTTCTGCTTCGCGACCAGTCGCGGTTACCGCGAGTACCGGAGCCTTAGCTGCCATCGCAGCAACGAGATGCGGACGGACGCGGTCAAGGCCGGAAAGCGCCAGGTCATCCTGCCCGATTCGAGTGAGCACTCCCGACAGCTGAGGATCAGTGCGTACGAGATGTGCAAGACCAGACAACGGTGCCACAGGTTGTGTGGTGGATCCTGGAGCGGAAGAAGACATGGGCTAAAGCTTAACGCGTGTGATCAGAGTGCGCTTTGAGCATCAGTGAGTTGCGTGGCTAGCCGTGAGAACTACCGCACTCCATGCGCTGGATCTGCCTCTTCGCCAGCACCCAAACGCGCACCCTGCGCTGCAATTAGGCCGTCAACTTCATCCAGCAGCTTTGGGTCTGACTCCATGCCAGCCAGGCCATTCCAACAGAGGTTCACGATATGAGCAGCGACTGTTTCCTTGTCCAGCTCAGCTAATTGATCCCTTCTCTCCATCCACCACTGCGCAGTCTGCGACACCATGCCGACAAGTGAGTTTGCGTAGAGCACTGCGAAACGACGGTCGAAGCCAGCGCGTTCAAACGCTGCACCAAGAATGGGGCTGACCGATTCTGTCGCATTGCCAAGCAACGTGGCATAGCCACCGCTCGCGCCCGGGTCGCGGGCGAGAATGGTGAAACCCTCTGGGTTTTCTTCAACGTAAGTCAGAATTGCCAGCACAGCCTGCTCGATGCGAACTCGCGATCGCCCCAAAGAAATGGCGCTGGTGATGGCATCTTCCAGGGCAGCCTTTTCTTCTTCAACGACTGCCTTGTACAGATTTTCTTTACTGCCGAAGTGTTCGTACACAACAGGCTTCGACACACCTGCAGCCGCCGCTATTTCTTCCATCGCCGCCGATTCCATGCCCCTGGCTGCAAAAACGGCACGGCCGATAGTTATCAGCTGTGCGCGACGCTGAAGCCGAGTCATCCGACGCCGAGTGGTGTTACTACCCATATTTGTGAGCCTAGCGGTTAGTCTTGGTATCGTGTTCCAGTGGCCTTCTGAAGGCCAGTCCCCCATGGTGTAATGGCAACACTCTGGTTTTTGGTACCAGCATTCTAGGTTCGAGTCCTGGTGGGGGAGCTTCCGAAGGGTTAGCGCTTTTGGCCCGCGGAGTCTGTGTTGCACCACAGTTGCAAGAGATGCACCCGATCTAGGAGTAGCAACGTATGACTGACGGTTCAGCCACCGCAGTAGTCATCTTGGCAGCAGGCCAAGGCACCCGTATGAAGTCCGCTACACCAAAGATGCTGCACGGCATCGGCGGTCGCACCATGTTGGAGCATGCTCTCTACGCTGCTCACGGACTCAATCCAGAACAGATTGCTGTGGTCGTTGGCCATCAGCGCGAAAAGGTCATCACCGCCATCGGCGAGTGGGTGGAAAAGTCCGGTCGCACCGAAGGCGTCGGCATCGCCCACCAAGACGAGCAGAACGGCACCGGCCACGCGGTACAGTGCGCATTCACCAATGCTGACCTGGCAGAGTTCGAAGGCACCATTTTGGTGACCACTTCGGATGTCCCGCTCCTCGACGCCGAAACTCTTCAGGCGCTCCTTACCGAGCACAACCGCAAGCCACGCGCTGCTGTCACCGTCCTCACCTCCACCGCGGACAACCCAACTGGCTACGGTCGCATCATTCGCAACTCTGACGGCGAAGTTCTGCGCATCGTGGAAGAAAAAGATGCTAACGACGACGAACGTCAGGTCACCGAAGTCAACTCCGGTGTCTATGCCTTTGATGCAGCAACACTTCGCGACGCACTGACAAAGCTCAACACTGACAACGCTCAGGGCGAGCTGTACTTGACCGATGTCATTGGCATCGCGCGTGAGGCGAACCGTTCCGTCCGCGGCCACCGCCTTTCGGACCCAATGGTTGTCGCTGGTGCCAATGACCGTGTCCAGCTGGCAGCTCTCGGCAAGGAACTGAACCGCCGCATCTGCGAAAAGCACATGCGCAATGGCGCTTCCATCATCGACCCTGCTTCCACGTGGATCGATGTTGACGTTGCTATCGAACGCGATGTCACCATCTACCCGGGAACACAGCTGTATGGAAAGACCGTCGTCAAGGAAGGCGCCGAGGTTGGCCCGGATACGACGCTGACCAACATGGTTATCGGTGAAGGTGCAACTGTCGTTCGCGCGCACGGTTCTGATTCGGAGATCGGCGCTAATGCGAATGTAGGACCGTTCACGTACATCCGCCCGAACACGAAGCTCGGCGAGGATGGCAAGCTGGGTGGCTTTGTGGAAACCAAGAATGCGCAGATCGGACGCGGTTCCAAGGTGCCACATCTCACCTACGTTGGCGATGCCGAAATTGGCGAACAGTCCAATATTGGCGCGTCGAGTGTCTTCGTCAATTACGACGGTGTGAACAAGCACCGCACCAAGATCGGTAATCATGTTCGTACCGGTTCGGACACGATGTTCATCGCACCAGTAGAGGTTGGCGATGGAGCGTACTCGGGAGCGGGTACTGTAATTAAAGACAATGTTCCTCCGGGAGCGCTTGCAGTCAGTGGTGGCCGTCAGCGCAACATTGAGGGATGGGTTGAGCAGAAGCGCCCGGGCACCCCGGCTGCCAATGCCGCCAAAGCAGCACAAGAGAAGAATGACCAGGAAGGCTAGAGCAGCTTATGACCGGCCAATGGATCGATAGTCAGAAGAACCTAATGCTTTTCTCCGGGCGCGCGCACCCGGAGTTGGGCGAGGCAGTCGCCAAGGAGCTGGGTGTCGAACTGACCCCAATGACCGCCCGCGACTTCGCGAACGGTGAGATTTTCGTTCGCTTCGAGGAGTCCGTACGTGGTTCCGATGCTTTCGTGCTGCAGGCTCACCCAGCGCCACTGAACAAGTGGCTGATGGAACAGCTCATCATGATTGACGCGCTGAAGCGTGGTTCGGCAAAGCGCATTACCGCGATTCTGCCGTTCTTCCCTTATGCACGTCAGGACAAGAAGCACCGTGGCCGCGAGCCTATCTCCGCTCGCCTGGTTGCAGATTTGCTGAAGGCAGCAGGCGCAGACCGCATCGTTTCGGTCGACCTGCACACCGATCAGATTCAGGGCTTCTTCGACGGTCCGGTCGATCACATGCATGCGATGCCAATCCTCGCTGATCACATCAAGACGAACTACACCCTGGAAAACCTGGTTGTGGTCTCCCCTGATGCTGGTCGTGTGAAGGCTTCCGAGAAGTGGGCGAACACCCTGGGCGATGTCCCAATGGCGTTCATTCACAAGACTCGTTCGGTCGATGTTGCAAACGAGATTGTTGCTAACCGCGTTGTTGGCGACGTTTCCGGCAAGACCTGCCTGCTTATCGACGACATGATCGACACTGGTGGAACTATCGCCGGTGCAGTCCAGGTTCTTCGTGAGGCTGGCGCGCAGGATGTCATCATCGCCACTACCCATGGTGTTTTCTCGGGCCCAGCTCGTGAACGCCTGTCTGCTTGTGGCGCGCGCGAGATCTTGACCACCGACACTCTGCCACAGAGCACCGAGGGCTGGGACAACCTGACTGTGCTGCCGATCGCTCCGCTGTTGGCTCAGACTATTCACGAGATCTTCGAGAACGGTTCTGTCACCACCTTGTTTGAGGGCCAGGCCTAGTTTCGACACTGCTGTAGGCGCTTCGTCCTACCGCCCCACACCGATGACATCTGATCGGTGTGGGGCTTTCTGTGTTTTTGGGCTAGGGTACGTGACCTCGCCACGCGTGAAGGCTCAGATCGTGCGTCTGCCATTTCCAATCGGCTCGGTAGCTCCTCTGCAGCCCCAAATCCAAATTTCTGACCTGGGCTTATGCAAAATTGCGTGAGCTGCAGAGGAGCTACCGAGCCGATTCAAAAGCGCAGACCCTATCCAGGCAGCATTTCCCGACGCTCAACGCCAAAGGTCAGTCCCTCAACCCCTGGGGCCCTTCCCTACCCGAGATTTCCTTTTCTGACCGCAGACCGGTAGCATCTTCCCGGTAAGTCTCGGCGAGGGTGGCCCTGATCGGCCCCGTTATCGACGCGACGCAGCAACCAGTAGCGAGATTGCTTGAGGGCAATCGTCGTGAAGCACTGTGTGACGCACATAATGCACTGGACGCGGCACGTGCTCGACTCCCGGATAACGCAACCATTTACGTTTAGGAGTCCTCAGACTATGGCTAAGCCAAATATCGTGAAGCTTGAAGCTCGCAACCGCACCGAGTTCGGCAAGGGTGCCGCTCGCCGTGCACGTCGCGCAGGCGACATCCCAGTGGTTATCTACGGTGCAGACCTGGATGCCCCAATGCACGTTCTCGTTGATTCCATCGAGTTCCACGCAGTTCTGCGTAACTACGGCATCAACGCTGTCATCGACCTGGACATTGAGGGCGAGTCCCAGCTGTCCATGGTTAAGGCAGTTGACCAGAACGCGCTGACCCTCGACGTTGACCACGCTGACCTGCTGGCTATTCACCGCGGCGAAAAGGTCGAGGTTGAGGTCCCAGTTGTTCACTCCGGTGAAGTTGCTCCAGGCGCACTGCTCATGCAGGACGCAGAGACCATCCTCGTTGTTGCACCAGTACTCTCCATTCCAGAAGAGATCGTCGTCGATCTCGAGGGCGCAGAGGTTGGCACCCAGGTTCACGCTGGTGGCGTCAAGCTGCCAGAAGGCCTCGAGCTTGCTGACGACGCTGAACTGCTCATCTTCAACGTTGTTGAGCCAGAGGAGCAGCCAGCTGAGGACGAAGAAACCGAAGAAGGCGAGGCAGCTGAGGGCGAAGCACCAGCAGCTGAGGGTGAAGAGTAATTCTTCGCTAGTCGCTTAGCACGCTAGTTGCGTGCTCTAGAAACGCGCCACTTCCCGATTGTCGGGTTGTGGCGCGTTTTGTGGTTTTCGGGGTCGTTTCTCATCAGTTCGCCTCAAAGACTCACTCCCGACTGGGTGTGCCAAGATGATAGGTATGAATTCGTCGCAAAGCTCAAACACGGATCCGATTTTGGTAGTTGGCCTTGGCAACCCTGGACCGAAATATGCGGACACTCGGCATAACGTCGGCCATATGGTGTTGGATGAGCTCGCGTCGCGGACGGTTCCGATGGCATCGACGTTTAGCGTGCACAAGCGATCAAATGCAGAGATTGTGCAGACCCGGTGGAGCAACCCGGATGGGTCGGAACGACAGATCATTTTGGCTAAATGCCGGTGTTTTATGAATCTGTCGGGAGGTCCGATTGCGGCGCTGACGAAGTTCTTCAACGTCGCTCCGACGAATGTCATCGTTGTTCACGACGAACTTGATGTCGAGCCCGGCAGCATTCGTCTCAAGCGTGGCGGTGGCGAGGGCGGCCACAACGGATTGCGCTCCACCACGAAATCCCTGGGCACCAAAGATTACCTGCGCGTGCGCGTCGGTATCGGCCGCCCACCGGGCCGACAGGATCCGGCGGATTATGTGCTCCGCAGCTTTTCGACGACCGAACGCAAGGAACTGCCCTTCATTATTCAGGACGCTGCCGATGCCGTGGAGCTTATCGCCAAGCATGGTCTTGAGGTGGCGCAGAACCACGTGCATGGGAAATAGCTGAGGGCACTTCGAAGCCTAAAAGCTGCTCCCTCCCCAAATAATGGGAAAGGAGCAGCTTTCGCTATCTAACGCTGTCTAGCAACCGCCCTCCAACCGCCCTGCGGCTGCTGGGTGGCATCGCCGACAACCTCTTACAGCTCGTCGAGGTGCTTTCGCTTCGGGTACACGACTGGGCGTGCGCCTGCGATTTCCTCAACGATACGAATGACCTGGTTCGAGTAACCGAACTCGTTGTCGTACCAGACGTAAAGAACCAGCTGCTTGCCGTTGGCGATGGTAGCCAAACCATCGACGATGCCAGCGTGGGTGGAACCAACGAAGTCGGTCGAAACAACCTCTGGCGAGTGGATGTAGTTGATCTGCTGGCGCAGAACCGAACGCAGAGAAACGTCGCGCAGGTAGTCGTTGACTTCGTCGCGGGTGACGTCGTTCTCCATGGTCAGGTTCAGAACAGCCATCGAGACATCTGGGGTTGGTACGCGAATTGCGTTACCGGTCAGCTTGCCTTCGAACTCTGGCAGTGCCTTCGCAACAGCCTTTGCAGCACCCGTGGAGGTCAGCACCATGTTGAGGGTTGCTGCGCGACCACGACGATCACCCTTGTGGAAGTTGTCGATCAGGTTCTGGTCGTTGGTGAAGGAGTGAACCGTCTCGACGTGACCGTGGTTGACGCCCCACTTGTCGTTCAGAACCTTCAGCACTGGAGTAATGCCGTTGGTGGTACAAGAAGCAGCCGACAGAATCTTGTCGGAGTCGTCGATGTCCTTGTGGTTGATTCCGTAAACAATGTTCTTGATGTCGCCCTTGCCTGGAGCGGTCAGCAGAACGCGAGCAACACCCTTCGACTTCAAGTGCTGCGACAGACCATCGCGGTCACGCCATGCACCGGTGTTGTCAACGACGATTGCATTGTCGATGCCGTACTCGGTGTAGTCAATCGCCGATGGGTCACCAGCGTAAATCATCTGAATTGGGGTGCCGTTAGCCCAGATGATGTTCTTTTCCTTATCGACGGTGATCGTGCCGTCGAATGCGCCGTGTACGGAGTCACGGCGGAGCAGGGATGCACGCTTCTCAATGTCGATGTCACCCTTGCTACGTACGACGATTGCGCGCAAGCGTGGACCGTTGAACAGTGCTTCACGAGACAGCAGGATGCGAGCCAACAGGCGGCCGATGCGGCCGAAACCGTACAGAACTACGTCTGTCTTTGGAGTGTCGTTGCCGGTGCCGATAACGTCTGCGAGCTCCTTGTTCAGGAACTCCTGCAGGTCGCCTCCCTGCTCTTCGTAGCGAGTCGCGAGGGTACCGAGGTCGATCGACGAGGTGCCCAAGTCCATCTCGACCAGTCGCTCGAGGATTGGCAGGGTCTGCGTCAGTGGCAGCTCCTGATCAATGACGCGGCGAGCGAATCGATGCGACTTCACAATGTCAATCTCGGTGACATTCTCCAGTCGACGACCGAAAATAGAGGTAACCACGTTCTTGTTGCGACGGAGCTGACCGAGCAGCGGGATCATCTTCTCCGCAATCTCGATACGTTCGTTCCAGTCGTTGTGGTTATTCGAGGCCGACTCCGGCATTTGTCCTCCTGAGGATTCAGAATCAGATAATTCAGAACAAGGGAATCATGGGTAACCAAGCGTCAATTCGGCCCAACTATGCCGTGTAGGCAAAACTGTCTCGTGACTGTTTCGTGGCCTGTCAGCTGAGATTATGAGTCCACGTTCAAATTTACCTAGGAATTGCTTCCTCGTGTTCTCGAGCTAACCCAGGCGTAAGTTTCGGGGGTAATGATTATTAGACTGTGGCCTAAACTTGACAGCATGCATTCCGCACCTGCCGTCCCACCCACAGATCCCTCTCCCGTTTCCTTGCCACGTCTGGTAGTCACCGATATGGATGGAACACTTCTCGACGGCGACGGCAACATTCCAGATTCCTTCTGGCCAACCATCTCTGAACTTTTGGATCGGGGCGTGTTCTTCGCTCCTGCATCGGGTCGACAGTTCGCTCGCTTGGTGACGCAGTTTGCCAGCATTTCCGACCGCATTTCCTTCATTTGCGAGAACGGCAATTTCGTCGTCCATCAAGGCAACGTGGTCTCTGCGACCGTCTTAACCCGCGATGCTGTTCGGGCCACGGCCACAGCGGTCAACGATTTCAATCTTCAGAGTGCCAATAACGATGAGCCAGTTCTTGGCCTCGTCGTGTGTGGACACAAGAGCGCATACATTGAGCGCTACCCCGCCACTGATCCAGCTACCACCGATCGGCTCACGTCCTTTTTCAACGAAGCGAACAAGTATTACGCCGAGCTAGCGCTCGTCGACGACCTGGAGACGGTATTGGCGAATGACAACGTCGTAAAGCTTGCTATTTATGCATTCGGTGATGTGGAAGATCTCGGTGTAGCACCGTTCCTGGGAGCTCGGGTAGCAGGTTTACGACCAGTGGTGTCGGGTGCACGGTGGGTGGACCTGATCGATCCGAAAGTGAACAAGGGCACAGCACTGCGCGATTTACAGGAAGCGCTCGGGGTTAGCCAAGAAGACACGGTCTGCTTCGTCGATTACCTGAATGACCTGGAACTTCTTGACTTTTCGGGGAAGTCCTACGCAATGGCAAATGCGCACCCCCTGATTGCCGAACGGGCAACGAACCACGCTCCAGCGAACACCCAGAATGGTGTAGTGACAATCCTGAGGCAATTCTTAGAGTCGTAGCCTAGGCGTATGTCACGGCCCGAAGAAGAGACCCCAGAAGCAACTCAAAAGGCAACGCCTGAAGCAACGACCGAAGGGCTGCCCAAAGCGAGGCCGAAGGCACGAACGATTGTCATCACAGGCGCAAGCGATGGCATTGGAAAGTCGGCAGCTTTCACTCTGCATGCTGCTCATCAGTACGATGACTCTCCCACCGAGCTAGTTCTCGTAGGTCGTAACCCAGAGAAAACCCGGTCTGTCGCACAGCAGATTAATGCGAAGTACTACACCGCTGATTTCTCTGACCTCAGTGAAGTTCGAGCTCTGGCGCAAACACTCAAAGACAACCATCCGCACATTGATGTCCTCGCGAACAACGCTGGCGGATACTTCGATGGCCCGCTGATCACGAAAGACGGCTACGAGCTCACATGGCAGGTGAACTACGCAGCGCCGTTCTTACTGACCACACTGCTTCTCGACAAACTGATCAGCGCCAACGCCACTGTCGTCAACACCTCGTCAGTAGCTGCCCAGTACCTGAGCCGATTCTCGTTTAAAGACACGCAATCGCTCAGTCGCTTCAGTTCCCGGCGCGCCTACGGAAACTCCAAGTTGGCGCAGGTGATGTTCACTCACGAGCTGCATCGTCGCTTTCACAGCCAAGGTCTGAATGCGGTGGCGTTTCATCCTGGAGTAATTGCCACGAACTTCGCGTCCGGCACTCGCGGGCTTCTCGCACTCGGTTATCATTCGGCGGCCAGAAAGGTCATGAGCGACGTCGCAAAGGGTGGTGAGAATCTCGCCTACTTCATCGATGGCACTCCAGACATCGCGTGGAAGTCAGGGCTGTTCTACAACGACCGTCGCACTCCGGGAAAGATCCGCAAGATTGCGTACGACGATTCTTCAACGGAAAAGCTCTACGACATGACGGAACGCTACCTACAGCTGCGCGAACACTAGGGAGCTCAACGGTCCCTGTTGCGAGAGTTGGCCAAATTGGGATCGATCCTGGCCACCTACTACTCTTGTTGACCATGACCACCCTTGCCGAGGAAGCCACACGCCGCCGCACATTCGCTGTTATCGCCCACCCGGACGCTGGTAAATCCACGTTGACCGAAGCGCTGGCGCTGCACGCACACGTAATTTCCGAGGCAGGTGCTGTCCACGGCAAGGCCGGCCGTAAAGCAACCGTTTCTGACTGGATGGAAATGGAAAAGGATCGCGGTATTTCTATCGCATCGTCCGCGCTTCAATTCGAGTATGCCCCGGAGGACCATGAGGGCGAGCCTTTCATGATCAACTTGGTGGATACCCCAGGTCACGCGGACTTCTCGGAGGATACCTACCGAGTTCTCACTGCTGTCGATGCTGCTGTCATGCTTGTCGACGGTGCGAAGGGCCTTGAACCCCAGACTTTGAAGCTGTTTAAAGTCTGTAAGGCAAATGGCATTCCTATTGTCACGGTGATTAACAAGTGGGACCGCCCCGGCAAGGCTCCACTCGAGCTCATGGACGAGATCTATGAGGAAATTGAGTTGCAGCCAACTCCCCTGTTCTGGCCAGTCGGCGACGCTGGTGACTTCCGTGGCTTGCTACACCGTGGCGAAGATGGCGAAGCAATCGAGTTCATTCGCTTCGAACGCACCGCTGGTGGATCCACCATCGCATCGGAGACGCACCTTACTCCTGACGAAGCTGCAGCTGAGCAGGGTGACGCGTGGGAAACCGCCGCGGAAGAGTCGGAGTTGCTATCCGCCGACGGCGCGGATCACGACCAGGAAATGTATCTCGCCGGCGATACCTCACCAGTGATTTTCGCCTCGGCCATGCTGAACTGGGGTGTCCACCAGATTCTGGATACTCTTTGCGAGCTTGCGCCGGCTCCTGCTGCTCGCGAATCTGACCCGAACGCAGTCGCTGCTGCGGCGGGATCTGGCCAGACGGCGATCGTCGAGAAGCGTGAGCCTACCGATCCGTTTGCTGGCGTCATTTTCAAGGTGCAGGCCGGAATGGACGCGCATCACCGAGACAAGTTGGCGTTTATGCGCGTTGTGTCTGGCGAGTTTGAACGTGGCATGCAGGTGACGCATGCGCAGTCGGGCCGTTCCTTCTCTACGAAGTACGCGTTGACGGTGTTTGGCCGTACCCGTTCGACGGTCGAGACTGCCTACCCTGGCGACATCGTGGGCCTCGTCAACGCTGGTTCTCTTGCCCCAGGCGACACTATCTACGCTGGTCCAAAGGTCCAGTTCAAGCCAATGCCCCAGTTCGCGCCGGAGCATTTCCGAACGCTGCGGGCGAAGAGCCTCGGCAAGTACAAGCAGTTCCGTAAGGCAATCGATCAGCTTGATGCCGAAGGCGTGGTCCAAATTCTGCGTAACGACGCTCGTGGTGACGCAGCACCCGTCATGGCTGCTGTCGGCCCGATGCAGTTCGAGGTCATGCAGGGTCGTATGGAAGTCGAATACAACGTGGAGACCGTCACGGATCCAATTCCATACTCAGTTGCGCGTCGTACTGACGAAAAGACAGCCCCAGAGTTGGCGAAGCAGCGTGGTGTAGAAATCTTCACTCGCTCCGACGGGGCTATCATCGCCTTGTTCGGTGACAAGTGGAAGCTGTCCTTCATTGAGAAGGAGCATCCAGAGTTCACCCTTGAAACACTGGTTGCCGACTAGCGTCGCGCTGGCACCGAGGAATCGTCTCGGAACAACTTTGGTGCCAGCCACAAGCTGACGTATACAAGCCCCACTAGTACGGGAACTTCGATCAGCGGGCCAATGGTTCCAGCCAGCGCTTGCATTGATGTTGCACCGAACGTGCCGACGGCGACTGCGATTGCCAACTCGAAGTTGTTGCCTGCAGCCGTGAACGCTACCGACGCAGATTTCGCGTAGTTAAGGCCGACTGCCTTGGACGCGAACAGAGCGACAACGAACATAATGACGAAGTAGCCCAACAGTGGCACAGCAGCACGGACGACGGTGCCCGGATTCTTGGTAATCGCTTCTCCCTGGAGGCTGAACAGGAGCACGATCGTGTACAGCAGACCGATCAGAGCTAGTGGCGAAATCTTTGGCAAGAATGTGCCCTCGTACCATTCTCGACCCTTGGTCTTCTCACCGATGATGCGGGATAGGGCTCCGGCAAGCAGTGGAATACCGAGGAACACGGCGACACTGCCGACGATGGACCAGAATGAGAAATTGGCGGAGGTCGTCGGCAAGCCAAGCCACCCTGGAAGAACTTGCAGGTAGAACCAACCAAGCACGCCATAGAGAAGTACTTGGAACACAGCATTGATGGCGACGAGGACGGCGGCAGTTTCACTGTCTCCGCAAGCGAGGTCGTTCCAAACCAGAACCATCGCGATGCAGCGTGCGAGACCGACAATGATCAAGCCAGTGCGCAGCTCGGGGCTATCGGGCAGGAATGTCCAGGCGAGAGCGAACATCAGAGCGGGGCCGATGAGCCAATTCAGCACAAGTGAAATGGCCATGAGTTTACGGTCAGCGGTGATTTCGGCAGTCTTGTCATAACGTACTTTTGCTAGTGGCGGATACATCATGACCAGCAGGCCGATGGCAATCGGGATCGAAATGCTACCGATCTCCATCGCACTGAGCGCATCATTGATCCCAGGCAAGAGTCGACCCAGCACAAGGCCTAGCCCCATCGCGAGGAGGATCCACACGGCGAGCCAACGATCGAGGAATGACATTTTCGAGGCGGCTGTGTCGTGCCGTTCGACACTGTGGTCAGCTGTCTTTTCAGCAGTGTTCATGGTGGTCAACTTACTCCATATATCGATACTTGTCGATACATCTAAATGACCACGTGTTTTTCACCGGCGACGTACAGTAAAGACATGAATACCCACGACGATGAGACCTGCAGCCAATCCGCCTTAATTCAGGATTCTGCAGCAGTTGCTCCCATCGTTGACATACTCAAAGCCCTGGGTGATAAGACCCGCCTGCAACTCGCCCTGTACATCGACTCTTCGGACGAGCCGGTCTGCGCTTGTGCATTTCCAGAGGCCTTCAATATGAGTCAATCCACCGTCTCACACCACCTGGGCAGGCTTGTCGACGCCGGCATCCTCAATCGAGAAAAGCGTGGCAAGTGGAGCTTCTTCAGTATCGCCGCCTCTTTCGACGCAGAGCTCCTTGCACTCATCCAGCGGCAAATTTAAAGCCTGCACGGATCTCGATCGCCAATTCCGCCCATCCTGCATTGAGGCGCACTCCCACCTCGGGTGAATGCAACTCAATAGATGAGTGACATTCCCCACACGGCAGATTTACGCAACAATTTTGACCCTAATTTAATAATATTTATCTCCGCAGGCCATACGCTCGACATCGATTAAACCAACACCCCTGTTGCTATATAATCGCAGGTCAAGGCAGGCTTTCCTTGCTTGCCGGAATACCTAACGACCCTTAGATTCGGAGTTATCAGATACGCAGTCAGTAGTTAGACACCACCTAGGGAGTCCCATCATGACCACCACAGTTTCCGCTTGCACCGCTTCCGATTGCTCATTCAACAACGGTGGCTGCACCGCACTCGCCATCACCATCATTGACACCAAGGCACCGACGTGCGGCACTTTCGTAAACCTCGATGCCCGTGGCAAGGCGGGCGACGCCGACAGCAAGGTTGCCGTTTGCCATCGCCTCGATTGCGTCCACAACAGCGAACTCACTTGCTCTAACGAGACGGTCGAAATCACCGGCGCGGACGCACAGTGCGCTAACTACGAATCCGCGTAGTAGCATTCGCACGAGCATCGTGAGAGTGCCTACTGGCACTCAACTTCAGTAGACAGCACCCAAGAGAAGTAGCGCGCTTCAGCAAACGAGGCGCGCTACTTCTCTTTTCGAAGGCGAGCTGTCACCAAGGCGACACCTCCCCTCCTCAACCCGGTATCAGATACGCATAGAAACGTGCCGAGCTGAGGCTTCTACGGAAAGGGCCGCTAACTCCTTTTCCAGGCTTTCAAAAGTCGGGGATGTACGAACGAATGGAATTTCAACAGTGGTCACCACAAAACCGGCAACCTCCATCAAGGTCACTCCATCTTTATTGACATCAACTACGTAGATACCTTCATCGTGTTTGGTATGCAGAACATTGCCTCGAGCCGAGACAGCATACGCATTCAGCATTCCCGCGCTCGCCACTGCAACCAGGTGCGACAAGGTAACCGCACCACGCAGAACTACTGCTTCACACGCAGCGATCTCATCACCATCAACCTCACAGAGCTGCTGCGCTTCAGGTAGGAGTTCCCTGAAGTTGAACGACACTGGTCCGGCAACACCGTGGAAGAACAGTCGATCCAGATGAATGACACCTACGCGAACACGACCGTCACTTTCGCCCCATCTGATTTCGACGAGCGCATGGACACTTGATGCAACAATGTCGGCGCTGAATTCAGGGGCTTTCTTCTCGACATCCATGCGGGCAGGCATATCGCCGAACCCCACGACATCACTTTCAAGGCAAGTGAAAACCAGTTGCCCCTGGCTATTGACCCCATGAGCAAGCACTTCGATGCGAGCACGAGCATCAATTTTGTACGGCACAAGAGTCATAGCACCGACTCCCGCCAAGATGCGACACACCTGAGAAGTAGCGATGTCACGGTTCATGAAAGCTCCCCTTTTCATTAGGCAAGGCTAAACTATTTCACCTTGCCTAACTTGTCAAGGGGTTTCGACAAAACTACCAGGAAAACTCACTGGGCACGCCGGTGCCCAGCAAGTTGCTACCGTCGCTAGTCCTCCGGCAGTGGTGGCTCCTTGCGCAAATCTCGCGCCGTCGCCTTACGAACTTCCCTTGGCTCCTCATCCCTCTTGCTAAATCCAGGCAAGCCACTTCCCGCGATTCCACTAGCACCGAAAATATTCGGCAACTTTTCTAAAGCTTCTCGCCCCACGTCAATTGACCTGCGCAACACTTCACCGCCGGCTTCGCGCGTCTTCCCGAACGCATCATTTGCCATATGTTCCGCTTTACGACGGAACTCTCGGCGCTTTTCGTCCCGCTGACGCTTCACCTCAGCAATATTGTTCTGGCGCTCGCGCTCCTTTTCGAATGCTTCAACATTCTTCGACTCTGCGTCGGAAAGCGCTTTCGACGACGCCGCGGCATCATCCCATGCCTCCTCCAAAGACTCGGCGAGGTACAGCATGGAATCAATACGCTTTTCCACATCGCGCAACTTCTCGCGGTAGCCCGCCTGAATGTCGAAACGACGCATGATTCGGCGCGCGCGACCAGCAGCTTCGCGCCACGCGGCAATAGGACCCTGCTGGATCGAATCGTCCACGATGAACCTCATCGCCCATGGATCAACCTCAGGCGAGGCAAGCTTGTTGCGGACTCGCTCTTCACGGTCCAGCACTTCTTGCACGAGCATTCGCGCGCGCTCCTCTGCCTGAGAAGCACGATTAGTACGGGAGTTATCTGGTCGGAACGTCACGTGGCCTATCCTAATCAACTTCGGGTCGGGCTAGTCTATAACTATGATTACGCTGCCCGAGCTTCTGTCACCGATCGACCCCGAGGCACCACTACTTGTTGTTGCGGCTCACGAGGAAGCTGAACATCTCGACAGCGATTGGCCAATCCTACTCACCGGCATCGGGCGCATTCGAGCTACTTTTGCGCTTACCGACGTTCTCGCCCGAGGGCCACTGCCCCGCGAAATTATCAACATTGGCACGGCAGGCGCGTTAAAGAACGTGTCTGGCGTACATCGTGTTGGCCATGTTGAGCTGCATGATTTCTCACATTCGTCGATACGCAGAATCACCGGAGATACGGCATACCCGCCGATTCAACTAAATGACGATGAGGACTGCCTACGGCTGGCGACCGGCGACGTATTCCTGGAAGATCCGGCGATGCGTCGCAAGTTGGCGAAGCGGGCAGACCTCGTTGACATGGAGGGATACGCAATTGCGTGGGTGGCGCGCCGTTATGATGTGCCGGTTTCGCTCATCAAGCTCGTGTCAGACTCCGCCGGTCGAGACGCCGGAAAGCTGTGGGCAGATGGTGTCGAAGAGTGTTCCAGGGTGATGTCCGACTTCTTGAGTCGCACCCAAGTAACAAATCCCCAAGACACAAACACGCCGTAAACAAGGTAGAGCACTGCGGATGGGTAATAGCCACCGGCGAAAAGCAGCGGCACGCCAACAATATCGACGGCAATCCAGATCAACCAGAATTCGTTGATTCCGCGCGCCATACCCCACGTTGCCAGCATCGACCCGATGAAGATCCACGCGTCAGCCCACGGTCCCCACGAACCCAGTGCTTGGAAAACCTTGGCGCATGCGATCGTTCCGACAACTGCGACGAGGAGTAACCCGATGCGCTCCTGCGTGGTCGCCCACCGTGGATCGACGGCTTCTCCGCTTACATTCTGCGCGCTTGCGTTACGACGAGTCTGTCCCCACTTCCACCAGCCATACAGGCTGACAGCCATGAACATCACTTGTCGTCCTGCTTGCCCATAAAGGTCAAGGTTTTGCGGAGTATGGAAAACACCGCCGAGGAAGACAGTAAACAACAAAATGTTGCCGATGATGCCGATTGGCCATGCCCACACCATTCGTTTCATTCCAAAGTAGGCGGAACCGAGGCCGAAAACGTTGCCGACAATTTCCCTGATAAGGATCGGAGCACCAGCGATTGTGACCTGTGCCGTCAAGAAATTGTGCATGAAAAAATCCACGAGAAAAACTCCTTCTCTTCCATCCGGACTATGACCGTCGGTTTTGGATTCCAACCAAATCTGCTGACCTTCCGTGCCCGGAAGCGCTCGCGGACTTATTTCACTGACCAACTGCGAGACTGCATGTTGGTACGACCACGCGATCGTAGATCGCTGGCCATGAACTTCACCGCCGGTGGGGAATTTCGCCCCGCCCTGAGAATGTGTGCTTTACGGTAGCACTCCTGCTGTGGACGCTGGGTACTTTTCGCGGGAATTGGCCACGAGCAGTGAAACCATGAGCGCGATCTCGGCTGCCCCTGTAAAAACCACCGACTACGTACACCAGCACACATATTAGGTATGTTGAATACGCATTTAAGGCGACTCAAGCTACTGTAGTAATCATGGGAAAAGTTGCAGCGAACCACTCAGGCACAAAGGCTTCTGACAACGAGCAACTTGGTAACAAGACACCCCACGCCCAAAGGCCACGCAAAAATAAGCCCCATACCAAGGCCTCCCCCACAAAACGTCGCACCAAGCGAGCCAAGGGTTGGGTGCCAGACCAGCACGGAGCCTGGTTCATGGTTACGGTGCCGGCTCTCACTGGCGTTCTACTGTCCCCGAGTTGGACTGCTGTTGCCGTATTGCTTACGTGGTGGTTCGGCTATTTCACCTTCTTCGCAGCAGGAATCTGGATTCGATCCCGCTTCCGCGACACTAACCGGCCTCCAGTGTTCGCATACGGAGCACTTACTGCCCTCGCCGGCATTGTGGCTCTCCTCGCCGATTCGACCCTTATCCGCTGGATTCCAGCATTCTTACCACTGGTCGCCATAGCAGTGCACGAAGCGTGGAAGCGCCGCCCCCGTTCACTCCTTTCCGGAGTCTCAACGGTGATTGCGGCATGTCTGATGACGCCAGTTGTTGCGTCGGCAAGCAGCGGCGGCTTCGGACATCACGCAGCCTGGGTTGCGTTCGCCGTGTACGTGGCGTTCTTTGTAGGCACGGTCCCATACGTGAAAACCCTCATCCGCGAACGTGGCCATCGCAACTGGTTGATCGGCTCGGTGACCTATCACGTTGGAGTACTCATTGCCTCGATCATTGGAACGGCAATGGGGCTCGTCCACTGGTTTGCAATTATCGTCGCGGTAGTTTTGGTCGCCCGGTCGTACCTTATGCCGTACACAGGCGAACGCCGCAACCAGCCATGGCGTCCGAAAACGGTCGGGCTAATCGAGGCAGTCATTACCGTCCTCGTGGTTGCGGCGGCATTGCTCTGACCGCCGTTGCTTTTGAGCAACGCGGCCACGCGCAGCACTACTTCAACGTTGCGCGAAGTGCTTCGACATCAACATCGGCGGTGGACTCAGGAACGAACGCAGCATTGCGATCCTTATCCACAAGCACTGCGCGGACACCTTCAACGAAGTTTGGATGACGACGCATGTACTCGCCCAGCTTCAGCTCATTGTCCAGAGCCTCGCGGACGGTGATATCGCCAGCGTTTGCAGCGTAAAGCTCCACTGCGGCAACGTTCGACAGAACCGCACCTGAAGACAGCAGCTTCTGGAACTCCTCCACGTGCTCCGGCGAGCACTCCTTTGCAGCATCTCCTGCACCACTGGCAGCATTTGCCAGCGCCGATTCCATCTCAGCCCAAGTATTGAACCCGAAGATCGCTTCGATGCATGGACGCATTGCCTTGATCTTGGACTCGCCAAGAATCTCTGCTGCCTCAGCGTCGCTCTTCGCGAACTTTGCCAGTGCTGCATCGATGCCCTCGGCGTCGAGAAGCTCCTGGAAATCCTCCAGATCACCGTGTGCAACGAAGTGCGTGCCCCACCCTGCGTACAACAGGTCAGCTGCATTCAGTCGGTAGCCGGTAAGGCCCGTGAAACGCGCGATAGCCTTTGAGGAATCGCCATCCTGCGTCTTCACATGCTGCGAGAAGTGAGTAATACCCACATCAGGAACGAAACCGATAGCAGTCTCCGGCATAGCTGCGCTTGCTCGCTCAGTGATAATGCGGTGGGTACCATGCAGCGAAACACCCAGGCCACCGCCCATAGCAATGCCATCGATGATGGCTACGTACGGCTTCGACTCGCCGAATTCCGCGATACCGGCGTTCATGACGTACTCGTCGATGAAGAACTTCTCGCACTCATCGAACTGCTCATCGAGGATCTGCTGACGGATCGTACGCACATCGCCGCCTGCACAGAATGCCTTCGGGTGATCCGAGTACAGGACAATCTGCTTCACGACGTCGTCGTCACGCCATTCGTTCATGGCGGACGTAATTTCGTGGACCATCTCCAGGTCCAAAGAGTTAAGCGCCTTCGGGCGGTTGAGGAGCAACCGTCCGGAGACGCCGGAAACCTGTGCCACGACAGAGGCGGACTGCTGTGAGTTATCAGAAATCTGAGTCATGCCTCACAGTGTTACACACCACTAACTATTTGTGGTTGGGATTACAGAAATCCCCGCAGGCAAAAAGGATTTACTTCCGTGTAGCTACTTCTTGGAAGACTTGCTCTTCTTGTCCGACTTCTTGTCAGTCTTTTTCTCGGACTTTTTGTCAGTCTTCTTTGCAGGCTTCTTGCTCGTCGCCTGCTTTTCCAATTTCGCTGCCACATCCGGTACGTAACGGAACTCCGTGCGTGGTGGACGCTCATAGTTCGACTCGGATTCTGGTCGCTGCGGAATTTCTGGCACGTTCCATTCGATGTGCTCGTAAGGAATGGTGTTCAGCAGGTGATTGATGACATTGATGCGCGAACGCTTCTTGTCCTCCGACTCGACCGTGAACCAGGGTGCCGATGGGATGTCGGTGTGAATGAACATCTCATCCTTCGCGCGAGAGTAGTCCTCCCAGCGAGTAATGGATTCGAGGTCCATTGGAGACAGTTTCCAGCGACGCAAAGGATCTTCACGACGAGACGAGAAGCGCTTAACCTGCTCTTCGTCCGATACTGAGAACCAGTACTTGCGCAAGATGATGCCGTCTTCAACAAGCAGGCGCTCGAAAATTGGGGCCTGGTGCAGGAAGCGACGGTACTCCTGAGAGGTACAGAAGCCCATGACGCGTTCGACGCCAGCTCGGTTGTACCAGGAGCGGTCAAAAATGACGATTTCACCAGCGGTTGGCAGACGCTCAACATAACGCTGGAAGTACCACTGACCCTGTTCACGAGTCGTTGGCGCAGGAAGCGCCTCAATACGACAAGTACGTGGGTTCAAGTACTGGGTGATGCGCTTGATCGCGGAGCCCTTACCGGCTGCGTCACGACCTTCCATCACGATTACAACGCGAGCACCGGTTTCTACGACCCACTGCTGCATTTCGACGAGTTCAGCCTGGAGCCTTTTGAGCTCCTTTTCATAGGCGACTTTGTCGAGCTTCGGTGGGCGCTGGCTGTCATCCTTGGTCATGGTAAAAATACTACCTGCCAGCGCCTACCCTTTGACAATCGGGTTTGGCGGTAAATACCGCCTAAGTGAAGGTTATTTACGGGTGTAATAGCGCAAGGTGATTTGCGCAGTGAGACCCGCGAACACCATGCCGATCAGGATAATGATCGGCGCCACCATCCAAATGTCGGCATTCGTGACCGGCGCTACGAGTTGAGCGCGGTAAATATCCTGCATTGCTGGATCGACGACTGCAGCCTTGCCCGCAAACAGGCCAGCCACACCGAGTACGCCACCAAGGAACGAAGCAATAACTGCTTCCAGCACAAATGGTGCTTGCGTGAACCAACGGGTCGCACCCACCATCCGCATGATGTCGACTTCCGTGCGACGAGAGTATGCAGCGATCTGCACCATGTTTGCAATCAAGAAGACTGCGGCCAGTGCCTGCACACCGGCGATCAAGAACGCTGCGTTTCGAACGGAGTCAAGGTTCTTTGCAGCGTTATTAACGTCGTCACGCTGATCCGTGACGTACTGCACTTGCGGCATGTCTCGAACCTGATCAAGCGGAGAGGTGTCCGTCGGATCGTCGAGACGTACCAGCAGCACCGCTGGCAGTGATTCTGGAGTCGCGCTCGCGACTAGCTCAGGATCGGTTTTCTCAAACATCTTGGTGAAGTGCTCGAAGTTTTGTTGACGATTGCGGAACGTCACGGACTCAATGCCGTCCGTGCTTTCCAGCTTCGTCTTTACCTCGGCACATTCCGGCGAAGTACAGCTCAGATCGTCCGATGAAACGGTATCGCTCAGCTCTACCTGCACCTCGACGCGATCAAGGTACATGTCCTTCGTCCGGTTGGTCATGTCAGTGACCAGAATTCCGGTCGCAAGCAACGCGAGAGAAATGGCAGTGGTGATGATCATCGCAATGGTCATCGTGAGATTTCGGCCAAGGCTGGAAAATGCTTCGCCAAGCACGAGACGAGTTTTCATGATGTTGACGTCCCTCCTTTTCTTCTTCTACTAGCGGCCAAGTCCGTAGACGCCAGTGGCGTCATCACGGACCAATTTGCCGAGGGACAGTTCCAACACACGACGGCGCATTGCATCGACTGCGCCGCTATCGTGGGTCGACATAATGACGGTCGTACCCAGACGATTGATGCGGTCAAGCAGCAACATAATGTCCGCAGAGGTATCAGGGTCGAGGTTGCCTGTTGGCTCGTCGGCAAGCAGAACCAGCGGACGGTTCACAAATGCGCGCGCAATAGCCACACGCTGCTGTTCACCACCGGAGAGCTCATGTGGGTAGCGATTCGCCTTGCCTTCAAGCCCCACCATTTCGAGGGTTTCTGGGACAGACTTGGCGATCTTGTCCTTGCTCTTGCCGATCACCTGCTGCGCGAATGCCACGTTCTCGTAGACCGTCTTCTTGGGCAGAAGTCGGAAATCCTGGAAAACATAGCCGATGCGCTGACGCAATTTTGGCACTTGCCGATTAGGCATGGCGGCGAGGTCCTTGCCAGCCACCAATAGCTTGCCGGAATCTGGCTTTTCTTCACGCACCATCAAACGCAGGAAAGTGGACTTTCCTGATCCAGACGGCCCAATGAGGAAGACGAATTCACCTTTGTCGATAGTGACAGAGACGTCGTCGAGAGCCGGTCGCGTAGACGTGGAATAGGTCTTTGTTACCCGGTCGAATGTGATCACATCTAGCCACTCTAGTCACACAGGCAACACGGATCACAGTTTGGCGGGCAGCGCCACCGCTACTCTCCCCCAGTTTGCTGTGCCATTCGCCAACGAATTCCGGCCTCCAAGAAGCCATCAATGTCGCCGTCCAACACAGCTTGAGGGTTATTCACCTCAAAGCTATTCCGCAAATCCTTCACCATTTGATACGGATGCAACACGTACGAGCGCATCTGGTTACCCCACGACGCATTTCCGCCCGCGCCGAGCGCGTCCATTTCAGCCTTTTCCTCTTGGCGCTTGCGCTCCAACAACTTCGCCTGCAGGACACGCAGCGCAGAAGCCTTGTTCTGGTGCTGGGACTTTTCGTTCTGACACGTGACGACGATTCCCGTCGGCACGTGAGTAATACGCACTGCGGAGTCCGTCGTGTTCACGGACTGACCGCCAGGACCGGACGATCGGAACACATCCATCTTGATATCGGTCTCAGGAATCTCGATCTTGTCTGTCGTTTCCACAACCGGTAGCACCTCGACCTCTGCAAACGAGGTCTGACGACGGTTCTGATTGTCAAACGGCGACAGCCGCACCAGGCGATGCGTGCCCTGCTCTACCGACAAAGTTCCGTAGGTGTATTCACCGTGTACAACGAAGGTTGCCGACTTAATGCCGGCTTCTTCTGCGTAGGAAATGTCGTAGATGTCTACCTTATGGCCAGCCTTTTCTGCCCAACGGACATACATGCGCATCAGCATTTCTGCCCAGTCTGCAGCGTCAACGCCACCAGCACCGGAGCGAATGTTTATGACGGCTTCGCGCTCGTCGTATTCACCGGACAACATCGTCTGCACTTCCAACGACTCGATTGCAGTCCGAATTTCAGCGCGTTCTTCGTCGGCCAGCTCACGCGCCTCGGCGGCAGCTTCTGCGCTCTCGCCTGCTTCTTCATTGGCAAGCTCGTACATCACCGGCAGGTCGTCGAGACGTTCGCGCAACGCGGTGATCTTCTTGATCTTCGCCTGTGTTGCCGACAAGTCACTAGTGACCTGCTGTGCATGATCAGGGTCGTCCCACAACGACGGATCCGCAGCTTGATCTTCCAACTCGCGAGCACGAGTAGCGAGTTCCTCCAGATCCACGACCTTTTCAATAGTGGTCAGAATGGAATCGAGGTTGGCCAGGTCAGCATTCACGTCGGGATTAACGGGGGCATTCACGGCATCCACTGTAGCGCCCTGCACCTTAATAACTACACAGACCGTGCAGGTTCTGCAGTTTTCGGCACAATGGAACGTATGACGGAGAACAAGTCTGAATCCTATTCCTTGGCCGAACAAGCTGATTTAGCTACAGCAGTTGTGCGTCGTGCAGCGTCTCTAGCTGCCCGCATGCGAGCTGACGGGCTGGAAACCGAATTCAAGACTTCTATTTCCGATGTCGTGACCGAAGCTGACCGTACTGCCGAGAAACTCGTTGTCGAATCATTGTCCAGTTTGCGTCCGCAAGATGGAATTTTGGGCGAAGAAGGCTCGGCCAAGTATTCCGAATCTGGTTTGACGTGGGTTATCGACCCCGTCGATGGCACCTACAACTTCACCACCGGTTCAGACTATTGGTGTAGCGCGATCGCCCTTGTAGAAGGCGATCCAGAGAAACCAGAGCGAGTCATTCTTGGTGCCGTCAGCCGTCCGGCGACGGGTGAAACGTGGGTCGGTGGCCCTGATTTGCCCACCACTCGCGTGGAGGCGGATGGCACCCGCACGGAGCTAACCATTCACGATGCGACATTGAACACAGTGTGTGCTGGAACCTACTTGCATTCCACTGCTATCGATCCTGACTCACACACCCCCGAGGACATCGATTGCGCTCGCCGCTGGGCCGACGCGACGTCCCGCTTTGCGACGTGGCGGGTGATGGGGTCAGCGTCGATCGATTTGGCCGGTGTCGCAGATGGTCGCCTGGGGGCATGGTTTCAGCGCGATGTCGCTCCATGGGATTGGTTGCCGGGTTATGCCCTCGTGTGTGGCGCGGGTGGCGTGGGCACGCTCGCGGGCCGTTGGCGCGTGGCCGGTTCACAGAGCAGCGTGGCCGAGTTGGCATCAATCCTGGGTGACAGCCCTACCGTAGACTGAGGCCATGACAAATTTCGCTGATGACCTCGCTCTTGCTTTGAAGTTGGCCGATACCGCTGATGCCTTAACTATGTCTCGTTTCGAGGCCGCTGATTTGAAGGTGGATTCAAAACCAGATCTTTCGCCTGTGTCGGATGCGGACATCGAGTGTGAACGTCAGCTCCGGGACATTCTTGGCACCGAACGCCCTGATGATGAAGTCTTGGGCGAAGAGTTCGGTGGCGACGCTATTTTCGACGGTCGTCAGTGGGTTATCGACCCGATCGATGGCACCAAGAACTTTGTGCGCAACGTACCCGTGTGGGCTACGTTGATTGCTCTTCTGGAAGACGGTAAGCCGGTCGTTGGTGTCATTTCTGCCCCTGCACTTGGGCGCCGGTGGTGGGCTTCCGTGGGTGAAGGCGCGTGGAAGACTTCGATTGGTCAGGACAAGCCAAAGCAGATTCACGTCTCGGGTGTCGAGCAGGTGGCGGATTGCTCGATTTCGAATTCGTCGCTCAGCGGTTGGCAGGAGCGCGGCCTCCGCGAGAACTTCATTGCATTGACGGATGAGGCGTGGCGCTTGCGCGCATACGGCGACTTCTTCTCGTATTGCCTGGTCGCAGAGGGTGCCGTGGACGTGGCAGCCGAGCCTGAGGTTTCGCTGTGGGATCTCGCTGCTCTCGACATCGTAATCCGCGAGGCTGGTGGCACATTCACGTCACTTGCCGGCGAAGCTGGCCCCCATGGTGGCGACGCCGTGGCCACGAACGGTCTGCTTCACGACGTCGTGTTGAGCAAGCTTACGAAGTAGCTTGGGTGGCTACGTCGTAATGCGTAGTCCTTGACCTGCACCCGGGTTGGCGTTGATGTCAGCGAAGATGGCATCAATGGATGTCACCAAGGTTGGAGCGAAGAGTGCACCCTGAAGTGGGGTGACGCATGCTGGCTGGAGACGGGCACCACGGATCATTCCGACGAGAGTTTCGCCTTGGAACACAGGGGCGCCGGAGTCACCTTGGCTCGCGCACACCTGGGCTTCGATATTCGCTGGCTTCGGATTGGCGACGTCGATAGAAGTCCACGCTGGGCCACATGTTTTGCCTGTGGCGATACCAAGCTTGCACAGTTCGGATCCTGGGGCTGGCAGTGGTCCAGTCTGTGAAATGCGTGCGTTGTTGTAGTCGGCAGTGAGTTCGGCACGGTCATCGAAAACGATGACGGAGTAATCGAGTTCATCATTTACACGCTCGATGGTGCCAAATGGGCCAACTTCGATCGCGTCCATGGAGCGAACTGCAGTACCAGGTCGACCGCAGTGCCCTGCCGTGATGCCGACGAGGCGGTCTTGATTGTCCCGACCTGTAACGGTGACGGTGCAGACTTGCTCTGCTTCTCCATAGCCAACAAGCAGCGGTGTACCTGGGCCAACAAGGACACGTCCTTGGTTAGCGAGCTCTGTAGCTGCTGGTGGCGCAGTTGGCGAATCAAAGAAGCTGCCTGCAATACGGTTATGAACATTGCCGGGAGAGAGCGCCATGATCTTTGACACCAAGTCATCGCGGACAGGATGCGGATACATCGTGTCCTGGTTTTGAGTGTCAGATGGTGCAGGATTGGGGTCTGCCACTACAGCAGGTGCAAATCCCACGGCTGCCGTGAGGGCGATTGCGCAGCTTGCTAGTAGCCGGGAAGCTGTTTGCCCTTTGGAACCGTACTCGGAATCTCGCACCGTATCCTCCTGCGAATGAATTTTTCTGATTTTGAACGCTTCACAATTGTGGTCGATGTGTTCAGAGATAAGCAAGTGCAGTGGAGCACTTAGCTGCGTTTTGGCAGTAGCCGGGGTGATTATTTTGCCCTTTAAGGCGTACCCTCGGTCTGGCCTGTGAAATTCGATTGCGGAGTGACGCTTGCCTCAAAAGCAACATGATGATGCGCCCCGAGCGAATCCGCGAGAGACACGCGAAAAAGAAATCTCCCCCATTCAATCACTCCGTGGAGTGCTGAATGAGGGAGTCTTCTACAACTTTTAGTTACTCACCTCGCTAGAGGCGGTCGGCTTAGGAGTTGCGGCGGGATGCACGCATTGCAACTGCACCTGCGCCCATCATTGCTGCAGCTGCAGCAGCGATGCCTGCAACTTCAACACCAGTTACTGGCAGGGTTGCCTGCTTAGCAACAGTTGCTGGCTTTGCGGATGCTGGAGCAGCTTCCTTTTTCACGATGATCGTCTTCACGACCGGCTTTGCGGCGTCACCCTTAGCTGGAGCTGGGGTTACATCAACCACCTTGACTGGAGAAGGCTTCTTAGCATCGTCGTCCTTGCCTGGCTTCTCGTCATCCTTGCCTGGCTTCTCGTCATCGTCGCACTTATCGTCGCAGTCTGGCTTTGGAACGATAGTTACGTCGATGTCGATGTCACAACCTGGCTTATCGCACTCAGGCTTACCTGGCTCCTTGGTTGGTTCCTCGGACTCGGTTGGCTCTTCAGACTCGGTTGGTTCCTCGGACTCAGTTGGTTCCTCGGACTCAGTTGGCTCCTCGGACTCAGTTGGCTCCTCGGACTCAGTTGGCTCCTCGGACTCAGTTGGCTCCTCGGACTCAGTTGGCTCTTCGGACTCAGTTGGCTCTTCAGACTCGGTTGGCTCTTCAGACTCAGAAGGCTTCGGCGTGCACCATGGGTTGCCGGTGTTCTCGCCTTCGCCACAGTTGGCACCCTGCTGGTCATCCTTGGCGTCGTCGTCGTTTGGTTTCTTGCCGGAATTGTCCTTGCCGTCGTTCTGACCTTCGGTCTTCTCAGGCTTGCCCGGCTTGTCCTTGTCCTTGGAAGGCTTCTCGGTTGGCTCCGTGGTTGGTTCCTCGGTTGGTTCCTCGGTTGGCTCCTCGGTTGGCTCCGTGGTTGGTTCCTCGGTTGGCTCCGTGGTTGGTTCCTCGGTTGGCTCCGTGGTTGGTTCCTCGGTTGGCTCCGTGGTTGGTTCCTCGGTTGGCTCCTCGGTTGACTCAGCAGTAGCGGTATCGCAGCCAGCTACGCCCTTATTATTGCCATTCTTGCAAGGAGCACTGTCTGGACCATGGTTGGTGCCATTACCAGCACCATTAGAGTCCTCAGAATTACCGTGATCGCCATTGCCAATGTTGGATTCGACACCGGAATTGCCAGTATTGCCGTTGCCATTATTTCCAGATGGATCAGCGAAAGCAGCACTTGCACCGGAAAGCATACCTACGGCGAGCGCACCTGCAGCAACGATCGAAGAAAGCTTCTTCATAATGAACCGTCCTAAATTGAACTGGATTAAATTCGGGCTCACAACAAATTTCACGGACGAAGCTCTCGAATAGTGAGCTAACACACAAAGCGAAGCCACTACCAATAGATTTTCGTAGACCATCCTGCTGGCCTAGCCCTCAGAAAAAAAATATAACTGAGCAGCAAAGGAAATGCTGATCACCATTAAGCGAATAATTTCATCAATGCAGACAATCCATATTCCCACCTGCATTTACCGGGTGACTAATTATATTTTCCGCCATTCATTTCGGGGGTAAAGAAACGACACAATCCCCAACAAGAAACCCACACTTCACCAATTATTAACCATTTTCCAACCCCCCACCGACGTCGCCGCCAACAGCGAAACTTCCAACGAGACTTCCAGCCAAGACCCGCAACAAAGCCATGCCGCACCCCAGTCAATCAGGCCATTTACAAAAGCCAACACCAACTACTGCGCCAGCCCCATCAACTGAAGCAGAAATCGATAATCACTTGTCGCGGCCACGACTTCGGGCCGATACATTTCCGAAGAAGTGAAAGGTGTTCAAATCGATAAATGTCCGCAATTAATTTACTTCAAATTAACAAATTTAACATTTGCCACATTGGCAACATGGGCCACATTGTGTCCGCTTCTCAATTCCCCAACATTCCCCAATGCAAAAATCCCGATCCACTTTCATGAACCGGGGGCTTTTAAAATTGGTGGCGGGGACAAGATTCGAACTTGCGACCTGTGCTGTTATGTCGTCCGTTTTTAGTAATCAATGAGATGGCTCCACGATCCATCCTCGCCAGGGCCTACTGTAACCTCCGCAGTACCACCGTTCATATCTTTGCACCAGACACGATCGGCGGTGCCAGCGATACCACACGACATGGTGTATGTCTTGCCAGTTTCTCGACTAGTCGCTGTCACCGGCCAATAAGCTTCTGGATGAGTACCTGCCGTGGCAAGCATTGCTACTTCCATCGCGAAGCCACACGACGTCGATGCTCCTGCGACAACAGGTTGGCCGAACATCGTGCCACAAGTCCCGCCAATTTGACTGTCAGATGCCGACTGCCGCCCCGCTAGACCAGACCGTTGGGCGGGCAGTTTCTCTTTCGCTCGCCCCTGACTATCTGCTTTCTTAGCGTCGGACGATTCACCGAGCGTAGGACTCGGCATTTTTCCTGTGCTGTTACTCCCAACGCCTGAGCCGCCCGTTTCACCGGCTCCCATTGCAGAATCGAGTGATTCACTCTGCCCGTTGTTGGAATCAATATCCGTTGCTGTCGCCGTTGCAGAATCGAGTGATTCACTCTGCCCGTTGTTGGAATCAATATCCGTTGCTACCTTCTCCGACGTTGCCGGATCATCGTTGCCACAGGCGACGATACCGAGAACCATGAAACTCGACATCGTTGCAGCCAGGGCGCCTCGCCTGAATTTCGTTCTTAGTGATGACAAATAAACCACGTTCCTGTCGACAAAAGTATGAATGAAAAGAAACGTCAAAAACGTTTCAGAAATCTCTTTAATCAGAATACTGATGATTCACAGCAATGATTAAGATTTCCCGAAAGAGGTAGACCAACAGCCACCCCTATCGAGGCATAACCACTGATCAGCACCGCTGACCAATGAGAACGACAATGAATGGAGCCGTGTCCTAAAACGTGGTTTCATTCGAACTCTTAGCATTTAGTTCATACCTAACTGGTTACGAAGAGTTATTTTTACTCCGCATGACCCAATAAATGCTGCGTCGGCGTGACCACTACCGCTAACATGCTATGAGGGCGCTGTGCCGTATCAGCGGTCATTTACTGTTCGCTTGGGTGCTCTGGGCGCTCACGGCGCTGCTGTGGTGCTAGGGCTGGCGCTGGTGGGACTGCCGACCTTCGCGATGTTCGCCGGTGTTGGCTTTAATCCGATTTGGGAGTGGGTGCTGTCCTACAACTTCGTCGGCAAGGTTGTCGCCACCGTTGCCATCCTCGCGGTGTACTTTGTTGTGTTCTTGGCGATGTACGTTCTGTCGCTAGCGATGCTTGAGGATCGGGTAGGCGAAAAGTGGTTCGACGGGCTGAAAACAAAGGCTAGGAAGATGTGGACATCACACGACAGCTGATGTGACGGCGGTCACAAAGTTGACGTCGATGAAGTGATAGAGGGTCGCATAGAGGGCCTGTAGCAGGTCTGAAGTAAAAATAAAGCCCCCCACCGGAGCATATTGCCTGGTGAGGGGCTTACTTAGTGGCGGGGGCAGGATTCGAACCTACGACCTCTGGGTTATGAGCCCAGCGAGCTACCGAGCTGCTCCACCCCGCGCCGACTGCTTGAATACTGTAACACTGGAACCATACAGATTCCAAATCACCGCGTTCTACAGCAACTGTCAACTTTACGACGTTTCCTCAACAGCATTAACTCTGCATCGGTCGTCGTTGCCAACGAGGTTAAACCTTAACAGGCCAGTACACGCTTTGACCAATCCCCTGGTCATCGCACGTAACTGGCCTGTCACAGTCAGCAGTCGTTAGGTGTTTCTCACCAACAATTGCCTAATCCTCGCGTATTCCGTTACTGGCCATTTGCCTTCTGGTAGTCAGCGGCGGCCTTATCGAGCTCTGCGAGGGCTTCACCCTGCACAGCGTAGTCTCCCGACTTCTGCGCCTCTTCCAGCTTCTTCAGCGCGTCCGAAATGCGACCAGCAGCCTCGTCGCGGGCAGCGGTGTCAACCTTGCCGTCCCCGCCATCTTCTGGTGCCTGCGGATTCTCCGCTTCGCCTTCCTTAGGGGCATCTCCCTCTGCTGGCTTCGGCCCGTCGTCACGCTTGACATCCTCGCCCGCAACCTTGGTAGTCGCGGAAGGATCGATGCCTACCTGCTCCAGAGCTTCACCAACGGTGGCTCCATAGCCAACCTCACCGCGGTAGCTCACGAGGACGCGCAGGAGCTTAGGGAATGCCGTTTCCTGGTCCTTACGTTGCGTGTAGACAGGTTCGACGTACAGGATTTCGCCATTACCCACTGGCAGTGTGAGCAAGTTGCCGTTGGTCACAACGTTGGTGCCCTCGAGCAAGGTACGGTCTTGTGCCACCTGGTCGGCGGACATCATGGTGTCCTGTGCCTGGCGAGGACCCATCGCCTGCGTATTCGTTGGCAACGCACGAATGGTGATCTGTCCGTAAGTGCCAGGGTCCGATGAAGCCGACATATGCGCGGATAGGAACTCACGCTCCAAACCACGGAACGCGGAAATCAGCTGGAATGATGGTTCCCCGGTCTTTGGATCCGATGCGATGACGTAGTACGGCGGCTGCGACAGCCCCTCCGACTCTGGAGCTGTTGGATCCGAAGGAACAGACCAGAATGCATCGTTCGCAAAGAACACGCCTGGGTCTTCAACGTGGTAGCGCGCCATAAGTTCACGCTGCACCTTGAATAGATCCTCTGGGTAGCGCAAGTGCTCCTGCAGCTCTGCCGAGATTTCAGACTTCGGCTTTACGACGCCAGGGAATACGCCCTGCCATGCTTTTAGCACAGGGTCCTTCTCATCGTATTCGTAAAGCTCCACGGTGCCGTCGTACGCATCGACGGTCGCCTTGACCGAGTTACGAATATAGCTGACATCTGAGTTCGGCAGCGGACGTGGAGTTCCGTCAGGATTCGTTGAGTCCTGAGTCGTCTCCTGCAAGCTGGTGCGCTCGGAATATGGCATTTGCGCAAGCGTGGTGTAGCCATCGACGATCCACTTCAGTCGGCCTTCGATGACAACTGGGTACGTGCGAGTGTCCGTCGTCAACCATGGAGCAACCTTTTGCACACGGTCACGAGGGTCACGGTTATAGATGATCTTGGTGTCGTCACCGATACGGTCCGTCAGCAGGATGTTCATTTCCTGGTAACGAGCCGCGAACATTGCCCGCGAGAAGAAGTTGCCCACTCCAACGCCACCAGCACCGTCGTAGGTGAAGTTGCGACCATCGGCATCGTATTCGAAGTCCTTACCATCGCCGTTACCCCCAACGATGGCGTAATCAGCTGGAGTGTTGGCGATCACCGGACCGTAGTAGATACGTGGCTGCTTGAGATTCAAATTCATGCCGTTCGGATCCTCGGACTCGAACAGGTCGGCCACGGTGTACAGGGGGTACCCGCCTCGCGACGAGCCGGACTCTGCAGCAACTTCATCCACTTTGTTTGCAGGAGCCGCGATGAAGCCATTGCCGTGTGTGTACACAGTGTGGCGGTTAATCCAGTCAGTCTGATTGCCCTGCAAAGTTTGCGGGTTCAGTTCACGAGCAGCTACGACGAAGTCCTTCATTTCGCCGTCTACTTCATACCTATCGATAGCCAGGGTGTCCGGGAAGCCGTAAAAGTTCTTCAGCTGACGCTGCTGAGTAAAGGTTCGTGGCAGTACTTCCGGATCGAGGATACGGATATTAGACAGCGTTGCCTTGTCCTTGGCAATTGAGTCCGCGCCCTGTTCTGCAGCCTTCTCGTCTTCACCATCTGCCATTGGGGCTCCCCAGTTGCGGTCGATGGTGACCTTGTCGTCGGTAAGCCCGTAGTGATAACGAGTCGACTCGATATTTCGAGCGATGTACTCGCGTTCCTTCGAAGCACGGTTAGGCGACACACTGAACTGTTCGACAGCCATTGGCCACGCAACGCCGATCACAGCTGCAGAAACGAGCATCAGCACTGTGGCCATTGCTGGGATGGAAAGATTACGCAAGAAAATAGCTGCAAAGAATGCCGCAGCGACGACAATAGAAATGACCAGCAAGACAATCTTTGCTGGCAACAAAGCATTGATGTCAGTGTACGAACCACCGGTGAATGTAGCGTGACGTGCATTCAGCAGTTCATAACGGTCCAGCCAATACGACACTGCTTTAAGCAGCATGAAGACACCGGCCCACGAAGCAAGCTGGGCGCGCGTGACGTTTTGGACGCGGGTCTTTTCCCCAGTTGTCGGGTTACCTGCACGGATACCGCCCAGTAGGTAGTGCGTCAGCAGTGACATGAGAAACGCGATGACGACCGACATCACTAAGGTATCGACGATGAAGTTCCAGAACGGCAGCTCGAAGGCGTAGAAGCCAAGGTCCTTGCCATACTGCGGGTCCGCATGACCGAAGCTCTGTCGGTTGAGGAACAGCTGAGTTTCGCGCCAGTTTGCCTGCCCAATCAAACCGCCAAGAACACCGAATACAGCCGGGATACCGACCATGACCGGCTTCACGCTGGATTCGGCAAGTTTTCGGTACATTGCCGGTGGCGATTCCGGGTCAATTGGGCCAATATTGTCCGGTCGCCCGCGCCAGGCTAGCCACATTGCTAGCCATACCAGCCCCGCGACTATCAGCCCAACCACAATGAATAGAATCAGTCGGGTTATCCAGGTTGTGGCAAACACCCCGCGGAAGCCGACTTCACCGAACCATTGAAAATCGGTATAAATATTGACCATGATCGGAACCAGCATGGCCAGGACAGCGAGCACCATTACGGTACTGGCGAGCCATCCTGGTTTTCCGGATCCGGTTCGTCGTGGTCTGGCCATATTGACAGACAACGGCACTCCTTGATGTCACGAATTGTTGTTGACCTCTACTCTAAAGAAGAACGTGCGCAATAGAACAGCCAGATTGGGTTATGACCTTCGCCCGTAGCGAACGCATTAGATTCTTCTCGTCGGCGTATACCTATCTATATAGGTTTCTCTCGTGCCACTTCCTACCTACAGTTCGGAGTTTTCCGCTATGACTTTTGACGCTTCTAGCTTCGGCCCGTTCACTCAGCAGGCTTTGAATCGAGCCGTACGCGAGGCCGTGGAGTTTGTTCACGCCGAGGGCTGGGATGCTCGCCCATCTTTGTTTGCGTTGGTCCCGACTGAACTTGTTGCGGAAAGCCTGGATCCTTCGGTTCTCGACGACTCACCAGTCACTCTAGTCACACAGGAAACACTTCCGGAGGGGATTGACGGGGGTAGCCCGGAGCTTGCCGACTTTATTGCACGAACGACATGGCCCGAGGGTGTAGTCGGCGCCGTTTTGGCTCAGGAGATCCTCATCGTCGCCCCGGAAGACGAAGGTGCACTAGACAACATTCGACTCGATGAATTGCAGTCCACCTCCGGCCAAGGAATCGCCCGGCAAGCTCGACTTTTCTCGGGAGTACTGGCCGACGGACCATCACTGACACTCATTCAACCCCGCCCCACAGACGCTGAACTAGACGAGTGGGGCCCCTTCGCCGATGACGAGATTCGCCTCCATTCCGGAGACGGAATTGCCGACGGCGTTATCGCTGCACTCGCATCAACATTTTCATAACCAAACTCCTTACGGCCATAACCAGGTTGACAACCTCGGGAAAAACCTGTTCTATAACAGAGTGATAAAGACACCCCTGAGCGTTTCTTAGGTGTCTGCCCAGTTCTCTATTCGACCATGGAGCCCCAAAACATGAAGAAGACTATGTCTCGCCGCGTTGCTGCCATCACCGCTGCCGCAGCAACCGCAGCAACCACTGTCCTGACCGGTGGCATCGCTAACGCCCTTCCAACTGGAAACTACGTTGCGTTTGGCGACTCCTTCCCAGCTAACCCAGGCCCAGAGGACAACACCACGTGGGGTTCCTGGACCGGTTGCCCACAGGGCAACACCAATGTCTCTCGCCAGGTTGGATCCAAGGCTGGACTCGAAATCCGTGACTTCACTTGTAACGGCACCACCGCGTACGTCCCAACTGACCCAGTGAAGAGCTTGAATGCTCAGGTCGATGACGCACTTGCTCGCAACGCCATCAACCACGAGACCCAATTGGTCACCTTCTTCGTTGGCGCCAACGACTCCATGCAGGCATTCTGGGCACCTGGCGCAGTCCAGGACGAGGGCTTCAATGCTGCAATGACCGGCGCGATCCGCAAGATTCAGCAGCGCAATTCCCATGCTCGCATCCTGGTTGTCGGATACCCAGAGTTCACCTCCCGCTCCGCAGCTGATGGTCACTACGCTTGTCCAATCAACGCCTACGGCTTCGCTCCTCAGATCCCAGCTGCTCCACTGCACCAGATCGAGATGGCAACCCAGGCTCGTCAGCAGCGTGCTGCGAACGAAACTGGCGCAGGCTTCGTCAACATGAAGGACATCGCCAACATCAACATGGCAATGTGTGGCCGCGACGGAGAGCGTCTTGTCTCCGCAATCCTGGACTCTGACACCGCTCAGTACAACATGACTAACCACCTGACCCACCGCGGATCTGCGGTGTTCTCAGACGTTATCGCAAACGTTTACAAGAGCACTTTCTAAGTAGCTTTTTGAACTTCGGTTTGCTCTAAACAAAACGCCAAAAGCCACGTCGAAAGGTCGAATCGACGTGGCTTTTGACATGCGCGCATGAGCCCAAAAATAGGCACAAAAATGAGCCACACTCCCCATCGAGTGTGGCTCATCCTCGTTCTATGGGACTACCTAGTCACAACCCCAACCGATTTGCCTAGCGCCAATCATCCCAGGCGGAACGATTCGTTCCACGCCCATTCGAGCCTGGATTGCGCGGAGGCTCGTTAGGTGGAGTTGTACCTCTCGCTGGCTGATCATCGCTGACCACGGGTGTCGCTTCGTTCTGATCCGCATCAGTCACTGCAGTGCCACCAGAATTCATGCCGGCATCGTCACCAGCAGCAACACCTTCATTAACTGACTCTGCTGCGCCGTTGCCAGCGTCGTCAAGCGTTTCCTTTGTAGTCTCCGAAGGCTTTCCACCACGCATCATCCGGCGAACCCACCAGAACAACAGAGCGAGAATCAGAATGGTGGCGGCAAGAATTGCCCACATCCACCACTGCCAGTTCAGGCCGGAATCGTCGAAGAACTGTTCGTCGGATGGATCCATAGGAACTTGATGACCACGAACAATGAGGCGGTGCGTGTTGATTCCATACGGAGTACACGTGACCAAAGTGACCAGGTCCTCCCCTTCGACAGGTTCGAGAACTTCTGTCTGGTCGGGAGTTACCACGCGAATCGAATGAACTTCGTACTTCAGTTTGTGGCCAGCAACGGCAATATAGAAGGCATCGCCTTCCTTGACCTTGACCAAGTTGTCCCACAACGTTGCATTCGACAATCCAGTATGGCCGGACAACACGGAGTGCTTACCAATGCCGCCTACCGGCAAATCTGTGCCGAAAAGGTGGCCAACACCGCGCTGCAAAACCGCGTCTGAAGTGCCGTGATAGATAGGCAGATCAGAATTGATACTAGGAATAATGATGCGGCCCATGGCATTTGCCTGGTTGAGCTGCTGCTCATAGCGCTGATACTCGGGATTATCCGTGGCGGCACGAGACGACCACGCATCCATAATCGGACCCGTATTCTTCGTGTCGTTGTAGACATGCGCTTCTTCCCACGCAGTGTCCTTCACTTCCTGAGGAATATCTTTCTCCAACTTGGAGTACTCCTCGGCAGCTTTGAGCTGTCCCATGTTGTTCCATTGCGTTGCGACGACCGGGTACAACAACACTCCCAGCCCCACCAAGATCAACAACACTGGGAGCAGAACGCCCCTGCGCTTGCGCTTGACCTCCGACTTTCCAGCGGACTGCGCATCAGGCTGGCCAGCTGCTGACGCTGCGCCCTTACGCTTCGTAGCCGAACGATTCGCCATACTTACTCTCCCAGCACAAAAGCAGAAATTCGGGGAACGCCATAATGAGGTTTACCCCTTGGCTAGTCTATCGCTCAGCGGGATTGTGAACGTTACGTGAGCAGGCAAAATGTGGTGAACGCCATGTATTTCGACACAGCTCGAACCATCAGTGACATAGTGGAAACTATGAAAGCGACCTTCATTCACGGGCCGGGCGATATTCGCGTTGCGGAGATCGATAAACCGACCAGCAAGGATTCCACCGACGCTGTTATCAAGATTGTCGCAACCTGCGTGTGCGGCTCCGACCTGTGGCCGTATCGCGGTCACGACGACATTCCAGAACCACGCCAGATGGGCCACGAGTACGTCGGCATCGTTGAAGAAATCGGCAGCGAAGTCCGCACTGTCAAAGTAGGTGATTTCGTCATTGGTTCGTTCTGTCTGTCCGACAACACCTGTGACATCTGCACCGCCGGTTACCACTCACGATGCGTCAACGGCGGTTTCGTCGGCAAGGCGCAAGCCGAGTACCTGCGAGTTCCGCTTGCCGACGGCACTCTCGTCGCAACGCCGTCCCAACCAGATGCCGACCTCATCCCTTCCCTACTGGCGGCCTCGGACGTGCTGGGCACCGGCTGGTTCGCAGCGGATGAAGCTCAAGCTGGTCCAGGCAAGACCGTGGTTGTCGTCGGTGATGGAGCTGTTGGTCTGTTGGCTGTCCTTTCTGCGAAGCAAATGGGTGCCGATCGAATTATTGCGATGAGTCGACACGCTGACCGACAGGCACTGGCCCGAGAGTTCGGTGCCACCGACATTGTCGAAGAGCGTGGGGATGACGGCGTCGCAAAGATCAAGGAACTCACCGATGGTCTCGGCGCACATTCGGTCATCGAGGCTGTGGGAACGCAGGAGTCGATGATGCAGGCGATCAAGGCATGCCGCCCAGGCGGACACGTCGGCTTCGTCGGTGTCTCACACGATGTCGCAATTCCTGGAGATTCCCTGTTCGCCAGCGAAGTTCACTTGATGGGCGGGCCGGCACCAGTGCGTAAATACTTGCCAGAGCTGATTCAGCTGATCATGGATCGCAAGATTGAACCCGGCAAGGTGTTCACCAAGACCGTGCCTCTCGACGACATCGCCGAAGGCTACCGCGCCATGGATCAACGCGAGGCCATCAAGGTATTGGTGCAGCCATGACCTCCCAGAAAATCATCCCGAGCATTTGGTTCAACCGCACTGCCGACGAAGCAGCAGCTTTCTACACATCAGTATTTCCCGACACCACGATCGTGCAGACCGTGCGCTACCCCGAAACTGGCTTGCTGCCTTTCCAAGAAGAATTCGCAGGCCAGACGCTGACCATCGATATCGACATTGCTGGCACACGATTGTCGCTGATTAATGCGGACGAACATTTTGCGCCGAATCCGTCGATAAGCTTTGTTCTGAACTTCGACCCCAGTGTGCTGCCGGATGCGAAGGCACAGCTGGAGCGAGCGTGGGAACAGCTTGTCGATGGCGGGCACGTGCTCATGCCGCTTGGCGAATACCCGTTCATGACGCGCTACGGTTGGCTGGCTGATCGGTTCGGCGTGAACTGGCAGCTCTGTCTGACCGATCCGGCGGGTGATCCGCGGCCGTTCGTGACTCCGCAGCTGCTGTTTGTTGGCGAGGCTCCGCAGGCTGAGGCTGCGAGTGCCAAGTACATCAAGCTTTTCGACGGATCCCGTGGTGCCACGCTCCCCAACCCGGACGTGCCGGGCGCTGTGATGTACAGCGATTTTCAGCTCGCCGGGCAGTGGTTCTCAGCGATTGATGGCGGCCGTGACCATGAGTTTTCGTTCAGCGAGGGCGTGTCCTTGCTGGTCGAAGCCGATGGGCAGGAAGAGCTCGATCGCTTGTGGGCTGCGCTGTCGGCGGTACCTGAAGCTGAAGCATGTGGCTGGTGCAAGGACGAATTCGGGGTGAGTTGGCAGATTGTGCCCGCAAATCTGGGAGAGCTCATGCAAAAGCCGGGAGCGTACTCCCGGCTGATGGGTATGAAGAAGATCGTTATTGACGACTTCTAGTGGTTCGGTCGCTTCTGATGGCTCGTGAGCCTAGTGGTTCGCGAACCTAGTCGGCCTTCTTAGGCTCCACGTTGAAGCCCCAGTCGACGCCGAAGCGATCCTTCAAACCGCCGAACATCGCGCCCCATGCTTGAGGTTCGAGTGGCATGGTGACGGTGCCGCCTTCTGCGAGGGCATTGAACTGCTCGACCATCGCGTCTGTGTCATCTCCCCATACGCAGATGGTGACGCGCTGTTGGGTGTCGTCGTCAGAATGCTCTGGGCTGTCTGCAGCCATGAGATCCCAGCCTGCGTCGGTGACGAGGTGGCCGTGCATGATGCCCGGATTGTCGGAGCCCATGTTGGACCATGGGAGGGTGTTTGGGGTGCCGCCGAAAACGGATGCGTAGAAGTTCAGTGCTTCTTCAGCCTGGCCAGTGAAGCCAATGTATGGCGTCGCGTTGATCATGTCCTAAAAGTAGACCTGTGCTGGTGCAGGTGCAATGGGTGTGGTGGCGGGGCGGAGTTGTCGGCACGGAAGGCGATCTACTTTCGCATCTGCCGAATCGCGATGATAGCGGCCACCACCATGATGATCAGCCCAATCCCGCCCAGACCTGGAGAATCATCTTGCTCGCCAAGGTAGACGACAAACGCGCCTAGACCTACGAGCAGAATGGAAATGAGATACGGCACGAGTTTCATAGATTGAATAGTACGAGAACTCTCAAACTCCAAAGAAAAATCCCCCTAACCTGCATTAACAGGTAGGGGGTTAAGTGGAGCTGCCGGGAATTGAACCCGGGTCCATCGCCACCTCGCCAGGACTTCTCCGTGCGCAGTTTGCACGGTCGTCTCTACTCGACCCTTCGGCTCAGGCAAACATGTCCGAATGACGGGCCCAGTCACAAGTAAGAAGATCCCTGCTGCACCTTGCGACCAACACAGCAGGCAAGCCCTTTTTAGTCGATGCCAGGGTCCGAACCAAAGGGCAAGCCCGGTCTGACAGACACGCTAATCGCTAATTAGGCAGCGAGTGCGTAGTCGCGCTGAGTATTCTCGGCGCTTATATAGTTGCTACGACGCTTACGGTGGTCTCTAGCCTGCACCGGCACGCTTCCCCTGGCTCGCTGTACGATGTCGAAACCAAAAATCAGCCCCTCAATCGCCCATCCCGGCGCGGGTGCGCGTACATCAGCGCTGGATGGATATATTAGGATAACGCTTTGCGACGACCGTCGTCAAGCAGCACCTATCCAGTGATGCCCTTGACTCGTCGGCCCAACTCGCGCGTGATTTCGCGTTCCTCAGTGCGACGTTTAATGTCCTGGCGCTTGTCGTAGTCCTGCTTACCCGCAGCGAGACCGAGTTCAACTTTGAGGCGGCCGTCCTTGAAGTAAAGCTTCATCGGCACGAGGGTTTTATTGCCGTCGCGTACTTTGCCCCACAGTGAATCGATCTCCCCGCGATGCAGCAGGAGCTTGCGGTTACGACGAGGCGCGTGGTTCATCCACGAGCCATGCGAGTACTCCGGAATGTGGAGACCACGCAGCCAGACTTCGCCGTCATCGATAGTGGCGAAGGCGTCGTTGAGGGAAACACGTCCCTCACGGATGGCTTTGACTTCGGTGCCGACGAGTACAACACCGCACTCGTACGTGTCCAGGATGTTGTAGTCATGCCGGGCACGCCGATTAGTGGCAACGACCGAATTGTTGGCCGATACCTTTTCTTTCTTCGACTTCTTTTTGCCCATAACCTGGACAATCCTAGTTCGTCGGCGGGCATGGAATCAAAACAATTGGGCAATGTTTTCGGGAAAACCGGGCACTCGTGGATGTGATGTCCCTTAACGTCGAGTTAATTCCATTAAAAGTCTGTGAGGTTTTCATGAGTATTGACGCAGCACAACGGGACGCTGCCAGACCTGCCGATGTGAACGAAAATAGTGGCTCTAGCCAGAGCACAACTGGGAACGAAGCAAAGGGCTTCTTGGCGACGCTAGAAAGAGTCGGCAACGCACTCCCCAACCCATTTTGGTTGTTTGTCATTCTTGCAGGCGTAGTCATCATTTCGTCGTGGATTGGCTCCGCTGCTGGCATGACTGCGAAGGATCCGGCTACCGGTGACACCATCGCGGTTCAAAACTTGGCCACCGCCGAGTACTTCCAAAAGATGGTGACCGATGCCGTCACGAACTTCACTGAGTTCGCGCCACTCGGACTCATTCTTGTGTGCATGCTGGGTGTCGCAATTGCCGAGTATTCAGGCCTGATTGGTTCCGCGATTCGCGCTGCAATCGCGAAAGTTCACTCCCCGATGCTGCTGACTTTTGTGGTCGCACTCGCGGGTGTTACCGGTTCTATTGCCTCGGATGCCGTCTACGTAATCCTCATTCCGCTCGGCGCTGCATCTTTCAAAGCCGTGGGACGCAACCCCATCGTTGGTGCGATGGTGGCCTTCGCAGCTTCGTCGGCAGGCTTCAACGCCTCACTCGTCCTGAACATTACCGACGTGCTTCTCGCCGGCATTTCGACGACTGCCGCCGCATTCGTCGACCCCGAGTACGTGGTATCACCGCTGGCTAACTACTTCTTCACGATGGCATCGTCTATCGTGCTGGCCGCGATTATCACGGTGGTCACTGAGTTCTTCATTACGAAGCATGTTGCCAAAACCATCAATGACGAGCACATTAACCACGAAGCTGCGGAGTTCACGAAGCCCGGAGCAAAGAAGGCTGTAGCCGAGGCAGATGCCAAGGCAAACGCGGAGAACCATGCCTCTGGTGACTCCACTGACGATCGCGAGCAGCTCAAGCTTGATAGCAATGAACGCCGAGGCTTGGCGTTCGCGGGCATTATGGCGGTCATTGCGCTGGCGTCGTGGACAGCATTCCTTGTCATCCCAGGTTCGCCACTGCGCGGTGAAGGCGATGGCATCTTGAACTCACCTCTGCTGACCGACATCGTGGTGTCCATCGCGATCTTCTTCGCTGCGACGGGCATTGCATATGGCGTTGGTGCGAAAACAATCCGGTCGTCGTCAGATATTCCAGACTTCATGGAGCGAGGCCTGGATACGCTCACCGCGATGATGGTGTTGTTCTTCGCGGTTGCGCAGTTTACGGCGTACTTCAAGTGGTCGAATCTCGGTCAGTGGACGGCGATCATGGGTGCCGAATTCCTGACTACGGCTGATCTGCCACCGCTGGTCTTGTTCGCAGCGTTGGTGCTGCTGGTTGCAGTACTTAACTTGCTGATCACCTCTGGCTCAGCACAGTGGGCGCTCATGGCACCCGTTGTGGTCCCGATGCTGATGTACGTCAATGTTTCGCCGGAAGTTGCACAGCAGTTGTTCCGTATTGGCGATTCGCCAACGAACATCATCACGCCGATGTCGCCGTACTTCGCTTTGGCACTGACCTTCTTGCAGAAGTACTACAAACCAGCAGGCGTCGGCACCTTGATGTCACTGGCACTGCCATATGCAATTTCGATGCTTGTCGGCTGGTTCCTGTTCTTCGTGATCTGGTACCTCGCAGGCATTCCGCTTGGACCAGGCGTTCCGGTGCGTTAACGAACCTCGGGTTCTTCCACATCGTTTCGCCCGGCCTTTCTGCCGGGTTTCTGGCTCCGACCTGGTTTCAACATCACAATATGCGTCGTGACGGCAGCACCCAGCAACACGAAAATGGCCCACACCACTGGTTTGCCAATGAAAAATGCAGACGCCATAAGACCAATCCACAATAAGGCCAACGTGCGTGCCTTGTGCGCACGGGTCATCGTGCCGTCGTAATAGTTGCGAAGGTATGGGCCAAATAGTCGATGGTTGAGCAACCATTGCTGCAAGCTGTCAGAGCTTCGCGCGAAACAAAACACCGCAAGTAGTAGGAATGGTGTAGTCGGCAACAATGGCACCACAATGCCAATCGAACCCAGCGCGACACTCAGCACGCCGATGCCGATGTACACATACTTCACGGCGGCAATTTTAACGTAAGCTAACTTCACAAAACCGAGAGGAAGCTGTTTTCCGTGCCTACCAAGCACTTGTCTTTTACTGGTTCCACTGGAGAGTCGCTCGCGGCTTCCGTCGATCTTCCCGACGGACACATTCGCGCCTGGGCGCTTTTCGGTCACTGCTTTACGTGCAATCGACAAGTACGAGGCGCTTCGCGCACCTGCAAAGCACTAGCTAAACAAGGAATCGCAGCATTTCGGTTCGACTTCACTGGCCTCGGCGAATCCGGTGGCGACTTCGGCGAGACGACGTTTCTGACCAACGTCAATGACCTCATCGCAGCCTACGAATTCATGGACTCGCACCCAGAATTGCAGGCGCCGTCACTCCTTGTCGGCCATTCCCTCGGTGGCGCCGCTGTACTTCGCGCCGGGCAGGACATGCCGAAGGCCAAAGCCGTAGCCACCATTGGCGCCCCATTTGACCCGGCCCACTCCATCTTGCGCATCGCCGAAGACATCAGCACTGTCGACCAATACGGAACCCAGAACCTCAATATCGGCGGTCGCGAGGTTCCGATTTCCCGAGAGTTCCTCGAAGTCCTCGCGGAGACGAACCCGGAAAGCTACGTCGGAAAGCTTCGAAAGCCGTTGTTGATCTTGCATTCTCCGACGGACCAGGTAGTGGGAATTGATAACGCGCAGAAGATATTTCAGGTTGCGAGGTATCCGAAGTCGCTGATGAGCCTCGACCGGGCAGATCATTTGCTCACGAGAGCGAAGTCCGCCTCCCGAGCTGCAGATCTGATTCGCGTGTGGGCTGAGGAATATTTGCCCTTTGACTAGGCGTTAGGGAACTCCGTTAACCGAAGTCCTGCGTGAGTGCCATTCACTGTGAAATACTTTGTTCCATGAACGGACACGATGAAGGTGACACAATCGCACCTCCCCAGTGGGAATGCGCAGTTGGAACCATCGAGGGTCTGTACGAACAGGTTCCGATGGCAAGTGGGAAAACGGCAGGATATTCAGTAGTTGCGCGCGCATTAGGCATCCCCTACGCCTATGCCGAGCGTTACCAACGCCCGCAGCACACTGGGCATTTGGCGGATCATTTTGGTGAGGCATTCCAGGCCACGACGCCGGCACCGATGTGTCCACAAAATCCGCCGACAGCAGCAACGCAGCTCGTCGCGCCTGCCGATGATCCACTAGGACAGGACGAAAATTGCCTCCGTCTTTCCATCACCACACCGTCCGGCATTCCAGTGAAGGACAAGAACAATAGCCAGCATTTCTGTGGCCTTCCCGTAGCAGTTTGGCTTCATGGCGGTGGCAACGTCGCCGGTGGCGGCGATGCTGGGCGCTTCAATCCCAGTCGCTTTGTCGCCGAGCACGAGATCATCGTTGTTGACCTCACGTTCCGTTTGGGCGCTTTCGGCTTTCTAGGCACAAGCGATGATGCCGATGCGTCCAACTCAATTTCGCCAAACTTGGGGCTTTACGACATCCGCAGCGCGCTGAAGTGGATCCGCACGAACATTGATCGCTTCGGTGGCGACCCCAGCAATGTCACGCTCATGGGTCAGTCAGCAGGTGCCGACCTAGCCATCGCGATGATGGCCGCCGAGGGCGCCCGCATCATGGGCGCGCCCCTCGCCGAGAAGAACGCTTTTGAGCCTCTTTTCCATCGAGTCATTTTGCAGAGCGCCCCGTTCGGTTTCTTGGAAAGTTTCACTTTGCCGCCCGGACATGGAGAGCCGTCGCCACGTGCACTGATGCATGAGGCAATGCGCACTGAGGCACGCCTTCCTGCACCTGATGCGCCTGTCAGTGAAGTGCTGGAAGCCGAGAAACGCGGGCTTGTAGCTGCTGCCGACTATCCGAATGGAAAGGCCATGCCGTTCGGTCCCAGCTATGGGTTCGCGCCACTCCCATCTGCCGAGGATTTCGAACAATGCATTGCCGACGTGTCACCGCACATCGACATTCTTGCGGGTCGCAGCACTCGCGAGGCTGCGCTGTTCATGAATTCAGACGAACGCATCCAGTCCATGAGTGACATTCCTCTGGTCGGCAAGAGACTTGCCGAAAAGGCGATTCTCCACTACTCACGTAAGACATATTCCCCACGCCGTTTCACCACCATGTATGCGCGTCGTGGAGGTCACGGATTTCGGTACCTGTTCGATTGGGGCGCGCCGAGCAATCCTTACCGAAGTGTGCACTGTTCTGAACTTCCCTTGCTGTGGGGAAACGAAGAAACGTGGGAGAACTCCGCGCTCATCGATGGCCTGAGCTGGGAGCAGGTAGAAGTGGACGGCTATGCACTACGTCGCGCGTGGGCAGAGTTCATCCGGTTTGGTCGATTCTCCAAGGAGGTCACGCAACAAACTGCCCACTTCCTCCAGCTGGAACAGACGTACTAACCTCGAACCAACCTCGCGCTAATTGCAAACGGTAATCCTTTCTGTTTTCGCAGGTAGACAAGGGTTTACCGCCCCGGCTAGGGTGGCAATCATGAGCGAGCAGTCTTCCGAACACAACGCCCACAGCCACGATCACGAACACGATCACGATCATTCGCATGTGCCCAGTTCTCCTCGCCGCTTAATCGCGGCCACCGCGGTAACACTCACAGTTTTCTTCGCTGAGCTCATCGGCGGGCTGGTGTCCGGCTCCCTCGCACTGCTTGCCGACGCCGGCCACATGCTCACCGACGCAGCTGGCCTACTCATGGCGCTTGCTGCTTTGTTTATCGGTCGTCGCAAAGCTAATGATTCCGCGACTTTCGGGCATCGTCGTGCCGAGGTATTCGCAGCTCTCGCCAACGCAATCAGCGTATTGGTCATCGCAGGTTTCATCGTGTGGGAAGCGGTCAAACGATTCGGGGCGGGCGCGGAGATCAATACTCAACAGATGTTGATTATCGCGATTGTCGGCCTGATCGCTAACCTCATTGGCATGTGGCTGCTCTCGGAACCAGCCAAGGGTTCAGTCAATATTCGCGGCGCCTACCTGCATGTTCTCGTTGATGCCGCAGGTTCCGTCGCGGTGATCATTTCTGCGTTGCTCATCGCAGCCACCGGCTGGACCTCCGTCGACGCAGTAGTATCGCTGATCATTGCAGCGCTCATCGTTCCACGATCACTAAAACTCGCGCGCACGTGCGTGTCCATCCTCATGGAGCACACACCTGACGACGTCGACATCACCACAATCCGCCAAGCACTGGAGAGCCTCGACGGCGTTGTCGACAGCCATGATCTTCATGTGTGGTCACTATCCGGATCCGAGACACTGCTCACTGTGCATTTGGTCACGGACGGACATTGCCACGGCAACTGTGACGAGACCACACTGCTGGATCGTGCTCAGACTATGCTGGCTACCCAGTTCGGAATCGAGCACTCAACGATTCAGATCGAACACGTGGATCACGTGCATCACGAGTTTGAAACGCACTGTTAGACAACGCGCTCTATCCCTCTAGCTGCTCTCCCAGTTCCAGCCATTCCATTTCCAATTCGTCGCGTTCTTCGCGGACTGCTGCTGCTGCCTTATCCAACTTCGCCAGTTTCTCGGTATCCAGGTTGGCAATGTCAGCACTGGCTTCCGCCATCTGCGCATGCATCTTCGCTTCCTTTTCAGAAAGCTTCGCCATTTTGCGCTCCAGGCTGTTCATCTTCTTTTGCACAGCATGAGCTTCGGCAGCAGAAATAGCGCGTTCGGCAGACTCAGCGCGTTCGTTGGTTGACTCTTCTCCGGCCCCAGCAGCACGCGTCGGCGCAGCACCAGTGACACCGCTTGCAGCCAAAACTTTGCGACGCTCCAAGTACTGCTCAATCCCACCCGGCAAGTTCGTGAGCGTGCCATCGCCGAACAGCGCCCACGTGGAATCACACACGCGCTCAATGAGATAGCGGTCGTGGGAAATGACCACAAGGGTGCCCGGCCATGAATCAAGGAGATCTTCGAGTTCCTGCAGCGTGTCAATGTCGAGGTCATTCGTCGGCTCGTCGAGAAGCAGAATATTCGGCTCGCTCATCAACACCCGGGTGAGCTGGAGCCGGCGACGCTCGCCACCAGACAGATCCCCCACCGGAGTGCGCTGGCGCTTCGGCGAAAATCCAAGACGCTCTGCAAGCTGCGACGCCGTCAGCTGCTTGTTGCCCAGATCGATGTACGTTGCAACGTCCTCTATTGCAGTGAGCACGCGCATGTCCGTTGGCAGATCGTCGAGTTCCTGGCGCAACCACCCCATGCGGACAGTCTTGCCTTCGATCCGTCGCCCCTCGTCCAGCGGGTGCTCACCGGCGAGCGTGCGCAGCAGAGTCGTCTTTCCCGAGCCGTTCACGCCAACCAAACCGATGCGTTCGCCCGGCGCGAGCCGCCATGTCAGATCCTTCACCAGCTGTCGCCCATCGGGCGCAGAGAACGCAGCATGTTCCAACTCAACAACGACTTTGCCTTGACGACGCTTCGAAAACGCCATCAATTCCACTGAGTCACGGGGTTGTGGCACATCCGAAATCAACGCTTCAGCAGCCTCGATGCGGTAGCGTGGCTTCGAAGTTCGCGCTGGTGCACCACGGCGCAGCCACGCAAGTTCTTTACGCGCGAGGTTCTGCCGACGCTGCTCGGCTGCATCTGCCTGTCGCGCACGTTCGGCACGAGCAAACGTCCAGTCGTTATAACCGCCGTCATACATATCGACGACCCCGTCATGCACTTCCCACGTCTTCGTGGCCACGGTGTCCAAGAACCAACGGTCGTGCGTAACAACTACCAAAGCCGACCGTCGCGACATGACGTGATCTGCAAGCCACTGCACACCTTCGATATCAAGGTGGTTCGTTGGCTCGTCCAAAATGAGCAAATCCAGGTCCTGGACCAACGCAGCTGCGAGGTTTACGCGACGGCGCTCGCCACCAGACAACCCGCCTACACGGGTTTCCAGCCCCAGATCATTAATGCCCAGTCCCTCAAGCACATTTCGTACCTTCGCGTTGCCCGCCCACTCGTGTTCGGTCAACCCGAGTGGCGCAATGACGCAATCGAAGATGGTCGCTTCCGGATCTAACTCGGCACCCTGCGTGACGTGCGCCATGGCCAATTCATTAGCGCGCGATACTCGACCGGAATCCGCAGGTTCAACCCCCGCCAAAATCTTCAGCAAAGTGGACTTGCCACCGCCGTTCAAACCGACGACGCCGATGCGGTCGCCAGTTTGAATGCCCAACGACACTCCGTCGAGAAGTGTCTTTAACCCGAAGGCCTTGGAGATATTTTCACAATTAATCAAGTTCGCCATGATGGCCCTAATTGTGCCAGATCCTGCGGATTCAACTGGAACCGGCGACGACCGCGCCATAGCACGTGCCGGACACCGCCAGTTCTCCCGCGAGATCAATCGCGGAATCCCGATCGCGCCCTAAAAAGGCGATCGCCGGCCCGTTGAAACACAGCACTGCCCCGGCGGCGGGTGCACAGTTCAAACCTGAATTCGCGTGCGATTTCACTCGTCGGACTTTCGGCACCAACGTGGCCGCTGCTGCGTCGAAGTCATTGCGTAATTGTGCTCCGATACGCATCACATCGCCCGCAATCAAGGCTTGCTGCAATTGCCTGGCACACACCGCATCGGCCGCCACCAAGCCTTCTGTGGAAGCATCCTTGACACGGCCTAATTCCTCCAGCGTTGCCACCGAATCTGCGACGCTCACGGAATCTCGTTGCAGCGCAATTGCCCACCACTGATCACCGCGCGCCAGCACCCGCGTAGAGACAACGTCTGACAGCTTTCCAGTCCCCACTTCGAGCGAGCCTCGTACGCTATGCATTCCCCCACGCATGCTCAGAGGCGCAAGCGGATCCAGCTCAGCCGCCGCCGTGGACAGCTGATGTTCATCCGGTTGCAGCTCCAAGGCCTCAGATACTGCCACCACGGCTGCGGCACAGGTCGCAGCCCGTCGCCCCAAGCAGTCTGGAATCTCCGTACCCACGGTTGCGGTAAACGGCACTGTTTCCGCATGCGGGGATTGCTTTCCGACGACCGCTAGTACAGCTTCCCTGACCACATCGGGCAGCGATGCCGTCGGCACAGGGACATCAGACCACGTCAGCTCCACGGTTGCATGCATCGATACTGCTTGCACGATCATCAGCATCTCAAGCACCCGTTCACCAGTTGTGCTCGTAGCTTTTGCCAGTTCGCAGCGAAGCGTCAACAATGCGGGCGCAGATGCGGTCACCGTCTGTGCGTCTCGATGAGCGGAAATCATGTGGCAATCCTAAGGCTGAACTGCAGCATCTGCGAAAACCACCGCCACAGCCGAAGTTCATGTGATTCACTTTTCCTACAGAAAGAAAGGACACCGTGATGGCTGACACTGGTTTTCCTGATGCCGATGCCCACGCTGATTTCTCCAGCGCCCGGCGCCGCGCTCGCATCGGCCGGACGATCGCTAGGCTGCGTGGCCAACCCGATGATGTCACCCAAGTCCTGCCTTACGACGAAGTCGTTGAGGCTCTTGGACGCACCGGGACGACTGACCACGGGTTGTGTCTGGTGCCTGTCGTGAACATCGTTGGGTCGGTTGATCGCACGCAGCATTTCGACCGTTCCTTTCGTCCCACCTCATCAGTAACCCGCGCTCGTTGGGCGAAGTTGAACGCTGCACAGCGTCGTGGAGAATCGGTCCCGCCCGTCGTGCTGCGCAAAATCGGCACAATGTACTTCGTGGTAGACGGCCATAATCGTGTATCTATTGCGCGAGCGCGCGGAGATATCGACATTGCTGCTCACGTGACGGAAGTCCATACCCGCGTGGATCCATCGGGAATCCAAGGCAATCGAGACATTGTTTTGAAATCTCACCGCCGTGTCTTCATGACTCGAGTTCCACTCCCCCACGAACACGCCGTCGCCATCTCGTTGCCCAATCCGTGGAAGTACGCGGAACTGGCCGAGTGCGTCGAAGCATGGGGGTTCCGTGTCATGCAAGCAGATAAGCAGTATTACGACCGCGAGACTATCGCGCAGCGCTGGTTCAACGAGGAGTTTCACCCGGTGGTCACTGCAGCCCGTGCCAGTGACATCGCGCCTCATCACACTGACGCAGAGCTGTACTTATGGATTGCCAACGAACGCTATCGGCTCATCCGAAAGCACGAATGGCCCGATGACGTCTTCACGAAGATTCGCGAAGAAGGCACCGGGCCAACGTGATATTCGATTAGTTAATCGGTCCGTTTGCTACTGCCGAGTGGTTACTACCTTGTACATCATCGTGAAGCGCAAGGTTTTCCCCAGTTTCCGCATCAAAAACGGAGATCTTCTCCGAGTCGAACCACAGCGTCACCTTCTCGCCGCGTCGAGCTTGCGACTCGGCAGACAATCGCGCAACGAGCTTTCCAGACGCAATATCTGAAATCCCTGCATCAGACACTGCAGCCGACGAACTTAGGTCCGCATCTGGCAGTGCAAAGTGAATGAACGTATCAGCACCCATCGATTCCAACACGTCGACAGTGACATCCGTTGTCGTGCCACTGCCCGCTTGCGATTCGTCGACAAGCGCAGCGTCTTCGAAGGTCTCAGGGCGAACACCAACGATTACCTCGCGATCTTGCGCACCCGACAAACGATTCTTCAAATCTGCAGACACCGGCAGCGTGCCCAGCGCAGTCTCAATGGAATCACCGCGCAGGGCGCCCGGCATAAAGTTCATCGATGGTGATCCGATGAAACCAGCGACAAAGAGATTCTTTGGATTTCGGTACAGCTCCTGAGGAGCTCCCACCTGCTGAATAACGCCACCCTTCATTACGACGACACGGTCGCCCAGCGTCATCGCCTCCGTTTGGTCGTGAGTGACATATACGGTGGTCACACCCAGTTTGTCCTGCAACCGGGAGATCTCGGCGCGCATCTGCACACGGAGCTTCGCGTCCAAGTTGGACAACGGCTCATCCATGAGAAACACCTTCGGACGGCGCACAATCGCTCGTCCCATGGCCACACGCTGACGCTGACCACCAGACAAGTTCGATGGCTTGCGATCCAAGAACTGCTCCAAGTCAAGGACACGTGCAGCATCATCGACCTTCTCGTCGATCTCCGACTGCGGTCGCTTCGCCAACTTCAATGGAAATGCAATGTTCTCTCGAACAGTCATGTGCGGGTACAAAGCATATGACTGGAACACCATCGCAATATCGCGATCCTTTGGAGCCACATCGTTAACGCGCTTGCCACCGATAAGCAGGTCACCGTCGGAGATGTCCTCCAGCCCAGCAATCATGTTCAACGTGGTGGACTTTCCACAGCCAGATGGCCCAACGAGGATGATGAACTCTCCATCTTCAATCTTCAGGTTCGCATTATCGACGCCTACTTGACCGTCGGGGAACCTCTTGTACACATTCTTTAGCTCAATTTCAGCCATGACAGGTCTATCCCTTCACTGCACCGGAGGTCAGGCCGGCGACGATACGACGTTGGAAAATAACAACGAAAATGATGATTGGAATGGTGATGACAATTGCTGCCGCAGCAATCGACCCTGTGGGCTCTTCGAACTGCGAGGAACCCGTGAAGTTTGCCATCGCAGCTGGTGCGGTACGAGCCGCTTCCGTGGATGTCAATGACACCGCAAGCAAAAAGTCATTCCACGCAAAAATGAACACCAGAATGGCCGACGTCACGATGCCTGGAATAGCCAACGGCGCTACCACCATGCGAAACGCTTGAAAAGGAGTCGCACCATCCATTTGCGCAGCCTTCTCCAACTCCCACGGAATCTCCTTGAAGAACGACGACAGAATGAAGATCGCCATCGGCAACGCAAACGTGATGTACGGAAGAATCAAGCCGGCCCACGTATCAAAAAGTCCTAGCTTTCGTTCAATGTCGAACAACGGGCTAACCAGCGAGACCTGCGGGAACATCGCAATCAGAAGCGATACGCCCAGGATCAACGACTTACCCGGGAACTCCAATCGAGCAATTGCATACGCCGCCATCGTGCCGATGATGACCGCAATAATCGTCGTAATGAGTCCAATGCCAATCGAGTTAAGCAAGGCGCGGGTGAACTCAGACGTTTGGAAAATGCCCTTGTAATTGTCCAGGGTCCATTCGCGAGGAATGAAGTGCCCGTCATGGAGAGTAGCGGTTGTCTTGAAGGACAAACTCGCAATCCACACCACTGGAATCAAGGCGTACAGCACCACCGCGATGAGTGCGATGGTCCACGCCACTTTCTCTTTACTAGTTGCAGAATTCATGGCGATCAGTCCTTGCCCTGGCCCGGTGACGAGGCACCAAGTCCCTTAACGAAGATGAAAGCGATAATGGCAACGCACAGGAAAATCAGCACCGAAATGGCTGAACCAATGCCGAGGTTGAACGCTTTAAACAGGTTGTTGTAACCCAGAATCGACACGGAACCTGTACCGTTGTTGCCCTTGGTCAGAATGAAGATGTTGTCGAACACTCGGAACGCATCCAAGGTTCGGAACAGCAACGCGACCACAATTGATGGCTTCATTAGCGGCAGAGTGATCTTGAAAAGTCGCTGCCAGAAGCCAGCTCCATCGAGTGCTGCGGCTTTGAGAACGTCGTCAGGAACAAGCGCCAAACCGGCGAGCAACAGCAGAGCCATAAACGGAGTGGTCTTCCAGACCTCGGCGATAATCACGATGAAGATCGACGGCCACTGCTCGGTCAACGGCGCCGAACCGTCAGGCAAAAGGTTTGCCAAGTAGCCAGTCCCCGGAGTCCAGGCGTAGTTCCAGGAGTACGCAGCTGCAACAGTCACAATGCCGTACGGGATGAGGACCACGGTGCGGATAATGCCGCGCCCGAAAATGGCTCGGTGCATCACCATCGCGATAGCCAAGCCCAAGATGAACTCAATGATCACCGACACCACCGTGATGAAGACGGTGACCCACAGTGCCTCCCACCAGTACGACGAAGTCAGTACCGACACGTAATTGGACAGTCCTACGAACTCGCGATCTTCAGGGAAACGAAGATCGTAACGCTGCATCGACAGCCACACAGCGTAAATGATCGGGTACGCAGTCACTGCCAACATCAAAATGATCGATGGAGCAACCAACCACAGCCCTAGCCGACGCTCGGCACGACGACCGTCCGAGTAATGCTGCTTATTCTTCGTTGTGTGTTTCGTGGCGTTACTCATCACGGCACCAAACCTTCAGAGTTAACGGCATCCTGCATTTCGGTCTGCAGTTCGTCGATAAGCGTGCCAGCATCAATATCCTGTGGCGGGCTGATGCGGGAGGCCAGCAAAATCGACATCGACTGGTATGCCGGCGACTGCGGACGAATTGCTACCGAGACATTGCGTTCATCCGGCAGGAGTGCCTTTTCTTCAGGAGTAATCTCTTCCGGTTCCAGTTTGGAAACGGACTCGAAGATCTCCTTATAGAACGGATATTCCTTCTCAAATTCAGGGGTCGCCTCGGTGTACAGCTTCGTCAGCGTAGGCGGCAAACCACCTGTCAGTGCGTTGTGCATCTGATTCTCTTCGTTGCGCAGGCATTCGATAGCCTCGAATGCCTCCTTCTGATACTTCGAGGTCGACGGCACCGCAAGATTCAAACCACCAATAGTCACCTTCGACGGCTTATCTGCGTCGAGGCCTGGGAATGGTGCCCATGCAATGTCATCAGCTACTTCCTTCGCCTTCTTGTCACCGCTGGCTGCCTTTTCCTTCACGCCTGCGTAGACGAACGGGTAATTGACCTGCATGAATGCGTCGCCACGGTCAAACGCCAGTCGTGCTTGGTTTTCATCCAACTGCGACATGGAAGGGTCTGCGCCCTTGGCAGTCGCGACCCGGTGCATAGTTTCAAGAGCACGCTGACCAGCATCCCCATCACCAATGGTCACGGTCTTGCCGTCTTCACCGATCATGGATCCGCCAGCCGATTCCAGCATCGAATTCAGCCACACGACGGCACCTTCGAACTGCGCAGCCTGTACTCCGATGTACGAGGGCTTGCCTTCATCAGCGAGCTTCTCTGCATGATCGGCAATGTCATCCCACGTCTTCGGTGGCTGAGGCTGCCCATCCGGCCCCTTCGGCATCAGCGATTTCCGGTACCACATCAACTGGGTGTTGGTATTGAGCGGAGCACCATACATCGTGTCCTTCCACGTTGCAGTCTCCAGCGGGCCGGACAGCGTTCCGTCTGCTACACGCTTTGCGACGTCGTCAGGGAACGGCACCGCCCACCCTGACTCAGCAAACTCAGGCGTCCATGTGACATCGAGCGCCATGATGTCGAAGGAATCATCGCCACCGACGATTCGTCGCGCTAATTGCAGTCGCTGATCATCCGTTTGTTTCGCGGAGACATCATACTCAATTGTGTAGCGCCCACCAGCAGCTTCCGTGCAGTTTTTGGTAGCCGCAGAGTATTGGTCAGCGCCGTCGGCCGGTCCCATGAATCTCAGGATTGGGGTGCCTTGTGCTTCGGGGCTACACGCTCCGAGCACTGGAGCAGCGAGTGCTAACGCGGATAAAAGCGCGGTACTTCGTGTGCGCCATCGCCCTTTCTGCGATGGACTTGTCATTCTAACCATTGTCATCAGCTCCTCACATTGGGATGTGATCGTGCTTTGGCGACAACTGTAAGAGCACTACTGCTGCAAAATTGCTGCGTTTCTCAAATTTGATTCTGTGCCGAAAAGATCTGAACGCCCCATCATGAGCAACATTGACGCAGCGTACGAGCCGGTTCTTAAGGAAAATCTCACCAACAATTGGGCAAACTCTTTACACAACTGTTAGGAACTTAGGTCACCCGTTATCCAACTGTGTCACTGTTGCCAAACGCACGAAGTCAGAAATATCGAGTTTTTCCCCACGCAATGTCGGGTCGATTCCCGCCGCAGTCAACGCCTCTTCTGCTGCAGTTCCCGATCCGTAGACCCCAGACAACGCTGCCCGCAGTGTCTTACGACGCTGTGCAAAAGCGGCATCAATGAGTGGCCACACAGCGTCCCGCATCTGCGCAGTGAGAGGCCATGGCGCTGCTGGAGCCCCTTCGTGCCCGTACATGTCAATACGCACCAGCCCTGAATCAACCTTTGGCGCCGGCCAAAACACATGGGGCCCAATCGCACCCGCACGCTTTACTGCCCCATAGAACGACGCCTTTGCACTGGGTACACCGTAGATCTTGGACCCTGGCTGTGCTGCTAGCCGGTCAGCCACTTCCGACTGCACCATGACCAACACCCGTCGAATAGAGGGGAACTCAGCCAACATGTGAAGCAGCACAGGAACAGAAACGTTGTATGGCAAGTTTGCTACCAAGGCCGTCGGTAGCTGAGGAGCATCGGCAAAATCTGCCTGCGTCACCTGCATCGCATCTTTGTGTACCAAATACAGTGGACGATCTGGAGCACACTCCCCCACTGTCTGTGGCAGCCGACCTGCCAACCGGGAATCAATCTCGACGGCTGCAGCGCGTCCGCAGTGCTCGAGCAGACCAAGCGTGAGCGAGCCAAGCCCCGGCCCCACTTCAACTGGGTAGTCCTCCGGCGATAGATCCGCAGCGGTAACAATCCGACGCACGGTGTTGGCATCATGCACAAAATTCTGGCCCAACTTCTTTGTTGGAGTCAGATCAAGTTCAGCCGCCAATTCGCGGATTTCTACAGGCCCAAGGAATCGCACAGTGTCTATTAAACCCTACGTTGCACAGGAACTAGTCAAACGGCAACGACGCCAGAGGTGGGGAAAGCCCCACGCACTGACGTCGTCACGTGAATTGTGAAGTCGCAGAAGAACTGCGGAAGTTTTAGAGCAGGCCCAGCTGTGCCGAGCAAGCTGGCCATGCGCCCCAACCCTGGGAAGCCTGAACCTTCTCAGCGATAGCGATCTGCTGCTCACGCGATGCACCTGCAGCGGTTGGAGCGTATGCGCCACCACCGTATGCCTGCCAAGTCTGTGGGTGGAACTGCAGACCACCAGAGAAACCATTGCCAGTGTCAATGTGCCAGTTGCCACCGGACTCACACTGAGCCAGGGAGTCCCAGACCGAACCGTTTGCAACCGCTGGAGCTGCTGCCGCAGAGGAAGCTGCGGAGGATTCCGACGAAGCAGCTGGAGCTGCCGATGGACGAGCCTTGGTGCCCTGTCGAATGACGGTTGCAGTAGGAGCCTTAACCTCGGTCTCCTTCAGCACCTCGCGTGCCATTTCAACACCGTCACGAGTGGTGACCTTGACCTCGACGAGCTTTTCGCCAGCGACACCCTCGGTGTCTACAACGCGCTCATCCTCGTAGAGATCAGCATCTTCAACAACCTGCTCGGTTGGCTCGATAGCCTTGGTCTCTTCAATGGTCTTCTCGATGATGCGGGAAACGTCAACGAGCATGCCGTCGGTCAGCTTGGTGTCTACCGAAGGGGAAACCGTGTCAGACTTACCCAACTTGATGCCACGCTGCTTCAGCACGTCACCTACAGTCGCGGCAGCAATGTTCAGTGGCTGCTCCTTGCCACCGTCCTGCAGAACAATGTCCTTTGCAGTGGTGATGGAGAGCTTGATGCCCTCAGCTGGGATACGACCCTTTGGAGCGTCGATATCATCAGTGTCAGCCACGTTTGGCAGGGACTTGATGAGCTCATCCACAGATACCGCGTTCGTGGTGATCTGGGTTTCCTTGCCATCTACAACGAGGTGGACAGGCTTTGCGGAACGGTAGACAAGCTTGCCACCGTCCTTCAGGTTACCCTGCTCGCGGACAATGTCCTTTGGTCCAGCAGTGATACCTGCGCGGTCGAGAATGCGCTGCTGATCACCGTAGATGGTGGAGACCTGCTGGATCTCACCGTCGATGTCGACAGTGACATTCTGGTAGCCAGCCGCTGCGACGCCACCGGTAGCTGCGAAGGCGACGGTCAAGCCACCTGCGACCAGCTTCTGTGGGGTCGAGATCTTGTTGTTCTGACGGTTGATGTGTTGCTTCTGATTCGCCACGAAGGTTTCCTCTGTCTGCGCTTGGGTGCGTTGGGCGGTCGGTGTCTGAATCGCGCTAGCGAGCGTGATCCGCACGTGACCGTTTCTTGCCTGTCACAATTCTTCGGTAACAATACGATAAAGGACGCGTAAATGTCCAACAACAAACCCAAAAGAGTGACGTATCACTCTTTTTCACAAGCAGTAGTACCCCCAACGTCGCCACAAGCATTTCTTGCACAACATATGGAAACAACCGTCACAGAACTATTAATTCAGTTCGATGCCATAAACCCTGGCGGCATTGTCAGTTAGCTGCTTCGCCATCACTTCAGCGGGCAGGTCACGTACTTCTGCCATCGCACGGGCCTGCCACCCAATGAAGGCGGACTCATTTCGCGCACCCCGGAAAGGCTCCGCAGTCATATAAGGAGCGTCCGTTTCCACGAGCAACTGCTCCACTGGAGCCTCGGCGACCGCTTGTCGCAGCTCGTCGTTACGTTTGAACGTGACATTGCCCGTGAAGCTCAGGATGTACCCACGCTGCAAAGCCTCACGAGCAACATCGATGGGCGAACTAAAGCAATGCAGGATGACAGTATTGTCGTAGCCCCGCAGCTGCTCCATCAGGTCCTCGTCCGCATCGCGATTATGGATCATCAGTGGCTTCCCCACCGACTTCGCTAGTTCCATATGCCAGGCCAGCGACTCGAACTGTTCATCTCGAGAAGCGCAGTCCTCCATCTTATCGATCCAATACCAGTCCAGACCCGTCTCACCGATCGCAACCACACGCTCATCCTGCGCCATCTCAGTGAGGCGCTGCTTTGCGACGTCGTCAAGCTGCTGAGCCTTCGTCGGATGGATAGCAACCGCCGCCCAGACACGTGGATCCATGTGCGCCGCAGTGAAAGCGAGTTCCGTTTCCGGCAGGCCATCGCCAATTGTACAAACGCCAATAACCCCGGCTGCTGCAGCGCGGTCCATCAAAGCAACAACGTCGGACTCTTCGCGCGCCCCACAGGAGGCGAGATGCGTATGCGCATCAAAGAGAGGAGTAAGGAATGGTGCCGGTTCCGCAATGCGACGCTTCTTCTTGGACATACGCACATTGTTTCATAGCCAGCCGCGAACCCCATGCGCGAGCATTAGAGAACACCAGAGAACGTTAGCGACACGTAAAAGCGATTCGAGATTGTGTATTTGGTCACAAGATATATACCCCCACACAATTAAGGGGCACCATACGGGGCACGACACCTACAATCACCGACCGTGCGCCTGCCGAACAAAAACACAGTTCACACACATCGTGACACCTCCCCCAATCAAGGCACGGCACTAATAGGGAAATCCAGGCTACGCAAATGGATTACCCCGTTAATAGATTTGCGGTTAATCTCACAGGTCGTTAAGTGACAACTCAACGAAACTAAGCGGTAGAGTTCGATACATGCCTAACTCTGTTAGTAGTAACGGTTCCTCGCCGTACCGCGGACGCAAGACCGGGCCTAAGCCAAGCTTCAGCATCGATGACGCAATCAAGTCAGCACTTGAAGTGGGTCTGGAGCAGTTCACACTCGCCGAGGTTTCGAAGAAACTGGGAGTCTCCGCGCCATCCTTGTACCGCGTGGTTCCATCCCGCGACGCGCTGGTTGACCGGTGCATGGAATACATCGCATCACAGTTCCGCCCACTGAACCTTGATGGTTCCTGGGAAGAAGTCGCACGCGATTTCGTCGACGGCAGCTGGGAGCTCATGGACGCTTACCCAGGCACCGACCACATACTGTTTAGCCACCCAGGCACGCTGGTCCACTTCCAACCCCGCGTTCAGTCTCTCGCTGGCGCACTGCGGGAGAAGGGCGCACCATGTGCGGAGGAAGAAATCGACTTTGTTGTTGATTTCTTGACCTCAACCTGTGCTGGCACCCACCTTGGAATGACGGCGCTGAAGGCTACACGTGAAGCAAACGCACAGGCATTGGATCAGGTGAATCACCAGGTGCTTCGCCAGGCTCGTTCAGAAGCGATTGAGAAGAACTCCGACTTCGCAACGGCAACGTTGGATGCTCGTGGATACCTCGATAAGAAGGTTGACTTCATCATCGCCGGAATTAATGCTGGCTTCCTCTCCGCACGCTAGTTTCCACCTGAACTAGTTACATCTCGCAGGCATATTCTTTTGCTAGACAGTTCAGCGGGTACACACCTATCAAAGTGTGTACCCGCTTTTTCGTTGCTAGCGTTAAACTTATGCGCCCACAGGAGCTTTATCACCAGGTTGGTATGACCCACGAGGGTCTCAGTGGCATTGTTGATCAACTACGCCAGCTCATCGCTAGCGCCGAGGTGTGGGATCCAAACAACCTACTTGTCGACGACTCGTCGGTACGCACCTCTGAAGACACGGTGGCAACCGTCATCGAGGAACTCCGCCGTGCAGCCGATGCCATGGACTTGGGCATCGGCCATCTGGAAGCAGCGTGGTCAGCGAGTTCATTGCTCGGCGAATCCTAGATTACTGAAGTACGCACCAGCCGGTGTCGCTACTTCACTACTGGAGCCCACTCTGGGCCAGTTTCGGCCAACTCTGGGTCGAGCTTCATAAACAGAGGCTTTGGCTTTGATAGCGAGGTTCCTGGAACCATGTCGTAACGGCCCCACGTTGCCTTCTGATTGACATAGTCGCCCATGATGACTGGGTACGTGCGCCCAGCTTCCGGAATCCCCACACCAACTGGGTCAACTGGCATATCGTCCTGAACCTCACGGACCTCCGGCATCGCTGCCCAAATACCCTCGCCACCCAAGGTTTCAAATACCTTCTGTGCGCTAGCTGGCAGGAATGGTGTCAACATGACGTTGCAGTCTGCAACAACCTGCAATGCGGTCCACAGCACCGTCGCCAAGCGATCTCGCTGCGACTCGTCCTTCGCCAACTTCCACGGTTCCTGCGCTGCAATGTAAGCATTTGCCTCACCAACCAGGTGCATGACGGCTGTAATACCCGCACGGAACTTCGACAGTTTCAGGCTCTCACTGACGGAGTTGAAGGTCGTATCTGCGAGGTCGATGAGCGCGCGGTCGTCGTCAAGTAGTTCAGCCGGAGCTGGTACTTCCTTGAAATTCTTGTGCGCCATGGACACAGTGCGGTTGACCAGGTTGCCCCAACCGTTCGCGAGCTCGTTATTGACGCGGCGGACAAACTCATCCCACGTGAAGTCGGTGTCTTGATTCTCTGGGCCAGCAACTGCGATGAAGTAACGCAGCGGATCGGGACCGAACTCCTTCAGGAAGTCCTTGACATAAATGACAACACCCTTGGAAGACGAGAACTTTGAACCAGACATGGTCAGGTACTCAGACGAGACAACTTCCGTTGGCAAGTTCAATGCACCGAGCTCGCCGGCGGTACCGGAACGGGAGCCTTCGCCACGGTAACCAAGCAACTCAGCTGGCCAGATCTGGGAATGGAACGTGATGTTGTCCTTACCCATGAAGTAATAGGACAACGCATCGTCTTCGTTCCACCACTTGCGCCACGCTTCGGGATCACCAGTGCGGTAGGCCCATTCGATAGACGCAGACAGGTAGCCCACCACAGCATCGAACCAGACATAGAGCTTCTTGGCGTTGTTGTCGCTCCAACCATCCAGCGGGATTGGCACGCCCCAGTCGATGTCACGAGTCATGGCACGCGGGCGGATGTCGTCAAGCAGGTTCAGCGAGAACTTCAGCACGTTCGGACGCCAATCTTCGCGTCCCTTCAGCCAGTCTGCGAGAGCGTCGGCAAGCGCAGGAAGGTCGAGCAAAAAGTGCTCAGTCTCAATGAACTTCGGGGTTTCACCGTTGATCTTGGATACTGGATCGATGAGATCGGCAGGATCGAGCTGGTTGCCACAGTTATCGCACTGATCGCCGCGGGCACCGCCCGCGCCACAAATTGGGCACGTTCCTTCGATGTAGCGGTCGGGCAAAGTACGGCCTGTGGACGGCGAAATCGCACCCATCGTGGTCTGACGAACCATGTAGCCGTTGTCATGCAGACCGCGGAAGAGTTCCTGGACGACTGCGTAGTGGTTCCGAGTCGTCGTACGCGTGAACAAGTCGTATGACAACCCCAGCCCGGCCAAGTCATGGACGATCTGGCTGTTGTAACGGTCCGCAAGTTCCTGAACCGTCACGCCTTCCTTCTCAGCCTGCACGAGCAGTGGAGTTCCGTGCTCATCGGTGCCAGAAACCATCAGCACATCGTTGCCACACATTCGCTGGTAGCGGGCAAAAACGTCCGAAGGAACACCGAAACCTGCGACGTGCCCGATATGACGGGGACCATTCGCGTACGGCCATGCGACAGCTGTGAGGATGCGAGACATATATACAGAATAATCCATCACCTGGGTCATCCCCATTTACCCTCGATCGATGTCCTACGCTTGTCATTTGTGAGTGCTCAAACACCAGTCTCCAGCGACGGAAAACCTGTCGACAGCAACAAGATTGACGCTGCCAGTGTCATCCTCAATCTCGTGGCTGCGGGATACCGGCCAGCGGCTCTGATTGGTGATTGGTTTGGGTATGAGGCAGTGATTGCGCCGGACATTTCGGTTCGCACCATGGATCCTGTTGATCTCTTCCCTACTGCGGAAAACGCGCCGACATCTGTCGCAGAGTTAACCTGCGAGCCCGGTGGTCGTGGCACTCCTCACAATTCCCCCTGGTTCTTCGGCGTTCGCCCCTATTCCGGTCCTGCTTTCGGAGGGATCTCTAGATCAGTACTAGTACTTAACGACGGCTCCTGGCACGCCATCAACGTCCCCGCCGACGTGCAACGTCATGCCTTCAGTGGTGCTCGTGAGGCCACCGCGCCAACAATTGCATGGGACAACGGCAACGAGTCTGCTCACACCCGTGGGGTAACCGCCTGCAAGGAGGCAATTCGAGCTGGTGAGGTCTACCAAGCCTGTATCTCTACCCGCTTCTATGGCGAGCTCACTACAGATGCGTCACTCGTGGCCTCTGCACATTGGTTCGCCACCAAAGTACGAGAGTTCTCCCCGGCACGAGCTGCGTTCATTCCTGGGTGCCCGTCGCAAAGCGTACCGACGGTGGCGTCCCTGTCGCCGGAAGAATTCCTGATTCGCAACGGAGGCACTGTCACCGAAACTCCGATCAAGGGCACTTTGCCGATTACTGCCGATCCTGCCGAGCTGCTGGCAAGTGACAAAGACGTGGCCGAGAACATCATGATCGTCGATCTTGTCCGCCATGACCTGGGTCAAATTGCACGTACCGGTGGTGTCCGGGTCACTGACTTGCTGTCAGTTCGACCTGCCCCGGGTGTCTGGCATTTGTTCTCGACGGTGGAGGCAGATATTCCGGAGGCGCTGCCTCATGCCGATGTCATCGAGGCATGCTTCCCCCCTGCATCCGTGACCGGCACTCCTAAACTCCGCGCCCAAGAATTGCTGGCCACGTGGGAGCCTGTTGCCCGAGGGGTGCATTGTGGCTGTATTGGTGCGTCGACAGGCGCACAACTGGAACTCAGCGTGGCCATTCGCACGGCCGAATTTTACGACGATCCCGCCACCAATATCGTCCGCGTTGAAGCGGGAATTGGTGGCGGGATCACGATCGACTCTCAGCCTGCGCAAGAATGGGCAGAGATTCAATCCAAAGTTGCGCCGCTGTTTGAGTAGCTGATCTTCTACTTAGTAGTCCTTCGTCATTTTCATGCGGCGGACTTGACGGTGTTCTCGCTTATCTTGTGCCTCGCTGATGCGACGTTCGCGAGCCATCTTCAACGCAAATCGACGCTGTTCGCGGTCATCCAAGTACATCGGGTCTTCCATGAGCCCCTTCACCAGAGAAACCATCAGCAACAAAATAACGATGACAAACGGGCTTGCGGCCAGAATAGTGACGTTCTGCAAATTCGACAGGGCATCCTCGCCACCCGTGAGGAGAAGAATCATGGCAATAGCTGCGGTACCGATACCCCACATTGCCGTGATTGGGCGTGACGCCGTTTCGCGACCGTTCTGACTCATCGTGCCCATGACAGTCGATGCCGAGTCTGCGGAAGTAACGAAGAATGTTGCCAACAAAACCATTGCCAAAAGCGATGCAGCGAATCCGCCTGGAAGCTGATCCAGCAGGTTAAACAGCTGTCCTTCGGCACTGCCGTCACCCCAGATCGATGTTCCGTCCTGCTCATGGTGAATAGCAGTACCACCGAAGATGGAAAACCACACCACCGACACAATCGATGGAACGAGGACCACGGTGAAAACGAACTCACGGATAGTACGCCCTCGCGAAATACGAGCAATAAACATACCGACGAACGGAGTCCACGAAACCCACCATGCCCAATAGAAGATGGTCCAGGAGCTTAGCCACTCTCCAGCGGTGCCATCAACTGAGTTAGCAGTTCGAGAGGCCATTTCGAAGAACTGCGAGAGGTACGAGCCCAGTGCCGTTGGCATCATATTCATGATGATCACCGTCGGACCAAGGACGAGAACGAACAAGGCAAGAATTGCCGCGGCAACCATATTGAAATTGGACACGTATTGAATACCCTTGCCCACGCCCGACAAAGCAGACGCCAAGAATGCCACACCTAGTACCAGGATGATGCCCAACCACAACCACATAGATTCGGTGCTGATCATGCCGGTGTACTTCAGTCCAGCAGAAATCTGCATAACCCCCAGACCCAACGAGGCTGCTGTACCGAATACCGTCGCAAAGATTGCGAGGATGTCGATGAACTTGCCGATACCACCTTCTGCCTTTTTGACACCGATCAGCGGAATGAAAGCTGCGGAGATCAGCTGTTTGCGTCCCAGCCGGTAGGAACCATACGCAATAGCCAAACCAACGATGGCGTAGACAGACCACGGATGCAGAGTCCAGTGGAACATCGTGGAAGCCATCGCCGTGCCTACTTCTTGCTTCTCGTGTCCTGGCACGCCATCGCGATAGAAGTTCAGAGGTTCTGCCACACCGTAAAACATCAGGCCGATTCCCATGCCGGCAGCGAACATCATCGCAATCCAGCTCGGAGTCGAAAACTCCGGTGCTTCAGCTTCTCGTCCTAGTCGGATATGCCCAAACTTCGACATCGCAATGAAGAAGATGTAGAAGACGAAAACTGTACTTGCAAGGACGAACAACCAGCCAAAGTTGGTGACTACCCAGCTGAGGGAATTGCCTGCAAAGTTGGAAAACGAGTCTGGACTGATCAAGCCCCACAGCACAATAGCCAGAATCGACAACGCAGCTGGGATCGTCACTCCCAAATCAACGCCGGGCTCTTTTTCAGCTTGTCCTATTAATTCTTCGTGGTGTGGATCGGTCATTCTTCTAGCTTGACCGTGTGCGCAGGGTCTTTTCAACTTGTATTCATGAAAATATGAGGTTTCTCTTGTTAATCCTCAGACACCACCACTGAAGTTTCTGCAGTTCACGTCAAGTTATGGCGACCCAACATCACAGTTTCCTAACAATCCCAGAGTGGATCACCCGTTAGTGACTGTTCGTCACCATTAGCGTGCGCTTAGAACTGCCTCGTAGAGTTCCCGATGCTTCGTCATGCGTGCGCTCTTTGCCACGGCCTTGCAGGCATCCTTCAGGCGGACACCATCCGCTACTTGATCCTCCACGAGTTGCACCAGTTCTTCCATGGACATCGTGGCCGACGCCGCTTCAGCGCCTTCAATGACAACCGTAATTTCTCCGCGCACTCCACCCGCAGCCCACTCAGCGAGCTCTCCGAGGGTGCCTCGCTTGGTTTCTTCGTACATCTTCGTCAGCTCACGACTCACCGCTGCCCGGCGCGACGGTCCTAACACTTCAGCTGCGTCAGCTAACGTCACGGCCAACCGATGTGGTGATTCAAAGAAGCAACACGCACGTCGTTCAGCCTTCAGAGACTCCAGCCATTCCCGACGAGCTCCCTGCTTGCGTGGTGCGAACCCATCAAAACAAAAGTGCCCGACCTTCAGCCCGGACAAGGCAAGCGCAGTCGTCACTGCACTCGGCCCAGGAATACATGTCACCGGCAGGCCTTCATCACGCGCTGCCGCCACCACTGCCAAACCTGGATCCGACACCACCGGCATGCCTGCGTCCGTCACCACTAACACCCGCTGGCCGCTGCGGGCGGCGTCGAGAAGCTCAGTAATACGGAATTCCTCGTTGTGGTCGAAATTCGACACCACGCGACCACGGATCTCAATGTTCAACGCCGATGCCAAGTTGCGGGCGCGACGAGTGTCTTCCGCTGCAATGACATCCGCCTCAGCCAAAGCACTGCGCAAACGATCGGTTGCATCACCGATATTTCCCAGTGGAGTAGCTGCAAGTGTGATTCCTGGCTCGAGTACCGACATACTGCGATCCTATCCGTAAGCAGAGATTCCTAATGACATTGCCTAAACTCGTAACAGTGGACGGGACTCAAACAATTTCGGTAGAAAAACCTCATCGCGCACGCGCGCGACGTGAACCAAAGTCACTCCGTACGCCAGTACGTTGGACGACGGCAGATACGTGGGTTTTCGCTGTTATTGCACTGGTGACTGCTGTTTCTCGCTTCACGTGGATTTCCCATCCCACTGACGAGGGCACTCCTCTATTCGATGAAAAGCACTACGTACCGCAAGCATGGCAGATCCTCCAGTCCACTGGTGATCCGATATCTGGTGGTATCGAGAACAACCCTGGCTTTGGTTTAATCGTCCATCCACCTGTTGCTAAACATGTCATTGCTATCGGCGAATGGCTCTTTGGGTATACGCCACTTGGTTGGCGATTCATGTCCGCTGTCGCAGGTGTTCTCGTCGTTATGGCATTGATGGACATTGTGCGACGACTCAGTGGCTCTACCCTTGCAGTCACCATCGTCGGTATGTATGCCGTGCTGGACGGCGTCTTGTTTGTGTCTTCGCGCGTCGGCATGCTGGACATGATTCAAGCAGTGTTTGTCATCGGTGCGGTATGGGCTCTGATGCTCGACCGGGACGATGTAGTCTGTCGCCTCCGCGAAAATCGTGATGCTGGAACCATTCTGGACTCCCCCATTGGCCCGTATCTCGGTTGGCGGTGGTGGCGTCTGGCAGCCGGCATTTTGCTGGGGCTATCGCTAGGCGTGAAGTGGTCGGGGCTCTACTACATCGCTGGACTTGGACTCTGGAGCGTGTTTTCCGACCTCGTTGACCGAAAGCGCGCCGGAGTGGACAAGCCTGTCACTGGTGCTCTCGGTCGCGACACCGCACCAGCGCTACGAGACCTCGTCCTCGTGCCACTCATCGTCTACTTTATGTCGTGGCGTTCCTGGTTTGCCGAAGAGACCTCGGTGTACCGTCACCAGAATCCAGCCGACCGCGATCCAGGTCCTCTCGGCTTCGACTGGCTTCCCGAACCTATTCTGAATTACCTGCATTACCAGCGGGGCGTGCTGGAATTCCACGGCTCACTCACCACGTCCGGTGGCCATGAGCACCCGTGGGAATCGAAGCCGTGGGAATGGCTGGTTTCATGGCGCCCCATGCTCTACTACTCCACTGAGACTCAGTGTTTCGGGGATCGGGATTGCAAGGGTTGGCTCATGCTATTCGGAACGCCACCAATCTGGTGGTTGCTCGTTCCGGTCATGGTGTGGGCTATGTGGCGCTGGCTGGTCAAGCAAGATCATCGCTACGGAATTGCCGTTGTTGGATTCGTCGTGTCGTGGGTGCCATGGGCTATCGCGTACGACCGCCAAATGTATTTCTTCTATGCGACTGCGCTTATTCCTTTTGTCCTTATCGCATTCGCGTTGATTGCAAGTGACCTCGCACGTTGGACTGTCAAGGGACGTCGGGTGGGACTGGCTTTGGTATCACTCCACGCGGGCCTTGTCCTCGCCTCGTTCGTTTTCTGGCTCCCCATCATGACTGGTATTCCGCTGCCAGAGGACACATTCAATCTGCGCTTCTGGCTGCCAAGCTGGAAGTAGTGAGCTTTGCGACGGCCCCGTCACACCACTATGACCACCGTGACTGAGGTAGTCCTGGGACCGGGTCACCAGATGCAGCTCGCCATGCTTGAGCGAATGCAGCTGGGGTGAAGCCACCAAGCCAGACCATGCCCAGGGCAATCGCAGAAAGAATCATCAACACCATGCCGGAAGCATCTGCCACGGTGAACGCACCGAGAATCATGTCACGGGTGCCAAAGCCAAACGAAAACATGGCAATAGCGCCGTAGACCGGCATCATGCCCATCGCGGCTTGTGGTCGCCATGATGCCCAGAACAACCCCACTGCCAACGCCAGGCGAATAGCTGCCAGTTCGACAGCAAGGCGAGCGCCTTCCGCCATTGGATCCAGCGTCGAGGTGATCGATGCCGACTCGAAACCAAACATGTCTTCATAAGCAGCATTAACCGACTGCGCAATGTCGCTGGCATGCACCAGAGACATGATCGCCCACGCCACCCATAGCAAACCCAGAATCACCAAAACAACACGTGCGCTACCTGACATGAACAGCCATGCGCGTTCGCGGCGACGTCGCTCTGGTTCGACCGTCGACAAGATCCTTTCTGATAGATCATCCAGATTCAGATCCACCGCGCCTGGGGTCGAGTTCACTTCGCTGAACAGACCTGACGACGACGCTGGCCCCATCAACAACGATCGATTCAGGGAGACTGCCTTTTCAAACCAGGCCTGGCACTCTTGGCATGCATCGAGGTGAGCATCGACGACGTCGTCGTCAGCTCCCGAGGTTTCGCCATCGAGTCGAGCAGACAACGCTGCCCTGACACGTTCGCAATCCATGACTTTCCTCTACCTAGTGAACAGTCGGTCGAGGCTTACTCGCCCTGAACCAAACACAAACACGATGATGAGCCCGCCAATGAGCGAGAGAACCAATTCTGCGCCATCGTCACGTACAAACAACCCATTTCCCCAGTGGACGGCCCACCAAGCCCCCAGCATCTCGATGGCGAGAATGATTGCCACGGTCGGCGCTAACAGTCCCAGAATGAGCAGCGCCCCACCGACGAGCTCAACGAGTGCGACAACCCATACCGTCAGACTTGCCTGCGGAATGCCAGCTGCCACGAAGTAGCCCGTGGTGGCCTCGACACCCGTGCCAAAAATCTTGTCCCAGCCATGAAAAATGAAAATCACGCCAAGAATCAATCGGAGTATCAGCAGCGCTCCGTCACGTACGGCGGGTCGGTTCATGCCGGTTATGGTACCGCACCACGCAAAAAAGCCCCCTCCAACCCCTTGGAGAGGACTTTCTGCCATCACACCCGGTGTGTCATGGTGGAGCTAAGGGGAATCGGACCCCTGACCTTCTCGTTGCGAACGAGATGCTCTACCAACTGCGCTATAGCCCCAACACTACTGCGATTGCGCTGTAGCTATTTTCATGTTACGCGCCTCAGGTGTTCATTTGAAATCAGCTGCTAGAACGTAGTGCCGAGAGCTTTTCGACGGTTATTGCTTAGCCAACAGCGCGACGGTAATCGTCGCCGTCGTCATAGTCATCGAACTCGCCATAAGGGAGGTCGGCGAACTCTGGGGCTTCGTCGTCAATTTCTACGACGACGGCGCCTGGCCGGCGAAGACGGTCTGGAATACCGAGTTCTTCATCTTCATTGTTGCGTACTCCAAGTCGGGACATCTTCATACGACGAATACGGCGGGCACGCAGCTCCTGCTCAGCCATGACGGTACGACGCAAAGTCACCAAGTAGAACGTCAGCAGACCGACACCGACAAGTGGCATCCACCAAGCCCAGCCACCGATGAAGAAGGCCGCGACAGCCAGAATGACAATGAGCGCGACAAGACCTGCCACAGAACGACGACGACGTTCGAAGCGAGTTGCAGCGTACTTTGCGTCCGACACTGGGTCGAAACCGCCACGTCCACGTCGACGCTCGGCGAAAGCATAGTCATCTTCGGTGAGCTCGTCATCAAGCTGGTCAGCATCGTTTCGGGCACCAACCGCGACAGCATTGCCACTGTCTTCCGCATCGATGTCAGTCTCAGAATCCGCGTCGGCAGTCGACTCGTCCTCCACATCAGCTACTGCGTCAGAGCCGGAGTCAGCCTCAGCATCGACATCGACAGTGCGCTGAGAAACAAGCTCATCAGCAATTGCATCTTCAATTGCGACATCAATGTCATCGGCCGACATCGGCTCAAGCTTGGCCGTGACGGCCGTAGCAGCCGAGGCTCCCTCGTCTGCGCGAACTGCCGAGGCAGCTGGTTCCGAATCTTGCTCCCCGTCAACATTTGCGGATTCTGCAGTCTTCGCATCGGCGTCAGTATCGTTGTCCGACTCGTCAGCCTTGTCGCCTGCCGACTCCAACTCGTAGACAACGTCACCGTCGACGACTTCCGCTTCCGGTGCCGCTTCCGGCGCAGCCGACCCATCAGCGTCATCAGCGCCATCAGCGTCATCAGACTTGTGCTCCGCAGTCTTCCGCGCAAACTTAGTCGGCTTCACTGGGTCATCGTCGATAAGCACATCAGACAAATCATCGGCATCGTCGACTACCGGATCGACGGTCTCCAACGACTCATCGACTTCCTCAGCATGTCGCACATCGCGCGCAGACAACGTCGGACGACGACGCGACGATTCCACCTCGTCACCACCACGGTGCAACAGGCGAGTCTTTCCCAGCGCGTCTGACGTGCGACGAATCGGCTCACGGGTATTCACCACGAGCGGTGCCAGCACAAATAGCCACACCACGATGAATAGCACCAGAATCAACGAAGTCGACATTCTTGGGGGCTCCTCCGGGCTCTTGTTAGGTTCATTACACCGTATCGCCCCAGCGTGCACGCAACATTGTGCCACGCCGCAAATTCACGGCATGTTAGCCAGAGTTCAGCTCAGCGTAGGTCCCAATCACAGTCGTCTTCAGTAGGAGCTGCTTCACGACGAAACTTCCCTGCATCAACAAGCCGATCTACTGTCCGAGCGCCATCAATATTGGACAGCATGAGATGATCGCGCCATGCGTGGTCCATATGGAACGCCTCACGGGCAACGCCCTCTTCGACGAAACCACAATTCTTCAGCACCTTGATGGACGCAGTATTGTCTGCGCGGACCGTCGCTTCGATACGATGCACACCCATGCTGGCGGCATAATCGCAGGCCAACGCAAGCGCCGCCGTGGCGATTCCCTTACCCACGTACTCAGAACTAACCCAGTAACCAATCCAACACGTAGAAATAGGGAATGGTTGGATACCGCCAATGGTCACCATGCCGACGAATTCGTCGTCAAGATCGATAACTGCGCTTATCCCAGTTCCGGCAAGCTCAGACGCATGCCACCTTCTACGGAACCGGCGAAACTCACGCAATGTGTGCGCATCAGCCCAAGGCACTCCAACGGTGGGCTCAACTTTACGGAGAATGTTCTCGTCAGCGAGGCGAAGCTCGCGCCAACGGCGACCGTCGCTACGCGCAGGGCTACGAAGCCGAACAGCACCAGCGTCTGTCAGCAAGCGAAAAGTGCGCACCTTAAGCTCAGGCCTGTCGCGCTAGGAACAACACGTCTACGGCATCGCCGGGACGGACGTACGTGACATCGTCATCGATAACAATAAGACAGTTCGACTCCGCCATACCTGCCAGTAAGTGCGTCTGCGCACCACCGGAACCGCCAAGTGGCTGCACCAAATACTCGCCAGTTTCCCGATCTCGCATGAGCTGGCCACGAATGAATCCACGACGATTCTCCACCGATTCAATCGGAGCAACAACACGCGCCGATACCGTACGACGTCGCGGATTCCGCTTCCCCAACGCCAGGCGAATCAGAGGTCGGACCATTACTTCAAAGACAATGAGCGCCGACACTGGATTGGAAGGCAGCAAGAACGTTGGCACGCGGTCGTCACCGACCAATCCGAAGCCTTGCACTGAGCCTGGATGCATGGCGATACGCGACACATCCATGTCGCCCAGCTCCGACAACAGACGACGGATCTCCTCGCCAGCTTGCCCACCAACTGCACCGGTGATGACCAGCAATTCGCTCTTGATCAGCTGGCCCTCGATGATCTCACGGATACGACGTGGCTCTCCATCAACGATGCCCACGCGGTGCACCTCTGCGCCCGCATCACGTCCGGCAGACGCCAACGCGTACGAGTTCACATCAAAGACCTGGCCTGGCCCAGGGGTGCGATCAATATCGACCAATTCCTTGCCGATAGAAATCACAGCCATGCGTGGCTTCGGATGCACCAACACCTTCGACCTGCCAACAGCCGCCAACAAACCGACCTGAGCAGGTGAAATGACGGACCCAGCTGAAACTGCAATGTCACCTGGCTGGACGTCGCCGCCAACACGACGAATGAAATCACCGGTGCGAACCGGACGTAGCGCCGTCACACGGCGACCGCCCTTTCCCGACTGATCAGTCCAGTTCAGTGGCAATACTGCGTCCGCCAACGTTGGCAGCGGAGCGCCGGTCTGCACACGAACCGCCTGATTAGGCTGCAAACGCATCGGGTGCTGAGAACCAGCAGACACTTCGCCCACAACCGGAAGCTCTACTTCCTCGAAAGAGGACAAAGAGCCCTCTCCGGCGCTACGTAAAGCACCAGTTTGGCCACCCACATCGACCGCACGGACGGCGTATCCGTCAATGGCAGCCTGCACGAATCCTGGCAACGGTTGCTCCGCCAAGACATCCTCAGCGCAGAGAAGCCCCAACGACTCAGAAATTGCAATACGTACTGGATCAGGCCGCATTGCATTAGCGGTAATTGCCGCCAATTGTTCTTCTACCGAACGCACAAGATCCTCCTAGCCAAACAGCCGTAGTTACTAACTGAGTCTATTGCTCTTCAGCCAACCGTTGTTCCAGGTACTTCTTTAGTCCTGGGCCATATGCCGGATCCTTCAACCCAAAGTCAACACACGCGCGAATAAAACCACCTGGATTACCCAGGTCATGACGGAAGCCCTGGTGCACCAAAATATGCACTGGGTGACCTTCTTGAATTAGCAGCTCGATAGCGTCGGTCAGCTGGTACTCACCACCCTTGCCACGCGGGATTCGTCGTAACGCATCGAAGATTGCGCGATCCAACAGGTAGCGACCAACTGCGACAAAGTTTGATGGCGCCTCTTCAGGGGATGGCTTCTCCACCATGCCCTTCACGCGCTTGACGATCTCGTTGTTATCCGCGCTGCCATCTGCATCTTCGATGTCGAACACACCGTAGTTGAAGACTTCTTCACGAGGGATTTCCAGCGCACACAGCACCGAACCACCAAACTGCTCACGGACTGTGGCCATGCGTTCCATGACGCCCATCGGCAAGACCAGGTCGTCTGGGAGCATGACGGCGACACTATCTTCGTCATCAGCAAGCAACTGCTCTGCGACCAGCACTGCATGCCCCAAACCAAGTGGCTTGTCCTGAATAACGGATTCCACTGCGATTACTTCGGATGCGCGAGCAACCTTCGCCGCGATTTTTTCCTTGCCACGCTGATTCAACAGCTCTTCCAGGTCCGGGCGAGCCTCGAAATGCCCCAGCACCCCGTCCTTCGATGGAGCCGTCACGATAGCCAACCGAGATGCACCGGCGCTTGCCGCCTCTTCGGCAATAATCTCGATACCTGGCGTGTCCACTACGGGTAGTAGCTCTTTCGGAACCGTCTTCGTAGCTGGCAAAAAGCGGGTTCCCATGCCAGCTGCGGGAACAATTACGGTGCGGGCAGGTGTAATCACACGCTCTTCCGCTGAAGTCACGTCAGAATCGGTCGCAGGGATCATAGTGGCCACGATACCCACAACATCTTTCGAATCTGCGGAGCCAAGGCGGTGAAGTTTGACATTCGTTTCGCATTCTCGGCGTATTCTCATAAACATGGGTACTTTGCCACGATTTGAGACGAAACCAGAGCTCCGGCAGTGGCTCTTGGAGCAGCGCGACCAAATGCTGCGTTCTACTCGCCAGCTTCACGACGATCGCCTGATCAACAACACCCTGACCTGGGTAAACGAACAGTGTGAGTCGCTGAAGAACGCCGGAATCACCACTCCAGTAATCACCTGTTTTGCTCCTGTGGAAACTGAGCCTGGCGCCACTGGTGGGGACAAGATTCCCGAGGCACTTGCTGCAACGACGCGTTTCTTGGACAGGATTCGCCAGGGCATTCCAGCAGAAGCGGAGCTTCTTTTGCCGATCTGCCCGCCAGGTAAACCATCAGCACTCAACTGGGCAAGCTACGACACTTCCCTGGAAGAGCCACTGGTTCCCGGTAAGTACGGTCTGTACGAACCTGCGGGCGAACGCCTAGGCACGTCCGCGATCGTCGGGGCACACATTGTGTTGCTTCCAGGAATTGCTGGAGACCGCAACGGAAACAGGATGGGGCGAGGCGCAGGCTACTATGACCGCTCACTGGAGCTAGTCCAGCAGCGCAGTCGCGTATCGGTTGACGGTTCTCCCGAGGGGGTCCAGGAGACTAAGCAACTCATTGGTTTGCTCCTACACCCTTCCGAACTAGTCGATCATGTGCCATTTGACGATCATGATGTTCCTGTCGATGCCATCATCACCGCTGACGGAATCACCACGATTTGACCCACACTGTGGTGTAGTCCACCGGATTTAACTCAGATGCAGTTCGAAGCGATGGAACCGAAAGTGGTTACGCAGCGTCCGTATAAGTAGAGGGACTTTTACTACACACTGCCATCCACTTGGAGTTCCATCATGCGTCATTCATTTCGGCGTGCGAATCCGCGCCGGTTGTGGCGACAAGCAATCGCCATGTTTCTTCTTGCTATAGCCGTCGCACTCGTTATCGCCGATCGCGTTCAGCCAGAATCAGGTCATGTCACCGTTGCTGTTGCTGCCCGCGATATTTCGGCAGGTGCAGAGGTTGCTGAACACGATGTGGTTCTGACTGCGATTCCCGAAGGTCTTGTGTCACAACACAGCTTTGCGTCGGCTGAGGGTGTCGTCGGACGCCGGGTAGCTACGCCAATCGCACGCAATGAGGTATTGACTGAACCTCGATTCGTCGGCAAGGAGCTAGCAGCTGAACTAACGGGGGTGCCAAACGCCCATGTAGTAGCAATCACACCGCATGACCAAGGCATTTTGCCTGTACTGCATACCGGCGCAGTCGTAGATATTTTTTCTGCTGGTCAAGAGCAGAATTCCGTTCACCTTATCGCCCCGGGCGCGCGTGTACTCGTTACGGACAAGGAAACCGGAGTGGTACTCCTAGCGCTCCCCAGAGAGCGAGCGGGGGACGTTGCGACGGCAAGTCTAGATATTCCTTTATCTCTTGTCTTGTCAACAATGACTGATGCTGCATAAGATGACCGCAGTCAATAACTCGCCATAGCGGGCTCGATCGTGGGATACTCCATGGGGCCAAGATTCGTGGCTGTTCACGCTTTTATTTGAGAGGAACTTCCTTGCTCAAGGGATTCAAAGAATTCATCATGCGCGGAAACGTCATCGACCTCGCAGTCGGTGTCGTTATCGGTTCGGCATTCACCGCAATTGTCACTGCATTCACCGAAAACCTCATTCAGCCACTGCTGAATGCTGTCGGTGGCACCAATGCAGCGGATGGCCTGGGCTTCCGCATCTTTCAGGACAAGGCGAACACTTTCCTTGACTTCGGTACGGTCATCTCCGCAGCAATCAACTTCTTGCTCGTCGCTGCAGTTGTGTACTTCCTCATCGTCGCACCGATGAACAAGCTCAACGAGATCCGCGAAGCTAAGCTGGAAACCCCTGCTGAAGAGGAAACCACCGAGGCAGACCTGCTCACCGAGATCCGCGACCTGCTTGCAGAGCAGAACCGCACGCCTCGCTCCGAACTCAATGCAACCGACGAGTCCCTTGCTAAGCAGGGCATCGAGGACCTCGACGAAGGCCCACGTCACGCAAAGTAAGAGTTCTTAGAAACTCAACGTTCTAGGAACTGCCCCAATGTGGTGGTCGTTCCGAGTTCCAAAACCCCTCATCAAACTCAGAAGATTCTTCTGGAGTTTCCGGTGGGGGGTTTTCGCTTTTCAGTGGCGAGGTGCGTTCACTATCTCGTCGTGAAGCAAATGACTCTGGGGCAGCCCCTGCCCTACGACGCTTACGGCGTGGACGACGGGTACCTTCTTCGCCCATTAGACTGCCCAACGCCCCAGGTCCTTCAAAACATGGTGGGCTAGCGGTCCGAGCGTTGCCATGCCATCGCGAATAGCCGCGCGGGTTTTCGCCATATTCACCACGAGAGTCTGACCAGAAACGCCCGCGAGACCACGGGAAACTCCAGCCTCTGCAGATCCTGCAGAAAGCCCCGACGCGCGAAGCGCCTGCTCGATGCCCATGAGGCGCTTATCCAGAACCTTGCGGGTAGCTTCCGGAGTAACATCACGAGGGCCAACACCGACACCACCGATGGTGATGACTACATCTGCGCCACCCACTACTGCAGTCTCCAGTGCTTGGCGAATACTACGCTTAGCCAACGGACTTGCAACGACAGCATCGACAATAAAACCGTCTTCCTCAAGCAGCTCAACCATGAGCTCACCCAAACGGTCTTCATCTTCCGGATGGTCACTGCACAAAACGATAAGTGCACGGCGCGTGGCTACCGCAGGGTCCATCAGTCGTTCCAGCTCCGCCAAACTACCGGCGTCGGGCTCAAAACCAGGCTCGGTGGACTGCACAGCTGGAGAATCGACCTCGGCTGATTCTTGCTTACTCACGGAAATTCCAATCTACTAACGGATGATCGCTATCCACTGTCTCGCGGAACTAGCCCCTAGCCGGATCCAACGTGACATCAGCAGTGCGCTCGTGTTCACCATTCTCGTCGGTCACTGTAAGTGTGACAGTGTCTCCAACCTTATGCGACCGGATAGCAGCTATCAGTGCAATACCGTTGTCGATAGTGCGGTCACCGAACTTCACAATCACATCGCCAGACTTCAAACCGGCTCGCTCAGCTGCTCCACCAGGAGTTACTTCACGCACCAGCGCGCCCATGACCGGGGCTTGCGTATCAATCTGGGCCTGAATAGCGGGCATCACCACGCGACCATTTTCAATGAGTTCATCGGCAATACGACGCGCCTGATTGATCGGAATAGCAAAACCTAGGCCAATACTGCCAGCCTGCTGTCCTTCAGCACTGTTTGAAGCAATAACGCTGGGTACGCCGATAAGATTGCCTTCCATATCGACCAGCGCGCCACCGGAGTTACCAGGATTAATCGCGGCGTCAGTCTGGATCGCATCGATCACTGAAGTTTCACCACCCTGACCTGCAGCAACAGGACGATTCTTCGCGGATACAATTCCCGACGTTACTGTAGAAGTCAGACCCAACGGCGAACCCACTGCAATAACTTCTTGGCCTACTGACACAGAATCTGACTCACCCAAAGAAATCGGACGTAAATCACGGACGCCTTCCACACGGATGACAGCGATGTCTGTCGCAGCATCACCAGCAACGACGGTTGCTGGATGCCAGGAGCCGTCGCTAAGCAGAACAGTCATTTCAGAGCCAGGCTTCTCGGCAGAAGCGACAACGTGATTATTGGTAAGCACCAAACCATCGGACGACAGAATTGACCCCGACCCAGATTCCTGGCCCGCCATCGAATTCACCTGAATAGACACCACGCTTGGCAGCACCTTTTGCGCGACTTCCTCAATCGACCCCGGTGCAGGTGGCTCAGTACGCTTCGCACCAGGCTCATCCAGTGCATTGTTGCCACCACGAGAACCCGTCGCGGTTGTCGCGAATCCGCCACCGTCAGTGACCAATGCTCCTGCGACACCACCTACCGCCGCGCTTCCCAACATCAACGCAGCGATTGTCACTGCCCCCAGCTTCGAACCACTCTTCTTCTCTGGCTGTGCCAGACCATTCGGCTGCTGCGCAGAATATGCCTGCTGGTACTGCGGGGAACTACCGAAAGATGCATTTCCTGGTGGTGGAGTGCTACCCCACTGTGAGTTTCCCTGACCGGAACTCCCGTAACCGGAACCACCGCTCGTACCAAACAGTCCGTTCGAATCTGGATTTGTCATAGTAAATACCTTGCCCAATGCGTCTAACAAATAGCTGAGAATTCTCTTCAGTTGGACCGTGAAGTCCAAAAGTTAGGCATCGATTTCTGTGTCATGCTTCCGAACTGGCGAACCTGGCAAACACACACGCATCTGTGCACCGCCGTCGTCAGACTCTTCGGCAACAATAGTTCCGCCGTGACGGACGATAACTTGCTTCACAATAGCCAGACCCAAGCCAGAGCCAGGCATTGACCGAGACTGGATAGACCTGAAGAAGCGTTCAAAGACCTTATTTCGGTCCTCAGCTGGGATTCCCGGCCCGGAGTCCGCGACAGTAAGCTCCGCCAAATCCTCGGACAAAGGCACCAGGCGAATCCGTACTGTGCCCTTTTCAGGCGACCACTTTGCCGCATTATCCATAAGGTTCAGTACTGCACGTCCCAGCGCCGCGGGATCACCAAACAGATACCAATCCGTCAGTTTCAGGTCGAAAGTAAGGTCTGGTCGGCGTCGTTCCACTCGCTCGAGCGATGTCTCGACGACATCCACCAAATCAACTTCCTCGATAACCTGTTGAGGCCCATCTTCTCGAGCGAGATCCACCAGGTCACCGACCAGAGTCGACAGTTCCTCGATTTGAGCGATGACGTCAGCTTCCAGGTCCGCACGATCCTGTTCCGGAATACCCGCTGCACCTGGGCGGGATGCCATCATGAGCAACTCGACGTTGGTACGCAGTGAAGTCAATGGAGTCTTCAACTCGTGACCCGCATCTGCCACCAACTCCGTTTGCTTAGTTCGCGATGCTTCCAATGCCACGAGCATCTCGTTGAAGCTTCGGGTGTATCTGGCGAGTTCGTCGTCACCCTCGACGGGGATAGGACGAAGTTCTCCCGTGTCAGCAACACGTTCCGCGGCTTTACGCAAACGAGCTACTGGAGTCAGACCGGCAGTGGCAACCGTGATACCTGCTGCGACAGCGAATAAGACGCCAATGACGGAAATGATCAGTAAGACCATGCCCAATGAGCCCAAAATGGTTCGAGTTGACCTCAGATCCTGAGCGAGCACCAAAGTAGCGCCCGACGGATCGTGGATGGCAAAAATACGTCGCTGATTGAAATCATCCGTCCGGATAGACTCCGATCGGTGCCCACGCAAGACTGCCAGTTCTGGGCCACCTAGTTCGATCACATCACCGCGACCGGTGACACTGCCCCGACCGAAATACATGGCATCCAGGTCAGGGTTCAAAATCTTTAGGGTGTCAGCCGTAATCATCGGTTCGATGGCGAACTCGGAAGCATACGGGGAATTCAGCAACTGCGTCGCCTGTGCCCGCAAGTTGTTATCCACTTCTCGGTACAGCGTGGCCTGCACAGTGACAAACGCCGCCAAAGTCATCAACCCTACGGATGCCGCTACGATCAGCGCCGTCAAGATGGTCAGTCGCCACCGCAATGACACGATGCGAAAACGCCGTAGTAGGAATTCAATGATCCCACCGTGCTCATCCGCAGGCTCAGCACGTTTAAGGCCATCACGCGGATCCACTACAGGAGGCACAACTCCCGGGACTCCCGGGGTTTCGGTCGGAGAAACAGAAGAGACGCCAGCTGAACTAGTATCCAGCCGACGTCGACGCCGCAAGATCACGGAGCGGTCTCCCGCAGCACGTAGCCAACACCACGAACGGTGTGAATAAGACGAGGCTCGCCTTCAGACTCCGTCTTACGACGCAAGTAACCGATGTACACCTCCAGCGCATTGCCAGACGTTGGGAAGTCGTATCCCCACACATCTTCCAAAATAGAGGTACGGCTCAGCACTCGACGAGGGTTGCTCATCAACAACTCGAGCAGCGCAAACTCGGTGCGGGTCAGTGAGATACGACGCTCGCCACGGAACACCTCACGAGTATCTGGATCCAGCGTCAGATCCTCAAAAGACAAGGTTGCTGGCGCAGCTGACGACGATGGTTCCAGAGCAGCACGACGCAACAGGGAGCGAACACGCGCCAAAAGCTCTTCCAGAGCGAAAGGCTTAGGCAGATAGTCATCCGCTCCAGCATCCAGCCCAGCGACACGCTCCGAAACAGAGTCACGCGCGGTGAGCATCAGCACAGGAAGATCGTCTCCCTCGCTGCGAAGACGACGACACACATCCAGGCCGTCGAGCTTCGGCATCATCACGTCAAGAATTGCCAAATCCGGTCGATCGTCTGCGATCTTCATCAGCGCCTGTGAGCCATCTTCAGCAAGGTCAACGGTATAGCCATTAAACGTCAACGAACGGCGGAGGGATTCCCGGACCGCCTGATCGTCATCGACAACCAAAATCTTCATACTCTCCATTGTGCCGTCTATGTATGTTGCGTGCCTAGAGACTTACTGAAAAGTTCCTGTATATCCCAAACCCGGACTCCCACAAGCGCTGAAAACAAAAACCCGCGCTACCTGCCGGCAATGCCGGAGGTGGCGCGGGTCTTTTCAGCCGAAGCTTGAGTTCTAGTTAAGAACTAATTAGTACTGCTCAACATCAATGAGGCCGAGCTGTGCAGCCTTGACCAGACGACGTGGGATACGAACCACACGACCGTCGATCTTGACTTCCTGGAGGTCGACGTTGTCGGCCTTCCACTGGGAACGACGTGCACGAGTGTTTGCACGCGACATACGACGCTTTGGAACTGCCATATCGAATTACCCTCCTTACTCTTAGTTCTTCTTAGTGCGGCGAACGCGGTTGCCGTAACGACGCTGGAACTTCTCAACGCGACCAGCGGTGTCCATGACACGCTGTGCGCCGGTCCAGAATGGGTGGGACTCGCTGGTGACGTCAACGACGATCAGCGGGTACTCGTTGCCATCTTCCCACTCAATGGTGCGGTCGGAAGTAGCGGTCGAACGGGTCAGGAAAGAGTGACCCGTGCCGGCGTCCTTGAATACCACTGGGTGGTAATCAGGATGGATATCCTTCTTCATAAGTTCTCGATTCCCTCAGGATTGAACTACGGGTCGCTTTCACATCGGCTGAGCTCTAGAATTACCTAGATCACGATGCGTTCGTGCCCGAGTTGGGATGTACGTGACCGTTTCATCGAGGCCTTACGCGTTGGCCTAATGCGTTCGCGCGGTTTCCGATGAGACTCCGAAAATAGTACAAGGTCACTGGTAAGATTCCTAATCGCTCTATTGCAGCATTCTCTCGACATGCTTTGCGACGACTCGTCGTCAAGCAGCACAACAGTTGATCTGGGCTGAGCCTAGGTGCGTAGCGGTTGCAGGTAATACGGAACCGTGTACGGGCGATTAGGTTTTTCAGGGGTTCCCCGTGTATTCTCGACTCTCGCTGTTGTCTGTTTATTCGTTTACGCTCAATTGCCGATGAAAACGTAGTGCCGGGGGCTAATTTTAGTCATTCCTTGTGCACCGTTGTCGTGGTTGTTGAGCCACCAAGAAGCAAAGGAAATCTCCATGTCGGCGATTTGCCAGGTCACGGGACGGAAGCCAAGCTTTGGCAAGTCCGTTTCTCACTCGCACCGGCGTACGTCGCGCCGTTGGAATCCCAACGTGCAGCGAAAGAAGTTCTACCTCGCATCCGAGGGCCGCACGATCACTTTGACCGTGTCTCCTAAGGGTCTGAAGACCATTGATAAGCAGGGTATCGAAGCAGTTGTTGCCCAGATCCGTGCACGTGGGGAGAAGATCTAAAGATGGCCCGTAACGATATTCGTCCAATCATCAAGCTTAAGTCGACCGCTGGCACGGGTTACACCTACGTCACGCGTAAGAACAAGCGGAACACCCCGGATCGCATCACGATCAAGAAGTACGACCCGGTAGTCCGTAAGCACGTCGAATTCCGCGAGGAGCGCTAAATTCATGGCTAAGAAGTCAAAGATTGCCAAGAACGAGCAGCGTAAGGAAATTGTCGCTCGTTACGCCGAGCGTCGCGCAGAGCTCAAGCGCATCATCAAGTCCCCTAACTCCACTGACGAAGAGCGTATGGACGCTCAGTTCGAACTGAACCGTCAGCCACGTGACGCCGCATCTGTTCGCGTTCGCAACCGCGACGCTGCAGACGGTCGCCCACGCGGCTACCTCCGTAAGTTCGGCCTGTCCCGTGTTCGCGTTCGTGAGATGGCCCACCGTGGCGAGCTCCCGGGCGTTCGTAAGTCCAGCTGGTAAGGAAGACTCAAATGAAGCGCAATCAGAACAATAAGAAGGCGCGGATGGAGCAGTCCCGCCGCCCAAAGAAGAACCCACTCAAGGCTGCTGGTGTTGAGAAGGTTGATTACAAGGACATCAACCTGCTTCGCCAGTTCATCTCTGACCGCGGTAAGATCCGTTCCCGCCGCGTCACCGGCCTGACCCCACAGCAGCAGCGCCAGGTCGCTACCGCTGTGAAGAATGCCCGCGAGATGGCACTCCTGCCATTCACCAGCCGCTAAAAAAGCTGGTCGAGGATTTAGTAGTCCCTCACGGCTGATTTGGCGCTGGGGCCGCATGGTGAATAAACCTGCGACGACAGCGTCTACGGACCCGAGTCTTTTGGCTCGGGTCCGTTTCTATTTCTCTAGGCACGTAGAACACCGCTCGCGGACAAGCACAGCAGAGCGTGCGACGGAAGATACTCTCTAAGGGGGACTCCCGACTCAGCCTCTGCTACCCACCGCTCGACCCCATGAACTTTTCGGTTATTTGCCCACGAAAGCGACCTTAGATGCCCCATATGACAGAGATCCTCACCGGCTTCGGATCTGTCGCGCTGATCATTGCCGTGGGCTGGCTGGTCGGTCGATCTGGTGTCCTGGGTAAGAATGGTGGCATCACCCTGAATATGGTCGTGTTTTGGGTTGCTATGCCGTGCATGTTGGTGCACACACTGGCCACCTCTGATACGAGCGCTGTATTCGGTCTTCCCTTCTACGTCGCTGCAGGTTCTGCATTAACCGTTGCGATCTTTTATCTTCTTATCGCTGCCCCGCTTCTCAAACAACGCGGAGCAGACGCCGTTGTTGGCGCCATGAGTTCCAGTTACAACAATGTCGCGAACCTCGGTATCCCCATTGCCATCGCAGTGCTTCACGACGCCACCTCCGTCGTACCTGCGCTTATTTTCCAAATTGCCTTTTATGCACCCTTTTGTTTGACGATTCTTGATGTTCTGACTTCGTCGCAAGGTTCGCTGAACCTCGGAAGATCGTTGCTGTCGCCGCTAAAGAACCCGATTTTCCTGTCTGCAATTATCGGGCTCACTATCAATGCGACCGGGGTAACGCTGCCGACGATGGTAGAAACGCCAGTCAGTTTGCTTGGCCAGGCGGCAGTGCCCATGGCGTTGCTTGCTTTCGGAGTCAGTCTTCATGGCATGCCGTTTCTGCGGAATGGAGTGTCTCCACGACGAGCGGTGGCGGTGTCCTCATTTGCGAAGAATATAGGCCAGCCAGCAGCTGCCTGGTTGATCGCTTCTCAGCTGTTCGGGATGAGTGGGCATACCTTGTTGTCCGCCGTTGTAATCGCTGCCCTGCCAACCGCACAGAACGTCTACACATTCAGTACTCGCTACGGGCGGAATACTATTCAAGCACGTGATTCTGGCGTTGTTACGACGCTTGCGTGTGTCCCTGTAGTCGTCGTCATCGCACTACTCCTCGGGTGACGGGCAGAAGTCGCTACCATTGAGAGGCGTGGAACTTCTGAAAAAGCTTCTCAACTCCGATCCCAGTATCCCCCGCCTTACGTGCTACGACGAAACGACGGGCGGACGCGTCGATCTTTCCGCGACAACGCTTGATAACTGGGCCTCCAAGATCGCCAACATGCTTCACGACGAATTCGACTTGGAAGCAGGAGATCCCATCTGGATCGAATTGCCCCCGATCTGGTCGGCAGTGTGCATTCTGGTGGGCGCTCGACGCGCAGGCATGCATCTCAGTCCTACCGAGCCGTTGGCGGTTTTCACCACCCTGGATCGACTGAGCGAGTGGGACGAGAAGTGCCCAGATGCCTACCTTGCTGCTGTCACTGATGATGTCTTTGGGCGCGGGGTCGCTGAATGTGGTGGCTCGATTCCTCCAGGTGTCATCGACTTCGGCCCAGAGGTTCGACTCCATCCTGATCAGTACCTGGGGCCAGGGTTGGATGATATGGGAGCGGAGTTGATCGAGGGGCATTCCGTCGAGAAGCTGTTGGAGATGGCCGAGCAATACGCCAGCGATCAGGAGCTACCAACTCAGGCGCGTGTCCTAACGCGTGGTTGGCTTGTCGACGGAGATCGTGGCTTTAACGCCGAAGCTTGGACTCAATCAGTACTTGCGCCGTGGATGCGTGATGGTTCTGCGGTGATCGTGCGGGGTGGAGACGAAGATCGGTTGCGGGCGATCGCGGAGGCAGAAAAAGCCGTGATTTTGTAACTGTTTTCAGCTGAAAACATAGATCTGGCATTGTGTTTTCCTCTGTTCCTCCTCTCCATCGCGAATTCGCACATACCATTGCAATGTGATTACTCGTCCGTACATCCTGGCAATTCTGGCCGTACTCAACATCATCGCGGCGCTGGCCGTATGGGATCTAGGTCCCTGGTGGTGGATTTTGATGGGGCTAGTGCTCGTTCTCGATTGCATCGCAATCTATGACCTCAATCAGAAGAAGCACTCCCTCTTGCGTAACTATCCAGTTCTGGGACACGCTCGATATCTGCTGGAAGCAATCCGTCCGGAAATGCAGCAGTACTTCGTCGAGAGGAACTTCGACGGTGCTCCATTTGACCGGGATACTCGTACTGTCGTGTACGAGCGGGCAAAGGGATTGAGCTCGAAGAAGTCATTCGGTACAGAACGGGATGTCACACAACCCGGATACGAATATGTGCGCCATTCAATGGCTCCCGCTCACACTGTGTTGGTCAACCCTCGCGTTCGCATCGGCGGCCCCGACTGCACCCAACCGTATGATGCGTCGATCATGAATATCTCGGCGATGAGCTTCGGCTCTTTGTCTCCTAACGCTGTGCTGGCCATGAACAAGGGCGCTGCGATGGGAAAATTCGTCCAAGACACCGGCGAAGGTGCAATCAGTCCATATCACTTGGAGCATGGCGCAGACATTTACTGGCAGCTGGGCTCGGGTTACTTCGGAGCGCGAACCGACGATGGCGACTTTGATCCAGAGCTGTTCGCCCAGAAGGCTGCAATCCCGCAGGTCAAAGCAACTTACTTGAAGGTCAGCCAAGGCGCAAAGCCTGGCCTTGGCGGTATGTTGCCTGGCGACAAGGTCAATGAAGAGATCGCGGCGACTCGTCACGTTCCAGTTGGCAAGGGTGTCATGAGCCCGCCGTATCACCGCGTATATTCCACTCCACGTGAGCTAGTTCGATTCATGGGCACTATGCGTCAGCTCAGTGGTGGCAAGCCAGTTGGGTTTAAGCTCTGCGTGGGCTCACAGGTGGAGTTCCTCGCGGTGTGCAAAGCGATGATTGAAGAGGACATCACACCAGACTTCATCATCGTCGACGGTTCCGAAGGTGGCACGGGTGCTGCACCCTTGGAGTACTCTGACCGCGTTGGCCTCCCGCTTTCCGACGGTCTCATGCTGGTGCACAACGCACTCGTTGGCGCGGGTCTCCGTGATCGCATCAAACTGGGCGCAAGTGGCAAAATCATCACTGGGTTCGATGTCATCAAACGCATGTGCATCGGCGCCGACTTCGTCAATTCTGCCCGCGGCATGATGATGGCCGCCGGTTGTATCCAGTCTCAGCTGTGCCACACAAATGAATGCCCGGTAGGAGTAGCCACCCAGGATCCAGCTCGTTGGAAAGCACTGGATGTTGATGACAAAGCTCGTCGGGTAGCTAATTATCACGAGGCAACGGTGCAGGAAGCTGCTCAGATTCTTGGATCAATGGGATTACAGGACTTCGCAGCCCTCGGCCCGACGCATCTGATGCGTCGAACTAGCGAGGAAGTTGGGGAGGATTATTCAGAGCTATACAACTGGCTTGAACCAGGCGAGCTGCTGCGTGGCACTCGATTCGCAAATTGGGCATTCACGTGGAAACAAGCAGATCCGGATACTTTTCGGTACCCGGAACTGTATCTGAAAGCCTAATGCTCGCTAGTTGCCCATTAGTTTCTGGCGTAGGGCTTCGTCCTTCTGAAGAACAGCATCACGCATGTCAGCCTGGTACTTCTCCATTGCAGCGACCAACTCTGGGAAGCCAGCAGACAAGATGCGAACTGCCAGCAAACCAGCATTCTTGGCGCCACCAACGCCAACAGTTGCCACCGGTACGCCGCCTGGCATCTGCACGATTGACAACAGGGAGTCCACACCTTCGAGGTTCTCCAGTGCACGCGGCACACCGATGACAGGCAGTGGCGTGGCTGAGGCCACCATGCCTGGCAGGTGCGCTGCACCGCCAGCTCCTGCGATAATGACGCGCAAGCCCTTTCCTGCCGCAGACTTCGCGTAGTCAATCATGCGCTCAGGCGTACGGTGTGCCGACACCACGCCAACTTCAAAAGGAATGCCGAACTCGGCAAGAACCTGGGCTGCTGGTTCCATCGTTGGCCAGTCGGAATCGCTGCCCATGATGAGCCCTACCAGCGGACCCTGAGCATCTTTCAGTTGATCTGCCATTATGTACTCCTCTAAATAAGAGCTAGTGAGAAAGAACTAGTTAGATTTCGGGGCGTGGTTCGCTGACGCTACGCGACGTCGTGTCCATCTGCCCACACAGCATTAACAATAAAACCTGCAGACAGGGCTGCGATTCGACGAACCTCTGCAATTCCTTCTGCAGAGTCATCGTTGCCACACACGTTAACGTGTCCTAGCTTTCGCCCGGCGCGCCAGTCCTTGCCGTACCAGTGGATTTTCACCTGGGGGAAACGACGCCACACTGCTGCGAAACGGTCTGCCATCGGCATCGCCGGATCCGTGTCGGCGCCAAGGGTGTTGGCCATCACTGTTACCGCTGCGGTCGTCTCGACAGAACCCAGTGGATAATCCATGACTGCGCGCATGTGCTGTTCAAACTGGCTGGTCACGCAACCGTCTTGCGTCCAGTGACCGGTATTGTGCGGGCGCATTGCCAGTTCATTGACGAAAATCTGGGGTGCGCCGTCTGCATCAACAGTTTCGAAAAGTTCAACAGCTAGTGCGCCCGTCACACCAAGCTTCTCGGCGATCTTCGTCGACAAAGACCGTGCTGCAGTTTCCAGATCGTCGTCAAGACCCGGCGCAGGGCAGACTGCCTCAACACAAATGCCATCCGTCTGCACCGACTCGAGCACTGGCCACGCAGCCACATCACCGGACGGAGTACGCGCGCACATTGCAGACAGTTCGCGAACGAGATTGACCTTCTCTTCTGCCATCAGCGGAACGCCTTCTGCAAGAAGCTTCTCGACGAGCCCCGCCAACTCTGCGCGCTTTGGAAACCACACGCCATGCCCGTCGTAGCCGCCTCGTCGTGCCTTCAAGCACACGGCATCGCCGACTTTGTCAGCGAACGTCTCGGCATCCGCAACGGATTCAATTGCTGCGAATGGAGGCACTGGCGCGCCCATCATCTGCAGCTTGCCGCGCATGAGCAATTTATCCTGCGCATATATCAGTGCATCCGGGCCAGGCTGCACGGAAACGCCCTGTTCCTGGAGCTTATGTAAGAACTCTGTTGGCACATGTTCGTGATCGAATGTCACCGCATCTGCGCCAGCTACTGCAGCCTGCAGATCGTCCCAGTTCTTGTAATCCCCCAGGATCACATCCGCACACACTTGCGCTGCAGAAGAGTCCATTGAACCAGCCAGTACTCGAACGGACTGCCCCAGTTCAATCGTTTCGGTTTGCATCATGCGAGCCAACTGCCCGTCACCAATGACAGCAACGACAGGCATACCAGGCGCATGCGCAGCAGGATTGCCATTGACCTTTGACTCGGACACGGAGTTTTCACCAGAAGAAGCAGAAGTCACGGTATTCATCATAAGGGTTAGGCACCCTATCTCTGGAACCGGCGAAAGCGACAACAACCACTTCCCCAGTGATTACCTCTTGCTCGGCTACGTCATGCGGGCAACCATTTTGGCGACTTTTCTTGTCGACGGGACGTCACGAAGCGCCATCGGCGGTCCAAAGGGGTTCGTTCGTAGCAACAGCACCGTACCGTTCCTGTCGATTCCTCTAATAGAACGGAGGTCAATAGTTACGACTCGTGGACGTACCAGGCCTCGTCGCAAGATAATGCGCCGGTCAGTGAGTACAAAGCGCTCGCCCAGCCAAGCAAGTAACGGTCGTGCGACGCGAAAGAAGACCAACACTATCCAGGCGAGGAGTAGGAAGTTTCGGATGGCCATGAAATCGTTCGATGCGACTCCGGGATTATCGATGAAGCCGATGAGCAGCCAAACAATGCCGGTGATCACCAGCAGTTCAAGCAGTGGCCATACCAGTCGACCGAACACCGGATTCGTGTCCAGCAGTATTTCCTCATCATCATCGATTTCGTCCCATGGAAAAGCCATTATCGCGCGCCGCCTCCCGACGAATATCCACCTTCAGCATTTCGCAAATGTTGCACATCACCGGCAGCTACTACATGAGATGTGCCAGTTTTGTCGGTGACAATTAATTCACCGTCGTCACGTACATCAACGGCCTTACCCGTGAGAAAGTTCCCGCCCGGCAACTCGACGCGCACTTCAGTGCCGATGGTGCGACACCACGATCGGTAATCGGCCATGAGGCTGGCAGTATCTATACGCCACTGATACTCACGACGATCCAACGCATTCAACAGCGCTGCGGCCAGTTCAGTGCGGTTCACATTTTTCGCACCTTCCAGGGTGAGCGAAGTTGCGTGCGGGACTGGCAGTTCGTCATCAAGCAGGTCGACATTGATACCAATTCCAGGAACAAGTGCTGGTGGATCGATAGATCCAGCCTCAACCAAAATTCCGCAAATCTTACGGCCACGAACGAGAACATCGTTCGGCCATTTCAATCCGACATCGGAGGCGGGGATGCCAGCTTCATTCACAATCATGTCAACAACGGCAAGACCACTGACCAACGGCAGTAAGCCCAACTGCTCCGCTGCTAGCTGCTGAGGTTTGAACAGCACTGAAATTGCCAGCGACGCGCCGGCTGGTGATTCCCATACCCGTGACAGTCGACCGCGTCCAGCAGTCTGGTTCGACGCAACGATGGCAATGCGGTCTGGGGCGTCGTCGTCAAGCATGGCAAGTACATCCGCGTTTGTAGAACCCGTGGACTCCTTCACGTGTACCCGACGCCACGCGGGAGTGGCCGCGATGAGCTGCTCAGGATTGAGGGGTGCGCGAGCAGGACGGTTCTCGCGGGGGCTTACCGGTGTGTTGACCATGGAAACAAATCCTACCGATATCCAGCACCTTTCCGAAACTGTGAGGTAGATCACAGGCGCTATTCTTTATCTTTTGCCCTCAAAACACTATGTTGACAAAACATGACCATTCCCTCACGTTTATCGCGTCAGCAGCGAACCATCAATCGAGCAGACGCTCAGCCAGTCGGACACTCGACAGCAACGAGCTCTGCGGCACCGCACCCAATCCAGCAGGCTTGGAAGGATTCCCCTGCGACAACCGCAGCTAAGAACGAGGATCTTCTCCGCCGTCGCGCTGAAGCCGCGATGCCAATGGGCCCAGCAGCCCAGCAGAGGGTTCACGATGCCGATCGACTGACCGCCAGGGAACGACTCGACTACTTCCTCGACGAAGGCTCATTCGTCGAAATTGACGCACTCGCGCGCCACCGCACCACCGACTTCGGCATGAGCGATAAGCGACCAGTCACTGACGGCATCATCACCGGTTGGGGAACCATTGATGGTCGCGAGGTTTGCGTTTTCTCGCAGGACGGCACCGTCTTTGGTGGCGCACTCGGCGAGGTCTACGGCGAAAAGATGGTGAAGCTCCAGCAGCTGGCCGTCGATACGCAGCGTCCGATCATCGGCATGTACGAAGGCGCAGGTGCCCGCATCCAGGACGGTGCGGTATCGCTTGACTACATTGCACAGACTTTCCACCACAACGTCCGCGCATCTGGCGTTGTGCCACAGATCTCCATCATTTTCGGCGCCTGCGCCGGAGGTAACGCGTACTCCCCTGCACTCACCGACTTCGTGGTCATGGTCGAAGAGTCGTCACGCATGTTCGTCACAGGCCCGGATGTCATCAAGACGGTCACTGGCGAAGAAATCACCCAACGCGAGCTCGGTGGCGCTGACGCACACATGCATCTCGCTGGCAATACTCATTACACGGCTACCGACGAGAAGGATGCTCTCGACTGGGTTACCGATCTCCTCGATCACCTGCCTGACAATAATCAGTGCCTCCCAGAAGCGTGGGACTCCGACTTCGACGAGTCCATCACTGACGAGGACCGCGTCCTCGACTCCATCATCCCCGACACCCCTTCGGTGCCTTACGACGTCCGCGACGTCATCACCACGATCTGTGATGATGGCGACTTCATGGAAATTCAGGAAACCCGCGCGCACAACGTTGTGATCGGTTTCGGCCGCATTGAAGGCAATGTTGTGGGCTATGTCGCCAATCAGCCCATGTCGTACGCTGGCTGCCTTGATATTGATGCATCTGAGAAGGCTGCGCGCTTCGTCCGCACCTGCGATGCATTCAACATTCCACTTGTCCTCCTCGTCGATGTACCTGGCTTCCTCCCCGGCGCGGAGCAGGAGCACCAAGGCATCCTTCGTCGTGGCGCAAAACTGCTGTACGCATACGCAGAAGCATCCGTACCTAAGATCACTGTCACCATGCGCAAGGCTTACGGTGGCGCATACTGCGTCATGGGTTCCAAGGGCCTAGGCGCTGACCTGAACCTGGCATGGCCTACCGCTCAGATCGCCGTCATGGGCGCTGCCGGAGCAGTCGGCTTCTTGCACCGCAAGGAACTCCGCAAGGCGATGGAAGACGGCCGTGAGCTTCAGCCACTCATTGACGAGTTTGAGCGCGAGTATGAAGATCACATGTTGAATCCATACATCGCAGCCGAGCGGGGGTTAATAGATGAAGTAATTCTTCCATCAGAGACCCGAATCCGTATTGCAAAGAACCTCCGACTACTTTCCACTAAGAAAGTGGCCTGGCCTGCGCGTAAGCACGGGAACATGCCTTTGTAGGTTCAAAATCAGGGCGAAAAACGAATCCCCCCGACGCTCCCCCCTCGTTAACGGTGATTGCCCCCGTTTCTCGCCCCCACAATCGGAAACGTAGACTGATAAACATGACGACCGCCGCAAATACTCAAACCGGCACTGAGCCGGACAAGACCACCACGGCCGGCAAGCTGGCCGACCTCCGCGCCCGTCTGGCAGAGACCCAGGCCCCTATGGGCCAGGCTGCAGTCGACCGCGTTCACGACAAGGGCAAGATGACTGCCCGTGAGCGCATCGAGTTCCTGCTTGATGATGGCTCTTTTGTCGAAATTGACGCTCTCGCTCGCCACCGTTCGAAGAACTTCGGTCTGGACGCTAAGCGCCCAGTAACCGACGGTGTTGTAACCGGTTACGGCACCATCGACGGACGCAAGGTCTGCGTTTTCTCCCAGGACGGCGCCATCTTCGGTGGTGCTCTCGGTGAGGTCTACGGTGAAAAGATCGTAAAGATCATGGATATGGCTGTTAAGACCGGTGTTCCTATCATCGGTATTAACGAAGGCGCTGGCGCGCGTATCCAGGAGGGCGTTGTCTCCCTCGGTCTCTACTCCCAGATCTTCCTCCGTAACACCCTCGCTTCGGGCGTTATCCCACAGATCTCCTTGATCATGGGTGCTTGTGCAGGTGGCCACGTTTACTCGCCTGCGTTGACCGACTTCATCATCATGGTCGACGGCACTTCCAAGATGTTCATCACCGGCCCAGATGTCATCAAGACCGTCACCGGCGAAGAAGTAACACAGGAAGAGCTCGGTGGTGCTTCCACCCACATGGCAACCTCGGGTACCTCTCACTACACCGCTTCCGACGACGAGGACGCATTGTCGTTCGTCCAGGACCTGGTTGGCTACCTGCCATCCAACAACCGTGCTGAGGCTCCACGTATGGAAGCCGACATCATGGAAGGTTCCATCCAGGACAACATCACTGAGACGGACCTCGAGCTGGACACGCTTATTCCGGACTCGGCAAACATGCCATACGACATCAAGGATGTCATCACCCGCCTCTCCGACGATGGCGATTTCTTGGAGATCCAGGAAGACTACGCTCAGAACATCGTCATTGGTTACGGTCGCGTCGAAGGTCGCTCGGTTGGCTTCGTTGCAAACCAGCCAATTCAGTTCGCAGGCTGCCTGGACATCAAGGCTTCCGAGAAGGCTGCTCGCTTCGTCCGCACCTGTGACGCGTTCAACATTCCAATCATCATGCTGGTTGACGTTCCAGGCTTCCTGCCAGGCACCAACCAGGAGTACGACGGCATTATTCGTCGTGGCGCTAAGCTGCTGTACGCATACTCTGAGGCTACTGTTCCGAAGATCACCGTCATTACCCGTAAGGCTTACGGTGGCGCATACTGCGTGATGGGCTCCAAGGACATGGGTGCAGATATCGCACTGGCATGGCCAACTGCTCAGATCGCTGTCATGGGTGCTTCCGGCGCTGTCGGCTTCATCTACCGCAAGGAACTGAAGGAAGCTGCAGCTGAGGGCAAGGACGTTCTTGCTGTTCAGAAGGAATACGAAGCAGAGTACGAAGAGACCTTGGTTAACCCATACATGGCTGCAGAGCGCGGCTTTGTGGACGCGGTTATTCCTCCAAGCGAGACCCGTGGTCAGATCATCGAAGGCCTGCGTCTCCTGGAGAACAAGGTCGTCAACGTACCAGCCAAGAAGCATGGGAACATTCCGCTGTGACCGATACCAACGCAACCGAAGCAACCACCGACACCGCTGCCGAAGAAAAGCCAAAGGCACCTTTCTTCACAGTCGTTAAGGGAAACCCAACCCCTGCAGAAGCTGCAACTCTCGCAGTCCTGTTTGCCGGTATGGCTAACGCAGCTGCAAACGCTGATACCGACAAGGGTCCTCGCAACGACTGGGGCGCTCTGGGCTCCGGCTTCCAGAACAACACTCGCAGCTACAACCCTGCGGTTTTCCGCAACGTCGCTTACTACTAATCGCATGTAGTTGAGCATGTAGCTCGAATCGACTACTTCCAGTCGGTCGCATAAGAATGCGCCCTCACCACATGGTGGGGGCGTTTTCTTTAGCTCAAATCTCGCATACTCCCATTAATATGAAGGAATGATTCACTTGTCGCACAACCGAGTCCATCGAGGTCGTCGTCCGCTTGTGGCAGCTGCGGTGGCAACGGCGCTCATGTTGGTAGGTTGTTCAGGTGCAGGTGGTTCCGAGGAGCCATCGCCAAAGGCCAAAACTCCGTCTCGCATCGTCTCGCTTTCACCTACCGCTACCGAGACGTTGTTCGCAATTGGTGCGGGCGATCAAGTTATTGCCGTCGATAGTTTGTCGGACACCCCGAAAGAGGCTCCACGCACGGACTTGTCGGCATTTAATCCCAATGCCGAAGCAGTGCTGGCGGAAGATCCCGATCTCGTGATCATTGCTCAGGACGTCAACGGAATTGCTGACTCATTGGAGTCCGCAAACGTAGAGGTCATTCTCGCACCAACTGCGGCATCGATCGACGAGGCGTACCAGCAGGTTGGAATGCTCGGCGAGGCTACGGGCCATACCGACGAAGCGGCCGAGGTCACAAGCACGATGCACGACCGGATCACGAAGGCCATTGCTCGCGTGCCGGAAAGCGTCCGTAACGCAGAGGTGTCGTACTTCCACGAGCTGGATTCGACGTTGTACACCGCGGGTAATGGCACGTTCCTCGGCGAGATTTACGGGTTGTTTGGTCTGACCTCCATCGCTGGAGACGGCGCTGACTACCCGCAGCTCAGTAACGAACAAGTAGTGTCAGAGAATCCAGAGCTCATCTTCTTGGCGGACGCTGGTTCCGACGGAGGCGTCTCACCGGATGACGTGAAGGCGCGTCCTGGTTGGTCTGAGGTGGATGCGGTGAAGAACGGCAACGTCTTCCCTATCGATGCCAACCTGGCCAGCCGGTGGGGTCCTTCCCTACCGACGTTCATTGAGTCTTTGTCCAAGATTCTGACTGAGCAGGCTAAGCTCCCTGAAGTTGCGCCTGCAACTTAGGCTGTCGTGTCGAACTAGCAGCTGCCTCGTTTCTCACTAGACAGTCTGGATCTGCATGAAATACGCGCTTTCTATCGCACTTGCGACGATTGCACTGCTGGCCACATTTGTTTTTGGCATTATGGCCGGTGCCGCTCCACTTCCAGTGACGGGTATCCTGTCGGAGCTAACTCAGGGTTTTGTCGACCCCTTGCTGGGTAATCCTGAGTCTTTCACGGATCGTCAAGCCGCCATCTTCTGGAGCATCCGCTTGCCTAGAGTGGTTCTCGCAGCGCTTGTTGGCGCGACGCTCGCAATTGCGGGCGCGGCCTATCAGGCTGTCTTCCGAAATCCTCTCGCCGACCCGTACCTTCTTGGTGTGTCCTCGGGTGCAGCGTTGTCAGTGACCGTGGGCATCATGTTGGGGATCTCGTCGGCAACTGTGCCGTGGATTGGCTTTTTCGGCGGTATACTCGCGGTCGTGGCGACCTACCTTGCAGGTTCGTCGGCAGGTGATCGCTCTGGTCCGCTCACCGTTGTGCTGGCAGGTGTTGCCGTCGCTGCATTTGCGAATGCAGTGCAGTCGTACTTGCTGCAGAAGAACTCCGAAACCTTACGACGAGTCTACGGCTGGATGCTGGGTCAGCTCGGTACAGCTACTTGGTCATCAGTTGTCGCAATGGTGGTGCCAGCCGTTTTAGGGGTCGGAGCAATATTAGTGGCGGCGAAGCTCCTGGATGTCATGACGCTCGGAGACATGGAAGCCAGTTCGCTGGGTGTGAATCCTCGGTTGGTTCGCTTCGCATTAGTGGTTGCTGCGACCTTGGCGACATCTGCTGCGGTGAGCGTTTCGGGTCTGATCGGTTTTGTGGGCATTATCGTTCCACATACAATCCGGTTGATTGTCGGCCCCGGCCACGTGCTACTCCTGCCTTTGACCGCACTATGGGGTGCTACGTTCCTCTCCGTTGCAGACATTTTCGCGCGGGTTGCATTGGCTCCAGAGGAGATTCCGGTGGGGGTTGTGACCGCTGCACTTGGCGCGCCGTTCTTCTTATTCCTGTTGCATAGGCATGGGAGGTCACGGTCATGAAGCCCGACCATGACGTAGCGATTACCACGGAGTCATTGTCGGTCCGTTATGCACGCGCGCATCGGAATGCGGTTCATGAGCTATCCATCGATGTTCCCATGGGAAGTTGGATGAGTATCGTCGGACCGAATGGCTGTGGCAAGTCAACCTTGTTGCAAGCTTTGGCAGGAGTGATCCCGTATTCAGGGACTGCAATGATTGCGGGTCTCGCTCCGAAAGACACCCGTCGTCGAACGTTTGCACAGTCTGTTGCGCTCATGCCACAGCGCCCAGTTCTGCCAGAGGGGATGATCGTCCGCGACTACGTCAGGCTCGGTCGAGCCCCGTATCGAGGTCATCACCCTGAGATTGCTGATTCCGTTCTGGATAGTCTCGACCTGTCGCATTTCGCCGACCGTCAACTACTTGAGCTCTCAGGTGGCGAGGTTCAGCGTGTTGCCTTAGCCCGCGCGTTGTCGCAGGAACCTCAGGTCCTGCTTCTCGACGAGCCGACATCTGCCCTCGACATCGGTAATGCTCAGGATGTCCTGGAGCTGGTGGATAGAGTTCGGATTGCCCGTGGTCTCACCATCATGTCGGCAATGCATGACCTAACTTTTGCAGGCATGTTCAGTGATTCTCTGATGCTCATGCAATCTGGTGAGAAGGTCGCGACAGGCCCTGCCGAGGATGTTTTGACTGTGGATCGAATCAACTCGGTGTATGGGGCGGATGTCCAGGTGTCGACGTCGTCAGGTTTCCCCACTGTCGTTCCGAAACGTAAGTAGCGCTTCTCCCGTGGAGCTACACCGGTCGCGACAGCAAAGCGTGAGTCATTAAACTGGACGATCATGAACCGCGTCATCCTTGCTTCCTCGTCGCCGTCTCGTCTCATGGTGTTGCGAGGCGGTGGTATTGAACCAGAGGTTATTAAACCTGATGTCGATGAAGATGCGATTCTCGCTCAATGCGCCGATGCTTCGACTGTCCACACCGTTGCAGAATCGTTCGAAAGCGCGAAGTCCGCAGTCTGCGCACTTGCCGAAGCCAAGGCAGCAGCCGTGGTGTCCGGTTTGGCTGCGTGTACGCAGGAAACCGTCGTTATTGCGTGTGATTCCATGCTGCTTCTCGACGGTCACCTCACTGGTAAGCCCCACACTGAATCGGAAACAATTCGCAGGTGGGAGGCGCAACGTGGCAGGGCTGCAGAGTTGGTCACCGGGCACTGCATTGTGCGATTGTCGCCAGAAGGTGGATCAACCGGAGCGCAGTCGGGAGCACCGTCACTGGCATCTGGCCAGAAAACGGCCGTGGGCATTACTGCTCAACACACCGAAGCTGTATCCACGACTGTCCGCTTTGGACAGGCATGCGACGCAGACATCGCAGCCTACGCTCGCACTGGCGAACCATTCGGCTGCGCGGGTGCCTTTACGTTGGAGGCGTTGGGTGGTTGGTTCATCGACAGCATCGATGGGGATCCATCGAGTGTTCTAGGGCTGTCGTTGCCTCTTATCCGTCGGGTCGTGAACATGTGGGATATGCCCATTTCTAGCTTCTGGAATCGCTAGCTCACGCTTGCTCGGGATAGTCCCGGGGCAGCTCGAAAGAAGCTAGGACAACGCCCGGAGCGAGGTTTCGCACTCTGGCCGCTAGTACACATGAAAAAGCGCCGGCACACCACGTGTGCCGGCGCTTTCCTTCTAGAGAGGTACCGCAGCTAGGCAGCTATAGTCCAGCTGTGGTGAGAGGAGTTACTTCTTGTTCTCGCAGCGCAGGATAGCTTCCTGAGCAACCAGTTCCTGAATGCCCATGTCCAACTCAGAGGTAAAGCCAACACACGAGCAGTTGATCTCGCCGAGAACGTAGGTGTCTTCGCCGTCCTCGCCATCTTCCAGCATGAAGTCTGCGGTCCAGATCAGTGGGATGTTGTCGCCACCGAGCTTTTCAGCGATGACTGGGCGAGCCTCAGCGAACATGTCGATGAGATCCTGCCATGCCTCTGGCTTGTCGTAGGTGTACTTCGCACCGGAGAACAGGGTTGCAGAGAAGTTGTCGCCACCTGCAGCAGGCTTCTTGTGGACAACGAAGACTGGGTGTGGACCAACGAGGAGAATGCGGATTTCGCCTTCAACAATGCGTGGGCAGAAGCGCATATCCACGAGCATGCCGTTGTCACCGATGATGTACTGGTCACAGAAGTCCATGAAGTCGCCGAGTTCGCGAATCTCTGTGTGGTTGTCGACAGCTTCGGTGCAGCGCAGCTTGGTGTCCAATGGCAGTGCGGTACCTGGAACAACCGAAGCTGCCAGCTCCTTGTCTTCGAGCTGAACGCGCCAGATGCCGGAGCCCGTGGAGCCACGGTTCTGCTTCAGTACACGCTCGCCGTAGGAGACGGAGGTTGGGAAGGTGTTGTGGAAAGTCTCAACATCGTAGTATGCAGCGGTGTCAGTTGGAACAAGGTCAGTGTCCTTGAGCTTGACCAGTGCATCCTTTGCACCATAAGCCATCATCTCTTCTGGGGTGGACATACCAACCAGGCCCGCTTCGTTGGACAGCTTGGACAGCAGTCCAAAGTAGCCCTTTTCGCCACCAGGAATGTTGCCTGGGTTTACGCGGGAGATGTAACCGTCGAAGTTAGCGGCGACGTACTCGTACAGGGCGTCAGTCCACTCTGGGCGGTAGAAGACAACCTCGGCGCCCCAACCCTTTTCCTGGATTGCCTTAACAATTGGCATGGTGTCCTTGCGGTGGCCGTCAATAAACTTGTCCGAGCCGCCCTCGACCTCGAAAACTACAATGTTCTTCTTCACTTGTTCTCCTTTGTTGCAAGTGCAAAGCGGGGCGTTTTATGGCACCTTCTGTATTTCTTGGTGGGTCGAAGGGACGCCATTACCCCACGTTCAGTGGTATCGAGCCAGGGGGTTCAACCGCGACTCTTTAAGAAAATTTTAGTCTTGTTTATATGCAGGTCGCTTAGGGAAAAACCCCGATTTACCCCCAATTGTGAGCAGTGTCCTACCGTTGTTCCTGTGAACTTTTCCTTGATTTACTTCGCGTTCATTTAGTGTCCATAGCGCACCTTATTTGCGACGATTCCGATTCCCCATCTACATACCCGCCGAGGCATACACTGAGTCCAAGGAAGTCCTGAGAGAAGGTCACTCAACTGACCGACGAAAGCGAGCATCAAATGGCGTTGATTTCTGTGGCGACGGATCGTCGTAAAGCTGCGCTCGAGCAGTGGCAGGGATTAGGTGGCGCGTCTGCGTGCGCGCTGGCAAAAAGTGGCATCAGCTTCCCTGCCGGAAAAATGGCAGAAGGACGAGTCGCTGCATTGGGGGAACTCGTTCGAGCGTTACGCCGGCAAGCTCGAGAAGGAGATGTATCGGTCGCGCAGGAGCGAGACATTGCGTCGTCGATCCGAAATGAGTGGGTAGAAAAGTTGCAAGCGAGCAACCCGGCAGAGCTATCGAAAGACTGGCGCGCCTACCTTACTGGTGGCGCAGATGAGCTGGACGAGATTCTGCAGTTACTGAACTAACGGTTCCGTCGCTACGGAAGGCATGTGAGCTGTGTCATTCTACTGTGGTTTCCGTAACCCCGTAAGCTGAAGTTGATACCGCTACGACCATTTTCGTTTTGTCAGGAGCACCGATGCCCGCACCGTTCGATCCACATCCATTGTTTGCGCAATATGCACATCCTGAGCGATTGGTCTCTAGCAACTGGTTGGCAGCTCGACTTGGTACGCCAGGGCTACGAGTGGTGGAATCCGACGAGGACATGTTGTTGTATGACATCGGACATATCCCAGGCGCGGTTCGCATCGACTGGCACCGAGATCTCAATGATCAGACGATTCGCGACTACATTGATGCTGAAGCTTTCGCAGAATTGATGCGTTCGAAGGGTATTTCACGCGACGACACCGTCGTGATTTACGGCGACAAGTCCAACTGGTGGGCTGCATACACTCTGTGGGTGTTCGAGCTCTTCGGACATCCGGATGTTCGCCTACTCAACGGTGGTCGCGATGCGTGGATGACCGAGGAACGCGACACCAGCTTTGAGGTCCCCGAGTACCCACGCACCGATTACCCCGTAGTGGAGCGCAACGATCACATGCTCCGCGCATATGCAACGGATAGTTACGACATGATCGGCAATGGCACTCTTATCGACGTCCGAACTCCCGAAGAATATGCGGGAAACCGGACCCACATGGTCGATTATCCACAGGAGGGAGTCCTCCGCGGTGGACACATTCCCACCGCTGTGAACGTCCCGTGGAATCAGGCAGTCTATCCAAACTCTCGCTTCCGCCCACTGGAAGAGCTGCAGGCGATCTATAAGGATGTCGAACTTAACGACGACGCGATTGTCTACTGCCGCATCGGTGAGCGAAGCGCTCATACCTGGTTCGTCTTGCGCTACTTGCTCGGCAAGGAGAACGTGCGCAATTACGACGGATCGTGGGTCGAGTGGGGCAACATGATTCGCACGCCAATTGCGACGGGAAGCGAACCTGGCGAGCTAAGTAGCGCACATAACAAGCCACCGCGCCTAAACTCGGCTGAATAACCTTCGCCGAATCCCCCCTTTAAGGGGAAATTAGGTGTACGAAATAACTACTGAATATGCAGGTAATTCCTTTTCGCCCATGCTCAATGCCCTGGTTTTTCCCTAGAACCCCAAGCTTGAACGGTGATCAAGCTGCAGTTTCTACCCCCGACTACACGGGGCTGACAAAAGGCAATTCCAGCAACTATGACACAATAGTTTGTATTGGGTTGCACGGTGTTAGCCGTACGTTAGCTCGCGTTCATTCGTGAGTCACTGGCTGAAACCGTAGAACCTTGATGATTGTCGCCCCACTGCCGGTCGGATGAGCCGCCCGGCAACTCACGAAAAACTGGAGGATTTCGTGTCCGAGCAGACCACTGAAAAGATTACGAAGGTTCTCATTGCGAACCGTGGCGAAATTGCCGTTCGCGTCATTCGCGCAGCGAAAGATGCAGGCATTCCGTCCGTAGCTGTCTACGCTGAGCCGGATGCGAATGCTCCGTTTGTCGAGATGGCAGATGAAGCATTTGCGCTTGGCGGACAGACGTCTGCCGAGTCCTACCTGGTATTCGACAAGATCCTGGACGCAGCTAAGAAGTCTGGCGCTAACGCAATTCACCCAGGCTACGGCTTCCTGTCCGAGAACGGCGACTTCGCTGAAGCTGTCGAGAATGCTGGTTTGATCTGGATCGGACCATCTCCAGAGTCCATCCGCGCACTGGGCGACAAGGTTACGGCCCGCCACATTGCTCTGCAGGCTGACGCACCGATGGCTCCTGGCACCAAGGAGCCTGTCAAGGACGCCGCTGAGGTCGTTAAGTTCGCTGAAGAATACGGCCTGCCTATCGCTATTAAGGCTGCTTTCGGTGGTGGCGGTCGCGGTATGAAGGTTGCTTACGAGATGGACGAGGTCGCTGACCTTTACGAGTCCGCTACGCGTGAAGCTGTGGCTGCTTTCGGCCGTGGCGAGTGCTTCGTTGAGCGCTACCTCGATAAGGCACGTCACGTTGAGTGCCAGGTTCTGGCTGACAAGCACGGCAACGTCATTGTTGCTTCCACTCGTGACTGCTCCCTGCAGCGTCGCTTCCAGAAGCTCGTCGAAGAAGCTCCAGCTCCATTCTTGACCGAAGAGCAGGATCAGCGTCTGCGCGAGTCCGCAAAGGCTATCTGTAAGGAAGCTGGCTACTACGGTGCAGGCACCGTTGAGTACCTGGTCGGCTCCGACGGACTCATCTCGTTCCTCGAGGTCAACACCCGTCTCCAGGTTGAGCACCCAGTAACCGAAGAGATCACGGGCCTCGACCTTGTTCGCGAGCAGTTCAACATTGCTGAAGGCAAGGAACTGTCCCTGAAGGAAGACCCTGAGCTGCACGGCCACGCTTTCGAGTTCCGTATCAACGGCGAAGACGCGGGCTCGAACTTCATGCCAGCTCCAGGCACCATCACCAAGTACTCCGAGCCATCCGGCCCAGGTGTCCGCATGGACACTGGTATCCGCGAGGGCGATGTCATTGGTGGTCAGTTCGACTCCATGCTGGCAAAGCTGATCGTTTGGGGTAAGGACCGCGACGAGGCTCTGCGCCGTTCCGCACGTGCACTGGCTGAGTACAAGGTTGAGGGTCTGGCTACGGTCATTCCATTCCACGCTCACATCGTTGAGAACCCAGCATTCGTTGGTGACGGCGAGAAGTTCGATGTCTACACCAAGTGGATCGAAGAAGAGTGGGATAACCCAATCGCTCCATACGCTGGCGACTCCGATGTTGAAGAGGACGAGGCAGTTCCATCCCAGAAGGTTGTCGTCGAGATCGATGGCCGTCGCGTAGAGGTTGCTCTCCCAGGCGACCTGGCACTGGGTGGTGGCGCTGGTGGCGCTAAGAAGAAGTCCAAGAAGAAGCGCGCAGGTGGCGGCAAGAAGGCTGCTTCCGGTGACGCAGTGGTCGCTCCAATGCAGGGCACCGTCATCAAGGTCAACGTCGAAGAGGGCGCTGAGGTCAACGAGGGCGACACCGTTGTTGTTCTCGAGGCTATGAAGATGGAGAACCCTGTTAAGGCTCACAAGTCCGGTACCGTCACCGGCCTGTCCGCTGAAGCTGGCGCTGGCGTCGGCAAGGGCGATGTCTTGATGGAAATCAAGTAAATCATCCCGCACAGCTCATCGCTGAGCACCTTTTGTAAAACCGGCCAGTACGCATCGCGTGCTGGCCGGTTTTACTTCTATCCACTTCCCTTCCTCCCACGAAAGGACATCCGCTATGGAGCCATTCGACCTCAACTCTGGCCGCTTCTACCTGCGTCAACTGCGTCACGACGACCGCGTCGATGATGCACCAGTACTCTCTAACATCTACGGTCGCGAAATCTCGGACGAGTACTTTGCTCAGGCTGAGCAAGATTGGTCTGACGGTACTGTCTTTCGGTGGGCGCTGTCTGAACAGACGAATATTGAATTGGTGGCGGAGGTCGTCGTCACGCGTAACGCAGATGGAACCACGGACATAGCGATTACCCCGAACGGTGACCTGGATCGTGTGCTGCCAGGCGACGATGACACGCTTGTGCCAGTAACGGTTGGCGATGCCGTGGAGACGGCACGCGGAACCGTGAGCCGGTGGGTTGCGGATGAGTTCGCTGGGTAGGCTGATTTCGTGAGGATTCCTAGCCAGTTCAAGAAAGAATTCGACGCGCAAGCTCGCGCGTTGTTCAATCCGCGTGGCAGCTCGATTGTCGCGGCGATTGACCAAGGGACAACCTCGACGCGGTGCATCCTGTTTGATCGGGAGGGGCGTAAGCGTGGGTCTAGTCAGATGGAGCATCGGCAGATAATGCCGAAGCCCGGCTGGGTTGAGCATGATGCCAAGGAGATTTGGCGGAATACGCGACGGGTTGTTGCCGATGTGATGGCGAATTCGGATTGGACGGCTCAGGATATCGCTGCGCTGGGTATTACCAACCAGCGTGAGACCACGATCGTGTGGCATAAGGACACAGGCAAGCCGGTGTACAACGCGATTGTGTGGCAGGATACGCGCACGTCGGAGATCTGTACGCGGCTAGAAGAGTCAGTGGGCGCAGAGCGAGTGCAGCGGGTTACTGGCCTGCCTATTTCGACGTATTTCTCCGGCCCGAAAATCACGTGGATTCTGGAGAATGTCGAGGGCGCCCGCGAAGCTGCGGAGGCTGGCGAGCTGCTGTTTGGCACGGTTGATACGTGGTTGACGTGGAATCTCACGCGTCGCGACGGTCGCGCTCTGCATGTCACCGACGTGACCAATGCGTCCCGAACGATGCTGATGAACCTCGAAACCTTGGAGTGGGACGAGCAGCTGTGCGAGGCCATGGGTATTCCCATGTCGATGCTGCCTGCCATTGTCAGCTCCTCTCAATACTTGGGGAAAGTGCGTTGGCAAGGAGCGCTGACAGGTGTGCCTATCGGTGGCATTCTGGGCGACCAGCAGGCAGCAACGTTTGGCCAGGCGTGCTTGGAGCCTGGCGAGGCGAAGAACACCTATGGCACGGGCAACTTCCTCTTGCTGAACACCGGTACAGTTCCACAGCGATCGGATAATGGCTTGATTACGACGGTCGCCTACCGCATTGGTGACGAACTTCCGGTCTATGCGCTGGAGGGATCCATCGCAGTTACTGGTTCGCTGGTGCAGTGGCTCCGCGATAATTTGAGCATCATTTCTTCTGCTCCCGAAGTCGAAGACTTGGCTAAGACCGTCGACGACAACGGCGGTTGCTACATCGTGCCGGCGTTTTCCGGGTTGTTGGCGCCGCACTGGCGCCCAGATGCTCGCGGTGTGATTGCGGGTCTAACGCGCTTTGTAAATAAGGGTCATTTCGCCCGTGCTGCGCTGGAAGCCACTGCGTATCAGACTCGCGAGGTCGTGGAGTCTATGAACGCCGACTCCGGTGTGCCACTGACCACTCTGCGTGTCGACGGCGGCATGGTCCCCAACAACCTCTTGATGCAGTTCCAAGCCGATATATTGGGCGTACCTGTGACTCGCTCCGCGGTGACGGAAACGACTGCTCTCGGAGCTGCGTACGCTGCCGGATTGACTGTTGGTGTGTGGACATCGACAGCTGATATTCGCGCTATGTGGAAGGAAGATTGCACCTTTACGCCAGACATGGCTGCTGAGGAACGCGATCGGCTGTTCGGCGAGTGGAATAAGGCTGTCGAGCGCACGCTCGACTGGGTGGATTAGCGGGCGCGGTATGGTGCGCCTAGCCTGCCAGTGCTAGTCCACCGAGCGCAGCAGGTAGATATCCATAATCCAGCCGTGTTCGGCGCGCAGCTGCTGCTTGAGCTCGGCGATTTCCGTACCAATGTCGCCAATCCGACCTCTGCGCAGTACTTCCTTTTCTGTGCCAAGGTACGCGCCCCACAGAATCTCTTCCTCTGGTCGTGCGTGCTCCAACCACGCTGCCCCACTATCCAGCATGACGACGCGATCTGTGTTTTCCGGGGCTTCCGCTAGACGACGTCCCGTCGTCACCAGCACCGGCTTGCCAATGCGGTTGAGCGTCGCTGCGTGCGCTGCCGTCAGGGCTTGAATTGCAGTGATTCCGGGGATGACGTCAATGTCTACCTCCAGCCCGTGATTGCGCATGCGCTCGATGATGCGCAGCGTGGAGTCGTATAGGGAGGGATCGCCCCACACGAGGAATGCGCCGGTGGCGTTGGTGCTTGAGGAGTCGTCGCAAAGCTCCGTTTCGATGGCCTGCTTGAGCAAAACGGCGCGGGCTTCGTGCCAATCGCGGACTTCGGTGCCGTATTCCTGCGGATTGCGATCGCGAGGTGGGTCGGGGACGGTGACCAAGCGGACATGTGGCGCGTGGGTGTTGATGATGACGCGGCGGGCGTCGAGAAGATCATGCTTGGTCGCGCCCTTGTCCAGGGCAAATACGACTGAACACTGTTGGAGCGCGTCGATTGCTTCAAGAGTGACGTGCGCTGGTGAGCCCGCGCCGATACCGATGACCTTCAGTTTCCGCATGGTGTTCATTCTAGATTCTGGGTGGAGGCGCGGGTTCTAGTGGGAGTGGCTGCGGGTGCTGGCAGTGCTCGGAGTGGCTGTGGAGGAACGCCGTCGGGGCGCTTTTCGTGGGCGTTTGAAAGTGCGCTAAAGTAAGCGTGTTGTTGCACAGGCAACGTGGTTGCGAGGAGCGACCAAGTTGCGCGACATGGTTGCGTAACGAAACCTAGCCCTAGTAGCTCAGTGGATAGAGCACGGCTCTCCTAAAGCCGGTGTCGGAGGTTCGATTCCTCTCTGGGGCACGCTACTTACCCCCGCCGCGGCCTGGTGTTTTTCCAGTTCGGCGGGGGTTTCACCCTCTAGGATTACCCCCACTAATGTTGCACCGTATTGGGTGAAATTGGGTCAAATGTCGTGGAAATGTCGTGGGATTCCCAGACATGAAAAAAGCGCCCCACCACAGCCACACAGGCCACGATGGGGCGCATCCCTTAGTCAGGTATTTCTTCATCCTCACCAGCCATGGTGAGCTCGTCAAGCAGCCGTAATGTCGGGTCCACCGCCTGCACCTCCGCGACGATCACCAGAGGAACAGACTCCAAATCTTTTGGGCGGTTCGGCCACTGCTTCCGCGTCCACGCCTCACGATGCGCAATATGCTCCACAGCAGCCTGATGCCGACGCGTCACATCAGTCAACCTCACACTCATGTCAGCAATCGTCGTATCCTGCACAGTCATCCGCTGCGACAGCTCATCCAGCCGAAGCTTCTGAACCTCCATAGCCTCCGACATCACATCGACAGCACCCCGTGACGCCTCCACCGCCGTATCAACCGCAGCGGTTTTCGCATCCTTGGAGTCTTTGCGGACTTTGACCCACAGGCCGATGATGGCCAGCAGCGATGTGAGAGCACCACCGGTCAGTAGCTCCCCCACTGTCTGAGGCCCCATCAGTCCTCCAACCGGTGCTCACCGATGTAATCCACAGCAACGGAGTCGCCGTCACGGCGGAACATGATCTCGTCGACAACGATGGTTGGTGTCTTCGCAGCAGCAGTCGCGGTACCAAGAGCCGGAGCGACGATCGCGAGGATTGTCTGCCACTGGGCATCACTGCCGTATCCATAGACGGTCAGGACAACGGTGACGGATGCAAGCAGCCCATACAGTGCGGTACGAACAGGACTGGTGGAATGCAACACAGCGAACAGCAATGTGACGGTCGCAACCAGCACGCCAATCACCGCTGCAGCCTGCTGCTCGTCCAGCACGCCCCAGGCGATCAACGCCGGTGCAAGCGCTGTGACCGTCGCATAAGCGACGCCACGAGTCGACGGGGCGACAGTATTACGAATCGATTCCAACATTTTGCCTCCTTCAGGCATGAAAAAAGCCCCCACCACCTTGGTGAAGGCATGAAAAAAGCACCCAGTGTGGGTGCTTACTTGGCGCGGTCGCTCCGGAGTTCCTTAAGCTCCCGCTCAATCGCGGCTTGCCTTCCATCAATTCTCTGCAACAAGGCGAGAATCGCTTCACTATTCTTCATCGCAAGGAAACTGTTCTTATCCGCGTACATGATGAAATCCGCTAAAGGTGCGGTGTGCTCCGACCCGTCCACATGCGTCTTACACGGAGTGTCCAGGGTCAGTGGTGCTCGTTCTGCTGGTGCCACTGGTGTCACCTCCCCCGCCTTACCCGGGTGGAAAACCCGGGCGAGCTGCTCGCGCGTCCCCTTGAAGGCATTTACGTCAACGGTGAACCCAGCGACCATGCCATTGCTGCCGTACTGCAGAATGTCCGGTTTACGGTCTCCCAACGGGTACGACCAGCCTGGGTGGTTATCCCCACCATCTCCGATATAAGCGTCCTTATATGGCGCGGTTCGGTTCCTGCCGTAGTTCGATACCCACAGGTGGCCAAGTCCCTGCATTGATGGTTCCCCGCCGGGCATCTTCTCCCAGTACCACGCGCCTGAATAGATGCCTGGCACGTGGTAACCACGCTTTTCCAGCTCACGCTTAGCAGCCCACACATCATCCTTGGTGAGCAGCTTCTTCTCGCCAGGGCCGATGGATTCAACATCGATCCACACACCGAGGTCGCGACGCCCGCCCATCTGCTGGTCGATTACATCAACCTGCTGGGCGATGGTTGTTCCCTCAGACGGGGCGCGCAAGTACCAGTAGGTACTGACAAGCATTCCCGCGTTTTCTGCATCTTCTAGATGAGAACGGAACACTTTATCTTTGTAGGTTCCGTCACACAATCGCAGAATTGCGAAGTCGATGCCCTCACGCTTCGCCTGCACCAGCGACATGCCGTCCTGGTGCTCACTCACATCAACGCCGTAAATCACTTTCGCCTCCACTTCCGGGATTCGATGCTTCCCTGCTCCTGGCCATTTAGCCCCAGCGAGTTTCGTCATCGGGTCTAGCCGGTCTGGCCCTGGTGGTGTCCAGGTGTAGCGGTGCCACTCCAGATGCAGGTGCGGGGCGACACCACCATTCGTCCGCGAGTCCGGGTTGATCCGCCCGATCCGCTGCCCCTCGCTGACCTGCTGGCCGAGCGTGACCTCAGGGATGATGTGGCCGTAGATGGTTTCTCCACCGCCGTTTGTGGCTGGGTGGTCGATTCCGATCCACTGCCCAAACCCAGAAGCGGGGCCGACACGTGCGACAGTTCCATCCTTCACCGCATAAATCGGTTTCCCGCCAGAACCACCGTCAAGACCGAAGTCAGTTCCCCAATGGTGCGTCCCCCAACGAGGACCGAATCCGCTGGTGACTACGAATCCTTCATCAACTGGCATTGTGACCATTGCTCACCCCTTACATGAGAAAACCCCCGCCATGTAGGCAGGGGCTGGGTTTATTTACTGCTTCTGGACCCACTTGTGCGTGCCCGGCTGATTAGGGTTGTCGGACGGCGCCCACTCGCCCTCGCCGTACTCAGAGGAAATGACGTAGGTTACATTTACAATGTCAATTGCCCATTCCCCCTCGCCGGGGTCAGCCGGGGACAACACATTAATATTCCACTCTCCCTGCCCAGATAGAATCGTTGTGGCGATCGTGTCCGGCCCCTGCATGTTCGTGAATACATGCTGCACAACCTTATTGGTTGCCGCTGGTAGGCCCATGATGATCGCGCCGTCCCGCAGTCGGAAGCCGGCGTCTCCTGTGTCCACTAGCTGAATGCTGACTGTTTTGTCTGTGGCAAAGGCGTTAAGTATCACCGTGCCTCCCGCGACCGGGTTTCCGAAGTTCATATCCGATACGGTCAACGTGTCCACGTCAACCACGACCTGCGCTGAACCACCGCCCGATGCCGGTTGATTTTCCAGCGTGGTGACTCGATTAGCCACCTCGTTGACGGTTTCCACGGTCGCAAAACCAGACAGGTCAACCCCGCCAGCCTCGGCTGCCTCCAGCGCCTCCACACGAGCTAGCAGTGATGCCCACAGGGCGTGTTCAAACTCTGGTGCCTGCGACCCCAACAGGTCAAACAAATCATGCGTACCCTCATCAGGCACAACCAGCGGGAAGCTCTTGGTTACGCAGCCGACCTGCACGTTTGCGCGAACCTCGCCAGGTGGAACCTCCACCGACGACACGCCATCAACGATGCTGACGTTCATGGACGATGGGACAATGTCGGGGTCGCCGAGTCGCCACTCCTCCAGGGTAAACGTGAGTGTACCTTCGGGTTTTGACCCATCCAGGTTCTGTAGGTTAACAGTAATCGTTGTCATTAGCCCTCCTTGGGCATGAGAAAACCCCCACCATGTAGGCAGGGGCTAGGTTTGTTTACTGTGCCTGATACAGGCTTGCGACCGCATCAGGTCGCCAGTGGTCAGCGCTCGTATGAGCCTGTAGCACCAGGTAGACAGTGCCGCCATTGTAGGCGACAAGGTCCCCAGCGTTATATGTCACTCCAGCAGACCATTCAGGCACAGCCGGTTCAGCCGGGGCTTCCGGTTCGGTTGGCTCATCAGGTTCAGGCTCAGGTGGGGTCAGCGAATCCGTAATATCCAGCCAAATGAAATCGTAAACACCCGTACCACCCGGCTCCCACGAATTCAGGCCACTAGTCATCGACTCCCACACGCGACCGTTATGCCTCACTCTATTCCCGAACGTATACATCAACGCATGGATAGTCCCCGGATTCTTCCAGGCTGGGTACGCATCAATGTTGTACTTATCCGCCTCATCCACCGGCGGTGCAGGTGACTCGACCACACCATCAGCGCGCATCTCATCCAAAAACTCGGCCTTAGCAGCATCGTCTTTCCTGCGCTGAGTCTCAGTGATGTTCACCCATCTTTTGAACTCCTGAAAAGCATCATCAGACAGTTTCTGCACATCTTCTCGAATCGTCATAGCAACTCCTACCCAACACCTTCGAGCGGAGCCAACTCGCCCGTCCGGTTGTCATGCAAAATCGCGGTAACATTCGTATAGCGGATACCACCATCCAAATATCTCCTACGCCCCGTCTTTGCGCGGAACCTCAAAAACACAAACTGTGCATCATCAGCCCACTCCGGAGACTTCTCGGGCACCGTCACGGGAAACGTAAAATGCAAAGTCGCAGCATTCGTACCATGAGGCAAATCCACCTGATGGGTATAAGTACTACGGCCAATCTCAACATTCGGGCTGGATGTTGTCACATCGACAAAAAGGTTCGTCTCATCATCAGCCCCCAACCCCTTAGCAGCCGAGGTGCCCCTCGCATGCACCATTCCGGAAACAATCCAGGTGCCAGGAGAATCCAAATAGACGAGGCCGTTTAACAGACGCGCGCCCTTAGATACGCCTTCCACTGCATCAAACGGCAAAGTGACCGTATTTCCAGCAGATGTATTCTCAATATTCCTTGACATAGTTGCTTTGATGAACCCCGGAACGCCCGCAAGCGCGATCTCCGCCCGCAACCGATCCTCCAACGCAGCCTGCTCGGCATCAAAGTTATTCACTTGATCGGCCATCTCCGCAAGCTGGGAATCAATCGCAGCCTGATCCATCCGGTATGCGTCAGCCACCGTCTGCATATCCGCAGATGGAGCCTCGCCCCGGAAGATTGCGGACAACCCGTCAATCAGTGGATTCTTCGCAGTCGCCTCGATTCGCTCACGCAAATCCGACGCCATGCCCTCAAACACAGTGCCGACCGTGGTCTGGCCGGTAAATACACCACGCAAATCAGTGGCGAACTGAGTCATCCCAGACGACACACGCTGACCTACAGAATCCCAAAAATCACCAGCAACATCAGGCAACCACGACGTGCGAGAGTCCAAAGGACCAAGAAGCTGCCTATTCAATTCCGATGCACCACGAGACACCGCAGGAGCACCAACCCCGGTCGCAAACTGCCCAACAGCACCCTCCGACCGAAGATCCTCCCCCACACCCAGACGCTCCAACATCACGCCCCCTCAACACGAACAGGCGTCACATTAACCCGCAAGTACGCCCGCTCCTTACGCGTCTGCAACGTAATCGCAGACAACGACTCCACACGACGCGCAATCAAATAAATCACCGCTTCTCGACCAGGCTGCACAACCGACGACGAATCATTAAACGACGCCGTCTCATCAGCCGCCGGCATCAACTGACGAGGCACCCAATCACCCAAAACCCCATCAGACTCCGGACCAGCACCCAACGCCAACAACGGACCAGACACCGCATTCAACCGCGCCTCAATATCAATTCGCACCATGATGCCGTCCACCTTCGCGTCCACCATGCCGAACACCTCAGGCTCCCACGGATACGCCTGCGGAGGGATCGTCAACTTCGTGATCTCCACATAATCACCGCGCCACCCAACGCCCGTATTCACTGCCTCCCAGTCACTATCGGCGCCATACTTCTTCACGGTTCCCGCAGCGATCTGCGGCTTCGCAGGACCCCAATCCCCATCAGCACGCATCGTCAACACATCACCGACAACAGCAGGCACCCCACCATCGTCATAGTCAACCGCGCTACTAATCGACGCCGAGTCTCCGGTCTCACCCTTCTGCCCTGGCACACCCTGCTGTCCCCGCGGAATAGTGAAATCGAAAATGACGGTCCCATCCACGTCCTGCCGGGTCGCAACACCAGGCACCTCGTCCACATGGATCTCACCCACGCGCACAGCAGGAGCAGGGCCAATAGGACCGCGCGCACCAAGATAATTCTCCAACGGCACCAAGTCATACCCATTGAACTGGTACACCGTGGTGGAACCCTTGATAGGCCACATCCACCCAACATCTTCAACACCAAGCGCCCCAGGGTTCGGCAACTCCGCCACCGTTACCGGAGCATGGAACCGAGGTGGAACGCCATCCCGACCAGGATCACCTTGGTCCCCCTTGATCGCCGGGATATCAGTAGTGATGGTGTTACCACCTTCCATCACCAGCACACCTCGCTGGGTGGAGCGAATATCCCACTGGTCCTTCAACTGCAGACGCAGCTCAGCGGGCATCTTAAACTCGACCATATTTGCTTCTCCTTTAGTACTTCAGGGACAGGGCATTGACCATCGTCAGCGCCCCAGATGCGATCCGCCGAGCCTGCTCACCAGGAGCCACCACCGGCGGGGTACCAATGCTTGTTTTCGTCACCTCGCCGTCCTCTCGGGAAACACCCAAGTCAACCCTCGTCACGGGGCCGACATATAATTCACCGTCCATGTGCCACCACCCCGCGGCATCACCGATGTCGTAGTCCTCCCCGAACCGCCACGGCATGCCATCCATCACAGTCAATTCGGTAAACGTCTGCGGAGCAGCCTCAAACAATGCGGTGCGAGCGGTCTGCATCGCATCGAGCGTGAGCGCCGCCGACGTTGATTGGAAGGTCTCGGGGATAGCCTCAGGACCAACAGACAACAACGTCTGCCAGTCCACAGTCCGCTGGTATGTTCCAACGCGATTCGTCAGAGCCTTACCAACGATTCCGCCAAGCCCCGGCATCACAATTCCCATGCCAGCCAGCAGCCGAGTAACCGCCAGCTCAGAACCATCCTGGATCAACGTATTCAACCAGTCAGGGGCCGCACCTCCAACCACTGCTGCAGCAGCAGTCGGGTGCTGGTTATCCACCACAGCGTCTAGAACACCGCCACAGTCCTGCTGCCAAATCACCGACGGCACGGGCTTACCGTTAATCAGCTCATCCCACCGTTTCGACAGATGCCGAGACGAACCCTGAGCAATCCACCCGACGGCATCGCCAACAAAAGTCGCTAACTCACGAGCAAGGGACGAGAAGATAGTGTGACCACCGCCAACCCCATACATCCACGGGGCTTGCACACAATCGATAACGATTCGCGGCGTGGTGTGGATCCACAGCGGGTGCGGTTTCGGGTCGCCCGGAAGCCACTGGCGAACCCGAAGCCTCCACCCTTGGGCATCCTTCAGCATCTCATCTGCCAACTGCGATACCGGCTCCATTGCTACCGCCCAGGTGCGCCACGGTGAACCATCAAAAATGGGGTTCACTGGAAGCACATCGATCGGGATGCCTAGCTGACGATGGGGTCTCTGCAGACGCTGCACATTCATCGCAATAGTGCCCAACAGGCCCGTGACCACCGGACCCGTGAACACGGCTTTGCGCAAAACCTGCGCCCACTCAATACCAATCAACGGCTCTGGGTACACCAGCAAACCGTCAAGAATCTTTTCCACGCCGACACACTCAACGTCGACACGCCAGTCAGAACCAACACCGTGATCACGAGTGGTAAACACACGACCATCCCAATGGATGTCCCCGTACCAAACACGGACACGCACCAGAAGCTTCCGGCACTTCCGCACCAAGGCAGCAAGTGGATCATTCCCGCGGATCGTAAACACAGCCTGCCCGCGAGAAGACCATCGAACATCCACCTTCTCCCACGCACCAACCGTGCCTGCATACCCCTCACGAGTCCACAAATCGATCCGAGTAACCGGGGGAACACGCAAACGAAACGCAGCCTGCATCGCCAACTGCGCCTGATCAACATCTAACGGAGTCATCGTCACCACGGGCGTCGCCTCCTCGGCTGCAACTGCACAACAGCAGACGTCACACCAGGGATACCGCCCTCAACACGGAGCTTGTCAACACGCCAATACTGATGCGGAAGAACCTGGTACAGCGGGCGCTGCCCGCCCAACCAACGATGAGCATTCTCCCGCATATCCGACACTGCCAGCCGCTGCATCGGATCACCGGTAAGAACCATCGTCTCCCCGGGAAACAACACAACCGTCGTCTGACCGTCTACAAGAATCTGCCCCATGCGCAGCAAATCCTTCAACCACTCCGGCAACAAATCCAGCACCCACCCCTCAAGGCCCTTAAAGTCCTTTGGGGCAATATCCGGGATAGTGAAAACACCTGGACCCCGTAGTGTCCACACGGGCCACTCCGGAAGATCACCAAAGTTCCACAACTCAGGCGACGGATCCCAACCTCGACCCTCAACCCAGGTACGAACAACCTCCGGGGCAGCGTAGTGCGACTGCTCCGACACCAACGGAATGAGATAGTCCTGCTCCTGAGAAATCGCGTCGTCATAGCGCACGTCTGCCACCACTGGCTTATCTTCCATCCGCACATCCAGCCACACCGTCCCAGATGGGCTGTTGATGTATAGCCGCGATGGTGTGTGAAAGTCGATGTCGGAGAAAAACTCATCCCGCACCACCTCAAACGATTTGGTGCGAGTGGCGTGCATCGTCACCGGAAGCTGGAACCTCCGTGGCTCTGCAACCGCGCCGAGCCACATGGCGCCATGCATCTGCGCCGGAGAAAACCACTGGTGAGACACAGTGGGCTCTTGGAAATCAGCCCACCCTTCGGCCACAGCAACGCCCTGCTCGTTTGATTGCGCAGTCGGCCAATCCGACAGATGCCACGCCCGCTCCGGCAAATTCGCCGCAGCCCCGGGACCGGCCAACACAACATTGGCAGCCCCATCAGGAAACATCTTTCCTCTTGGCATTAGAAACCAGACTCCCATCGTTCCTCGTACCGTGCCTGGCGAATACCGTCCGCCAAGTCACGACGGTCATATCCACGGGCATTGACATTGATTTGACGCTCCGCAGCGCGACTCTGATTAGCAGCAGCCTGTGATTGCGCAGCAACAGCAACATCCCTGATCCGGGTTGATTGCAGCTCGCGACGTTGCTTTTCAGCACCCTCGCCAACAAAGAACTGCGCAGCAGACGATGCCGCAGTGTCAACCACCTTCGTGGAAATCTCGCCTGCGGCCTTAGCCAGCCGGTCAACTGCGACGCCACCAAAGTCCATCGCAGTTTCCGCCAACGGCATCAACGCCCCCAACTCCGGAACGCCCGCCATAGCCACCATCCCGGCGCTACCAGCAGCATCAACACCCATAGATGCCAACCTGGCCCCGTTCTGCACGACCGCCTGCGACATCATGTGTGCAACATCTGCGCCCGAGTTGATCAACTCCAGCACCGCTTCGTTCTGCCGAGCAGACTCTGCGTTAACAACAAACTCGTCCTCGGCCAGCCACGCCAAAATGTCATCATCAGGCCCTCGACCACCGAACCGGTTTCGGCTAACCGAACCGCCCAGCTGATAACCAGCCGTCGTTGGCCATGGCAAACGGTCATACCGCGAATTCACATAGTTCAGCGCAGCGACTCCGTTAGACAACACGTCATGTACATCGTTGACCAGGTTCGGGTCCCTAAACGCCTCGTAGGTACCAGGCTTAACCTGCCACACGCCCTCAGGATTCCCCTCCGACGAACCAGGCCCCACTGCCTCTGGATTACCACCAGATTCAATGTCGCCCTGCTCGGTCATCGGGCCCTGCCACGACGACGGATTTCCCGTAATCTCCAACGCTCGAACAATCAGCTCAGCCCACTGCTCAGTTCCCCGCGTCGGGTCGTACACTGCGGAACCCGCGGGCTGCAGCTCCTCCGCTTCCGCGCGACTAATACCCGACTGCGACCGAGATGGCTCAACCGCCGTGGAGTCCTCAATAACAAGTCCCCCAGAAGCGTCAACACCTTGGTCTTGGAGTAATGCCTGCTGCCCCGCCAATAGCCCAATCTGTATCACTGGGCCAAACTCATCATCGTGCCCAAGTACCGAGGTGATGTCCTGGACAGCACCCGAGGCCGCAACCTTGGCCACATTGCCGGCCAGCTCAGAATAGGAGCTCGGCATGTTCTCCAGCTCACCCTGCAACTGCGTCAGCTTCAAAGTGAAATAGCCACCGTTTTTACGGGCTGCGTCGACCGCCTTTACAAGCGATGATTCTTTGCCCGCTCGGTAGTGATCTCCGAAACGTCCGGTCCACACACCGGCCTCGATCATTGCCCGCAAACCCGTGGGGTCATTGTGTTCATTGAATGCGCGAGCCAGATCAAAATCTGGTTCACGCTCCCCGCCGTATGCCCACAGTAGGAACTCGACAAGCCCATCAGCCTCAGGGGCATTGTGGGATAACCCGAACCGCTCCGTCCACGCTCCGCCCTTTGTCAGCTCACGTAGACCATCGGGATCGTTTGTCGCGTTCAGCAGTCCTGTCACAACAGGGTCAGGTGGAATATTGGTGTTCGACCGAGCCAACCGTGGTCGAGACTCCGCGGCCATGTCATCTAGACGTTCGCGTTCCCGTTCCGCCTCCGACTTTGTATCTGCCTTGGCCGAAGAGCTACTAGAACGGGAACTCTTCGATCCAGTTCCAGTACCGCCCTTGATCAGATCATCAGGCAGATAAAACAGCGTGGCGCCAGATAAGTCGAATGGGCTCGTCGCACCGGCACCGATCTGTACACCATTGTTTCCGGATTCAATGTTCGTTCCGTCTAGCTGCGCCACCATATGCGTCGTATTCGACCCAACAATGAACACGCCATCCGTTCCAGGAACAAGATCAGGCCAGGACCCGCCCAGGAGCGTTTCGGTTGTGCCAAGTCGCTGTTCACGCGGGGTGAGGTCTTGCAGCGACGCCTGCCACAGGCTGACCTCTCCGGAACAGTCCGCACCGTCAAGTTGCTCGCCACCCCACACATATGGTGTACCGGTACGCCCACCGAGTTCATCGAACGCCCGGTCCACCCCGGACTGCCGATCGTCCTCTTCCTCGTCTTCCTTACTCTTCCCAGGATCGCGGCCGGTGGCATGTCCAGGAAGCTGCCGAAAAGCTGCAAGCGCAGCTCGAGCTGCTGGGGTGTCATTATTGATGCCCCGCAGCAGCCTGTCATACACCTCAGACGAGTCACCATTGATAACCCATTCGTCAGCATCTAGCCGGGCAATCGGCATTCCCACATGATCGAGAGCAAGGAATCCATCAGTGATCTGTGTCCCAGGACCAGTACCAGGAAGCCGGTACCCATCGTGCCTGTCACCATAGGCGTACGCCGGAATTCTGGCAGTAGCTGAAAACTCTGGGAAGCGTCCACCTGTCTGCCCTACTGGTACTGGGCCGTACTGTCGAGCGGCCTCAGCCCTAGAGAAGCCTCGGCTTTCGAAGTATTGAATATGACGTTCCAAGAACGTCACCGTGTGGGTAGAGCTTGTATTCCTATTGTTCAGCTCATCAATGCGCGCCTTAACAGTAGGGACATTGTCCCCTTGTGCGTGACCAGCACCAGTGTTAGCACTGTTCAGTGTGCTGATACGACCGTGAGTTTCACCAACATTGTCGCCCTGCGTGTGATCACCCGCAGTTTGCGTCCCATCCAGACCATTGAGCTTGGCTAAGACTTCCTCAACATTGTCGGAAATCTCCAGCTCACCGGTCAGCGGATTTTCCACCAGAAGCCCCAGCGCAACCATACGATCGCGAACCTCAGGGTCATTTGAATCAATTATCACCTGACCATCAGGCAATGTTGTGACAGCGAGCCCCAACATCTCCAGGGACTCCCGCACCTCCGGGCTGTCATTTGTAATCGCAATGTGCCCATCAGGAAGCGTCTCAATCTGAACACCCAGTTCCTGCAGCATGGTAACTATGTCCATGCCCTCTGGGAAAGTGACCGTAACCTCACCGTTTAGTGGCTTAGATACCTCAAGACCAATATCTTCAAGCTTCTTACGCGTCTCGTCGGTAACCGCGTCAGACTGAACCTTCAAGGTCTTATTGTCTGGAATCGAAACGATACTGTCGCCCAGCAGCTTCGCAACATCAGCCGTATCCTGCATGGCCTTCTGCAACTCAAGACCAAGATTCTTCTTAATAGCTTCGCGCTGCGCCTCAAGGTCCTTTGCAGAACCCGACACACCATCACGAAGTTCTCGCGCAGACTTCGTCGTCTCGTCAATTTCCTTACGAGTACCAACCCAGTCTGCACGTGCAGACGGACCAAACGCCTTATCCGGAATGCTATCCAGCGCCTTATTCACACGCTTCGCGGCGTCAGCGTTACCATCCATTGCCTGTGCAAAGTCCTTAGACGATGCACCAGCAGCCTCCAGCTGCGAGCCGTACTCTCTCCAGAACCCCGTGTTCTCAACAGCGCGCTGGCCATTAGCATCCACAGCGGCATTGACTTCACGGATCGCGCTAGCGTTGCCTTCCATAGCCGACTGCAACGTTGACTGCGCCAAACCCATACCGCGAGCGGTATCAGTCCAGCCTTTCTCCGTGGCATTCTTCATCTGCAGCTCACGAGTCTGCTCTGTGATCGCACCAGTGGTCTGATCCAGCGACGCCCTAAGCGATTCTTGTGCAGCCTTGTGCTCTTCCTCAGCAGCCTTCGCCTCTTGGTGCTTCTGCACCAGGTGACCAATAGCCAACCCAGCACCAGTAAGCGCGGCTCCCCACGGTCCACCCAGGGCGCCAATCAGCCCACCTATACCGGACTTCGCCAGCGACAACCCACCAGCAACCGTGCCACCAAGAACACCACCGAAGTGCTGAGCTACACCCTTAGCTTGCAACAACGATCTATGGAAACCGCCAGTCTCCGTCGACGCCGCAAGAGTCAGAGTTCCCATGTCACGGAGAGGACCACCTACCTTGCGGTACGCGTCTCCCATGCGACCAATAACGGGAACCCGAGCTTCAATCGTCGCCATCGCAGAACCAATGACTCCAATAGATTGCCCAGCCTGTGCAGCCAACGACTTCTGCAGCTTCATCTGCTCACCGAAACCACGCAGCGCATTCGTACCTGCCGTCATACGCTGCGGGAACTGTGTGAAATGCGAAATCGCAAGAGCCGAAGCCACACCAATTGTGGCGCCTTCAACACCATCCAGCGCCTTAACCAGCTCACCACCAGCTGCACTCACTGCATCAATGCCGGTAACCGCTGCAGGGCCAATCTTCTCCAACGCGGATGTTGCCAGATCAGCACCAACCACAAGCTTGTCGCCCAGCGCGGTATACACCGCCAAACCAGCCTCTTCAGCAGCGTTCTGCATACGCTCCAAAGCACCAGGCAACCCCTGCGTCTGCGCAGCAGCAACCTCCGCAGCCTGCCCCTGACGCGTAACCGACTCCTTGAGCTGATCAAAACCGCCCCTACCCTGCTCGGCTGCAATACCAGCAAGACGCATCGCGTCAGAACCAAACAAAGTAGCAGTAGCAGCCTGATACGCCTCAGGCGTCATATTCTTCTGCGCCTCAGCCAACTGCCCAAACAGCGACGGCAAGCCAACGAAGTTTCCATGCATGTCATACACAGACAAGCCCAGCTCTTCGATCGCAGCCTGTGCAGGCTTACCCTGGTCCGTCAGCGCCAACAACGCAGACTTCAACAACGTGCCCGCATCAGAACCTTGAATACCCGCGTTAGCAAACATCGCCAACGCAGTCGCCGTGTCCTCAATAGACACACCAAATTGATTAGCAACCGTGCCCGACTGCTGCAGGCCTTGCGCAATACCCTCAATCTCAGCAGACGACGCATTAGCCGCACCCGCCAAAATATCCGACACCCGCGCAGCATCCTCAGCCTCAAGACTGAACGACTGCAACGCCTGCGACTGAATCGTCGCAGCAGTAGCAGCATCAACTTGCGCAGCAGCAGCCAACTGCAGAGTGCCCTTCGCAGCCTCCATCGACTGCTCAACAGTGAAACCACCCTTGGCCAACTCGGTCATCGCAGCAGCAGCGTCGGACGCAGATGTAGCCGTCAGAGACGTGTCTGAACCAAGCTCACGTGCCTTTGACGCAACCGCATCCAACTGCGTGCCCGTAGCCTGTGACACAGCAGCCATGGTGTTCATCTGAGACTCAAAGTCCACACCAACCTGGATGATCTGACGACTAATCTCAGCGCCACCGACCGCAACACCCAAGGCTGCGCCAATCTTGCCGGCAACACCCAGCGCCCCACCCAAACCGGACTCGAGCTTACTGTTGAAGCCCTGCAGATCAGGCTCTACGAGAATGTCAATCTTGCCGCCAGCCACGGGCACCTCCTACTTACCACGCATCGCAGCTAACTCCGCGATACTGATTTTCTTCTTTGGCGGAGCTTCAGCCGCAGCAAGTTGCGCAGCCACCGCCTCCGCCAGCTGCACCTGCAAATGCGCAGGGCGCGCCGCCACCGGCCGCAGGATCGGCATCGCCGGTGGTTTCACCCCGAGCCTGCGACGCCGCTCCCTCTCAGCCTTAACCTCTGGGTCATCAGGATCCGTCGTCCACCCCGAATACTCAGAGTTCAACCAGTAGTCCTCGCGATCGACCAATCGAGCTATGTTCTCGTCGGTCAAAGACCACTCACTCAATCCATCCACAAGCGCCCCCAAATCGAGGTGCCACATGGTTCGCCTCGCTTCGCGCCAGTCCAGCCCGTACTCACGGCGAAATCCGACTAGCGCACGACGGTGCGCAGCCTCATCTAAGAGACAGGCGCACCAGGTAGGAAATTTCCCTGTTCGTCACGCAGCCCCGCGATCTGCCCAATCTTGACTACCACCCGATTAATTTCTGGAATCGTCAATTCCATGACGGCATCGATGAACGCAGCCTGCGCATCATCAGCAGAATCCGACAGGGACCCCACAATGTTCTGCAGCTGCTCCTTCAGCGTCGGAGCCGACTCTCCCTCACGGTGTAGCTTCAAATACTCGTGCACCTCATCACCAGTGAAGTTCCGGCGAATTGATAGATCATTCTCGAAAACATTCACTGTGACGGCTTCCCCGCCAGCGACGCCAAGAGCAAGGTCAATAAGGTCAATGGATTCAGACATGATGAGTCTCCTAATGGATCAAGAAATGTGAAGTCTATGTGGGGGTCATGGGGTTGGGCCCGGAGCGACCCACCACGAATTCTCCGGGCCCATCAACCAGCTACGGGGTAACTGGATCCTCTACCGGCTCGTCCATGCCGACCGGCAACGCAGGCAGGATCTCTACGAATGGCTCAAGCGCCGTAATCGTGAACTCCCAACCATCAATGTTCTGGCCGTCAATCTGCGCACGCGTCGCAGGTCCCGACAAGGTAACGCGAGGCGAGAAGAACGCCGTCGTATCGTCACCATCATCGAGGCGAACGATCAAGGAGAACTCTTCGCCAATACCCTTTTCCAACTGGTAGCGGTCACCAACCTTGGTGATCTTTCCGCCCTGAGCACGAGTCAACGCGGTTGCCTTCGTGTTATCGACAGCACGGAACTTAAAGCCCTCATCAAGAGGATCGCGCATAACCTTGTACGCGCCCTGCCGGTAGTTGAATACCTTCTTCTTCGTCACCGACTGGTCGGAGGTCAGCTCAAAACCAGCCTCAATACCGCCGTACGCGTCAAAGCCTTCAGCATCCAGGGATGCCGCGAAAATATCGGCTGGCATCGTTGCGCCGGCTTCGCCACGGAACGCGTCGCCATCAAGCCACGCATATGCATTATTCGGATTTGCGTAAGTGGACATTGCCACTTCCTTTCCGCCCACTTCTGGGCATAAAAAATGCACCCACTATGTGGGTGCTAAAGAATTGATTTAGCGTCTATCTGCGGCGCAGATGCACCTGAAAACGAACGGGCGCGTAAAACAGCGGACGATCGGCACCACGCTTCGTGTCGTACAACTCGACTGGGCCATCCAGCCACGTAGCTGACCACGCATGCTTGTCGTCAAGCACAATGTTTCTTGCCCTGCCAAGCAGCTCCCCTGCCGTCGCGGCAAGGTTCCATACCGTCACACGCGGATCCTCAGTAAGCCCTGACACCTCACATGTCGGAGCCCACGGAGTTACCTGAACAACCAAACGCCGAAGCATTGGATCAGTCCCCACATGACCCGTAACAGCAACTGTCACATGCGGTTTAACCAGCGGATCCGGAGGTGCCTCACTAGTGTTGACAACACCGCCCTGCAACAGCGCCAAAAACTGCTCATGTTGAAGCAGCCACTTTCTAATTTCCCCAGATGGGTACGGCATGGGGTCACGCATCAACTACCTCCGAGGTCTCATACCGGAATACTTGCCATACGCCATCGCCGCGTTTGTCAACGCAGCATGTGCCGGAGTATCCGAGGTGCCGTATTCCTTGTGAATCGCATCAGGATCATTGTCGACAACCATCACGGTGTCTCCGTCTTCCTCAACACCAATTCCACCCCGATACGCACCAGTCACTACCGGAGCTGAACTACGGGCATCAGCCGCAATCTTCCCGGCAATATCACGACGCTTCTTCGTCGACTCCTGTCGAGTCTCCCTCCGCAGCTCCTGCTGGAACAGCGTCAGTTTCGCGAACGACATCCGGCACCTCCTCAGCCCGGCGCTGACCAGATGCAAGATAGTCCTTATGATGCTTCGAACCACGTGCCGTAAACACCAGGTTTCCAGCGTCATCAATGAATGACACTGCAATATCAGTCATTCCTTCTCCTTCGCTCTGCATACCCGCACCGCCAAATATTCTGGTGGGTGCCCAGGGATGCCACGCCACATACCATCAGTAGTTGCCTGCCAGACGTGCCCCTCTGGGGATACAAACTCATCATTGGCCGTAACCTCTGGATGAATGTCACGCAACGGACGCCACAGAACAAGGCGTTCGTCCGTCACACTGCTCTCGGTGACTTCACTGAATCCAGTCCACAGAGGAGATTGGATCAGCCCTCGCCCCTGTGTAGTCGTGACAGTGTGCCCAACAGTGTTTCCGGTCAGCGGGTCAACCGTGTCGGCTTCTCGCTTTCGCAGCACCCATCCTGGCTGGAATAGAACCGCAGCGCTCACCATGACGGCCTCGGCTTTCGATAAACCGTGAACGCAGCAGCAGGCTCTGGAGGAGTCAGAAGCATCAACTCATCCACGGTCAGATACAACAGTGAACCGCTGCCCGCCCCACCGTCAGACCACTCCATGGTGACCTCTGGGTACGACAGCTTGTCGATACCACCGCGTTGCTGAGAGGCGTGCGCTCGGCTCACCATGTCTTCGACAATGCCTGCCACTACTTGGCAGGACAGCGTTCCGTCCGAGACACGTCGCGCGGTTTCCGGGAAACGCTGGGCGATAATCGCCTCAGCACGATCAACAAGCCTCTCTAGGCTCGCCCGCTCTATCTCAGTAGTATCTGGCCACACGGAGCGGACGCTAGTCAGCCACCTCGCCATTGTGTGCCTCCCACATGTCGATCAACTGTGCGCGAGACGCATCCTCAGGATGCTCAATGCCCTGGGATGTGAGGAACTCCGCCCACACCACAGTTGAAGCCGCTCGGGACGGAACCTCGAAATCTGGGGCTTCGGGAACCCCAGCGTCCTGATCAGATTCCGTGTCCTCTGCAACTTCTTCGTCTTCGTCACTGATCACATAACCCTGCTCCAGGTAGTACCAGCGCTGCGACTCTGACGCGTTCTCACACACGCCGTCAACGAAAACATCTCGCCCGATGCGACCGCCATACTCCTTATTTGGGGCTTCAACTCGCATGATTTACGCCACCTTCACACCACGAAGAACCGCAGCAGCCTTTGTGCGCTTCAACGCCACACCAACTGGACCGAGCTCACACTCACCCTTCTTCACCGCGCCAGCAGTAGTGAAGTCCGGCAGCCACGTCTGAAGCATCGAACCCTCCGTGGTAGTCACACCATGGAAGCCATCCAGACCAAGACGAACTGCATACAGGTCAGTGGTTCCGGTCTCGGACACTGGGATGATCGGATCATTCGAGCCAGGCTTGGTACCAGCATCAATCAGCACCAGGTCGCCAACAGTTTCACGAGACACTGGAATACCATTCGGGTACGTCAGTCCATCAACCGGAGACTTGGTGTACAGATTCGCACGACGCGCAGCAGCACGAACCTTCGCCAGTACACGCGCGTTGCCAACAAGCACAGTCACGCCGTCCATAACCGACACGAACTCATCCATATCATCGAGGACGGTCAAAGACTGCTCCGCCGACGTAAATGTCGACCAGTCCTTAGCCTCAGTGATTTCCGTAGTAGAGCCGATGAGCGCCTTAGACAGTCCATCAAAACCATTAGCATCCACGGCAGTGTCACCATTGATGACCGAATCCATGAACTTAGCCGTGGTCGACTTCACCAACTGAGACAACTGGAATGCGATCTCGCCAGACGCTGCAGGACCCAGCTTCGCAATCACACGGTCAATCTCAAACGCACCACCAAGAGGCGCCAACGTCGTAGAAATCTTCTCCGTAGTAGCAGCTTCAGTACCGTACTCGGTATTGAGCTCACGGAACGCTGCACCACGCTCAGTCTTCACACGACGGTAACCATAATCCAACGTGGCACCACCACCAGCCGGAGATACGGCGCGGTCAAACTGCATCATGTCCAGCAGCGTCGAGTTCTTACGGAACTCATCAATGATCGCTGGATCGTAATCTTCCATAGTGTTGAGCTTTGCCTGCTCAAGAGTAATAGGAGCCATGATTGGCTACCCCTTTCTATTGATATTTGGCCGCGATGGCGGCTTCCAAAGTTGCCGGCTTACTCGTGCCATTGCCACGACCAGCCGACGGGTCAGACGGGCCGTTATACGGGCCCAATGCCTTAGCCAAAGCCTCAGCATCAGCGCGCATCTCCTCAGGTGTCCCACCCGTGATGCGTCCAGCCATCGCGGCTGGGATGTTGAACTCGGACGCAAGTTCGTCACGAGTCCGCGCCAAATCACGCTTGCTCAACTCGGCAAGCATCTTCTCCTTCTCAGCGCGTTCTTTCTCCAGGTCAGCCTGCAGTTTCTCCAGCTCAGTCATTTCCGAACGCTTACGTTCTTCCTCAGCCTTTTCAAACTCGGCGATTTTCGCCTCAAGCTCTTGCCGCTTGTCACGCTCTCGAGCCAAATCAGCAAGCACCGCTTGCTTCGACCCACGACCATCCGGATTTTCACCATCAGTGGCTTCCTTCTCAGAACTACCCTCGGCCGGATTCTGCTCACCCGCCGGTGGAGTCTCCTCACCATCCGAGGATCCCTCAGGTGCCGACCCTGCTGCACCCGAAGCACCATCGTTAGTTCCTTCTAACGCACGAACCCATACTGGGCGATTCTTGAACATAGAAACTCCTCCATCTCGGAAAAAGAAAAGCACCCCGAAGGGTGCTACTTAGCTAACGCAGACTTCACGTCCGCAAGATTCAAACCAGGCGAAACATCACGCAGATACCCATGCCTGTACAACAACGCAATACGGCCATCCGGGTTACCTCCCGTCCACCGCATAATCTGTGGCACTGACAACCGATCAAACTGCGGAGTACCAATAGGCACATCGTCCTGCGCCAAGTAATAACGAATCGCCCCACCACGCCGAGTAGACCCCGACGTCGTCAAACGATCCCCAACAGCACTCATCCCCTGATTAGCGTTGACAACCTGCGAAACGTCCGCGCCATCACGAATCGCTTCCGCCCCAGCCTTGGTAAACAATCGATCCTGATCAGCACGCGACATCGACTCAAAAGCAGCCTTGGGGTCAAACGCTGGCCCCTCAAACTTGTCTGAGCTGCCCTCCCGGACAGGCACCTGCGAGCAATCACATCCAGGATGACGTTTGAAAGGCTTCGCCCAATAACCCCGCTTACCAGCAAGCACCGCACACCGAGAACACGACGGCGGTCGCAACATCCGCACATACAGAGTGCGAGGGCGAGCCAACCCAGCCACCATCTTCGCCATCCGAGACGAATCCGATAGCGCCGTCTGCACAATCGTGGCAAGCAGCTTCCCTCCTGCTTGCCACGCCTGCAAAGGATCAGAACCCGTCGCTAATCGCTCACGAACTCGGTTCGCCACAGCCTTCGGAATCAAATCCAGAGGATCCCCCTCTGGCATCTGCCCCGCAAACATCTCTGGATCAATCAATCCCAGTGGCTCTGTGTGATAACCCTGCGCCGTCAACGCCAAATCAAACGTCTCATCAACAAGAGCCGCATTATCGACCTGTGCTCGAGTCACAACCCGAATCACCTCTCGACTTCGCGTCCGCTCCCAATAATCAATGTCCATCGGATAATGACGAGGCATCACCTCTGTACGTAGCTCCGTCAATGCACGACGAATAACCTGCCCACGGGCCATAGCCTCTTCACGAACCCCAGGAGGCAAATGCCGAAACGAATACGTCACACCCATCAGCCATCACCAACCGGTATCCGCTCCAACTTCTCATCCACCGGCGTGTACAAACCATGCTGCTCCTGCTCCAACCAGGACGTTTCCTTGTCGATACGCGCCTGCGAATACCCCATTTGGTTCATCGCACCACGCACCGACAACGTCGGGGCCCCACCGGTCTGCTTCTGAATAGCGTCCGCCATCTCAGACATCGTAGGCGTCGCAGGATTGCGGAACTCAACCTGAATCGGCGACCCCTCCGGCCACACACCCGTACGAATACGCTCCGAAATCCCCAACACCCACGACCAAAACACGCCAGCAACAGAATTCACGCGCTCAACGGTCTTCACCAAGCGCGCCTCATCCGCTTTAATGCCACCCTCGGAAGCCGGGTTCACCGTCGAATGCCCCAACATCCGCAAAGGCAGTCCAGTCAACGCAGCAACCTGCTTTGTAATCAACTCCATCAAGTCGATAAAACCCGACAGCTCACCAGCTGGAAGCTGCTTAATATCCACCCCATCCCCAGATGAACGCGAAATAGCCCAAATCGCGCCGAGATACGTCTCCCAAGGATCCAGCTCCTCCCCAGTATCCGGGTCAATGAAATCCTTCTGCGACACACCAATCGCGACCTTCTGCGGGGTTGCAATAGTCTCCATCGCAAGCTGCATATTCAAAACCACACGAGCTGCCATCGCTACCCAAGGTTTCACATCATCCATCTGCGACTCGCCATCGAAACGACCAGATTCCCGGCGATTCCATTGACACACAATCGGAACCCGCCCCAAACCATGACGATCACGCTGAGAAACTCGATACACTCCAGTGTCCTGAGAAATATGCACCGTCTCATCCGGCAAATACAACGTCATGAACTGACGCAGCCCAGTGTCATCGGTATACACACGCAACGCACCGGTCATAGCCCGCGTCACCGGATTAACCTCCACAGAAATATCCTGCGGATTCTCCACCCGAATAACCGGCCGCGTCTGCCCCGTAGCTCGATCAGGCCACGACACTGACGCCACACACCGCCCGTACTTCAGCAGATCCGTCTGCGCCAAGTGATGCTCAAGCTCCAGACTGTTAGCTTCCCAATCCGCACGCAGTTCCTCATCTTCTTCAGCATCACCACTACGCAGCAACAATCGAACATCCATCCGCTGCTCAAGCGTTTCAACATACATTCGACACCAGTTCATCGGGAACGCAAAAGGCTCCATCTCCGGCGGTATCGCAATACCAAGCTGAGCAATATTCTGCAGCCCCTTGAAGTACTTCTTATTCTCCTCATCCTGCTTCCGCTGCTGCATCCACTTCACATGAAGTCTGGAAAGCAACGCTTGCTCATCCTTCGACAAACCAATACCAGTGTCGTGACCTGGAATCGCTACCGTCATCATCGCCTCCTTCGGCCAAACACCAGCACACGAGCCGCCGACCGCGGCTCCCAACCAGCAGCCATCGCATTCACCCACGCCTCATGCGCAAGCACCATCGCCATAGCAATATCGATCTTTTGATTCTCCGTCGCCTTACCGAGAATGTATTTCTGACCAGGCCGAGAGACCTTCCTGGCATTAGCAGCAGCAATACCCAGCGCCTTACCGCCGTCCTGCCCCGCACGACCCGTAGCAATATTCGTCTCGAAAGTCTTCAGCGCCTCATACATCTGATTGATGCGGTTCGTCGCCCACTCAAACACATGCTCATCGCCATGCCGGACAGCCCAGTCACCGATCTCAGAACGCCAATCCTGCGGATCGCAGTACATACGAACCACCTGGTAACGCTCAAACAACTCATCAACAGCAGCATCAACCTCATCACGAGGTATACGCCCACCATGCTCATCCGGATTCCAATACGTCGGCTCCTCATCAGGACCAAACGTCGGAACAAACACCGTGCCATCCATCGTGATAGCCGTAATTGCGGTCCAGTCATTGTTCTCAGAACCGTCGAAGCCGAGGCAAATAGCTGCCCCATCCTCCGGAACGTCCTCCCTGACGGCACCATCCCACGTCTCCGGAGGGATCCACGCGCCACGGCCATACACAATACGGTTACCGAAAAACCGCTCAGCCTCAGCCGGGTCAGTCTCCAACAACTCCGCAGCCTCAGACTCGATATTCTCCAAGTCAACCCACCACGAATCTCCGTACACATGACGGTGAATCCTCGCCCGCTCACGCTTATTCCGGTACGACAAGTTCGCCGGCGCCTGACGAAAATCGCGGTAAATATCCAGCGCCTTCGACTCAAACGTCTGCTGAGCCACACTGTTTTCGGCAGGGTCCCACGCATTCGTCGTCTCCACAGAACGACCACCCATACCGGCAAGACCGCGGCGCTGCGTCGTCGCCAACAACACACCGCCGTTAGACTGCGTCCACATCTGCGTCTCATCCTGCACAACGAACGTCACACGCTGCCCCAGTCGGGACCGTGCTTTAGACGTCACCGGGTCAATACGGCCACCACCAGGAAGATTGATACGAGTATCACCAGTATCCGGAATCAACTCCGACAACGGGCCCTCTTCAATCATCGGCTGCAACGCCGCATACACATTCGCCGTCTGATCTTCCGACGATGCCGTCACCTGAATCAACGGAGTCGGCCATGGTCTACCAACAGGCTCACCAGAAGCATCCCAACCAGCGAACACAACAGGCCCCACAGACTCCGCGCAAATCATCGCAGCAGTCAACGGGCCCTTGCCCCACTTCTGAGGACGCACCAGCTGCGAACGACGATAATTCCACGCCCGACGCGGCCTATCCTCCGTGGCCTCCGGCTTCAACCGGTAGTGATGCACTAAGAACTCAACCATCTCATCAGTCAGAATGTATGGCTCGCCCTTATGGTCACCATCAGGAATCACACAATTGGCTTCAATCCAATCCGCAACCGACCATCCAAGCGACGGGAATTCGCCTTCATACTCGGGGCCACGCCATGGCATCACCCATCACGCTCCCTTCGCACTGCTAAGCCTCGTCGGCTACTACCTTCAACCGAGCACGTCGATTCGCCGGGTTCGAAGCACGCTTGTGCTGCCGTTGTTCTTCTACCTCGTCCAACCTCACGCGCCAACGCAAAGTCTGCATTCCCTTCGGAGACAGCCCCAGCGCATCCTCGCTCTGGCGAATCTCTGAAAACACCGCGGACTTAACTTCCTTTTTCTCCGCCATCGCGTCTTCCATGTCGACGCGAAGCAACAAATACCGTGCCACTGCAAGTTCGGAGTGCATCTTCTCCCACATCACCGCCTGTGGCAGCCTCCATAGTGCAGCCCACCCTCGCGGCGCCCTACCAGCAAGTGGCCACGCAGGTGCTCGCCCTTTTCGCCCCTCCGATGGCAACTCGGCAAGGACATACGGCAAAGCGCCCTTCGTACGACGGGTTCCGTCATTCTTTGGCGGTGGTCCAGGCACGCCACATCACCCCGATTTCTGAAAGTTCGTAACCCCTAGACACCTTTTTTCACCTCACGCGCGGTGCAGGCGCGTTGGCGCGTCGGTCTATCCCCCTGGGGTCTATCTAAATTTATTTCTTGTTTCCGCTCCGTGGCGACTGTTGCACGACCTACACAGCACGCTCAATTCTCCCTGACCATCGAGATTGTCTGCCACTGGGTAGATGTGCTCTGCGGTCAGGTCCGTCGCCGGGTGTGGGGGTCGTTTATAGCCGGGGCAGATGTTGCCCTGTGATACTCGCCATTGGGCGACAGCTCGTCGCCTGCGGTTGTATTCCGTCCAGTCGCGTGTGCGCTTAGTTGGTGTGGTTCGCCGTTGGGTGGCGTCACGTTCCGCAGCGTGTTTCCTGCACAGCCCGCTGCCTAATGTTGCGGTGTGTCCGCATGATGGGTGGGAGCAGATGCGCTTGGCTCGCGCCATCGTCACCTGCTCCCTGCTTGGCCTACTTTTTATGTAGGTTCTTTGCTAAGTCTCGGATGCCTTTGCTGTTGGTCTCGAGTCCCGCCTTCTTGAAGTGCTTCTCAAGGTTGCGTTCCGTTTCGCGTTGCGTCTTACCAACTGGCACGTCGCCTCCGAGCTTCTTGATGAAGTTCTTATCTACCGTTGCCATGTCTCACCTCCTTCGTCTCGGCTTGGAGACTATCGGAGGTTGTGGATCACCCGGCCTGCGTCTAGCACAGTTGTTCTATGAACTAACGCTGGACGGGTTTTGAATCTGTTGGTGCGAGCGCATAACAAAACCCCCAGCACCAGATAGTGGTGTGGGGGTTTACTTATCGCCTGCGTCTAGCTTACTACATGACCAGGTTCACGTGTCAAGCGTTTACGCCTTGCCTTGTCGTGTCTTCTCTATGTCTGACCTGCGGTAGTACCAGCGGTTACCGATACGGAAACCCGGGATGTCACCGCGCTTACGCCAGGTCTTGATTGTCTCCACCGGAACCCCCGTCGCCACACTCATCTGTATCGCGCTGCCAGCTGGTGGGTGCTTGATCGGCGGGTCTAGCGCATCCTCCAGGTATCGGGCGTACTGCACTGTCTGCGAGAACAAAGTGTCCGTGCCCGTTGACTCTCGGTCACCGAGTTGAATTGCCCACCAGGTTGGTGAGTCCACCCACATGGTGGAGGATATGTGTTCAACCTGGTGGGATAGCCAACCAGCGTGCCCGGCTAGTCCCGGCACTGGTCTGCCATGCAACCCCATCGTGTCTGCCGTGACTTGGCGTGCTGTGCGCTGCAGTAGGTCGAGGGCGTCGATCTCTGCGCTGACCCACGCCAGGTTGCATGGTGGCTTGGGCCCTGGGTGCGCGGGTGGCCGGTAGGCATCACTGGGTGCTCCACCAACGGGGATCTTCAGGTTCTCTATCCGCGGGGCAAGCCTGCGCAGCGTGTCGTAGGCGCGGGCAAGCCGGGCGGTGTCATCAGGCGACAGCATGGGCGGTTTCCTTTCCAAGCTCTGTGGCTACTGCGTGGACGAGTGCATCCTGGGTTGTTGCTTTACGGCCGAGCGCTGCACCGATTTGGGTGTCGATGGTGCCGTCAGTCACCAGGTGAATGATCGATACAGGCTCGGTCTGGCCCTGGCGGTGGAGCCGGGCGTTGGTCTGCTCGTACAACTCGAGAGACCACGGGGTGGTGACCCACACGAGAATGTGGCCACCGGCCTGGAGGTTCAAGCCGTGCCCAGCACTAGCTGGGTGCAGTAGGCCGATCGGTACCCGTCCTTTGTTCCAGTCGGTGAAATCTCGGCTGGTGGTGAGCAATCTGGCTTGGGGAAAGCGGTGGAGGATGCGGGCTTCCTCGTGTTGGAACCAGTAGGCCAACAGCACTGGCTGCCCGTTGGCGGCGTCCACAATGTCGTCGAGCGCATCGAGCTTCCTGTCATGCACTACGGTGACGTCACGCTCCTCCCCGGTGTAGATCGCACCGGAGGCGAGCTGTTGGAGTTTGCCGGACAGTCCGGCTGCGTTGGCCGCGTCGATCGTCTCATCACCGAGGGTGATGACCATGTCTCTCTTGAACCGGTCGTAGAGCTTCTTCTCCGCTGGGTTCATGTGGACTGGGCGATTCGTGTAGGTCACGGGTGGTAGGTCGAGGTAGTCGGTGGTGCGCATGGACACGGTGATGCCGCTGATGGCGTTGTAGATTTGTTGCTCTGCCCCGTCCTTTGGTTTGTAGGAGAAGATCTGCATACCGTTGCGTTTGTCCGGGTCGAAGTAGGTGTTGCGGTAGTGAGTGATGAATCTGCCGAGGCGCTGCCCACCATCGAGTAAGGCGAACTGTGCCCATAGGTCGAGGAGGCTATTGGGCGCTGGGGTTCCCGTGAGCCCGATGATGCGGTTGATGCGGGGCCTACATTTGCGCAGTGCCTTGAACCTCTTGGCCTGGTGATTTTTGAAGCTGGATAGCTCGTCGATGATGACCATGTCGAAAGGCCAATTGGCGGGGCCAATGTGGTCGACAAGCCACGGTATGTTCTCCCGGTTAGTGATGTACACGTCGGCATCCGCAGCGAGTGCTGCTTCCCTGGTGGGTTTGTCGCCTACTACGACCGAGTAGCGGAGCCGCCTTAGGTGTTCCCACTTCTGGATTTCTTGTGGCCACGTGTCGCGGGCTACTCGCAAGGGGGCGATGATGAGCGCCCGGTGAACGGTGAAGTGGTCGTAGATCAGGTTGTTGATAGCCGTGAGGGTGATGATGGTCTTGCCAAGGCCCATTCCCAAAAGTATTGCTGCTTCAGGGTGCGTCTCAATGTAGTTGGTCGTGAATTCCTGGTACGGGTGTGGCGAGTATTTCACTGAGTGCTCCTGGTATTTGGTTGGGGTTGTCGATGACAAAGACGGGGAAGCCGAGTTGTCGGAGTTGGTTGATCCGGTGGGTTTGGATGGGGCGTGGTTTTTTGCCGGGTGCTTTTATTTCGGCGAAGGCGGCTCGTCCTCCGGGGGCGAGGATGAGTCGGTCTGGCACTCCGACGAGTCCTGGGCTGGTGAATTTGAGTGCGTAGCATCCCGCTTGTTGTGCGGCGTGTGTGAGCTTTTTTTCGATGGCGTTTTCTCGCATTGTTGGGTGGCTTTCGTCTCGGGTGTTTTTGGTCGTGGTGGAACAAGTGGAACAAGGAACAACAAACTTTGGATAGATCGTTGGATTTAAGGATTTATGGCGTATTTGGCGTATATGGGGCGTTTTTCCCCTTTAATCCCCTATTTCTCTTTTCTTCTCTATTTCTTGTTCCAGTTGTTCCAGTAGAGGGAAAGATAGAGGTAGGAGGGGGTTTTAGGGGTGGAACAACTTATGGAACAAGTGGAACAAGCGGAACAACTGATTTTGTGATCCAGCTCGCTACCGACCGCCCCGCGCTGGGGTGGAACAAGTTGTTCCGGGAGGTTGTTCCACCCTTTTTAGAACGGTGGCTGCTCAACTTTTCGGCGGTAAATTCGCTGCTTTCCGTAGGGGAAAACCCGCTTGGATCCGCCTCGTTTTTGGGGCTTTTCCCACCCGTCGAGTTTCTTCATAATCGCGCTAATCGCATACGAGTCCTTGGGCTGCATATCCCCCGGCTCGTTGCCGAAGCACTCCGACCAGATTTCGGCGTTCGACACTTCCATCCGGCGAGTCAACGGCTCCGGGGTGCCGCCGAACTCCGTTGTCGGGGCGTGCCCGGCGAGGAACCCGCGACGCTGCTGCACCGACATGGACTCCCACCCGGCGGGTAAATCCGTGTCCAAATACTCCTGAACGACGCCGACACGTTCGTCTGTTTCGATCGCGGCGTCCTGTGCCCTCGTAGCCTCCACAGCGAGCTCACCCGACAGGTGCAGCGGCTCGCCAGCCCGGTGCGCTGCCAGGGCTTCCGCCCATATCTGCGCAACGGTCTCGTGGGTGATGTTCCACGTCTTATGCTCGGACTCTCCCGTGATCGCCACCGGCCAGAACCTACGGTTACCCGTGACGTCACGGAGGAACCCGTTCTCCGCGTTGGTGGAGCCAACGATGATGCACTGCCGTGGGTGCGACTCCACAGTCCTCGCATAGGCAGCCCGGTACTTATCGTCAGTGCGGGAAATGAAACCCTTGACAACTTCGACCTCCATCTTCCGCATACCGGCGAGCTCACCGAGCTCGTGGATCCAGTAGCCCTGCAGCTTCTCCGACCCTGTCTTGTCCTTCATGTCGGTCAGCGACAGTGCGTCAGAGAACCAATCCCCCGCCAGGCGGGAGAACAGGGTGGATTTGCCGGTGCCCTGTGGGCCGGAGAGGATCAGCACGGTGTCGAACTTGGTGCCGGGCCGGTAGATACGACGCACAGCAGCGACCAGTGTTTTACGGGTTACTGCACGGGTGTATGCAGTGTCCGGGGCGCCCAGGTAGTCCACCAGCAGGGTGTCGATACGCTCCACACCGTCCCACGCTGGCAGCGAGTTCAGGTAGTCGCGGATCGGGTGATACGCCCTCGTGCCTGCAGCGATATCCAGGGCCTCCATCGTCTTGGTGCTGCTGTAGAGCTGGTAGCGGTTTTCGAGGTACAGCTTCAGCTGCGCGATGTCGGTTTCTCCCCACCCGGCGCGTGTCTGTTTCCACGGCAGTTTGCTGGGGTTGCGGACGTCGATGGTTTCCGAAAGTTGGTTGTATCGGATCTCCTGTAGGCCGGGGTCGTGGGTGAGGATCAGGGCAAGGTTGCCCAAGGATTCTTCGATCGCACCGTTGTTCTTCCTCGCGATCCTTTCCATCCACGTGGTGTCTGGTGCGTCGCCGTGTTCGGTGGTGAAGTCGGCGATGACTTGTTGTCGAAGCTCGTCGGCGAGTTGCTTGTTGGTTGCCGTGTCGTTTTTCGCCAGCTCCACCATCCGTTTGAACGATGGCAGCTTGGATGTTGGGGTGCCTGGTTTGGCGTCTGTGTCTTCGGTGCCGAATTTGTGGATGCGCACGAGGTCGAATGCGTTGGTGAGTTGACCGCCTGCTGGGTCGGTGCCGTGGTGTGAGAACGCGAACTTGTCGTCGTAGGTGACGACACCATTGGTGGATTCTCCTCGCGTGTATGTGTACCTGCCGCCCGTGGTGGGTTGGTACACGTCGGTGAGGAACGTGTCGATGGTGTGGTGTATGTCGTGGGCTCGGCAGAATGCGCCGACCAGGCCGGGTTTGGTGAGTGGGTCGGCTTGTGAGTCGGCTGCGTGTTGCAGTCGTTCTTTTTGTCGACTGGAGACGGGCCAGGTGGTGACGTCACGCCAGTTGTCGTATTCCGCCAGAACATCGTCGGGGTTGATCCACGTGGTGTCAAGATCTCGGTAGACAAATTCAGCGTCGATGGGTCGGCTTGGCCAGTACATGAGCCGGTGTGGCTCGTAGGTGGTGTCGTCGAAGATGTCGATGCCGATGTCGGCGGCGACTTTGCGGGCTACTGCTTCGTATTCTTCGGCGGTGACGTCTCGGGTGAGTGGGAGGACGAGGCGGTAGCGTTCATGCCCTGGGGCGTGAGAGTGCGTGGAGTACAGGCACCCGCCGATGCCCATGGTGTAGTCATCGAGGTTGGTGAGGAAGTCTTCTGGTGGGAAGTCGACGTCGAGGGTGATGATGGAGCGGGCGAGGATGTGGCCGTTTTTGCGTCTGCCGTCTGCGAGGTGTCCGCCGACGAATCCGCCGACGTCTTTGGCGTCGGCTTGTTTGCCTTTGGGGAGGGCTTGGTATTGCTCTACTGTGTTGGGGCTGATGACGGCGTCTTGTAGTCGTGCGGTGAGGGCTTGCCAGGTGGTTTTGTGGTTTGTCCAGGTTTTGGCGAGCCGAGTTGGTGCCTCGGCTATTTTCAGCTCTCGGCTCGTTGTGGTCATGGTGGGTGTTAGTCCTTTCAAACGAAAAAGCCCCTGCGCGGGCAGGGGATTCGAACTATTAGGTGGGTAATATCTAATGGACGGATTAATGAACTCTTAATGGCGGAAATAAATGCTGGTCGCGTATTTGGACGAAACCTATTTAAAAGGCGTTGAACACGCCCTAATTGCGCTGGTTTTACCGGCGAGCAAAATTAGTCAACTCGAGCGAGACTTAAACGCCGTCGTCGAGAAGGCCTGCGCTCAGCACTCAGGAATAGAGGAATCAGCGGAGCTTCATGGCTATGAACTCTCTAGCGGCGAGCAGAGCTGGGAGTCTCTTAAATCACCGAGGACGCGTGCGCGTATCTACAAGGAAGCGGTAACCGTAATATCGTCTGTAGAAGGAGCGGCTTTCTGCAGAGGTAGCGTAGATCTCGCTTCGAAAAAACCTGACGATCCGCACAAGTGGGCGCTGACTATCGCGCTTGAATGCGTCGATAACTATGCCAGCCGCACTGGTGATGCAGTCATCGGCATCTGCGATGATGTGGGAAACAAATCCATTTACCAAGCGATGTATGCTGACGCACGCAAGAACGGTACTGGCGGGCACTACCCAAAAAACCTAGATGCTTTTACGGATGGCCTGCACTTCACGCCTTCTTGCCATAGCCGACCAATTCAGGCAGTTGACATGCTGGCCTATGTCTATCGACGTACGCACATCAAAAAGTTCGGCGATGAGAGGGCGGCAAAAGTAATGAACGAATGTTGGGATATCATGCAGCCATTAAGGGATGCAGGTTTCTACAGAACCTGGTAGATGCACGTCAACCCCGCATTTCTGCGGGGCTGCGGCGGGGTTGGTTCACGTCTTAAACGTGAGATCCTACATCCAATTGTATTCTTCAAAAGCCTTTAGACAAGTGGCGTGCCAGCGACGGGGGTAAAGTGTTCAGCTTCTGCTCGTATATCAATGAAGGTCACGCTAGTGCTCGTTTTGTCTAGCTACATTGTGCGACCTCCGGCCGTCATGTCTAGAACGCACAAGGTGGTTCCTTTCATCAGTCTTTTCGGTAGCTGGCGCATTCGTACCCATCCGCGGTCAATGGGATATCGAGTGCCCAGGTGGGGTTGTTCGACATGAGGTCGCAAATCGTGTCAACACTCGTGGCCGCTGGGGAATCAACAACGACTTCGTCGTGGACGTGCATCACAATCTCGTGGCCTGCTTGCTCGAGTAGGCCGATGGCGTGGGCTAGTAGATCGCGGGCAACAGCTTGGGTGATGTTCTCGACCAACTTCCCGCCGTAGGTTTCCTGCTGGGCAAACTTGCCGCCAAGCCCGGGGCCGTAGAAGGTGATGGATTCTCCGCCGAAGCGGTTGGCTCCGATCGCAGCCCCTGGGTATGCGAGACGTCTGCCTGACGGCAGGGTGATGAAGAGGATGCCGGCATCCACCTGCAGGTGAATACTGCGCACGCGTTGGGGCTGCCCAGTGGTGATAGCCTGCTTGGCTGCCTGATCAACCGCCCACCAGTAGTCAACGACGTGAGGGTTGGCGTCACGCCACTTGGTGACCGTGTCCTGCATTTCCTGCTCGGACATGCCCATGCGCTGCCCACCCATCGTTTTGATGGCCCCTACCCCGCCTTGGTATCCACACGCCAAAACAGCGACTTTGCCGAGTTGGCGCATCTCTGCGTTGGGGCCGTGCTTCTCCACTGGTACGCCGAACATTTTTGATGCGGTGACACAGTAAAGGTCTTTGCCCTGCTCGAACGCGTCCAGGGTGTCTGTCTGCCCAGCGAGCCAGGCCAGCACGCGGGCTTCGATAGCTGAGTAGTCAGCGACGATGAAGCGGCGTCCGGGTGTGGGAACAAACGCCGTGCGGATCAACTGCGACAACGTGTCTGGAATGCTGCCGTACAGCATTTGTAGAAGCTCGTCATCGGCGTTTTTCACCAGTGCCCTGGCAGTGTCCAAATCCTCGAGGTAATTGCGCGGAAGGTTCTGGACCTGCACTAGTCGGCCTGCCCATCGTCCTGTGCGACCGGCGCCGTAGAACTGGAGGAGTCCGTGAGCCCGCCCGTCATCGCATAGGGCGTTGAGCATCGCTTCATACTTCTTGACGCTGGAACGCGATAGTTCTTGTCGGAGTTCGAGGACACGCTTGACGTCACCATCTGCCGTGGCGAGCGCTTCGGTGACGTTCGCCTTGGCCATGGATGTGATTGGGCAGCCATTGTCGTTGAGCCACCCCAGTAGCTGGGTGGGACTATTCGGATTATCCAGGCCGGTGATGCGCTGTGCTTCTGCCATGCAGTCACTGCGGTGACGATTGTCGATTCCGATAGCCTCTGCTGCTAGTTCCGCGTCGATACGGATTCCACGGTCATTGATGCGCTGGTCATCCCAGTACTGCTCCCACAACCAGGTGTCGAGTGGGAATGGTGCGAGTCGGTGGCGGATCTGCGTTTCGACGTCGACGTCTCGGCGGCAATATTCGATGAACGCGCCCCACTTGTTCGGCTGGTCGGTTGGCAGCGTGCGCCCCGAGTTGCCGAACAGCCCCTCAGCCTTAGTCTGCTTCTTTGGTGTGCAGAACAGGCGGATAAGGTTCTGGCCTTCGCGCATTTTCTGCTGCTCAAGGTTCAGCGCTGTGCCGACGTCTTTCAGGCTGCGTGGCAGCCCGAGGTAGGACGCCCACACCATGGTGCACTGCCACCCTGCCGGGTCGAGGAAGCCACCGGGAGGGAGTAGCCTGTGTCTTCGCAAGTAGGCGCTGATGCAGACCCGTTCGAAGTTCGCGTTATAGGCGTACTTAATAACATTCGGGTCGGCTAAGGCATCGAGAACCGCGGTTGGTAACTGCTCCCCTTGCGCCAAGTCAACGACCTGCACAGGGCCATCATCAACGCTGTAGGCAAACAGCAGAACCATAAAGTCTTCGTGCTCGGCGTACTTGTACACCCCACTGCTGGCGAGCGGGACGTGGGAAAACGTCTCAATGTCGATTGCTAAATGGCGCATGTATAAAAGTCTTTTCGCTGGATAACTGGGTATAAAAAGGGACGGGTCTCCCCTGGCGTACGTAAAAGGCACACCGGGGAGAACCCCGAACTAACTAGCGGTGGTGGTTACAGGAAGTCGTATCCTGCAGACTGCGGTGCACCGAAGTCCACCTCAGCGGATACGCCGCCACCGAGGGCTTCACCGTCGCGGAGCTTCTGAATGTTGCCCAGACCGCACGCCACGCCACGGTTGCCGTTGGTGTTGAACGCGTAGAAGTTCACGCTCACCCGCCCGTAGCAGCCGGAGTACACCTCGGACTGGTCGATGATGGGCTGTACCTGCTCGTCAACGATCTGTGGCTGGGTTTTGGAGTTGGCGTTGATGAAGTAGTGGCCTGCGTAGACTTCATCGTCCTTTTCGGTGTCACCATCGCGCAGTGGCAGCTTCAGGCTGCCCTTTGGTGGCATCTTGCCGCCGAACTTGCCGATGCCTTCCTGCAACGCGGCGTCGATGGCCTTTTCGATGCGGGCAATAGTGGCGGTGTCGCTCTTTGGGATGAGGATGCTGCAGGAGAACTTGGGGTCAGATCCGTTGATGGATCGTGGTTCCCATACGTTGGCGTAGGAGAGTCGAACTTCGCCGGTTACTACTCGAGTAGTGGACATAATGATGTTTCCTTTCAGGAATGAGTGTTGGGTACTTCCCAGTGGTCGCTGACGTGGCGAGCGATGAGTGTTGTTCGCCTCAGCGGGGATTCGTATTGGCGTTGCCATTCTTCGGCGCGGTCCAGGCTGGATTTCCCGTCTTGTGGTGGGAACCAGTGGGTGTAGCCGTCGCCTTCGTAGAGGACTTCGCCTTTAGTGCTGTCGCCTTGGATGATGAGTCCGTATTCGACGTGCAGTGTTGGTGGGTGGATCACCGTTTTCCTTTCACGAGTGTGTGGAGGATCCCAGCTGCTATGGCGATGGTGTTGGTGATCGCGTAGATGAGGGTTCGCACTGTGTCACCTCCCTGTTTCCATGTGGTGTGGTTGGTGACCAGCCGGGTGTGAGTCTTGGGTCATCGGCAGGGTCAGGCGGGTTGGTTCGTGTCTCGTGCGGTGCGAGCGTGAAACGCTTGGTCACGTGGCCTCCTTGTGTGGTTGGGGCTTTGTGACATACCGGACGATGACGCGCTCTTTGTCTCGGAGGGCGCGCCCCGGGTGTGTCATTTTAGGGTTCGGGTACCAATCGGTTACCCTTTCCCATTCCCCGCAGTTGTAGGGGTCTACCTCAATTGCGTATTCGGGGGCCATGCCCGCGACAGTCGCAGCCAACTCAGGGGCATGGGCGATAAGCGGAGCTTCATCTTCGTTTATCTCTACAGCTATGGTTTCCCCGTTGGATTCAAGGACCAGCACATAGTCGTATCTTTCTAACGACCATCCCCCCGGCTCAGTGCCGTTGAGTAGTTTTTGTGCTTCTTCCGGTGTCATTTGGTGGCCTCCCTGTTTCCATGTGGTGTGGTTGGTGGGTCATGCAGCATCTCCGAAGTCATCCGACGCACTCGTCTTCACCTCAATGGCCGGGCGCCTATCAGACACCGGAACCAGAGTCGGCTTACCCTCAGGCTTCACGATCAACTCCCCCAACACCTCGTTGAAGGTCGGCTTACCCATCAGCTTCTCCATCGCGGTGATACCAATGAGCTTCCGGTCGTAAATATCCACATACCCAGCCGACTGGGCAGCCACAGCCACCGCATCCACATCCGAGTACTTACGCACCGAACGGCCAGCAACAACCTTGAAACCAGGCAACTCCTTACCGTGGTCAATCACCATCGACGAGGCGTGCTTCTCAACATCACCCGCCCACTTCTTCAACTCCGGCAGCTGGTTCAACACCTCAGCGATCTCCGACTCAGACAACTCAGCAGGCTTAGCGAACTCCATCTTCGCCAGCTCCAAGTTCTTTTCCGCCCGTGCCCGGCAGGTCGCGCGTATCGGGCAGAATCCGCACCACTCGCCTGCCGAAAACTCGCCTTTACCCTCGGCTGCAAGAGCTGCGGTGGGTTGCACCACCTCAGCAGCCCACTGCTGTAGTTCCTCCACCGTGATGGTGGCTGTGGAGATGTTCGCCCGGCGCGGCTGGTAGATCGTCATCGCGACCTCGGATACGTCGTAGAGGTAGCCGAACAGGTTCATCGCGCCGAGTGCGTAGAGCTTCATCTGCGGGTTGTCTTCCGCATCCACTAAAACTCCGAGACCATATTTCAGGTCGATGACATGCATGACACCATCGGAGATGATGATGCAGTCACCGGTACCGAAACCGTCCGGAACAATGTCCGAGAAGTCCAAGCGCTGTTCGACCATGATTTGTGCATCCGCCGACCGCTGCCTGGCTTCTTCGTACTGTTCCATCACGTAGGTGACGTAGTCGTCGGTGAGCTCCTGCATTTCCTCATCGATGAGGTCACTCGCCGGGTAGGTGGATCGGAGTTTCAGGTGCTTGCGGAGCTTATGCTCTGCCAGCTCGTGGGCTGCTGTTCCCTGTGCTGCTGCCGGGCTGTCCGCTGGTGCCGGCTGCTGGTCTGCCAGTACTGCTGATGGTGGGCAATTCAACCAGCGGTGTGCACTGGACGCGGATAGTAGGGCGTGTGCTCGCTCGGCGTGATGGGGTTTCTCCCCTTCTTCGGTGAGTACCCCAGACCGTTTTGCGGCTTCCTCCACAGCAGTAGCGACGCCGTGATCCGACCCAGCTACAGGACTCTTGCTGACGCTAATGCTTATTCCAGAAACCTTGGTCTTCAGCGACTCAATCGCTTCATCCACTTCGTTACCACCTTCGAGGACACCGAGTGAGTCGATGCGAGGGAACTCGACGCGCGTGTAGTGCGCGCTGGGGCTGTCAATCGCAACGGACTTCTTGTTGACGCCACGGATTTTCACGACGTCTCCGCTGGTGGTTTGGAGGTGTGTGAGTCCGTGGGCTTTGATGATGTCGGCCAGGGCGGTGTGTATTTCTGGGTCGCGCTGGTCGAGTTGGAACATTTGGTATTTGCGTTGGTAGGTCATTGGGCTGTCTCCGCTGCTGCGAGTACGTCTCCGAGTTTTGCTGCGGGGACGTCGGTGAGTTTGGTGTAGCCGAGGTCACTGAGGATGGTTTTTGCGGCTTGTGTGCTGTGGGTGCGGGCGAGTTTTACCATTGCTGCTCTCACCTGCTCTAGCGTGACTGTCTGCTCAGGCTCCGGCTGTGGCTCTGGCTCTGGTTCTGGTTCTGGTTGTGGGTCGGGTTCTGGCAACTGTTCAGGATTACTTACAGGTTCAACCGCAGGTGACGGCGCTGGTTCGGGGTTTCCGACATATTCCGGATAAGCCTGCACTACATACGGCTCATCCAGGTTCCCCGCCTCGTCCGCCCAATCCAGGGCAAATCCCTCGATCTCGCGGAACACCTGCTGCATCTCTGCCATGCCGGTAATAACCTGGGTTGCTGCATCCCGCAGCTTTTTCAAATGGGTGACTGGAACAGTCATGATGGTCTCCTATGCGAAGTAAATGAGAGTGATGAAGAAAATGGTGAGGGCGAGGCCGCTTCCGCAGCCCATCGGCACGACCCAGCTGGTGGGCTCGTTCCAGTAGTCCCGATGCTGTGGGCCACGCTCGTTGGGGTACTCAGGCGTAGTCATCGTGGCCTCCTGGCACTCGTGGCCACGGGTCATCTGGCCTGGCAGTGTCACCGAGCATGTCCTCGATGGTGTCGGGGCGATAGCCGAAGACCCGTAGTCGCTCGACGGAGCCTTTGTGGGTCAGGCGTGCTCGAAGCTGCCGGTACTCCAGGCGGAGCCTGGCGACGCTGACGGTCATGGGCGCACCCCACAATCGAACCTGTCCAAAACAATGTCGGTAAGTTCAACGGCTGCCTCCGGTGTGACGCCCTTCTTCACGAAGGTTTGGTACACGCGGTAGGTCTGAACCTTCAGCTCTTCCAGTCGGGCTTCTTCGAGCTGGAATGGGTCGGGTGGTGCGGGCGTTGCTGCCAGGGCTCCAGGCATATCAACTGGTGTTGCCATGTCTATCCCACCACCAGAATCAGGGCGAGGATCAGCCCAACAACGGCGAGGTAGGTCCATGTGCCGGGTTCTTGTGCACTTCCTGGGTGGAAGTCTGGGTCCATGCGCGAATCATCGTTCATGGGGTGTCTCCTTTATGCAAAAAGCGCAGTAGCCGTAGCTCTGCGCGCAAGATAAGAATTTGTAGCTTGGTCAGTCCCGATGCTCGAGTTCCCACTGGTTGAGTACCTGCATGCCGGTGGTGGTGATCCGCCAGCCTGTGCCGTCCCAGTGGACGAGGCGTCGGGATTCGAGGAGGCCCATGTGGACGCCTGCCACCAGTGGGCCGTAGCCAGAGCGGATGTTCTGTAGGGCTTTTGCTTGGTGCCGTGTGAGGGTCATGGTTACATCACGGCCAATCGGCTGGCGTGGTAGACGAACGATCCAGCGATGCCAGCCCAGAGGATGATCGTGAAAATAAGTATGAGAAGCACCGTGATTAGCTTGTTCATTCGTTGTTCGTAGCGATCCTGGCGTAGGCGTTCACGCCTGGTTGGTCGCTGGCAGAGGCGGTTATCACCCCACAGTTGAGACGTCATGCTGCGTCGCCTCCGTAGATTTCGTTTCCTGCGAGCCACGCTGGGACTGCGGATGCTGGGATGTTCCAACGTCCGTACTTGCCTCGCTGGAAGGCTCGGAGTTCTCCGCGTCGGCAGGCTTGTTGTATGGTCCACTCGCTGAAGCAGGTTTGCTCAGCGACTTCTTTCGGGGAGAGGTAGGTCTCCCCTGCTAGTGTTTTCATTGACTACCTCCTTTTGGGTAGTTGTTGTGAAGCCCCCGTGTTCTGGTTGGTGCTGGACACGGGGGCGGGTTAATCGACAACTGAATGGGCAAGTAGAATCTGTGGAACTCCAGACCATTACGAATGTCGCAGCTATTGCAGGTGCAGCAACCTCGCCATTTGCTGTATGGCTTGCGGCAAAGCAAACTTCATTGGCCCATCGGCAGCTCAACCGAGGTGGCGGTATCTACGTCAAAGTGGCGGATTCCGGCAGTGTGTTTTCCATCAACGGCGGCCCCAATTACTCTCCCTGGGAAGTCACCGTATGGCTAGAAGGACCTGGCGAACGTCACAACTTGGAGCTTTGGCTTCGGTACGCTGATGAGTTCCGAAAGCTTGAAAAGGCACCCTCGCCTTTCAATTCGTCGAGCCCTTCGTTGACAGCGAGTTTTGATTTAACTCACGAACAGCAGAAAAAAGCGTATTTGTTCGTAACGTGGTCGACGGAAGGCCGACATGGGGTGATCCCTCAAGCAGTTCGTTTTCGTCTTTCGAAGACTGGAAGTTCTGAGTATTGGAAGTGGGCTCCTCTGCGTCATGCTTGGTTCAGGCTGTTTCACCATCGGTTTCCCAAGCTTTGTCGCTTTAGTCTTGGGAAATGGTGTAAGACGCAGAACCGCCCGTACAGTCCCCAAAATCTGCCAACTTGGCCACTAGGTAAACCGTCCAAGAAACTAGGTGAACTACAGCCGATCCCACCAGAATTTCGGTAGTTGTCATCGGTTTATCTCCTTTCGTTTGTGTGTTTGTCGGGGTGTGCAGCGTCAGCCTCGGCACTAAGGTGTGTGCGTCGTGGGCTGGGCTTTGCGTCGCGGCTCGTACGTGACGACGCGTGACACGCCCCTGGTGCTCGGGCCGGGACTCGAACCCGGATAGTGGCCTTTGCCGAGCTGGTGCCGCCGTGGGGCATACGAGGTATATGACCTCGACACTGGGGGAAGTTCGCCCCATGGTGGCTGGTGCCCTCACCAGGATTTGAACCTGGGGCCTGCAGATTAGGGTTCTGCTGCTCTGTCCGTCTGAGCTATGAGGGCTTGGCGCGCAGGGATGCGTGGGTGTTGGTAGAAGTCTGTCCCCAGTACTCCTGCGCGGTTTTTTGTGCGCGACTGGCCGGTTGACCTGCGGGGTGGCGCTACCCTGTGCCCCGCGTACTGTTCGTCCTTACGTGCCGGTCAGGTCGTGGCGGACTCCCCACTGTCACTGGGTGTCGCTCGCTGTGGCGCGATGGTAAATCTCGGCTGCCGCTTATGGAGTTTTTCAAATAACACAGAATCAAACATTTGTTCGATTCTTGGCGCCCACTAGTTGCGTCGAACAACCACGGAGGCCTATCACCTACATGGGCTAATTACGTCACGGTGACGGATTACGCCACGGACTCCTGCAAGCCGGGAAGCTCCGCAGTGTAAAAAAGCGCATCGAATGGGACTCGGAACCCAAGTGACGCCCCGGCGACGAATGCGGCAGATACGTTCTCGCCATCCATCGCTCGCCGGTAGGTGCCGCGACTGACGCCGATCACCGTTGCCATCTCGGACTCGTTCTTGCGGGTGAGCTTCTGCAGGTTTCGCATCTCGTCGCGCTTCACCTTGATCGCGTAGTGCATTGAATCACCTCCATGTAATTCCTTCGCTGTGCTGACTTAAATTTAAGCCATCGTGGTTCATTGTTCAACCACTACCCCCGCTTTCGGTTGGCTTATTTATAATCCACGCAGGTCACAGTTGTTTAAGGTGGCTTAAATATGTACCATCGGTGATATGCAAACACTTAACGATTGGGTAAAAACCATCACCAATGGCGCGTCCTGGCGAGCAATTGCCGAATCACTAGACACGACACACTCCACCATCCAACGTCGACTTAAAAGCGACACCGCGAGCACCATCATCGAGCTCGCGGAACGCTACAACGCCAACCCAATCCACGGTCTACTCGCCGCAAAGTGCATCACCAATGCAGACCTCCGAGAATTCCACACCCGCACCGCGCTAGCAGAGTTCAACGACCTCGAACTAGCAGAAGAAATCGTCCACCGCCTGCGACAGCAACGGCCGACGGAAAACACTGAACTAGAAGCAAACGTGTTCGAACTCCCCGTTAGCCAATCCAAAACGGGTGATAGACCTCTAGACGCAGTCGCCGACGGAAGCGACTATCACGAGGAGGAGAACACGGAGTTTGACGACTGACGAGCTACATGAGCTCGCAGAACAAATCGGGGTCACCGTCACCACCCACGACGAAGGACCCAAAGGCTGGTACAGCCACCACCTACGCACCATCAGCCTGCACACATCCTTGCGAGCCGCTAACTACCGCTGCACCCTCGCCCACGAAATCGCGCACGCAATCGCCGGAGACACCCACACCGGACTCGCACACTTCGACGCCAGGGCAGAACGAGCAGCAAACATGACAGCAGCACAAATGCTGATCACACAACACGACTACGAGCAAGCAGAACGCATCCACGGACCACACCTCGGCGCGATCGCCCGCGAACTCGGAGTGACAAAAGAATTATTGGACGTCTGGAAACAGACCTACGAAAGACAAAAACAATGAAAAGAGTTACTGCGCTTACGCTCGTGGCATCTATCGCACTCGCCGGATGTTCGTCAGCTACAGATTCAGCAAATGAAAGCCTCTTAGGGTGGAGCAGCACTGAAGCGAGAAGCCTATGTCATGACCAGGTTCGCGAACGTCTATCGTCCCCAGCCACTGCAGAGTTCGAGGGCTTGACGGAGTTCGAAGCTGAAGAAACCGCTGATTCCTGGAAGATCACAGGATTCGTAGACTCTCAGAACGGATTTGGTGCGGTTCTACGGTCTGACTACACGTGCAACGTTCGCCCCACTTCGGAAACGGACGCCATGGTCAAGGTAGACATTCAAACCCGCTAGTTGAATTTTCCGCGTGGGGCGCTCCCCCGAAGCAGCCAACAAAAGGAAGCGCCCCACGCCCTACCACTGAGATCGCGCACGAATCGGGGGAACGTGCGCACACAAAGGATAACAACATGGCGTCGATTAAGCGCTATAAGAAAGCCAAGGGCTACGGGTGGCGTGTGCAGTACCGCGCACCCGACGGCACAAGCCGCACAAAACAAGGATTCCGCACCAAAGACGAAGCACAGGCGTGGGCGGATAAAAACGCCACCACGATCCGAGACGGCCAGTGGATTTCACCAACCGTAGAATCCGCGGCCGTGTCCTCGCTATGGCCAGGATGGGAGGCCTCCCAGCACCATCTAGCAGCCTCATCCATGAAAGCGCTGGACGCATCATGGCGGGTGCACGTGAAGCCACGCTGGGGCCACATCCCTGTATCAAAGGTGCATCCGGCTGATGTGCAGGAGTGGGTCGACGGTTTGGCCGACAAACGGTCACCGACGATTGTGCATCGCGCCTACGGCGTCCTGCGGTCACTCATGGGTGACGCGGTGCGATACCGCATGGTCTCAGCCAACCCCTGCGACGGTGTACGGCTCCCACCTCGAAAAGGCAAAAAGATGTACGTGCTGTCCGAAGCGCAGCTGCGATCGCTTGTCGATGCCTCACGTCGGTATCAGTCACTACTGCTATTCCTCGGGTGGACGGGCGCTCGCTGGGGTGAAGCAGCCGCACTCACTGTTGGTGACCTAGACCTGAAAAAGGGTCGGGCAACGATCAGCAAATCTGCATCGACCGTGGGTGGTGCCGTTACCGTCGGATCGACGAAAACAGGTAGGACTCGCGTCATCGGCATCCCCCGCCACGTCTGCTCGGCGATGCGGGAGGACGTTCGCGGGAAGCTGCCCGGCGCGCTGGTGTGGGCCAATACCAAGGGTGGGTATCTGACCACGCCGTCTCGCCGGTCGTGGTTCCACTCTGCAGTGGATCGGTGCCGTGCTGCAGATCCTGACTTCCCTGATATTTCGCCTCATGATTTGAGGCATACGGCAGCGTCGATGTTGGTGGCGTCAGGCGCTCCAGTGACGTTGGTGGCTCGGCAGCTGGGACACCAGTCGGTGAAGTTGACGTTGGATACGTATGCGCATCTTTTTGATGATCAGCTATCAGATGTCGTGGAAATGTCGTGGAATTCGGCCAAATAGTGGTGTTTTCGCTGGCAGTAGACTTAGCCCGATAGAGTCGATTCCTCTCTGGGGCACAACTAATAAGGTTCGGATTCCTTCGACGCTTTTGTCGCCACGTTCCAAATCGAGTTTTTCAGCCGGTACTCGCATTCAGCCGGTACTCGTGGGTCCAACAATGCTCCTACAGGTCGACACCGGTTGTTCTCGCTTGCGCTGACTATTGCTTGCTCGCCTTCCCCTCTTTGGGGATCTCCAACCCTGATAATCAGCCCCTCAGACGTGAATCTGCCCAACCCCCGCCACCCCACTAGCTTTTACCAGCACTACCAACTATCATTGTTGACATGTCAACCAATGAAGCAATCGGTAACTCTTCCAACCCAGTCCAGAGCTCCGCATACCCCTCAGACTCCACCATCATTAACCCACGTCAGCCAAGCCTCTTTATCGGCCACGGCTCCCCAATGAACGCGCTGCAGGTCAACGAATTCACTACGACCTGGCGAAAGCTCGGTGAACGCATTCGTCGGGAGCACGGAACCCCCAAGGCAATCCTCGCAGTTTCTGCACACTGGTACACAAAGGGCACCGCTGTCACCGCGATGCACACCCCCAAGACAATCCATGACTTCTGGGGTTTCCCACCCGAACTTTCAGCCATTAACTACCCGGCCCCCGGCGCCCCCGCGTTCGCCGAAGCTGTTACCGAGATTGCAAAACCCACAGCAGTACTTCCCGACGAAGCCAGCTGGGGTCTCGACCACGGCACCTGGTCCGTGCTGGTCCACCTATTCCCTGAGGCCAATGTGCCCGTCATCCAGCTATCCGTAGACGCGACGGCTTCCATGGACGAACACCTAGCACTCGCCACCCGCCTGAACGCACTTCGCGACCAAGGCATCCTCATCCTCGGCTCCGGCAACGTCGTCCACAACCTCTCCGCCGTCAATTGGAAGCAACCTGCAGGCGAGAAGTGGGCCGACGCATTCGACGAATCATTCCACGATCTACTTCACGACGACCCGTCGTCAATCCCCTCCCTCACCGAACATGCCTACTTCCAGCGGGCAGTCCCGACCCCCGACCACTTCTTGCCAGCGCTGCATATCGCAGGAGCCACAACGATGAGCGACAAGAAGCCAGAAGTGTTCAACTACGCGCGCACGATGGGATCGCTATCGATGACAAGCTACGGCCTTTTCGACTAAAAACGACCCCAGATGAAAGGTGCCCAAACATCGAAAATGCCCGGTCATGCAGCATTTGCACTGATAACACCGCCAATATCCCCCAATGAGGGGTTACAGTGTTCGGCTACAAAACCTGCTTGACCAAATGCGACTAACCTCGAAGTAACGGCGATTCTGTTTTCGCCCACTGTCGCAACCTGCAATGAAAGGACACCTTATGTCCCTGAAGCCAACTTTCACCGATCTTGAAGGACGAAAGGTTTTCGCACGCCTCGTTGATATCGACGGTTCGCTGCGCCTTTCCCTCCAGGATGAGAATAACGAAACCATCCTGCTGCTGAACTTCTACGACGCTAAGCAGCTCGTTGCAGCGTGCAACCTGTTCCTTAACCAGCGTTTCGCTGCCAACTTGGGCGAGATCGACGGCAACATGTCGCTGAAGGACCGCGACGATGTTTTCGACGTAGAGCTCGAGAAGATTGCAGACAAGCTGAAGGAAGAAGCCGCTGCCGAGCGGGAGCGCAGCAATCGTCGCATGGACGGCATCGTCTAAGACTGCATTAGCTGAATAAGTCCCAGAAAACGACGCTTCAAAAGAAAAGTGAACTACTGGGACTGAATAACCCAGAAGTATCCTCGTGTGAAGGCTTTCGCACGAGGATTTTTGCATATGTGACGCACTCGCTGGATAAGTAACGCTCAAGCCTGTTATTATTCGCCCTGCTGATTAGTTTCAGGCAGGAAGGAAGCTCGCTCATGGCGCTCACACACCGTGGCACTGCATCACGCATTGCCATCGTCACCATGTGCGCTGGCATGCTTCTTACAGGTTGTGGCAGCTTCGGTAACGGCAGCATTACCGAGAATTCCACTAAGACCTCAACGTCAGATTCTGTTAGCACTTCTACTCGCTCCGAAAGCTCACAGCCATCATCGGAAAAGCTTTCCGACGACTCTGCAAGCTCCACCGCAGCTGAGGAACACGAAGACGAGAAGCCCTCGCCGGCACCGTCGCAAAGCGGTGCGGGCATTCCACGAATTGGACAGTCCTGCCCGGGGCAAGAAGGCGAACGTAGCCGCGCAGTCAGCGGCCAGTACTTGCAGTGTCGACTCGTAGCGGGAGCGCCAGTGTGGTCGGTGGCAGAAGACGCATCGACATTGGTGCCACAGGCGCCGGGCTCATCGCCAGAAGATGCGGACGCGCCGTACTCCCCGATTCCGCCAGAGACACCATCTACCAGCGCGCCAACGGATACGAATGACTCCGATGATCGCCCAGGAAATGGCAACGGGCGTGATAACGGCAATGGAAACAACGGGGACAACAACGGCGTGAAACCTGACACCGGCAACAGCGATGACAATAGGGACTCTGCAGAAATTGAGTCTCCAGTAAGCGCTCCGTTGTTCGCTCCGGAAACCAACCAGCCGATGAGCCCTATGGCACCAGGCCAGGCGAAGAAGCAGGCTGGCCAGCAGTCAGCGGTAGAATTCGCCCCGTCGCGAAAAACTTCATAGAACGCCATAAGGCCCAGTAGTTTCACCTACTGGGCCTTTCTGCTGCGTTCTTCAGTACGAACTGTCAGTAAGAACTACTTGCGCAACTTCCGGTTGTAGAACGGGGTTGGCACAACGGTAGCGGTTTCTTCCTTGTCATTGATGGTGACCTTGAGCTCGGTACCTGCCGACGACTCCCATCGAGACACATACGCAAAACCAATTGGGTATTCCAAAGTTGGCGATACCTTCGACGAGGTAATTGCGCCCACCTTCTCACCATCAGCGTTGCGCAGCTCAGCACCGGATGCAGCATCAACATCGCCGGAGATCTTCACTCCGACGAGAGTCTCCTGCGGATCAGGCTTGTTGAACAGAGCGTTACGACCAATGAAGTGCCCCTTCGTTGGGCCCATCACAGACTTCAAGCCTGCTTCCAGCGGGGTGCGATCACGAGTCAGTTCGTAACCGTAGAGTGGCATGCCGGCCTCGAGACGAAGCGTGTCACGGCAGGCAAGACCGCATGGCAAGACTCCAAGTGGCTTGCCGTTATCAGCTGCATCCTCTGGGCTGTCGAAGTCTCCGCCAGCAGCGAGAAGTGCACGCCATACGCTGACGGCCTGATCAACTGGAGGGAAAACTTCAAAGCCATCCTCGCCCGTGTAGCCGGTGCGAGCAACGATCATTTCGACGCCTGCCACTTCGAGGTGAGTACAGGAGTAGTACCGCAGTGCATCCAGGGTTGCGTGCGAATCCTGTGGCACCACGCGACGCATCAACTTCGCAGCCTTCGGCCCCTGAATTGCAATCACGGAGTTAGTTCGCGAGCCATCTTCGATGGAAACGTCGTAGCCACCGACGCGCTCACGCAAGGTCGCCAGAACATCATCGAAGTTGCCAGCATTCTGGACAAGCATGAACTCTTCGACACCCAGACGGTAAATGATCAGGTCATCGATGATGCCACCGTCTTCCTGAACGATCATTGTGTACTTGGCTTTACCCAGGGCAAGTGGCTTAATCGCAGAGATCAGCGTGTGCGCCAAGAATGACGGAGCATCTGGGCCTGTGACCTTAATAACGCCCATCAATGACAGGTCGAAGACACCGACCGCCTCGCGAACTGCACAGTGTTCTTGCAGTTCGGACGAGTACTTCATAGGAACCAAGTAACCACCAATGTTGCGCATCTCGGCACCAAGAGCCACGTGCTCGTCGTGCAGAACGCTACGGCGAGGCTCCTCAGATGCGGACACCTTTTGTGCGTCAGTCATGGGTATCTGAACTTCCTCCTCTAGTGAATGCCTTTCGGCATCCCACTCTATCCCGCCATGAACGATAACGCCCCGCTTGCTGACATGATTCCTTTCGATATGGAAAGAATCATGCCGGCCAAGCGGGGCGTCAATACAGACCCACTCGCAGCCGACTCGTGCGGCGGCGAGTGCGATCTACAGCATGTGGGTGTTTATTAAATTTTCGCCAGTCTTAGTGGTCGACTGCTGCTTCGGTACCAACACCGGTGAGGGAACGAACTTCCATCTCTGCAGCGAGGTCTTCCATGTGGTCTGGCTTGCCGACGAACGAGCCGATGATGCCTGCGAGGAATGCAAGTGGGATCGACACGATGCCTGGGTTAGACAGCGGGAATAGCGAGAAGTCCGCGCCTGGAATCATGGACGATTCGGAACCAGACACTGCCGGGGACAGAACGATCAGAACCAGGGCCACGATGACACCGGTGTACATCGATGCAACTGCACCCGTCGTGTTGAAGCGACGCCAGAACAGCGACAGCAGAATCGTTGGCAGGTTTGCGGAAGCAGCAACTGCGAATGCAAGTGCAACCAGGAAGGCGACGTTCTGGCTCATCGCCAGGATGCCAAGCACGATCGCTGCAATACCTAGTACCACAACAGTGATACGGGAAACGCGAACCTGCTCTTCTTCAGTTGCCTCACCGTTACGGATAACAGCCTGGTAGAGGTCCTGGCCAACGGAAGCAGATGCAGTGATTGCAAGACCAGCAACAACAGCCAGAACGGTTGCGAATGCAACTGCGGAGATCACTGCCATTGCGATGGAGCCACCGAGTTCGAATGCCAGCAGCGGAGCAGCAGCGTTAGCGCCACCTGGAGCTGCAAGGATGCGGTCCGGACCAACCAGCGCAGCAGCACCGTAGCCGAGGATCAGGGTCAGCAGGTAGAAGCCACCGATCAAGATGATTGCCCAGGTAACAGACTTTCGTGCTTCTTTAGCCGTTGGCACGGTGTAGAAGCGCATGAGAACGTGTGGCAGACCAGCAGTACCAAGAACCAGAGCAAGACCCAGCGACAGGAAGTCAATCTTCGAGGTCAGAGTTGCACCGTACTTCAAGCCCGGAGCCAGGATGTCCTTTGCCTGGTAGCCGGACTCCGCCATTGCGGCAGAACCCTGGTGGGTAGCAACTGCTGCGTCGAACAGCGTAGACATGCCACCCTTGACCTTGAAGAACACGACGATTGCCATGAGGATGACTGCGCCCACGAGGAGCACTGCCTTAATCATCTGAACATAGGTGGTGCCCTTCATGCCACCAACCAGAACGTAAGCAACCATGATGATGCCCACTACAGCAACAACAATCGCCTGCTGAGTGCTGTCCGTGATGTTCAGAAGAACAGCAACAAGCGAGCCAGCGCCCGCCATCTGAGCAATCAGGTAGAACAGGGTCACTGCCAGCGTGGAGATAGCAGCAGCGGTACGGACTGGCTTCTGCTTCAAACGGAAGGACAGCACGTCAGCCATCGTGAACTTACCGACGTTACGCAATGGTTCCGCAACGAGCAGAAGTGCAACCAACCACGCAACGAAGAAGCCGATGGAGTAAAGGAATCCGTCGTAACCGGTCAGCGCAATTGCGCCGACGATACCGAGGAAGGAAGCTGCCGACAGGTAGTCACCAGCAATTGCCAGGCCATTCTGAGTACCGGAGAACTGTGCACCACCGGTGTAGAAATCAGATGCACCCTTATTGCCACCCTTACCAACGCGGGTCACGATAACCATCGTGACAACGATAAAGGCTACGAAAATGGCAATGTTCAGAACCGGGTTGCCAACACCCTCGCCCTCTTGGGCCAACAAAGCGATGTCACGCATTTTTACTTACCGCCCTTCGAGAGCTTCTCCGCGATTGCGCCAGTTTCCATGGCATCGCGAATTTCGGACTGAAGTGGCTCAAGCTTGTTGTTAGCGAAGCTGATGTACCACCAGGTAATAGCGAACGTGGTGATGAACTGTGCGATTCCCAGGAGGATACCCAGGTTCACAGAACCAAACACAGAAGTCGCCATGAGATCAGGCATGAACGTTGCGACGAGTACGAAGCCGACGTACCACACCAGACCCGCAATAGTCAGAGGGATGGTGAAGTTACGAAAGGTCTTGCGCAGTTCAACGAACTGAGCGCTGTCTTCGACGTAACGGTACTCAGCCGCGGTGGGCTTGTGCCGGCTGGCCGGCGCAGGAGTTGCGGACACAGGGTGCCCCTTTCCGGAGTAGCAGTTATGGACAATTGTTAACCGCTCGATATCTCGGGCAGTTAATGAAACACCTCACATGTTCAAGGCGGTGTGCTGCACACCACATTGATTGATGTTCGGGCATAAAGTTACATGCAACACACCAGGGTTGTTAACTACTTCGCTACAGGTGACATTAAGGAAGTTCACAGAACACACATAAGTCCTGCTCACCCGGAAAATCACAAACTAACACGGTTACCCCCATAGGGGTAGATAAACAGTTAATTGCGGTTAACCGAATGTGTTGCCTGTGTGGCAAAAGCTGTTACGACGGGTCGCGCAGCGCACGAATTCGACCCCATTGCCAAATCATTTCAATGACCGATGCGCCAGTAATGCCAGTGAGTAGCGCTGGCACCAGCAATGACATTGGCAGTGGATACAACTGCAGTGCAGTCGCAATCGGTGGCACCAAGAAGATGATGCAATAAGCGCTGATAGCCGTTGCTAGCAACGCGATCTTCCACCACTGATATGGCCGAGAGACCACGGCCAAGACCCAAAACGCCGTCATAATCAAGACGACCAACGTCGCTGTCGCTGCCGGGCCCACGACAGAATCAGCACCGCCTGCTCCCGGGTAAACCCAGAGCCAAAAACCGAACGTAAACAGCCCTACGACGAGGCCCGCAGGCAGTGCAAGCCTGAACACCCTCGTTGCAAAACCAGGGCGAGCACGTTCGTGATTCGGCGCTAACGAAAGAATAAACGCAGGAATTCCGATGGTGAACCAGCCCGTCACAGTCACGTGAATCGGCTGAAACGGATACTCATAGCCAATAAGACCGACTGCGAGCGCCAACACCACCGAGTAGATCGTCTTAGTAAGAAATAAGTTTGCGACGCGTTCAATATTGCCGATCACACGACGCCCCTCGGCGACAACATGAGGCAGGACAGCAAACTCATTGTCCAGCAGCACCAGTTGCGCTACCGATCGCGTTGCAGGCGCACCGGCTCCCATGGCGACACCAATGTTTGCGTCTTTCAGTGCGAGAACATCATTAACACCATCGCCAGTCATCGCAACCACGTGACCGCGATCTTTCAGTGCCGACACCATTGTCCGCTTCTGTTCCGCCGTGACGCGACCAAAAACAGCACCTGCATTGATCGCGTCGGCGAACTCTGGGTTGAGTCCGCCCTGCGATGTTTCAGTCGCCCCGCCAGTTTCGCTAACCTCGCCCAGGTGCGCCGGTGGCAAAGCACGCGCATCCGTGGGGTGGTCAGCACCAGGAATGCCTAGTTCACGGCCGACAGCGCCAACACTGGCCGCGTTGTCTCCAGAAATGACTTTGACCTCGACATCTTCTTCCCAGAAGTATCGAATCGTCTCTTCAGCATCTGGACGAATAGTCTGCTTCAACACCACCAACGCAACTGGGCGAATATGAGCAGTATCGACCGAAACATCAATCTCACTAACTGCGCGATCCGATTGCGCAAGCAACAGCACTCGCAGCCCCTGCTGCATCAGGCGATCGGCCTCATCCGCACCCTGTGCTCCTGGACTGACCAATACATCAGGCGCACCCAGCACCCAGGTCCCACAATCGAAACTGGCTCCAGCCCACTTCCTTTCCGAAGTGAAGAACACTTGATCCACCAGCACCCAATCCGGGCGCTCAATTCCTCGTTCTGCTAGCCCCTCAGCAATGGCAACACCAGTCAGGTTCGGCCTCTCATCCGCACCATTGACCGCCGCGAGCGCCTCCAACGCTTCTTCCATATCTATGTGTGGCATGCGTGACGACGAATCGTCGAGAAGCAATACCTCCCCCAAGTGCATGGAATTTTCGGTGAGAGTTCCGGTCTTGTCAGCGCAAACGATGTCAACACGAGCTAGACCTTCGATGGCGGGAAGCTCATTGACGAGAACGCGACGTTTTCCCAGCCGAACCACGCCGATAGCGAAGGCGATGGTGGTCATGAGTACGAGACCTTCAGGAATCATGGGGACCAACGACGCCACCATGCCGAGAAGAGCATCGTTCAGATCATTGCCCGCACGGAACAACTGCGTATATATAGTGAGCGCGCCAACTGGAATGAGAATCCAGGTAATGACTTTCAGAATCTTGTTGATGCCACGAAAGAGCTCAGAGTCAGTCAGCGTGAATTTGCTAGCTTCGGCAGCGAGTTTCGCGGCGTAGGCGTTCGAACCGACTTTCGTCGCCTGATACGTTCCTGCTCCCGACGTGACGTGCGTGCCGGAATAGACCGGATCGCCGACAGATTTGTGAACCGGGACAGATTCGCCGGTCAGTGGGGACTCATCAACATCCAAGCCACGCGCGCTGCGCACGATACCGTCGACGACTACCTGATCGCCCGGCCCCAGTTGGATGAGGTCATCGACAACGACGTCTTCCCTATCGACTTCTGCTGCGGACTTGCCATCCCGAATCACCAGTGGCCGAGCTCGGCCAACGATGGACAATTTATCCAAGGTCCTTTTGGCGCGAAGCTCCTGGATGATGCCGATGATGGAGTTCGCAATAATGAGCAGGCCGAACGCACCGTTGATCCACGAGCCTGTGAACAATACGATTGACAACAACACCGCCAAGATCGCATTGATCCTCGTAAACACATTGGCACGAATGATCTGGCCGACGGTTCGCCCGGACGTCGGCGGCAGTTCGTTAACGTGTCCGTCCTTAATCCTTTGCTGAACCTCTGCTGAAGTCAGCCCGCAGGACGGGGTTGTATAAGCGGTGTCGTCGTCAGGTGTGTCGACGAAAGTGCGGGAGCTCACGTGGGGAAACCGCCGAACTACTTTCCTCGGAACACCGGGTCACGCTTTTCTGCGCGTGCCTTAGTAGCTTCAGCTGCATCTTCTGATGCCCAGACCTGCTCATAGAGCGCTTGCTGCTCCGGCTTCGGATCCAAGTTGGTTTCGTCATCGTTCAGAACCAGCTTGTGATACGCCAGGCTCAGTGGTGCGTACGACGCGATATTGCGGGCAACTTCTAAGGTTTTCTGCGAGTCGCCAACGAAGGAAGCGAGACCACAAGAGACAGCTTCCTTCAGGTCAACGCGCTCAGCAGCCAAGAGAATGGTGCGCGCACGCGCACCACCGACAAGCACACGGGTACGACGAATCGTCCACGCGTCAACAGCGATACCGAGCTTGACCGGTGGAATCATGAACCAGCCACGCTCACCGACCACACGCAGGTCAGCGGCCATCGACAGCTGCATACCTGCGCCCACGGCAGCACCCTGCACATCAGCGATGACGACCAGTGGACAATCCTGGATCGCATTCAGCATGCGCTTAAGCTGCACATGGAAATCGCCATTGCTGTGTGAACCCGACAGATCAGCGCCAGCACAGAATGCACGCCCTTCACCGCGAATCACGATGACGCGATTCTCTTCCCGCTCCGGAGCCTTTTCGACGGCATCCGCGATCGACGCACAAACATCGGCTGTCAGGGAGTTTCGCTTGTGGTCGCGATCGATGGTGATAGTCAGAATCGGACCATCCGCTTCAATCCGGGTTTCTGCGACGGTCTGGTTTTCGCTGATCTCGTTTTCGCTCATGTTCCATACGCTACCGGGCGGATCTTGACGACGAACTGACGTTCCCTCACCCACTACCCACTTTTAGGCAATGTCGCGTGCAGTCATTCCACAGGTGAACACAAGTAATCAAAACGTTATATCGGAAATATTGTCACTCTGTTGGGTTTATGCAACACTTGATAGTGTGAGCCCACCGAAGAATTCTCCAGAACGTCCGATTTACAACCGAATCGCCGTGTTGCGGGCTGAGCACGCTATGAGTCGAGTTCAGCTCGCGGAACTGGTGAAGGTAAACCGACAAACCATCGGTGCGCTCGAACGCGGAGATCACTACCCGAGCCTCGATCTCGCTTTCCGAATATGCGAAGTGTTCGAATTGCCTGTCGAAGCAGTGTTCTCTCGTGAAGAGTTCACGCCCATGTCATCAACCTTGTACCGCAGCCCTATTGGAAGCGAAGGCGAATAGACCATGAGCACCCCTAACCGCACCATCGAAACCGTATTCACACGAATGGAACAGCGCCGTGAGCGCAACTTTTTAAAGCGCCGCGCACAGACGGCGTCCTGGCTGCCCAGTTTTCGCAATCAGCCTCGCCGGCGTCTGCTCGTCAAATTGTGGACAACTGGTGTCATCTTCATGTTTTTTGCGGCAGTACTCATTGCAGTCGGAGTTCTCTCTGACTCCGCCCAGCCTTGGCTTGGGCTGCCGTGGATGCTTGGCACCTTCGCCATCATGGTCGTGTGGATCATGCTCAATATCACCGTCGACATGATCGATAGCGCGCCTGTTGCATGCCTCGATGAATATGAGCGCAAGCAGGTAGAGGGACTGCGGAGCTTTACTTATCGCGTTAGCCTTTTTCTCGGGCTTACAGGATTGCTCCTGCTCATCTTTTTCGGAGTCTGGCTCATGGATGTCCGTCCGGACTGGGCTGCGGAAGTCCCTTACCTCGTAGGCATTTTCGCTACTCCTGTTTTTCTCACCATCACGTCACTCCCCACGGCAGTTATCGCGTGGAATCTCACAGACATCGACTGAAAACCTCATGTCGAAACTCGAAAGGAGGCCCACCATGCCCTTCTCGGAACGCTCTGCCCCGCTCATCATCAACGGGTTAAAGAAGTCGTATGGAGAACTCAAAGTTCTCGACGGCATGTCATTCACGGTCCAACCAGGCGAAATCTACGGTTTCGTCGGAGGTAACGGTTCCGGTAAAACCACAACTATGCGCATCGCCCTCGGAGTACTCTCCAGCGATGGCGGAGAAGTACGCATCGGCGACGAGCCAATGAACGATACTCTTCGGCGCACCATTGGGTACATGCCAGAAGAGCGAGGCTTGTACCCAAAGGAAAAGGTTGCAGACCAGCTCATCTATTTTGCCCGACTTCATGGCATGGATCAGGAAACTGCATCCTCACGCGTCGATGAGCTACTCGCCACCTTCAATCTCACAGATCGTCGAGACGACAAGGTTGACACCCTATCGCTCGGCAACCAACAGCGCGTGCAGCTTGCGGCAGCACTGGTGCACGACCCAAAGATCCTGGTTCTCGACGAGCCGTTCTCCGGCCTAGACCCCATCGCTGTGAACGTCATGTCTAAGGTGCTCAAGCAATTTGCAGATCGCGGTGTTCCAGTCGTGTTCTCATCTCACCAGCTCGATTTGGTAGAGCGCTTGTGCGACCGCGTCGGCATCATTCGTGACGGAAAGATGCTGGCAGAAGGGACCGTTGATGAGCTCCGCGCAATTGGTCCACGCATGTTCAGCATCACCGTGGACGCTGCCCCTGCCGGCTGGGCTGAATCACTGCCTGGCATCACGCATTCGGAGATTAACAAGCATGGCGCGACCGTCGTCACGCTTGCTGATGACGCCCCAACTGATACCGATCAAGTTTTGCTCGACACGGCTCGCTCCTTTGGTCGTGTTCATTCATTTGGCCCAGTCAATGTCCCATTGACCGAGCTGTACCAGGAGGTAGTTCAGTCATGACACGCCACGAATCTGCCGACGGATACACCGCAATGGGCGCAATCTCGCTGGTAACCAAGCGAGAACTCCGCGGAAACCTGATGAAGAAGGGCACCATCATCACGATGCTGCTAACCCTGCTGCTCGTTGTCGGCGGTGTCTTAGTCGCTGCCTACCTCACGCGTGACGACGGCCCTGCCGAGGAAAAGGTTGTCGCCGTTGTTGGGGAGGCTCCTTTTGCACAGTCTGTCGAGGAGATTACTAAGCAGGCAGCGCAAGCGGAACAAGCAGCGAAATCGAAGGAGTCAACGAAGGATGAATCCGAAATGGATGCTGCAGCTGGTCCAGCAGCCCAGTTCGGTGCTGCTTTCGGCATGACTATGTCACCAATCAAGCTCACACCAGTTGCCGACGAAGCAGCCGCTCGTGACTTGTTGGAAAAAGAAGAAGCAATCGCTGCTCTCGTGCCCGGCGCGACTCCTCAATCGTGGACGCTGATCAACGCTGATGCCCCAGTATGGCTGCCGGGCATGCTGCAGGAATCTCTAGCGAACCAACTGCAGTTTGAAGAGATTACGAAGCAGGGCGGCGATCCTGTAGCGGTATTGAACGCAACTACCAGTGGCCAGATTGATGTGAAGGTATTCGACGAATCGAAGGAGATCGATTACACCGCGATTCTTGTTGTCGGCATTGGCATCGGATTGATTTACATGGGCATCATGATGTTCGGCGGAGCAGTTGCGCAATCGGTCGTCGAGGAAAAGTCCTCGCGCGTCGTTGAAATCATGCTGGCTACTATCCGTCCACTGCATCTGCTCACCGGCAAACTCCTCGGCGCTGGTATCGCCGGCATGATCATGCTGATCGTGATCCTCTTCGGCGGTGTCGTAGCAATCCTTGCGACGGGAATTGCGAAGGACTTCGAAATCCCATGGGGAGCCGTCGGGCTTCTCATTCCGTTCTATATCTTCGGATACTTCTTCTTTGCCGCGTTGTATGCCATGGCTGGATCATTGGTTAGCCGTATGGAGGACTTCCAAGGTGCGCAGACCCCGGTGTTGCTGCTGTCCCTCCTCACCATCTACATCCCGGCGTTTGGCTGGCAATTCCTGGATTCGACAGTCATGCGAGTTCTCGCTTGGATCCCACCGGTTTCAATTACCACTGCGCCATTGCAATACGCTGTCGGAAATATGAGTGCCCTCGAAGTTCTGGGTGCTGCAGGCATCCTCATTATTGCCTGCATCATTGTTCTCTTCATGGCAGCACGCATCTACCCTCAGAACGTTCTACATACCGGAGCACGCGTCACCTGGACCAAGGCTCTCGTGCGACAAAAGAGCTAGCGCAAATCCACCCTGCTAGTTCTCCTTGCCGAGGCTTTCAATAAATTGTTGAATGTCCTCGGCATTTCCGTAGGAACGCTGCGCACCTGTCCCCGTGGCAGCATAGGCCGACACCACTGCCGCCAACTGCGCAGCATCGGTGACCTGCATATCCGCCGCTAGACATGCCAATAGCGTGCCCATATAGGAGTCACCGCAACCAGTTGTGTCCTTCACCGTGATGGGCACAGGCGGCACGATCGTCTCACCGTCATCAGACAACACCACCGAACCCTGGCTACCGACAGTCACCACTGCATTGGCAATTCCGTGGTCACCACGAAGCGCCTGCGCGGCCTGTGACCACTCACCGTGATCCACTGCCGCAGTCGCCACATCCTCGCCTACCACCGCGGCAAGTTCATGTTCATTGACAATGAGTACATCGACATGACTCAGGAATTCGTCCGATACATCCCGAATCGGCGACAAGTTGAACACAACCGGAATGCCGTTGTCCTGCGCGATCCGGGCGGCTTCCAACACCGCTGCATCGTCGACTTCCAAACACAGTCCCAAAACGCCAGCGCCGTCAAATGCCGCTGCGTTACGACGCACCATGTCGGCATCAACGTCACCATTCGCCCCTGGCGACAGCACAATGAAATTCTCTGCAGCCGAATCCACAACAATCATCGCCGTACCTGTCGGTGTCTCCACCCTCGTGACGAAGTCGGTATCAACCCCTCCGTCGCCAAGCGATTCCAACAGCATGTCACCGTTAGTGTCCTGCCCTACGGCACCGACGAATTCGACGGTAGCTCCTAACAAGCCCGCGGTAACCGCCTGATTCGCCGATTTCCCACCTGGGAGCTCCGACAAGGGGCCACCGGAAATTGTCTGACCGGGCTGTGGCAGCTGATCCACGATGACCGTGAGATCGGCATTTGCCGACCCGACGACGCATACCTTCTTGTCAGCGGAAGAAATTCGCTTCAGTGCACGCGCAATTGAGGCGGAATCAGGCTTCGCGACGTCCACTTAATTCACCACTTTCCCAATACGGTTCATGAACTCAATGAGGAAACGATGAGCGTCAACTCGAACCGCGACTTTCACGTTCTTTATCGGATCGTTCAGGCGCTCTTCATTACCGATAGTGCGCCCCCGGGTAGGCCCCGCCAGATCGACTTTGATGTTGTGCGGGAGGACGTCGATAAGTGTGGGGTCAACAGCAACTGCCACCGCAAGTGGATCGTGCAAACCACAACCACCCAGGTGCGGAGCCGTCGTTTCGTAAGCGCGAATGTAATAGTCGGCAATATCTGCCAGCGCAGTGCCAGCGGTCGAACCTGCGTGGCGCCACTGCGCTGTCTCTTTGTAGGTCAAGAGTGTTTGCAGAGAAACATCCAAACCAACCATCGTGACGTCAGCGCAGTTCCGCAACACCACATCTGCTGCTTCCGGATCCTGGTTAATATTCGCTTCCGTCCACTGATTCACATTGCCAGGAACCGTCAATGCACCGCCCATCATTACTAGGTGTGCATTCTCTGCGAAGTACGGATCCTTTGCGACGGCTGCCGCTATGTTCGTCAGCGCACCTGTGGGGACAATCACCAGGTCGTCGCCATACGTGCGAACAGATTCGATGAGGAAATCTACCGCCATCGTCGGTTCTGGTCGACGCGTGGGAGCTGGCAGCTCAACTTCACCGAGTCCGTTCTCGCCGTGAATAAACGACGAGATTTCTAGGACTTCGAAAGAGTCGGTTGTGCTGGAGTGTGGGATACCTGGGAAGACAGGAACATCCGTGCGACCAAACAAATCGAGCAGCGCTAGATTGTTGATGATGCCCGTCGACAAAAGGACATTGCCATACGTGCCGGTGACACCAATGAGTTCCACCTCTGGCGAGCCCACGGCATACGCCAACGCCAGCGAGTCATCAATTCCGGTATCGAGGTCAAGGATTACCTTCTTCGACATGTGCCCAGGGTCTCACAGCGCTCCCCAGGTTCGCCACCTCTTTACGGTAGTTGCGCTCCCGAAACCCCCGATAACGCGCATTAACTGATTCTCTTCTAACCTGGAGGCATGTCACGCACAAGCGCCAAGGAACTCATCCATTCGGTCCTCGATCACGACTCCTACATCAGTTGGGATACGCCACCAGAGCATGGCGATATCAGCGCCGAATACCGTACGGCGCTTGACCGCGCAATGCAGAAGACTGGTGTTGACGAAGCCGTCTTGACTGGTGAAGGCACTGTCAAAGGCAAGCGCGTTGCGTTCATTTGTTCGGAGTTTAGTTTCCTCGGCGGCTCTATCGGCGCAGCGACCGCGCGTCGGATTATTCACGGTATTGAACGCGCGACGAGGGAACGCCTACCGCTTCTCATTTCCCCTACATCCGGTGGCACTCGAATGCAGGAAGGCACACCAGCTTTCGCAATGATGGTGTCCATTACGACGGCAGTTGCGCGTCACAAGGACGAGCACTTGCCGTTCCTCGTGTACCTGCGAAACCCCACCACGGGTGGCGTGATGGCGTCATGGGGTTCCTCGGGACACTTCACCTTCGCAGAACCAGAAGCACTGCTAGGTTTTCTCGGCCCCCGTGTCGTTGAATTGACCACTGGCGTGCCAATGCCCGACGGTGTCCAGACCTCCGAGAACTTGTTTGAGCACGGAATTATCGACGGCGTGATCTCACCAGAAGAGCTCCGTGGCTCAGTTCGCAGAACCATCGATATTCTGACCACTAACAAGGAACCATCCGAACCAAAGCCAGTTGCAGTGGTGGAACTCGAAGGTCGAGATACCTGGGAAGCAATCCTCCGCACCCGGGATGTGGCCCGCCCAGGTGGCGGCGCCATTATTGAGGCACTCATCGATCGTTCTGTGCCACTGTCCGGGACGGGCGATGGCCACCGTGGCCTAGCCATTCAAGCTCGTCTTGCGCGCATCGGTGAGCGCCCCGTTATCCTCATTGCGCAAGATCGACATAACCAGCCACCTCTCGGGCAGGATCCGATGGGTCCATCGTCGCTTCGTTTCGCTCAGCGAGCAATTCGCTTAGCGGAAAGTTTGGCGATTCCCGTCGTCACCGTCATTGATACTGCAGGCGCCGAATTGACTCAGTACGCAGAGGAGAACGCAATGGCGGGTGAGATCGCTCGTACCCTGACCACGCTTCTCGACGTTAGGGTACCTACCGTGTCCCTCATCCTTGGCCAAGGCTGCGGCGGAGGTGCACTAGCACTGCTTCCTGCCGACCGCGCAATGGCTATGCATGATGCCTGGTTGTCTCCGCTTCCTCCGGAGGGCGCGTCTGCCATTATCTATCGCGATACCGACCATGCTCCAGAGATGATGGAAGAGCAGGGCGTTTCTGCCGAAGCGCTGCTCACCACCGGTGTCATTGACCAGATCATCGAAGAACCGAGCGATCTCCAAGCGCTACCAAACCGCGCTCTCCAAGCCATCGAGCATGCTCTTTGGACACTCGAAACTGCACCTGAGCGGGTCGGTCGCGACCAGCGTTTTGCTCATTACCGTAGTTTCGCGCTCGGCGACGACGCCTAATCAATACTCCTCCAACAACAAAGGCACCTTCTCCGATGGCGGAGAAGGTGCCTTTCCTATCGATTGATCGCTCGATAGCGAAACGCTGCGTAGCTGTTACTTGACATCCAGCAGGTCGATAACGAATACCAGGGTCTTGCCGGACAGGAAGTGGCCAGCCCCAGCTGGGCCGTATGCCTTCTCTGGTGGGCAAATCAGCTCGCGACGACCGCCAACCTTCATACCTGGAATTCCTTCCTGCCAGCCAGCAATAAGGCCATTCAGTGGGAATTCGATGGACTGACCGCGGTTCCAGGAAGAGTCAAACTCTGCGCCGGTTTCGAAATCAACACCGACGTAGTGGACCTCAACTCGTGCACCTGGGGTAGCTTCTGCTCCATCACCCACGGTGATGTCGTTGATAACCAATTCTGTTGGGGCGGGACCGGACTTTGGGCCAAGTTCAGGCTTCGACATTATTGTCTCTCCTTGAAGTGAGGTTGGTCTATCTCTTCGATATTAGGCAAACAACAGTAGCGTGTGCAGCTTTGACCTAGGTTTTGTGGTGACAAGAACAAGGCTCGCGCCTTCACCGTGGATGTCGGCAAAAAGCAAAAGCGTCTGCGCTACCACACCGTTGTGGCAGTTCAGACGCTTATGGCCTCAATTCACTAGCAAGCTGCTAGCCACGGATTAGCGCTCCTCGCGAGGAACGAAATCGCGCTCGGTCTCACCGGTGTAAATCTGGCGAGGACGGTTGATCTTCGATGCTGGGTCGGTGACCTGCTCGTTGAAGTGAGCGATCCAGCCGGGGAGACGACCCAGTGCGAACAGGACGGTGAAGAAGTCCGTTGGGAAGCCCATCGCGCGGTAGATCAGGCCGGTGTAGAAGTCAACGTTCGGGTAGAGCTTACGGGACACGAAGTAGTCGTCTGCAAGGGCGATCTCTTCGAGCTTCATAGCCAGATCCAGCAGGTCGTCGCCACCGAGGTGTGCGAGAACCTCGTGAGCCGTCTTCTTTGCGATAGCTGCACGTGGGTCGTAGGACTTGTACACGCGGTGACCGAAGCCCATGAGGCGAACGCCTGGCTCCTTGTTCTTCACGCGGTTCATGAACTCGGTTGCATCGCCATTGTGGTTCTCGTAGATGTCTTCCAACATCTCCAGAACAGCCTGGTTAGCACCACCGTGCAGTGGGCCGGACAGGGCGTTGATGCCAGCAGCAATGGAGACGAACATCGAAGCACCGGAAGATGCAACCATGCGAACGGTCGAGGTGGAGCAGTTCTGCTCGTGATCAGCGTGCAGAATGAGCAGCTTGTCCAGTGCGTCAACGATCACTGGATCAACCTCGTACTCTTCGGTTGGGTAACCGAACATCATACGAAGGAAGTTCTGACGAGCATTCAGCTTGTTATCTGGGTACATGTAAGGCTCACCCTTGGATGCACGGTAAGCGTATGCAGCCAGCATTGGGACCTTTGCCATCAGACGCGAAGCAGCAAGTGCGCGCTTCTCTGGATCCAATGGGTCGAGGTCATCCTGGTAGTAGGAAGCCAGAATGTTCACCGAGGATGCCAAGGTCTGCATTGGGTGAGCGTTACGAGGGAAAATGTGGAACGCGCTACGGAAGTCTTCGTCCAGCAAGGTGTGGTGACGAATGTCGTAGTTGAACTCTTCGAGCTCAGCCTTGGTTGGCAGGTGACCGTTGATAAGAAGGTAGGAAACCTCATTGAAGGTTGCCTTTTCTGCCAGCTGCTCAATTGGGTAACCGCGGTAGCGCAGAATGCCATTGGCACCGTCGATGTAGCAGATCTTCGATTCGGTAGAACCGGTAGCTACGTAACCAGGGTCGAAGGTGGTAAGACCGGTTTCCTGGAGGAGCTTGCCCAGTGCAATACCGTCGTTGCCCTCAGTTGCCTTGACGATGTCCATTTCGAACTCGCCGCCAGGGTAATGGAGTACGGCCTTGTCGTTTTCAGTAGCCACAACTTCCCTTTCGATGTCAATTAATTCGTGTCGATGAGACCATCCGGATTTGATACCGGCCACGGCCCAGGCTGCCCCCGCAAACTCTTTTGCAGTAACAGCACCCCAGTGAAATCTTGCCCGATGCGAATAATCTTCGCCCGCTTCACACTAGAGCCCGGCCGAGAACATCTCAACCGACAGCAGTGGATTAGGGCACACTCTAGCAAAGAGTGTGAGGGGCGCAACACCCCCACCCCCAAATCGCACCGAAAATGCGACGCGTCACACTAAGGAAAACCAGGTCCAACCCCCACCCTATCCACGCCTCAACCGCCGGTCAACATTGTTATTTTCCCCGGATATCGCAACTTTTTGGACGTGCCCCAGATTGCCAACTGTTCAGAAACAAACATATTTGAAAAATTGTGATTAATTCACCCATTTTCGGTCTCCTCCCCCAGTCGACCCACAGGATCCCCCTTCAAATCCGCTACTTTCCCCTGGACATTTTAAGAAACGGCCAAGATTTGCAAACTTCACAAAATGAGCTAACTCACAACAAAACGTTGCAAACATGAAAAAACGGGGGAGAAGCGGGGGGAATCGTTAAAGGAACCCTGCTGACCAACCTGAAACGAGGGGGGTTAAAGTCGGAGTCAACTGCTTTCCACCGAAAGGTTGCACCTCATGAGCGATCAGTTCCCTGCTCTCCCCGAAGAATTCATCCCTTCTGATGGACGCTTTGGTTGCGGTCCTTCTAAGGTTCGCGCTCCTCAGATCCAGGCCGTCGTCGACGGCGGCATTTCCGTCATGGGTACGTCCCACCGTCAGCTAGCTGTAAAGAACGTTGTGGGCGAAGTACGCGAGGGTCTTTCCGAGCTATTTCAGCTCCCAGAGGGATACGAGATCGTGCTCTCCCTCGGTGGCGCTACGGCATTCTGGGATGCAGCAACCTTTGGCCTGATCGAAAAGAAGTCCGCACACCTTTCTTATGGCGAGTTCTCCTCGAAGTTCGCTAAGGCCGCCAGCCAGGCTCCTTGGCTTGATGCACCACAGGTTATTTCAGGCGAGCCAGGCGACGCTCCAGCAGTAGTCGCTGGCGAAGAGGGCGTAGACCTCATTGGCTGGGCTCACAACGAGACGTCGACTGGCGCAATGGTTCCAGTTACTCGCCCAGAGGGTTCGGACGGTCAGCTCGTAGCTATCGACGCAACCTCCGGCGCAGGTGGCCTTCCAGTCGATATGTCGCAGGCTGACGTTTACTACTTCTCGCCGCAGAAGTGCTTTGCCTCCGACGGTGGCATCTGGTTGGCAGCGATGTCTCCAGCAGCTATCGAGCGCATTGAGAAGATCAATTCGTCTGACCGCTTCATCCCTGCATTCCTGAACTTGCAGACCGCAGTCGACAATTCTCGCAAGAACCAGACTTACAACACTCCAGCCGTCGGCACGATGCTGATGCTGGCTAACCAGGTCAAGTGGATGAACGAGAATGGTGGCCTCGATGGCATGGTGGCACGCACCACGGAGTCTTCGTCGACTCTGTACACGTGGGCTGAACAGCGCGCTGAGGCTACTCCATTCGTCGCAGATGCTGCCAAGCGTTCCCTCGTCGTCGGCACCATCGACTTCAACGATGACATCGACGCTGCAGTTATCGCGAAGATCTTGCGCGCTAACGGCATCCTCGACACCGAGCCGTACCGCAAGCTGGGTCGCAACCAGCTGCGTATCGGCATGTTCCCAGCAATCGAGCCATCTGACATCCAGAAGCTGACCGGCGCGATCGACTGGATTCTGGACAACGGCCACGCAGCTAAGTAGAAACAGTTAGGTCTTTTCCACGACTTTTCCGTCTCCACACCCCCACACACGCCACATTGTCAAGATGTACGCGTGCTGGGGGTGTTGTCGTTTAGCATGAAGGTATTAATGTCCGCCATTCCTGTAGGAGGTTTTCGCATGCGGGAGCTCAAGCTCGTCAAGGACGGCGGTGAGTCCGGGGAGTTGATTCTCACCCCTGTTGACGGTGACGGAACTGAACAGTTCCGGCTTCCACTTACCGACGACCTCCGTGCCACCCTCGCCAACACCGTTGCTGAAAATGCAGACTCGGCCAACTCGGTAACTCCTGAGGTCAAGTCCGCCGAAGATAGCGCTCAAGCATTCCTCGATGCTGACGCAACCGACGCAACAGATGCAAGCGATGCAACTGCCGGCCACGATGCCGTCGCAGAGGCAGAACCTGAAGCAGACAGCCCTGTGGGAGACGTGGCGACAGATACCAATACCGCAGCTGACGATGACTCGGATAATGAAGCCACAGTTGAGGCTGCTGCACCGAAGGCTCCCGTCGCAAAGCCATTGCCGCCTCGAGCGCCAGAACCACGCGTAATTTTGCGTCCACGTGAGATTCAGGAACGTATTCGTGGCGGCGCAACCGTTGAGGAACTCGTCGAGTTCAGTGGCATGGCTGCAAAGAAGATCGAGCCTTTTGCGCACCCTGTGCTGGCGGAGCGTGCCCGTATCGCGGAACTAGGCAAGCAGTCTCGTCCTCGTCGTTCGGATGGACCGGCGAAACTCACGCTGTGGGAGATCTTGGCGACGGCTTTTGCTGCTCGAGGACAAGAATTGTCCGATGCGAAGTGGGATGCACGTCGCGATCCGACCGGACAGTGGATCGTCTCGGTCGCCTGGAATGTCGGGCACACGGAGAATCTCGCAGAGTGGAGCTACCAGGCGGATGGTTCACACGCACTGACGGTTTCTCGCAACGAGCTAGCTGCTGAGCTGGTGGATCCTGACTTCACACGTCGTCAGAATAGTGCGGTTGGACAGGACAATCTGTCATCTCCGCAGCGTCTGCCAAGCACGTGGATTCGTCCGGTCGCCAATGACACCGACCCAGCCGGCGACAAGAGCGCTGACCGTGATGGCGAACCAACCCACATCCCGTCTAGCAATACCGCCCAGACTCGATTCGGCGATGCTGCTCAGTCTGCACAGGGCCACGCCGATTCGAACGATGACGACGATCTCGATAGCTTCCTCCAGCATCCAGATGAAGGAGAGCACCCGAAGCGTCGTCGTAAGACGGTCATGCCGTCCTGGGAAGATGTTCTTCTGGGCGTTCGACCTAAAGAACCTAAGAAGTAGGAGCTTCCACGAAAATGCGCCCTCTCGTGGTGACTCTGTGGTTTGTCAGCTCCGCTGACCCTCTAGCGGTGTTGAACGCTGAGCCTGGTCACGACCGTGGTTTCGGTCGCAAATACCTAGCTCTGCTCGATCCTCGCATCACGCTGACCCCGATCGGCGATTTCCCGCTGAACCGGTCCGCACATGCCGGCCCGCATGAGTTTTATATCGGGGGTTTCGACGGGCTTGCAGTAGTTCAAACCGTACTTGACGACGTCGCGAAGATCTCCGACCTCCCACAGCGCTACCTGCGTGGCATAGCTGCGACAGACGTGTTTGTCACCGCAGAAGACCCGGTTTCTGGTTTCGGCGCGTTCGCACATTGGCGAGCAGGCGTGCTGAAGCGTGCTTTCTCCGCGACACCGTACAAAATTGTCGAAGACGAAGGCTTGCCCGATCCAGTCGAGGGTGACTTTTGGGCAGGCCGACGAACCCCGCAAGACGAGGCGTATCTGCAATCGCCGGAGTTCGACATTGATCGAGGCGTGCGCTTGCCATTCGCACCAATCGACATGGCACAAGCTGTCATTTCATCATGGCTGGGCTTCGACCCCACCGCCCAGGCACCGGATATCCCGGTCAGTGCATTCGCAGTCGATGGCCGCAAGGTGAAGGACATCCCGCCTCCCCCACCCCGGCGAGCACGCGTGAACGCTAGGACCCCGCAGCAGCCAGACGATGTCACGGATTACGACGACTACGAAGTCCACGACCTCGTCGATGATCGAAATGCGCCGGAAATTGTCACTCGCGGATTCTCCCGGTTAGGTCGTGACACGGCGCGTTTAGGTGTCAATGCTATTCACGGAGTCAAGACACTCTCGGCCAAGGCCTGGGGACTGCTGCAGCGACGTAACCGTCGCTAAGCGTTAGCTACTTTCGACGACCCGAAGGCGCTCGTAAAAGGCGATAGCAGCGGCTGTAGCGACGTTGAGGCTATCTGTACCTGGCTGCATGGGGATACGGGCGCGGACATCAGTGGCACGCATGGCGTGCTCCGTGAGCCCAGGTCCTTCAGCGCCAACCAAAATGGCAACTTTTTCTGCCTCCATGGCCTGCCACAGCGGCACTGCACCATCGCCCGGAGTCATGGACACTACGCGAAAACCTTCGTCCTTCAAGCCGTCGAGGCTGTGCTGCCATGTTGTCGTACGACCAGGAAGCGTGGCAAACGGAGTGCGCAAGACGTGCCCCATGGATACCCGTACGCTTCGCCGATACAGCGGATCCGCACAGGCTGCACCAAACAACACACCATCGACGCCCATGCCTGCGGCATTGCGGAACAGAGACCCGATGTTTTCGTGGTCACCGACGCCTTCCAGTACCAACAGTGTTCGGGCGTCATTAACCACCTCCGCGACCGTCATTTCTGGTGCGCGGTCAGCGGTAGCCAGCAGTCCGCGATGCATGTCGAAGCCCGCTGCCTCCGCCATCGTCTGCCTGGTGATCTCGTACCACGGCACCGTCGTAGCAATGGTGAGTTGTTGCGAACTGAGTTCGTCGTAAAGCTTCTGAAGCTTTGGCGCGGTGCCAAAAATCGCGCGGAGAGGGAATCGGGATTCGATGAGGCGTGGCACAACAAGAAAACCTTCCGCAATCACCAACCCCTTCCCGCCGGGAAGGTCCGGGCGGGAGTCAGAGTGATTCAGATTTCGAATGTCATCCAAACGAGGATCGGAAGCTTCGGGAATCTGGGTGAAGCGGAAGGTTTCGGTCATACCGAAATACTATGCGCCAAGCAGATTCATAATCGGATCGGCAACGAAGTACACAACAAACAGCAATGCAACGACCCACATCAGTGGGTGTACTTGCTTCGCACGGCCAGAGAACATAGCCATCACTGCGTAGGTAATGAAGCCAACGCCGATACCATTAGCGATGGAGTACGTGAATGGCATGACGACGATCGTCAGGAATGCTGGCAGCGCGATGTCAAAGCGATTGAGGTCGATGTCCTTAATCTGAGCCATCATCATCGCGCCAACGATAACGAGAACTGGCGCAGCAGCTTCGATAGGAACGATCTCGTACAGCGGTGTGAAGAACATAGCCAGCAGGAACAGCACGCCAGTGACAATGTTGGCGAGGCCGGTACGGGCACCGTCAGCAATACCCGCTGCGGAGTCAACGTAAACCGTGTTTGACGAACCGGACACAGCACCACCGACTACCGCACCAAAGCCTTCGACAACAAGAGCGCGCTTCATATCCGGCAAAACGCCGTTCTCGTCCGCCAAACCAGCTTGCTTGCCCAGGCCGGTCATCGTGCCCATAGCATCGAAGAAGTTCGCCAGGACGAGGGTGAATAGCAGCATCGTCGCACCGATGACGCCGACGTTGATGAAAGCGCCAAAGAGATCAAACTTGCCAATGAGCGAGAGATCCGGGAGCCCGCCTACTCCGTCCGGGGTAGTCGGCACAGCCAAGTTCCAGCCAGTTGGCGATGGCTTACCGTCCACCATTGACGGGCCAGCCTTCACAATGGCTTCCACAATCAGCGCAATGATCGTGTTCACGACAATGCCGATGAACAAGCCACCAGGAACACGAAGGACGACCAGAGCGCCACAGATCAAAATGCCGAGCACGAAGACGGCCGTTGGCCAGGAGGCAATCTGCCCGTCAATGCCGAGCTGTACTGGAACAGTAGTCTGCGCTGCATCGGGGATGCGGCGTACCAGTCCGCCGTCGACAAGTCCGATCATGGCAATGAACATGCCAATGCCGACAGTAAGAGCTGCCTTCATTGAAGGTGGAATGGCGTTGAACACTGCAGTTCGGAAACCGGAAACGGCCAACGCAACAATGATGATGCCGTCGAGCACCACGAGGCCCATGGCTTCAGGCCACGACAATCCTTCGTTGGCAACAAAGGTCACGGCAACCAAGGTATTGATGCCAAGACCAGCAGCAATACCGAACGGGTAACGAGCAAAAACACCAAAGGCAATGGTGAGAACACCGGCGGCGAACGCAGTGACCGCTGCAACGCGGGACATCCCCAGGGTCGCGCCCGTATGGTCTGCGATATTGCCAAGAATGATCGGGTTCAGCAGGATGATGTACGCCATTGCGAAGAACGTGACGACGCCGCCACGGACCTCGGTGACTACAGACGATCCACGCTCTGTGATCTTGAAAAATCGATCGACCGCACTGACGGAAGATTGATCTTTCTGTGCAGTGTCAGCCACCGCAGTGGCTGGTGCTTGTTGTGATTCTGGAACAGAATCTCGGCTCATATTTTTCTCCCTACAGGCGAGCAAATCGGGCTTCCGCGATGCACTCGACAAAAGTGAATCGAGTGACGGGAAAGCCGTGCATTACCAATTTTGCAGCCCATACCCGGGGTAGAGCAAAACTTAGCCGGTGGCGGAGGCGTGCCGAGTCGATATATTCAGCCTTTTAATTGAGTTCCGTCCGTTCGACAATCTCTTGATCATCGAATGCCTGCTTATCTGGCACGCCGTGGCCAACGACTTCAGGTGTGGCGGAATGCGCACCACAGCCGTGACCATGATGGACAACAGAACCGTCGAAAGCCCACTCGTTCACGCATACGCCCCAATCCCGGCCTAGTGTTCCGGACAACGGAATATGGAATGCACAGGAGCCACAATTTAGGAGCGAATTGACTGCGAATTCGCTATGAGGTCCAGTTTCCCCGGACTTCCAGCGAGCATCGGCAGCTCTCTTGCCCTGCTCGGTAAGCTCGCGAACATTTGGTTCGCCTGGGGTCAACCGCTCGTCGTCAGGTGCTGGTGGCATGAGATCACGGGGTCCTAAGTCTCCCGGCCGAATGCGATCCTCATACGGAATCCACTCCGGTGCCTGCAGCGCAGTGTCACCGGGAACCAACGCAACTTCACTGACGGTGATGTACTTCGACCCCTCAGCCACGGCCACCACGACGTGCCATTCCCAACCCCGGTACCCAGGAAGATTCGGTTGGAAACGGTGCACCGCGACGCCAGGAGACGTCATAGCCACGCCTACGTGCTCGCCTGCGGGGCCTTCGCCGAGGTCTTCAATAGCCTCGCGAGCTACTTCCATGGCCTTGCCGGCTACTACTCGCCCGCCTGCAGCACCATCGCGGCGTTGCCGATTCTGTGAACGTCGTCGATTGTCAGTCACACTGCCATCCTAGAGTGATAGGGATGAACCTCCAGACGTTGGTCGCTCCTGCAGGCATGTCAAGCCATTTTCGCGTCAACAAGCGCACCCTGTTCGCTTGTCTGGCTCTTGCCACAAGTACGACAGCGATGACAAGTTGCGGTGATGCTGACGACTCCTCAGCTGCCGACGACCCGTTGCCTGGTCAACCAACTCAATTTGATGTCCGAATCGTCGCAAAGCATCCTTCGGACCCGCGTGCTTTTACGCAGGGGCTGGAGCTGGACAAGGATTTCAACCTCGTCGTTGGTACGGGCATGTATAACGAATCCGAGATCTACCGCGTTAAGAATTGGCCGAGCAATGGCGCAACGCCCGGCACGAAGTCGGAGCAACACAAGCTCGAACCAGGGTTATTTGGCGAGGGCATCACGATTGCCGATGACACTGTCTGGCAATTGACCTGGCGCGAGAATGTCGCTATTGCACGGGATGTCGCAACGTTGCAAGAACAGCGTCGCGTGCGTTACGACGGCGAAGGCTGGGGCATCTGTGCATTCCAAGACAAATTGGTGATGTCTGATGGGAGTGGCCATCTACAATTCCGCGATCCTGACACGTTCGGTGTCACCGGTGGAGTTGATGTCACCAATGGAGAAACTCCGGCCACTGCATTGAACGAGTTGGAATGTGTCCAGGGTTCTCGTGGGCCAGAGGTATGGGCGAATGTCTGGCAGACGAACACGATTCTGCGGATTGACCCTGCAACCGGGCACGTCACCGGTGAAGCTGATGCGACGGAACTGGTTAACCAGCTACCTACCGAAGCACGCGCACGAGCCGACGTGCTGAACGGCATCGCCGCCTACCGGGGCACCGGAACTTTTCTTGTAACCGGCAAGTATTGGCCAACGTTGTACCAGGTGGAATTCGTTCCCCGGCAGAAGCGCTAAGCTCACCTAGAGACCTGCCCCGGGTAGGGTACAGCGAACACGCAAGCAATCTTCAAGGAGCATCCACGATGGCACGTAAGAACAGGAAGAAAGCCCTCCAGCTGATTGGGCTTATCCTTGGTGTCGGATTGATCATTACTGTCATCGTCATCGCTGTCGACAAATTCAGTGATCGCGCTATTGAAGACCCGAACGCTCTCACCATCGAATGGAAGAAGGGCGACGAGGACGTCGTCGTCAAACCATACCGTGTGTGCGACCTATTCGAACAGGATGCGTGTACCGTCACCGAAGCAAATGCCGCGCACATCAAGTTGGGCTTGGAAGAAACAGGCGAACTGAATGTGGGCAAAGAGGTCGGTTCAGGTAAGTGGACTGTACAGCGATTTTTCTCGGATGAGTCTGTGAACTCCGAGTCCGTGAAGGAACCTGGCGAGGCCATGAACGAGACTATCGCTGGCTCTACCTCTGTCAATGGCGAACGCACGCCACTTGGTGTTGTTGAAGTTTCTACTGCTGTCGTTGGCAAAAATGCCGCCGGCGAAGAGACGACCTACGGAATTACGTGGTCAATCGTCAACGACTCGGCGGCAATGTAGCGGCAAAGCAATTGCGTGCCAATAACTGCTAGCTCGGACTAAACAGATCTCAAGGACCTCAGGGTCCTTCAGAGTTTATGCATCAAGCTCCCGCGCCACTGCGCGCAGGACTTCTGCAACCTGATGGCCGTGCTTACGATCCGGGTAGCGCCCTGACTTCAAATCATGCTGGACTGTGTTTTCCAGCATCGAAATCATGTCCGAAATCATTCCATTGAGCTCGCTCGGGCTGTGTCGCTTCACTGGCTTGCGGGCACCTTGACCTCGGCCGCCCTGACCTCCTCGCCCACGTCCACCGCGACGCTGTGGCTCGGAGAGAACGCTGATGCGCAATGCCTGCGGGCCTGGCCGACCATCTGCGTAGTCGTACTCGATACGCTGGCCTTGGTGGAGCTCTTCTACACCCTCCGGCAAGACCGCATGGCCGACGTACACGTCTTCGCCATCTGGATTTGAAACAAAGCCGAAGCCACGGTCTTTGTCGTACCACTTCATTTTGCCGATCGGCACGTGACATCACCTTTCTTCATCACTCGATTGTCGCGCACTTTCAATGGAGCCATCGGCACTAGCAATAGTTTCTAGTACTAGCCGACTGTTCGCGCCTGGTCACGAGCGACAATTGATAATTGTTAAAGAATACAAGTGTACAGCATCCGTTTAGATAAACACTTTTCGACGGCCTCGCCACTGACCAGACACTGAAGAACCATTGGGAATTCGGGAACTCACGGACTGATAACGACTTTATAACGTGAACTTCACCACTTTAGGGGTAATTCACATGTGCCACTCTGCTTTCATCTGCGGATTCACCCTGGGATTATAGGAAGTTCGGCCAATGTTATCACTTTTAATAATAAATCTTCTCTCGGCGATTTAGCGTGACTATTCCGTTACAAACCGCTACCGTGCTGTTACGAAGCGCATGGCAGCGTGGTCGCATTTCGCCAAACCCCGTTCTGGGCGACACTAAACACACTGCTACGCCACACAATTTCACAGGGACATCCTGATCGAAGAACGGGGTCGGGGAAACCACAAAGCAACAGCTCGCCTGTGGCTTTTGTTGGACAAGCACATCGTTGAACTCATATTGCGCTTGCATCCTTGGGGTGAGGCCGGACATCCGTCCGCCGGGCAATCCTTCCGCCCGAATCCGACAGCTAACCCCGACGGCGACACCAAAAGTACAACGAGAGGGACATTCCATCATGGCTCGCAACACCAAGAACACCGCAGCAAAGGTCGCCATCGCAGGCCTCGCAGTTGGCTTCGGCGCCGCTGCATTCGCACCAGCAGCATCCGCTGCTCCTTACTCCGACTGGGAGCGCCTGGCCGAGTGCGAGTCCGGTGGCAACTGGCACATCAACAACGGCAACGGCTACTACGGTGGCCTGCAGTTCAGCCCAAGCACCTGGACCGGCTTCGGCGGTGGCGAGTTCGCTCCAACCGCTGACCGTGCAACCAAGGATCAGCAGATCTGGGTTGCTGAAAAGGTTCTAGCGTCCCAGGGTTGGAACGCATGGCCTGCTTGCTCCCAGCGTCTCGGCCTCTCTTCCGGCCCAACCGAGCGTCCAAAGCCAGTCAACGGCGTTACCCCATCTACTGGTCCCAATAACGCAGCTGCTGGCATCAACCTGACCGACCCGGCTTCGATCCAGCGTGTCATTGATCGTATGTCCCGCGCAGCTACCGCTGGCGACCTGCAGGCGATCATGAACGAGGTCCAGGGCGTTGCAAACGCAGCTGGTATGCCAGTTCCAGCCGAGATCACCAACTTCTTCAACATCGCAATCAACGGCTACGGTGGCACCCCACAGGTTCCAGCAATGCCAGCAATGCCTCAGCTGCCTGCAATGGGCTTCGACACCCCACAGGTTCCAGCAATGCCAGCTATCCCAGGCTTGCCTTTCTAAGTTTGGAAGGTCGCCAGTGTTGCACTGACGAATACCTACAAAGAAGCCGCCCTACTCCAACAATGGAGTGCAGGGCGGTTTCTTGTTTGCGCCAACCAGCTAGCGCAGTCCAGCTGGCGCCATTCAGGCCGATGCGATCAATTATAGATCGGTTTTGGAAAGGCGAAAGCCGCGCACGCCCACCAGGACATGCGCGGTCATCAGCACACTAAAGCGCTAACGTGACGTCAGCGACTACTTGTTAATAATCGTGGTTGGGTGCACGTAATGCAGATCCTCTGCAGGAACTGGGAACTCAATGGAGCCAAATGGAGAGTCCGCACCAGCGTGCTTTGCAATGAGCTCTGTAACCGCATGCTGTCCAGGCTCGAGATCCTGTGGCCAGCCTGCATCGACGTACTGGTTTTTCTTCTGAACGTTAGCCATAGATTTGATTCTCTCAGAAAGTCGACGCACAGTCACGTTTTCTACTCACTAAGGTGGGGGTTGTCATGACCGAAATCACCCCCTTCCCTCAATTCCGCCAATGGTTGGAAGATCGCCCCGATCGATTCCTCATTGAGTTGCTGCATAAGCGACCGGATGCGGTCTCCCCGCCTCCGCGTTCCACGGATGTCCTTGCTGCTCGGCTACAGCTTCGTGCGTCCATCATGCGCATGTTGCCCGAACTTACGGCACTGCAGCTCGCGGTCATTGAAGCAGCAGCAAGCGCCGGCGCTGAACTCGACCCCGTCGCGATGTCTACAATCATCGAGAACATCGGCGACTCCTTAGAAAAGGCCAAGATCGATCGTAACCAGCGACCTACCGCGACCCATATCAGGGCTGCTGCAGACGAGCTTCGTCAGCTCGGTGTTGTCTACGGCAATGGACCAGGTGGTGGTGGCACGTTTGTCGGAAAGTCCTCGCGAAAGAAGCCACTCCCCTTCGAAGACCAGTTGATGCTGGTCGACGAGATTTCCAGTTCGCTACCACCAGGGTGGTCGATTCTACCCACTCCAGGTGCGCCTTCGGTCGCCACTATTCGGGCTCTACTTGACGACGTCGACACCAAGCAATCTCGACTCCTCACCACGCTGGCCGAAGCTGGCGGACTCGGTACCACCAAAGATGCCGACCCCGATGCGGATCCGTCGTTGCCGGTACCTCGACTCATTGCGAACGGATTGTTAGAACGCGTCGACTCGTCAACTGTTCGGCTGCCTTCTCGTGTGCGAGCAGTCATGCGTGGTGCTGCGATCCCCGATGTGCCCGTCATTCTGCGCCCGAGTACGCCCGACACAACTCCGATTCGCGATATCGATGGCCGAGCTGCCGGTAACGTTCTCGAGTTGTTGCGCATAACAGCAGACCTATTGACTCGGCTCAGCCATGATCCGTCGCCAACGCTGAAAGACGGAGTGATCGGGGTTCGCGAGCATCGCAGCCTCCTATCCGATATTGGTTGTTCGGAAGCAGAGCTCTCCCGCGCCATGTCCTACGCGGAGGCTGCTTTATTGGCCACCGTCGGCACGCCTCATCCGCTGCCACCCAATGACACTGGTGGCGACTACTTCACTCCTATGGCAGCTACCGATGAGTTCTTCGAAGCGACAGCTGCGCAGCGGTGGGCACTGCTCATTCAGGCGTGGTTGCGCCACGATTTCGCCCCATGGCTCGTTGGTACCCCGGGTCCCGATGGTAAGAAAATTGCGCTGTTGTCAGCCCACGCACGCTTATCAACGCTGCCACCACTGCGCCACGCAATCCTCGATGTGCTCGTTCAGGCATGCCCAGCCATTGACGGCACAGCACCGAGTTCAGCCGTCGCTGACTTCCGAACGGTCTTTGCCACCCAACGTCCGATTCTGGCAGCACGCACAGCGACCGAGCTTCTCGACGCTGCCCTCGACGACCTAGCAGCCCTTGGCCTCGTTGTCGTGCAAGGAGATGCCGTTGCGGTGACTTCGGCAGGTCGGGTCGCTGTAGGTAGTTCAGCTGATGATGTTGCGGACACACTAGCCCCATTGTTACCGGCGCCGACCGAGAGCATCATGGCGCAGGCAGATCTCACCATTTTGGTACCAGGACCCGCAGCACCCGCTCTTGCCACCATGCTTGAGTCCTTCGCTGATTTGGAATCTCCGGGACTTGCCAGCGTCTACAGAGTGACCGAAACCTCCGTTCGCAGAGCGCTAGATTCCGGAGTGGCAGCCCGCGATATCCAGGATTTCCTGGCGCAACGCTCGCTCAGCGATGTGCCCCAATCCATCACCTATTTGATCGATGACGTTGCGCGCCGACACGGCCTCGTTCGCGGTGGCCCTGCAGCCAGTTATATACGGTGTGATGACCCAGCTGTGCTCGCCAACATCATGTCGACACCCGTCGCCACGCAATTTGGTCTACGACTCATTGCAGATACTGTTGCAGTCTCGCAAGCGCCGCTCGTTCAAGTCATGAATGCACTTCGCGATGCGGGGCATTCCGCCACCGCCGAAGACGCTCTTGGCGCAGCACTAGACTTGTCGCCGGAACCTTTCCGCACGTCAGATGCCCCTCGACGTCCCGCAGCACGACCAGAAACAGTTACCGACGCCGGTCGTATCAGCCAAGCTCTCGAATCAATGCGAGCGGGCGACCGAGCGAAAGATAGTGATCCATCCACTCGGATCGACATGGACGACGATCCTGCAAGCGGCGCCGCTGCCCTTTCGCTTCTGCAGCGAGCATGCCGAGCTGGCCGTGATGTCACTATCGGTTACGTGGATCGAAATGGGCACAAGGGACGTCGTAAAGTGCGCCCCGCTACCGTATCCGGTGGGCAAGTCGACGCGATCGATCCGGCAACCGGCCAAGTTTTACGCTTCCTGCTGCACCGAGTAACAGAAGTCGTGTTAGACGATTAGCCCGAAGCAGGCCATAATGGAGTTTTGGCTCTATTAGAGAGGTTTGGTGGCTTATGGCTTTCGGCACTGGTCCACTCATTGTGCAATCGGACAAGACTGTCCTGCTGGAAATCGATCACGCTGAAGCCGAGGCTGCCCGTGCCGCGCTTGCGCCGTTCGCTGAACTGGAGCGCGCTCCCGAGCACATCCACACTTACCGAATCACACCGCTGGCGCTGTGGAACGCCCGCGCTGCTGGTCACGATGCGGAGCAAGTCGTCGATGTGCTCGAAACCTACTCCAGGTTCCCGGTTCCGCAGCCTCTACTTGTCGACGTCGCAGAAACCATGGACCGCTACGGACGCTTGACCTTGCTCAAGCATCCGGCTCACGGCCTTGTGCTGGAGTCGACGGATCCTGCCGTGCTGACTGAAGTGACTCGTCACAAGAAAATTCGCCCGATGCTCGGCGAGCAGATCGACGACGATACGTGGACCGTCCACCCTTCCGAACGAGGACGCATCAAGCAGGAACTGCTGAAGGTTGGCTGGCCAGCCCGCGACACCGCCGGATACGTCGACGGCGAGGCACACTCCATCTCGTGGGACGGCAACGGTGACGTGTGGGAGCTCCGCGACTACCAGCGTCACGCAGCGGATTCCTTCCGGGAAGGTGGCTCTGGTGTCGTTGTCTTGCCCTGTGGTGCGGGCAAAACCATCGTCGGCGCTGCTGCCATGGTCGATGCACAGCGCACGACGCTGATCCTGGTCACTAATACTGTCGCTGGACGTCAGTGGCGCGATGAGCTGCTCAAGCGTACGTCGCTAAGCGAAGACGAAATCGGCGAGTACTCGGGCGAACGCAAGGAAATCCGTCCGGTCACCATCGCGACCTACCAAGTGGTCACGCGCAAAACCAAGGGCGAGTTCCGTGCCCTCGAACTTTTCGATTCCCGCGACTGGGGCCTCATCATCTACGACGAAGTCCACCTTCTCCCTGCCCCAGTTTTCCGCATGAGCGCAGATCTGCAGTCGCGTCGACGCCTCGGTCTGACCGCCACCTTGGTTCGCGAGGACGGCCGCGAAGGCGACGTCTTCAGCCTAATCGGGCCAAAGCGTTACGACGCTCCGTGGAAAGACATCGAAGCCCAAGGCTGGATCGCTCCCGCCGATTGCATCGAAGTCCGCGTCACTGCAACAGAGGCCGAGCGCATGGTCTACGCCGTCGCCGAAGCAAATGACAAGTACCGCCTGGCTGCCACCACACCGACGAAGATCCCCGTGGTCACGAAGATCTTGGAGCGCCACAAGGGCGAACCCACACTTGTCATTGGCGCGTACCTTGACCAACTTGAAGAACTCGGCGAAGCACTAAACGCACCGGTCATCGATGGCAAGACTCCCAACGCCACGCGCGAGAAGCTTTTCAATCAGTTCCGCAGTGGAGAATTAACAACTCTCGTCGTCAGTAAGGTCGCAAATTTCTCCATCGACCTTCCTGAAGCATCCGTCGCAGTCCAGGTGTCTGGAACCTTCGGCTCTCGCCAGGAGGAAGCACAGCGCCTCGGACGGTTGCTCCGGCCGAAGGCCGACGGCGGTGGCGCAATCTTCTATTCAGTGGTGACGCGGGATACCCTGGATACTGAATATGCGGCACACAGGCAGCGTTTCCTCGCAGAGCAGGGCTACGCATATCGCATCGTCGATGCCGACGAGCTGCTTGGCCCCACGCTTCCCGGCGACGAACTCTCTTAGACGTCGAACTATCAGCACTGACCTACCAAGGACACTCAGCACAATGAGCTTTACTTTTCCCGTTGATGAAAACCACAACAAGGAAAACAACGAGTACTACCGCGACGGCCGTCGACTCAAAACTTCGGGCATCGTCTTTTCGGTACTACTCCTCATTGCAGCCGGAGTGCTGTTGTGGCTCGGCAGTGCCGGATGGACCCTGTACCTCGCCATCTTCCTGATCGTCGTCGGTGTCTTCTACCTCTTCGTATCAGTCAAGCTCGGCTCCGCAGTCACCGCACCTCAACAGCTTTACGACGAGTCGCCACTATGCCCTGCTGTGATCGCAGAAGTTGAGCCACGGACGATGACGCTCATGGCGCTCGTCGATACGCGCAAGGATCAGAATTGGGGAACTCCGCAGCGAGCACTGACCCTAAGGACTGTCACGAAAGTTTCAGGCGTTCCGCGTCGTCGTGGGGCTCGAGTGCCAGCGGTGGCTGTAGGCGGCAATCACCAGGAGAATTCGGCTTCATTTGACCAGGTCACGCCCGTGCCAATCGCTTGGGGCACACGCGACACCAAGGTTGTGCGGGAAGCTGAACGAACTATCGCACACGCCGACTGGATGCTGCTGCAGAACAATCTCGACCGCGTTCCAGATATCCGCGCGACGAAGCACGATCTACTAATTATTGACTAGCAGTCTCCCGGATTAGTTGGAGTAGCGACCAGCCTGCTGGGACCAGTCCCACGAATCTTCATTGGCCTTGTCGATCGCTTCTTTGTCGTAATCGCCTACCGCGACGTCGGGAAGCTCCCGCTCTGTCTGCGTAACCTTCACAATGAAGCGCGCAAGATCTGTGATGCGATCACGCTGGACCGCCGGTACAGCGACTAGATGAGTTGCCAGGTATGTCTTGACCATCGCACTACCGCCATGTGCATTGACCAACTCAGCGAACTCGGCACCACCACGGACAGTATCGTCCTTGCTGCCGAGCTGTACCAATACCTGAAGTCCCTGCGGGATAGTGCGTCGTACGGGCGACACAGTTGGATCGATAGCGTCGGTAGTGCCAAAAACAGCAGTCAACAGCTCCTCTGAGTAGCCAGTGAGATCCAACGCTGGCGCTGTGAGCGCAAGGACCGGCAACTCGCCCGTAATGAAATCAAGTGCTCGGACACACGTATGCCCGCCAGAAGACACACCCCAAAGGACGATGTCGTCCAAGTTGGTCCGAACCCGAACTTCCTCAGGGAAGACAGCTGGGAACTCTGCTGAGCCAGAGGCAGCATTGCGCAGTTCATTTACTACCGCACTGACGTCTTCTGCGGCCGCTGGCATCGGATGTTCAGGAGCCAAACGGTAGTCAACATCGACGACCACCGCACCGGAACGTTCTGCGAGTGCAGCGCAGTCAGGGCCAAAAGAATTCTCCCTGAGCACGCCATTACCCATCCACCAAGCACCACCATGTGCAGCAACCACGACCGCCCCAGTAGCAGCTGTGGGGACATACACCGTCACCGGAACTCCTGCGATCGTCGTCTCGTCGAAAACGAGGCTCGCGGGGTCTGCGAATGCGACGAAGGGCAGCGTGTGGTTCACTCCAGCACCAAGAACCAGCATTGACGCGTGAACAATAGCGTCCGGCAAACGAGCGGCTCGAGTATTCGCTTCCGCTCGCGCTACACGAACTTCGTCTTCACTGCCCTGCCACGGCACTGGAGTCGACATAAAACGATAAGCGGGCACATGCTCTTCAAGATACTCAATGAGCTGCTGAAGCTTGCCTTCATCCGTGGTCACCGGAGTGAAGCCAGTAGTGCTAGTCGGCTGATTCATACGGTACATACTGCCATACCACTTATCACGGCTAACCCACCAGGCAGCAATCACCAACAAGGCAGGCCACTACTACAGCCTTCGCTTGTGTGTTCGAGTGCGGGCACACAAAAAAAAAGGGGGCCCAGCCCACAAGGACCAGACCCCCACAAAAACAATGCCGGCAGCGACCTACTCTCCCACACCCTCCCGAGTGCAGTACCATCGGCGCAGGCAGACTTAGCTTCCGGGTTCGGAA